>JAYRXX010000001.1:0-2261 GCA_041917295.1 Elusimicrobiota bacterium
AACGGAGCCGAGACGGCTTCGGCGGACGTGGAATCCATTTCGTTGGAGCCGGTGGGCGACCAAACCCGTGAGCTGAAGTTTACGTGGGACAAGAAAGGAAATTCGGCTCGGACAAAATACGCGGTGGAACTGACAACGAATACGACGGGGCCGTGGACATCCTATCCTCTCGTGACCGATGTTTCGGAATATACGTTTACAGGGTTGATTTCCAACCAACAATACATCGCGCGCGTGAAAGTGGAAGGGGGCGTCTATTCGCGAGAACAGACTAATTACACGTGGCCCTCCGCGGTGGTTAACTTAAGTTCGGCGGCTGTGGGTAACGGCACCCACGAAGTGAAATTTGAATGGGATCCTGGGAACAACGCGGAGGCGACGATCTATGAGGTGTTGTTATCAACAGAAAACGGTGGGAACAGGCGAGAGTTTCCCGTAAGAGAAACGGTTCGCGGGGCGCGATCAATTGTTTTTGGGGCGCTGGAAGGGGTGGTTTGGGCGAACGAAAAATACGATGTGAAAGTATGGGTGAAACCGGACAATGGAAATTTAACAGCTCCCGTTCAAACGGCGAGTGCCTGGACGGAACCGCTGGCGGCGGGGTCTGTTGTGTTTCCCGTTATCTCGAATCATTCGATTCAAGCACAGTGGGGGGAGCCCGTTTCGATGGTCAACAGTGTGGCGGTGGTCAATGCCCCCGGGACGGGGTATACGCTGGAATGGTCGACACGGGAAGAGGAGTTGCAATCGTGGAAGTCGTTGGCGGGAGGGCAGGGGGGATACAGTGAATGGCTTGAGCCGGGAGCGGCCCTGACGCCGGACACGACGTATTACGTGGATGTTCGGACGAAACGGCGGGACAATGGAGTTTCGACGACGTTCACACGCCAAGCCGTGGTGACGAGCGTGTCGAAACCGATTCTGGGGCGATTGGATATATCGCCGTCCACGCGATCGAGTGTTATTCGATGGGAACGCAATTCAAATCCGTTGGATACGATGTATGAAGTCGCGGTGTATGATGGGAAAAAACCGATGCCTCCCGTGATCGTTCGGACGACCCACACAATCGTGGGGGGGTTAACCCCGGCGAAGGCCTATGAGTTTACAGTGACGGCTGTTGGACGGGGGATAACCCCGTCGCGCGAGAGTTCTGAGACGGTTCAAAAAACGACCTTACCGGAAGCGCCCCTGGTCGAGAAAATAATCAAGCCGGTAGTGGCTGGAGACAAGCAGCAATTGGAAGTGGAATGGAGCAAAGGGGCGAACGATTTAATTGGCGGGTATGTGGCCCGGATCTATCTGGTGGGGTCCGGCACTTTGCCGAATTATGAGTCGAGGGTGTCGCCGGCCGTTTTTTCGGGTTTGGACCCGAACAGGGAGTATGTCGTGCAAATACGCAGCCAAAACGCGGTGGGGGATTATTCGGTTGGTGCCACGACGCAAACACATACGTTGCCGGCTGTTCCGGGAGCCCCGCAGGCGACGACGATATTAAGCAATTTCCAATTGGGCATCTCGTTTGAAGATCCAACGCAGAACCCAGCGACCACGGAATACGCGGTCCGATTGGTGGCGGGAGCGGGTTTTAGCGGAACGCCCGATGCCAGTGCGGGAAAGTATGCGGTGCTTCCTGGTGAGGAGGGAAAAACAACGTTTAGCAGTGACGATCCTGTATGGGGTCGGCGTTCGGATTGGTTGGGTGGGAGAAAACTGATTCTGACGCGATTACCGGACACTTTTGGGTATGAGGTGGTCTTGTATGCGCGCAATGAACTCAAAGAGGAAGTGGGGCCGGGGGTTGGGATGGCGATTGCGCAGAGCGCGGGGGTTCCCACCGTTAAGATGACGTTGCCCACGGGCGAAGATTTAACCCATCTCGACAGTCTTAACAAAGCGATCTATTACAACGGTATGACGGTTCCATTCACGGCGTCGGGATCGTCTCATTTTAATGTGCTCTGGAGTTCGAGGACCCGTACGATCAAGAACAATGATATGGATCAAACGTATGGATGGAATGGTCTCCTGGATGTTCGGGAAGATGTGGTACAGGCAGACGAAGACAAGTTCAGTAAAAACGACAAAGCGGTGGGCGGTTTTGCGGTGAGGGAAGAGGGTGAATACTATTTAAATATTGCCGGGACGGCGATGGTTGATACCGGGAGCGGAAATTTGGATGTTCACGATGTGTTTGAGAGCACAAGCCCGTTCCGTGTCTACATTGATACGACGCCGCCGGTGGCGGGGGCGTTGGAGGT
>JAYRXX010000002.1:0-1493 GCA_041917295.1 Elusimicrobiota bacterium
AACGGGTTGAAGTGGGGGACGGTGGCGTGGGGGGACTATGATAACGACGGGGACCCGGACATTCTGGTGAACGGAGAAACCGGAAGCACCCGTGAACTGCGTATTTACAAGAACAACGGCAACGGCACGATGGACGCAACCCAAATCGAGGTGGACGGCGCCGGAAACGGGTTAAGGTATGGAACCACGAGCTGGGGGGACTTCGACAACGACGGGGACCTGGACATTGGGGCGTTGGGGTGGGTGGCGAGCACCCGGCAATTGCGGGTTTACACGAACAACGGCAACGGGACAATGAATGCAACCCAGCTGGAAGTGGACGGCGGGGGCGGCGGTATGGCGGACGGGGGATTCATGTGGGGGGACTACGACAACGACGGGGATATCGACATTTTAGCGGGGGGTGTGCCCGGGGGCGGAAACTCAGAGCTGAGGATCTACAAAAACAACGGGAACGCAACGACGGACCGAACGCAAATCGAGGTAGACGGGGTGAACGGAGGGGTACAGCTCTGTGGCGTGGCGTGGGGCGACTACGATGGGGACGGGGATTTGGATGTTCTGGCCATGGGGGCGACGGCGGCGGGGGGGCGTGAACTGCGGATATATAAAAACAACGGAAACGGGACGGTGGACCCGGCGCAGATCGAGGTGGATGGGAGCGGCAACGGGTTGCAGGACGGGGGCGTGGCGTGGGGGGATTTTGACAGCGACGGGGACCTGGACCTATTGGCGGTGGGGTATACGGGGAGTACGCGGGAGTTGAGGATCTACAAGAACAACGGCAACGGGACGATGGATCCGGTGCAGATCGAGGTGGATGGGAGCGGCAACGGGTTGCGCTACAGCGGTGTGGCGTGGGGGGACTTCGATGTGGACGGCGACCTGGACATTGTCACGAGCGGCCAGCAGACGAGCGGGACAAGCCGAGAACTACGCGTGTATAAAAACAACGGCAACGCCACGGTGGACGCAACGCAAATTGAGGTGGACGGGTCGGGCAACGGGATGCAGGACGGAGGCGTGGCGTGGGGGGATTTTGACCTGGACGGGGACCTGGACATCTTGGCCAGCGGGGAACAGACGAGCGGGACGACGCGGGAACTGAGGATCTATAAAAATCAAAGCACAACGGCGAACACGGCGCCGACGGCGCCGGGGACGTTGACGGGAAGCTGGGATTACAGCGCGACGGGGATATCGACGGCGACGTTTAAGTGGGTAGCAGGCAGTGACACGGGGACGGGATCGACGGCGGCGAACGCGTTGACGTATGCGGTGGAGGTGTCGAGCGTATCGGGGTTCACGGGAAAGTCGGTGGCGACGGGACTGTGGTCGAGCCCGGGGATGGGCAACTACCTGAAACCGCCGAAGATCTTTGACGGGAACACGACGCACGGGTTGATGTTGAGGTATCTGCCGCAAACGAACACGACGTATTATTTCCGCGTGAAAACGGTGGACGCGGGGTTAAAAGAATCGGCGTGGAGCGC
>JAYRXX010000003.1:0-9839 GCA_041917295.1 Elusimicrobiota bacterium
ACGTCACGCAATTCCCGCAAGGTTTCCTCCGATGCGTTCATCAAAGCGGAAACGGTCCCAAACCGTTCGGCCAACAACAGCGCCCCCTTCTCCCCCACGTCCCGGATGCCCAACCCGTGCAAAAACCGCGACAGCGGACGGGCCCGGGACACCGCGATGGCTTTTAGCAAGTTGTCGGCCTTCTTCTCTTTAAACCCGTCCAACGTCAACAGTTGGTCTTTTTTCAGTCGGTAAAGATCCGCCAAGTCCGATACGAAATTTTTGGTTCGAAGTTCCGCGATCACCGCTTCCCCCATCCCCTGAATGTCCATCGCGTCGCGGCCGGCAAAATGGAGCAAACTCTTTTCCACCTGGGCCGGGCAGGCGGAGTTGAGGCACCGATATATAACTTCGCCCTCCTTGGACCGTTCAATGGAGCCTCCACAGGCCGGACACGCCCGGGGAACCAGAACCGGCCGAGAATCGTCCGGCCGTTTAGACACGATCACTTGAATCACTTTGGGAATCACTTCCCCCGCCCGTTCCACCAACACCCAATCGCCGATGCGCAGGTCCAACCGCTTGATCTCATCGAAATTGTGCAAAGACGCGCTGGACAATGTCACCCCGCCGCATTCCACGGGATCCAGTTTGGCCACCGGCGTCACCGCGCCCGTGCGCCCCACGGACAATTCCACGTCCACCACCCGCGTGGTGGCCTGGGCCGCGGGAAATTTAAATGCCACCGCCCAGCGAGGGGATTTAAACGTAAACCCCAAGCGCTGTTGATGATCGATTCGGTCCACTTTGACCACGGTTCCGTCGGCTTCGAACGGGATCTCCCCCCGCTGAGACAAAAACCGCCGGCAGGCCCCCTGCGCCTCATCGAATGAGGCGCACCACACCGTCCGGCTGTCCACCGGCAAACCGTAGGATCGGCACGCGGCTAAAAAATCCCGGTGGGTCTCGAACCGCGCTCCGTCCACCATTCCGTAAGAATGGACAAAATAGCGCAGGGGCCGTTCGGCCGTCACCCGGGAATCTTTCTGCCGCAAACTGCCGGCGGCGAAATTGCGCGGGTTGGCGAACGGAATTGCGGCTCCGTCCGACGACCGGATTTGGTTGAATTTCTCAAACGCCGCTTTTTCCACATACACTTCTCCCCGAACCTCCAACCGCGCCGGAGGACGGCCCTCCAACCGAAGGGGAATGCATCGAATGGTTTTGGCGTTGGCGGTCACGTCTTCGCCGGTTTCGCCGTCGCCCCGGGTGGCCGCGCGAACCAGAACCCCGTTTTCGTAAAAAAGAGCCAAACCCAAACCGTCAATTTTTAGTTCCACCACGTAGGAAGGCTGTTCGCCCGGCGGCAAACCCTTAAGAACCCGGTCGCGCCAGTCCGACAAATCGGTTTCAGAATAGGTGTTGTCCAACGACAGCATGGGCACCGCGTGGGCCACCGGCTGAAAATCAGTAGACACCGCTCCCCCCACGCGCTGGGTGGGCGAATCCGGCGTCCGCAAGTCCGGGTGAAGGGATTCGATTTCCTGCAATCGGCGCATGAGCCGGTCGTATTCGGCGTCTGCGATTTCCGGGCGGGATTCAACGTAATAAAGGCGGTCGTGACGGCGTATTTCCGCCCGCAGGCGGTGCGCTTCCGAGGCCAAGGGGACCGCTGGGAGGTTCAAGAGGGAAACAACTCCCGCTGGGAAGCGGGGTCCACCGCGGGCGGCGGCGTCGGGCGGGACCCTTTGATTTGGTCCAACAACCCGTTCACGAATTTTCCCGAGTCCACGGTCGAAAAGGTCTTGGCGATCTCCACCGCTTCATCGATGACCACCGACACAGGGGTGTCCAGCTCGTAAAGAAGTTCAAAGGCCGCCAAGCGCAGAATGTTTCGGTCCACGGCGGCCATGCGGGAAATTTCCCAGTTGTCGGCGTGTTTGGCGATCAGCAAATCAATCTCCGCCCGGTGGGCCATGGCGCCCGCGGCCAACACATCGCCGAACCGACGGGCCTTGGGCGGCACGTTGGTTCCGGCCCAAATAATTTCGGCCGCCTGTTTGCCCGACAACCGGGCAATGTCGGCCAAATAAAGGATCTGCAGGGCCGCTTCCCGAGACTGCCGTCGCAAGCCCATTACAATGTCTCCATCAAATCCGCCATTTCCAACGCGGCCTCTGCCGCCTCGACCCCTTTGTTGTTCGGGCCCTTTCCGGCCCGGGCCCAAGCCTGCCGCGGGGTGAGCGGCGTCAAGACGCCGAACACAATCGGCACATTTGTGGTCAGCGCCGCTTGACCAAGGCCCCGGGCGGTCTCCATGGAAATGTATCGGTCGTGGGGCGTTTCACCGCGAATCACGCATCCCAAGGCGATCACCGCGTCGAATTTTTTGGTTTTCGCCAACCGTTGGGACACCAACGGAAGTTCAAACGCCCCCGGCACCATCACCGTCCTTACCTTGGCCCCGGACGCGGTTAAGGTACTCACGCAAGCGTCTTTCAAAGCGTCGGTGATCGGCCCGTTGAACCGCGCTACCACCACGGCGAATTGCCGGCCGCGCCCGTTCCATTTTTTCGGCGTCGTGCCCGTCGACCGTATTTTCATAGACCCTCCAAATGATGCCCCATCTTGGACCGTTTGGTGGCTAGGTAATTGCGGTTGTGGCGGTTGGCGGGGACCTGCAAGGGGACCCGCTGGGTGACCCGCAACCCGTAGCCGTCCAGGCCCACAATTTTTTTGGGATTGTTGGTGAGCAACCGAACCGTGGACAGGCCCAGGTCGGCCAGAATTTGCGCCCCGATCCCATATTCCCGCAAATCAGACGAAAAGCCCAATTTTAAATTGGCCTGAACCGTGTCCAAGCCCGTCTCTTGGAGCGCGTAGGCGTGCAACTTGTTTACCAGCCCGATGCCCCGTCCCTCTTGGTGCATGTAAAGAAGAACACCTTTTTTTTCGTCGTTAATTTTTTCCAGAGCCTTTTCCAATTGTTCCCCGCAGTCGCACCGCAACGAATGAAGCACATCGCCGGTGAAACAAGACGAGTGAACCCGCACCAACACGTTGGACTCCCCCGCCACCGATCCGCGCACCAGGGCCACGTGGTGTTCTCCGGTGGGCACATCTTCGTAAACGTGAATTTGGTAAAGCCCATACCGCGTGGGCAAATTGGCCGACGCCAAGCGCCGAACCAACTTTTCGTGGCGCCGTCGGTAGGCGATCAAGCTTTCGATGGTCACAATCTGAAGCGCGTGGCGACGGGCGAACTTAAACAGAGAGGGAAGCCGGCTCATGGACCCGTCGTCGTTCATGATCTCGCAAATCACCGCCGCCGGAGCCAACCCCGCCAACCGGGCCAAATCCACCGCCGCTTCCGTGTGGCCCGAGCGCACCAAAACGCCGCCTTCCTTGTACCGCAACGGAAAAATATGGCCCGGCCGACGCAAATCGTCGGGTTTCGTTTTGGGGTCCACCAAGGCCCGCACCGTTCGCGCCCGATCGTGGGCGGAAATGCCGGTGGTCACGCCCTTGCGCGCGTCCACCGACACCGTAAACGCCGCTTCCCGTGGTTCCCCCCGCTCCACCATGGGGTGAACATTCAAGCGATCCAGGTCCGACCCCAGCATGGGAACACAAATCAAACCCCGGGCCTCTTTGGCCATGAAGTTGATAACGGCGGGCGTGGCCTTTTCAGCGGCCACCACCACGTCGCCTTCGTTTTCTCGGCCGGGATCGTCCACCACAATCAAGGGTTTGCCCCGTTTGAAATCCGCCAACGCTTCTCCCAACGGTTGGAATTTCATCGTTTCCTCCACAGACGAATCAACGCGGCCACCTGCTTGGCGATCACGTCCGCTTCCAGGTTGACCCGATCGCCCACGTTCGCCTTTCCCAACGTGGTCACTTTTTCCGTGTGCGGGATCACCGCCACATTGAACCGGCCCTTGCCCGGGTTCAACATGGTTAAACTGACCCCGTCCACCGCCACAGACCCCTTATGAACAAAAAATCGATTAAACACCGCGGGATATCCGACAGTCAACAGGGTCCAACCGTCCTTGGCCCGGCGCGCCAAAATCCGCCCCACTCCGTCCACGTGGCCTTGAACCACATGGCCGCCCAAGGGATCCCCCGCGCGAACGGCGGGTTCCAGGTTAACCGGGCGGCCGGCGGTCCAATCACCCAGGGTCGTGCGGTCCACCGTTTCCTGGGACAAATCAAACGCCACCCGGCGCCGTCGGGCCGCCCCCGAAACCCGCACCACCGTCAAACACACCCCGTTAACCCCGATCGAATCGCCTACCCGCGCCCGACGCAGGGGCCCTTCCACGGTCAAACGCAACCCGTTGCGGTCCACCACACGGCCCAGGGATTGAATAATGCCCGTGAACATCAAAGATCTCCCTGAACAAGAATGTCCGGGCCCATTTGCGTCACCCGCACATTTTTTAGCCGCGGCCCCAGATTGGGCCGAACCCACCCCGCGCCGTCAACCGACGTGGGGGCCGTGCGGCCGCCCAGAAAAAAGGGCGCCACAAAAAAATAGGCCCGGTCCACCGTCCCCGATTCCAAAAATGACGCCGCCGTGGATCCACCGCCTTCCACCAACAGGTCGGCCACCCCCCGCTTGCCCAGAACGGCCAAGGCCTGGGCCACGTCAATACCGCCGTTGCGCTCGGGAACACGAATCACCTGCGCGCCCGCCCGTTCCAACCGGAGCCGCCGTTGAACCGGCGCTTGCGCACCGGTTAAAACCCACGTGGGAGCGGATCGGTCGAACACCCGCGACCGCGGATCCAAATTCAACGACGAGGAGAGAATCACCCGGACCGGGTCGGGGCCCGATCCATGGGCCGTCAGAAAAGGGTTGTCTCGGCGCACCGTTTCGCCGCCCACCAGAACGGCGTCGCACGCGGCCCGCCGACCGTGAACCCATCGACGGGCCGCGGGGCCTGTGATCCACCGGGACGCGCCGGTGCGGCTGGCAATTTTACCGTCTAACGATTGGGCCATTTTGAGACGCACAAACGGGCGGCCTTTTTTTTGGCGGGAAAAAAATCCCAAGTTCAACCGGCGGGCGGCGCTTTCCAAAAGGCCGGTTTCCACCGTCACGCCCGCTCGCCGCAAAGCCGCAAAGCCACGGCCCCGAAAGCGCGGATGGGGATCGTGTCCCGCCGCCACCACCCGGGCCACACCGGACCGCGCCACCGCGTCGGCGCAGGGCGGTGTTTTTCCCCAGTGGGGGCACGGTTCCAACGTCACGTAGAGCGTCGCGCCTTTGGCCCGCTCGCCGGCCTGAGCCAAAGCGAGCGCTTCCGCGTGGGGACCACCAAACCGTTCGTGGCCCCCTTCCCCCACCACACGGCCCCGCCGCACGATCACGCACCCCACCCGCGGGTTGGGATGGGCACGGGTTCCCCGCTGTTCGGCCAGAGCCAGGGCATGGTACATCCATTTATTATCATGGGAAAGGGTCATGGCCGAGTGCTGACGGAGGGGAAAAAAGAGGTTTTAAAAAGGAGCAAAATGAACATGACATCCTCGGCCATCAAATTTGACGGGTGTATTCTATCTTTTTGGGGGGGATGGATTCAATGGCGCGCCGGGCAGAGCCAACGCGTTTCGAACCGCGCTTTGCAGAGTGACCAAATCAATGGGTTTACGAAGAAGCGTGAGGCCCCGGGCCTCAATATCGGAAACGGTGGTCCCGGTCAACACGTCCCCCGTCATAAACAAAAACGGCGGACGCGGATGGGAACTCCACAGACCCCAATTTTCATAGAGAGACAAGCCCGTGGCTTCCCCCAAACGCACATCGGTGACCACCAGATCGAACACCGACTTCGCCGCGTGGGCAATCGCCTCTTTAAGAGACGCGGCCACCTCCAAACGGCTGCCTTCCGATTGGATGACTTTGCTCAAGAAACCCAGCACGTCGGGCTCATCGTCCACCAACAAAATCGATTTGCCCTGAACCGACGGAGGCAGGGCGGGCCTCTCTTTCACCGGCGGCGCCGCTTCCGTTGTCTCCGGCCATTCGATCCAGAATGTGGTGCCCCGGTCCAGCTCCGTGTCGAAGCCGATGCGGCCGCCGCTCTCTTCAACTATTTGGCGGCACACAGGCAGGCCCAACCCGGTCCCCCGGCCTTCCGGCTTGGTCGTGTAGAACGCCTCGAACACGTGGTCCCGCGCGTGAACCGGAATACCGGGCCCGTTATCGGTGATTTCGATGCGCAAACCGCCCGCGCGCATCGCCTTCACAGAAATGCTCAGCCGTTTGGGTCCGGGCTTGTCGGACATGGTCATCGCGTCGCAGGCGTTGTTCATGAGATTGAGAAAAATTTGTTGGACCTGTTGTAGGTTCCCTTTCAAAAACGGGAGGTTTTTGGGAATGTCCACGTCCACGTCCACGCGGGCGGACTTGCGGAGTTTGTAATCCAACAATTCCCGCGCCGCCCGAACCACGTCGGCCAAATCGACCGGCCGTTTTTCCAAATCGCCCTGGCGCACGAACATCAACAAATTCTCGATGATTTTTTGACAGCGCATGGAGTTTTCAATGATGATGCGCACGTCGTTGGCGATTTCCGCCGGGTTCAAAGGCTGGGCCCGGGGCCCGCTGGCCAAGCGGGCTTTCATGTCCTCGTTCAAAACGTCCGCGTATCCCACCACCGCTTGAAGCGGGTTGTTGAGCTCGTGGGCAATGCCGGAAATCAACTGCCCCACCGCCGACAGTTTTTCCGACCGAATCAACTGCTGTTGCAGGCGGCGGGATTCGGTGATGTCACGGATCACCACGGTCCATTCTTTGTTCATCCAGAAATCCGCGTGCTGGCCGCCCCACGACAAAGACAACTCCAGAGCCCGGCCGTCCTTGGATTGGCCCGGCATGGAAAAATCCCTCACCCAGCCTTTCTCCATCACGTCGTTCAACAACTTTTTGAACGACTCCCCCGCGGTTTTGGGGAACAACAGGGCAATGGGCTTGCCCAGCGCTTCGCCGGCGGAGTAACCGAATATTTTTTCCGCCCCCCGGTTCCACGTCCCGATCCATTGTTCCCGGGACAACCCGATGATCGCTTCCGGCGAATTTTCCAGCACCGTGCGTAGTTTGGATTCGCTCTCGGCCAGGTTTTGAAACAGAAACGCGTTTTCCAACGCCAACCCCACGGCGTTGGCGAACAGCATCAATCCTTCCCGATCGGCCTCGGTGAACGGCCGTTTCGTATCGTAGTTGTCGGCGGTGATGATGCCCAGCACGCGGTCTTTGCCGCAAATGGGCGCCATGCAAAATTCACGGCTGCGCGCTTCTGTAACGAACGCGGGGTTAACACGGCTGTCCCCGCCAGGCTCTTTCACGACCACCGACTGGCGGTTGCGAAGGACGTCGTTGAGGATGTCGTCGCCCCCGAGGGGAACACGCCGTTTTTTAAACGCCATTTCCGTGAAGCCCGCCCCGTCGGACCCGAACAGGTATCGTCCCACGATTTCCTTGTGGAACGTGTCCACCCAATACAAACCCGTTCGGTCGAAGGCGAACCCCCGCGCCACCGATTCCAGGCACGTACGCAACACGGTTTCCTCGTCCTGACGCTGGATCACGGACTCTTCCATGTCGCGCAACGCCGTGGCTTGGCGGAGGCGCTTTTCCAATTCCCGACTGCGCGCTTCGAGCGTTTCCGCCATTTTGTTGAACGAGCCAGCCAACACGTCCAATTCCAGGCTTTTTAAATTCGGGAACCGGAAATGCAGATCGCCCGAGGCAAACCGGCGGGTTCCCTCCACCAACCCGTTGATGGGTTCCATGAGGTCCGACACCCGGTGGACGATCAGAAACGCCAAAAAGAGAAGTCCTAAAATAGACGAAATAATGGTTGACCAAAAAATATACCGCAACGGTTTGGCCAGGTATTCCCGGGCCGGCGCGGTGACCACCACCTTCCATCGGTTGGCCTGGCCATCTTCGTGGATGTGTTCTTCGCCGCGAAACAGCGAGCGGGTTCCCACGGGTCCCCCCCCCAACAAACGGTTGCCTTCCATGTCCTCCATGAACGTGGACCCCCCGTCGATTCCATTCACCTCCCGCATTATGTCTTCCACCGGAGTCATGTCGCAATCGGTCACGATCGCGCCCAAAAACACGCCCGCCTCGTCGAAGACCGGTTTGGCGTACCGTTTGATGACGGGCCCGTCGTCGGCCCGCTGAAACGATGGATCGAACCGTTTTCCCGATCGAACCAGGTCCATGAAATTCGAGGGGAACGAGGCGCGGTAGCGGTCCGGATCGATCGAAGGGCGGAGGGAACACACCCGGTCCCCCTGGGCCGAGACGTAGGCGATGTCGTAATAGACTTTGGATCGTTGGGAGAAACTTTTGAAGTAGCGCTGGAGTTCCCGCCGGTAAACCGCCGCTTCTTGGCCGAGGCCGAACCCGCGGTTTTTGTTGTAATCGGCGATGAGGGGGGTTTCGCACACCGCGTCCAAATCGTTGAGGCGTTGTTGAAAGAATCCTTCCAGGGACCGGGCGGTGTTGGCCGCTTCGGACGTCATCACCTGGCGCACCGAATTAACGATCTGACGGCGCACCATCCAATAACTGAACACGCCGAAGAACACCGACACGGCCACCACCGCGGGAAGAACGGGCGCCAGAATTCGACGGCTCAACGTCCGACCCCGCAACAACGTGGCCAAGGTGCCGAACGACACTCCCGACAACCCCTGGCCGATCTTGCGCCACAACGCGTTCACCCGGCGAAACCCTCCACGTGAATCAGTTGTATTCAATAGGGATCCGATGCAAGGGATTCCACACTCGCGTGACGAAGTAACTATAGGAGGAGTTTACGAAAAACGCAAGGGCTATTTGGGTTCCGAACGGCGCCGGAAATCTTCCACGAAATGGACCACCCCGCGAAACATGGCTTCGGCGCAATCGCATTGGAACGGTTCCGTTCGCAACAGGCTTTCTTCCTCGGGGCGAATCATGTAGGCCGACTCGGTCAACACCGACGGCATTTGGGGCGTTCGCGGCAAAGCCAAATTGCCGTAATGCAACCCGTCGTCACGAAGCCGCGCGCCCGACTGGTTGCG
Organism: Elusimicrobiota bacterium; assembly: GCA_041917295.1. GTDB lineage: Bacteria > Elusimicrobiota > Elusimicrobia > FEN-1173 > FEN-1173 > JADKHR01. The sequence goes on from JAYRXX010000003.1 coordinate 9,070, forward strand.
GCCGTCTCGGAAAACGGCGCCGTAGGCGGAATAAATTTTTTCGGCCAGGTCGTGGCTCTGGGGATGATAATAATAAACGCCGTATCCGTTGCGTTCAAACGGGTTCGCGCCTTCCGGCAACGCGTTGTTGTGAACGCTGATCAACAGATCCGCCCGGGCGTCCCAGGCCCGTTTGGGCCGATCGTACACTTTTACGTTTTCACTCCCTTTGCGAACCCAATAGACTTCGGCGCCGGCCCGAACCAATTTTTTCTCCAAACACGACGCGATGGCCAAATTGGCGTCTTTTTCCATGTATTCCGTGGGGCCCACGGCGCCCCGGTCTTCGGAGTGGCCGGGATCAACGGCGATTTTAAGGCCGTCCAATGAAGCCGGATGATTTCGGTTTTCAGGTGGGCGGCGCAATTCCAGGACAAACGATCCGTTTTCAAAGCGGCCATCGTAGCCCCACCAGGCGCCGGGCTTTAGGTGTACCCGCAAGCGATAAATCTCGCCGTCGTCTTGAAACCATTCCACCCGTTTCACCGTCCGGGCGGAACCCCGATAATGGATCCAGTCCGTGTCCGAAACGGCTCCGTAAAAGAGAACGTCGATTTCGAGCCCCCCTTCGGCCGGACGAATCTCAAAGGGAATTTTGGATCCCAATGCCACACGAACCAGGGTGTGCCGGCCGCTGGGTTCCACGGACACCGCCGATATCCGCGCCGGGGAAATTCCGACCGGGCCCGCCGCGGGTTTCACGTCATCGACGCCGATCCACCCGTCGCGGG
>JAYRXX010000004.1:0-3787 GCA_041917295.1 Elusimicrobiota bacterium
AGCTTATCGAGCGTGATCACCCGGTCCGACGGATTCGTCTTCAACCAAAAGCGAACGAAATGGGACCCGATAAACCCCGCGCCGCCTGTCACCATCAATTTCATGCTTAACTCCTAATCCGCCGTCTTCGGACGGGCGGGATAGTATTGGGTGTCGTCGACCACGGTGGTTTTGGCCCGCATGTCCAACGACGATTTCAGGTCCAGCCGGAAAAACAATTCGTGGGAGCCCGGCCTGTCTTTGTAGGTGACGCGCACCACCCAACAGTGCAGGTCCCGTCGAACCACGAGATTTTTTTCCCGCACGTCCAACGAATTGTAACGCATGCCCCCGGCCCCGGCGGCGGTCGATCGTATGTCGCCCGACAACCACCATCCGCGGGTTAAATTGAACGCGGCGCCGTTGGACAAGTCCAGCTCTCCGGGCCGGACGATATTGTAACTTATACCCGCGGAAAAAAAGAGTTTGTCGTCCGGTCCCACGCGCACATCGACAACGGTCGATTGGGGTTTGCGCGCCGGATACACTTGGACCACCTCCCGCCCCGACAAGGAAAACCATCGTCGGGGCTGGTATCCCATCTCCACGGACGGGGGCGTCAGCCGTTGGCGGGGGATTCGATAGGGAGAAGTGTCGCGCAGGTCGTAGCCCGTGGACGCCCGGCCCCACACCTCGCGCGACGGGCGGTAGTTGGCGAACAACGACAGGGCGTTTTCCGTTGTTCCGTGATCGGCGGCTTCGTGGTCGCGCCGAAAGGTGTTGGGTTTCCATCGTACGCTGTATCGATGGCCAAAATCGTAGTCCAGGTTGCGGGTCACCCGATGGCGCAAATTCAGGCCGGTTTGGCCGGATCCCTGAAGAACGTTAGCCGGATCCAGTTCTTGGCCATTAACCTGGCTGGATTGCCAGTTTTCGGTGATTCCCGCGGAGGGTTCCAGCGAAATCGTTTTGGTCACCGGCAACCGCCACGAGAACCGGCCGACCGCGTCGGCAAATTGCCGGTAATGATCCAGGCCCGGCACGATGGGGTCGGTGGCGCCCGCGGGGGCGCTGTTGCTGACGGGGCGGTCGTATTCGTTTCGAAAATTGCCCCCGAAATTGAAGTAAAGGTTCGACTTTTTGATCCGCAACGCCGAGGATTGGAACCCCAGTTGGGGCAGAACAGTTGTGTCTGTCACGTATCGATTATTGGCCGAATCCAAGGCCCGGTTGTGTTCGGCAAAGATCCGCGCCGAGTACCACGATCCGGACCGCGTGAACGCCACATCGGATTCCCCCAGTTGGCGAACACGCTGATAATCGTCCCCGATAAAAACGTCGTTCATGTTTTGGTCGCTTTGCATGGCCACCCGGGACTGCATTTGCCAGCGGGGCGCCAGCTGTTGCCAGTGAGCCAAACGCAGGTTCCACCGCCGACGCCCATCGATGCGGTCATCAATTTGGTAGCCCGACACCGACCCCCGCGCCGTGGACGTGGAATAGGTGTATTCGGCCCCGAACCCGTTGCCCGCGTCAGAATAATAGTCGTAAAGTAATTTCGCTTGGGCGTGGTTGCCGATCGGATAAGTGAACACGTTTTTGGCGAACAACCCGTTGCGTTCGCTGTTGCCGGGTTCAATGGTGTAGCTCCACCGATTGTCTTTTAACGAACGTGTGTAATAAGGGAAATACAAAAACGGCGTTTCCTCCGCGGCGGAGCGGATGTGGGTTACGCTCATGCGCTCGTTCACACGATAAAACGCTGTTTTCCCTCGGAAATGATAGTGCGGCGGGTTGAGCGCGCAACTCGAAAAAGCCGACCGGCGAATACGATAGGTGGTGGGCCCCAACCGCTCCAACGTGCGACCCCAGGTTCGCCAGGGGCCTTCCTGAATATAAACATTGTGGAATTGGCCCGTGGACGCGCCCCAGTTGTAATGGGCAAAGTCTCCTTGAAGGGTCAGGGTTTGGTCTTGCAGATACATTTTTCCTCGAGCCGTGGCTTCCTTATTCACTTGGTCCAGCATCAGCTCGTCGGATTCCAGCCGCGTGGTGCTGGACAGAAGCACCGCGTGACCTTTGGCCACCACCACCTGGCTGGACAAGTAAAGGGTCATTTCGTCGGATTGCAGATGGGTGCCGCTGGAAATGGCCACCGCGTTACCCCGGGCATTGACCACGTTTTCCGATGACAGAAACTCCAAATAATCGCACGTCAACGAGGCTGTGGACAACGGCACCACGGAGGGGTCAGACGAATCCGCCCGCAGGCCCCGGGCGAAAACGACGACCAGCAACCCCGCCAGGATGGACCAATTCATATCACCATCAGTCCGGCCCCGGCAACGCCCAAGTCGGTTTTTCCCCGAGCCACCACGACGCGAACCGCGCGGGCCGGTGTTTTGAACGCACCCGACTTTAATATCCCCATGGCTTGGGGCAAAAACAGGCCGGCTCCCCGGGCCACACCGCCGGTTAACAAAATGGTGTCCGGGTTAAGAAGGTTTACCAAACTTGTCAACGCGGTTCCCAACGCCCGGGCGGCGCGGGCATACGCTTCTTGAGCCACGGGATCCCGTCGAAGAGCGCGTTGTTCCAAAATTTTTGGGTCCAACGGTTCTACGACTTGCTTTTTTTTTGCGTAGGCGGCCCGTGCCCAACGGACCATGGCCGAGGCCCCCAAATACGATTCCAAGCAACCCCGATTGCCGCAGGCGCACGGGTCGCCCCCCTCTTGAACCACAAGATGGCCAATTTCCCCGGCGGATCCGGTGACGCCCCGATACACCTGGCCATTTATTACCAGCCCCCCTCCAACCCCGGTACCCAAGGTTAGCGTGATTAAACTTTTTGGCCGCGCGCCCAATTCCAGATGATACCCGCCCCAGGCGGCGACGTTGGCGTCGTTGTCCAATACGATGGGAGCGGGAAACTTAAATTTTTGAAAGAGGGCGGCCAAAGAAACCCGACGCCAGCCCAAATTGGCTGAAAAACGAACCACGCCTTTTTGGGAATCCACATCCCCGGCCACGCCCACGCCGGTCCCCAACAAGGAGCGATTCAACCACGGCCGCACGGCCTCGCTCAACCGTTTCACCAACGCCCGCGGCTGTTTAACGGTATCCACCGCGACTTTGTCGTGCAACCGGCCCCGCTCGTCAACCAGGGCCAACTTCACCGACGTTCCTCCCAGGTCCACCCCCAGCCGAAGTCCTTTACGCATCACACTCTCCCCTTAAAAAACCGAATGGCGTCTCCCACCAGATAAAGGGACCCGGCCACCAAAACGGGTGATCCTTTTTCTTCCCGAACGAGCCGCCACGCGTGGGCAAAATTTCTCGCTTTTGAAACCGGCGCGGTCTGCTCCCACGCCTTGGCCAACTCGTCCGCCGACTGAGCCCGATCGGACCGCACCGGAACCACGATCACCCGCCGAACAAGGGGCCCGAGCGCCCGGACGATGCCCGCCGCGTCTTTATCTTTGAGACACGAAAAAACCAACACCGCTTTGGTCCGTCCCCAGGGAGCGGACCGCCACGCCTGGGCCAACACCCGGGCTGCCGCCGGATTGTGGGCTCCGTCCAATACCACGGGCGGGGATCGCCGAAGCACCTGGAATCGGCCGGCCCAACGGGCCTGGGCCAAGCCTTCCTGAACGGCTCGATGGGGCAAAATCCACCCTCGCCGCCGCAGTTGTGTAAGACCCGCCAAAACCAAAGCGCCGTTTCGCGCTTGATGGTCTCCCCAAAACGGCACCCGCGCCGATATTGTTTCACCCCCGGGAACGCGAACCGCTATGCGCTGGCCT
>JAYRXX010000005.1:0-9582 GCA_041917295.1 Elusimicrobiota bacterium
AGCATTGACGGAAGCACCACAGGCACAAACGTGCCCGCCGGGGAAGACCGCAAGCTGTGGATCCGCATGGACATGCCCACCACATCCCGCACCGAAACCCCCCAAAGCATCCGAATAAGAATCACCGCCGAACCCCCTTAAGGGGACGGAGTATAATTATTCACTTTGTTGTTGATCGCCATACTTAAAGAATGGCTGGATTACCGATAGTGTCGTTCGGGAATGACGAGAGGGAAAGCAATGGGGTGAAAAAAGAGAATTAGATTTCATGCCCATTGTCCCGCCAGCGTGAGAGGGTTTCTCCGCCCGAGTTTTCAATTATTCGCCTAGGTGGTTTGCATAATTGTGTTGTGTGTTTTAGAATGTCGCAAGGCGATTTGTTTCGGCCGCGAGGCGGTGGAAGAGACATCATGATCGACGTGCAGGATGTGCGGCGGTATTATGGGGATTTCCTGGCGGTGGATCGAGTTTCCTTTTCCATCGCGAAAGGGAAAATCCTTGGGTTTTTGGGGCCCAATGGGTCCGGGAAAACCACGACTATGCGGATGTTGAGCGGGTTTATGCCCCCGTCGGCCGGCCGGATCTTGATCGACGGGTTGGATATTCAACAGAACCCTTTGGAAGCCAAAAAGAAAATCGGTTACCTGCCGGAAACCCCGCCCCTTTATCTGGACATGCGTGTCGATGAATATCTCACCTACGTGGCTCACCTCAAAGGCGTCCCCCGCGAGACAATCCCGGCGCGCGTTGAAAACGTTGAAACCACCTGCGGTCTGTTGGACGTGCGGCGGAAGTTGGTTCGATCGCTTTCGAAAGGATACCGTCAACGGGTGGGGATCGCCCAAAGCATCATTCACCAACCTTCTTTTTTGATCCTCGATGAGCCCACCGTGGGGTTGGACCCGAAACAAATTGCCGAAATTCGTCGGCTGATCAAATCCCTGGCGGGCGAAATGACCGTTATTCTCAGCACCCATATTTTGCCTGAAGTCACTTTGATTTGCGATGAGATATTGATTATTAGCAAGGGGCAAATGAAGTTTCATGATTCTTTGGATAAGATTGTCGGGGAAGATTTGGAGAAGCTGTTTTTGAAATATACGTATGAGGAAGAAATTTAGGGAAAATCTGGATTCCGGATAGAATCATTCCGGAATGACGAGCCAAGGTGGGACAATTCAGGAATGGCCAAACTTCAGAGAGGGCTAAACGATTTATGAAAGAGCGGTTGGGGTTAATTGGGCGGATGGCGACGCATGAACTGAAATCGTATTTTGTTTCGCCTATTGGGTATGTGGTGTTGGCTTTGTTTTCTGTTTTGGAAGGGTGGTTCTTTTTTGGTCATGTGACGCGCTTTAACGATGTGCTCAGTATGGCTCTTATGTCCGGGCGGCCGGATACCCTTAATCAAATCAATCTTCAACGGCTTGTGGTGGAACCGTTGTTTAAAGAAACTTTGATGTTGTTGTTGGTGTTCTTGCCCGCGGTGACAATGCGGTTGTTGGCCGAGGAAAAAAAGCAGAAAACCCTGGAACTGTTGCTCACCTCGCCCCTGCGGACGTGGGACATTGTGTTGGGGAAATTCTTGTCTGCGGTTTGCTTTTTGCTCATTTTGCTTGCCTTAACAACGCTTCATCCGATTTTGTTGTTCGTGTTCGGCCAGCCGGGGCCGGATTTGGCGCCCCTTTTGACAGGGTATTTGGGCCTTCTCCTGGCTGGGGCGTGCGTGGTGAGCGTGGGCCTTTTTGCCTCTTCTTTAACGGAAAACCAGATCGTGGCGTTTGTGGTCACGGTGTTTTTAGCCCATTTCTTTGCGTTGGTCAGCGGTCCGGCTTCGGCCTTAGGCGGGCTTGGGGGTGAACTGCTCCGAGCTGTGTGCATAAAAGATCACGCCATGGCGCTTATGAGGGGGTTCGTGGACACGCGGGGGTTGGTGTATTTGGTTTCGTTTGTCTTTTTTTGGCTGTTTTTGACCCAGCGGCTTGTGGAAGGGGCCCGTGTGGGGCGGATTCTTTCGGGAAAAACGCCGGAATCCCGGCGGTTTCTGTCGACCACCGCGGGGACGGGGGCTGTGTTGGTGTTAATCAACCTGTTTGGGTTTTTGTTTTACACAGGGTTGGATGTGACACCGGACAAGATTTCCAGTTTGTCCGACCAATCGAAAAAAGCGGTTCAATGGATTAAAGAGCCCGTTGAACTGGTGGTGTTCTCCACCAAGAAAACCCCCGACAACGTCAAATACATGTTGGACAGTTACGCCTTTGTTAACCGCTCCATCTCGTATCGCTTTATCGACCCGGAAAAAAATCCTGATTTGGCCCATCGTTACAAGGTGGACCAAGATGGGCAGGGGGTTTTGACTTTTGGGGACGGGTTCATCTTGATCCCCTCCATTGACGAGCAGTCCGTGACCAACGCTATTTTAAAGATCACTCAGAAAGCCCACAATTTCGTTTACTTTTTAACCGGGCACGGCGAGCGGGACGTGAGCGACAACCGGTCCAAAGATGGCATTGGCTTGTTAGCCGATCAGATGCGGGACGAAAATTACCGGGTTGAATCCCTTTCGTTGGAACCGCCCCATTACTACATCCCGGGCAACTGCACCCTGCTCGTTGTCGCCGGGCCCCGGAAAGGTTTTACGGAATTTGAATTAAAAGCCATTGGAGAATATTTGGCGGCGTCCGGGCGGGCTGTGTTTCTTTTGGACCCGCCCACCGCGACGGGTTTGGAACCCCTTTTGGCCCAATGGGGCGTTGACGTCAAGCGGAACGTTCTGCTCGATGTGGCGGCCCCTTCGCTGGTCCAGCGAGCGTTGGCGAGCATGCGGGGGCTTAAGGTGTCTCCGCGACCGTTGTTTCAAATTTATGTGAAAGAGTTTCCGCCCCATCCGGTGACGGCGGACATGGAAGGCAAACCGGTTCTTTTTTCGGTGGCGCGGACGGTGGAGCCCCTTGCCGAGTCCAAGCCAGGGGCTGTTCGGGTGGGGGTCGATATTTTGGCGCGGTCGACAGACAAGGGCTGGGCGGAATCGGACGTGGACGGCGTTCTTAAAAAGGGGGTGGTGAGCCGGTCTCCGGATGAGAAAGTGGGCCCCCATACCGTGGCTCTGTTGGCCACGCGGGGAACAGAAACAGATAACAGCAAAATCGCGGTGTTCGGCGATTCGGACTTTGTGAGCAACGAGTATTTGAACCAACTTTTTAACCGGGACCTGTTTATGAACACCCTGGCTTTTTTGGGTGAGCAGGCACCGTTGGTTTCGGTTCGGCCTCGGCGGTTGTTTGCCTCTCGATTGGATTACAATCCGAAAACCATGGCACGGCTGTTTCATCTGTCTGTGTGGGTGTTTCCTTCCCTGCTTTTGGTCGGGGGTGTGGTGGCGTGGCGGGTTCGGCGGTAATGGGGCGTCGCGGAATTTTATGGGTCCCTGTGGCGGTGGCGGCGGTTGTTTATGGGGGGCTTCTTTGGCGACAACAGGCGGTTGAGCGGAGGGAGAAACGGTTGGTTTCGTTCCGGGCTAAAGAGGTGTCGGAGGTTCGGTTGACGGGGTGGGTGGGGGAAGAGGGCGATAAATCGATCGGGATCGCGTTTCATTTGAAGAAAGAAAAAGACGATTTTGTTTTTGTTGAACCTTACCCAGGCGTTGCCGCCGACCAACGGGCATTGAAAAATTATTTGTCGGTGTTGGAGCGGGTCCCTGTTCGGCGAAGGTGGGAGCAGAGCGATGACGTCCATCGGTTTGGTGTGGAGCCGGATTCACCGCGGTTGACCGTTGGTTTGGGAGGGTGGTCTTTCGATTTGGTAGTGGGGAACAGCAACCCGGTGGGGGCGGAGGTGTTTGTATATAATTTGACGTCAAAAGAGATGGCTCTGGTGCCGGCAACTGTGGGGGCTTTGTTTCGGGTTCAGGCAATGGATTTGAGAGTTCGGCGGATCGTTCCAGTCGGCGACGTGCGGGGGTGGACGTTGGAACGGCCGGGGCGGGCGGGGTTGATCGCCGAAATTCGCGACAGCGAATGGATGGTTTCGGAAGGGACAGGGCCTTTTTTTCCAGCCGATCGGTCCGCTGCCCGGGGTGTGGAGCAACGTCTTGTTCGGTTGTATTTGACGGATTTCGACGCGGTTGACCGGCGATTGTCTTTGGAGGCGGCGGGGTTGTCTCGTCCTCTGGCTCGATTAACGATTCAGGTTTCGTCCGGGCCGGCCACGGTTTTGACCTTTGGTCGAGGGGAAAATCCCCGCGTGTTGAACGTGGCTGTGGATGGCGAGGTGCGGGGAGGGGTGGGCGTTGATTTTTTAGACGCGTGGCCGGGTTTAGCTCATTTGAAGAAACAGGCCTTGGTTGATTTCCCCTTGGCTTCGGTAACTCGGTTTACCGTGGAACGCGATGAGAGTTTGGCTGTCTATGAGAAACAACGGGGGAAATGGTATCGCTTGGGGCGGGAACGACGGTTGGTGGATCCCCGGGGCGTGCAGGGTTTTTTATTGGCGTTGGCGAAAGTTAAAATTGAATCGTTGGATTTTTCGGGAGAGGTGGAGGTGCCGCAAAGCCGGTATGTGTTCTTTAATTCAGAGGGAGAACGGGTGATGGATTTGGTGTTGGGTGAAAAGAAAGACGGTGTAGTTACCGCTTCGTTTGGCGGGGCGCGGTATCGGTTTTTGTTGCCGGCCGATGAAACGGACCAATGGGGGTTCTGAAATCGTGTTAAAAGTGGATCGGGTGATAAGGCGGTTTGGGCGGGTGACGGCTGTTGACGATGTGAGTTTTGAAATTCAACCGGGCGAAATGGTTGGGTTTTTGGGACCCAATGGGTCTGGAAAAACAACCCTTTTGCGGGTGATCTCCACCTATTTGTTACCCTCATCCGGCACGGTTTTGCTCGACGGGTTAGACGTGCGCCGATCCCCGGAAGAAGTGCGGCGACGGATAGGCTATTTACCCGAAAGCAACATTCTTTATCCCCGCATGCGGGTTTGGGATTATTTGAAATTTGCCGGGGAAATGCGGGGCCTTTGTGGAAAAACGCTGATGGAACGAATCGATTCGTTTGTTCAGGCGCTTCAGTTGGAGTCTGTTTTAGAGAAACGGAACGGGGAATGTTCCAAAGGATTTCGCCAACGCATTTCCATGGCGGCGGTGTTGCTCCACCGTCCGCCGGTGATTTTGTTGGACGAGCCCACTATTGGGTTGGACCCCCTTCAACTTTTTATGGTGCGGGACTTTTTGCGGGAGTTGGCGAAGGACCGGATTGTTTTGTTCAGTTCTCACATTATGCAGGAAGTGGCCGCCATGACCCAGCGCGTGTTGTTGATCCACCAGGGAAAATTAATCCGCGACGCGGTTCTGCCGGAGGATAGCGACGGAGCCAGGCAGTTGGAAAACATGTTCAAAAAGGCGCTGGTATGACGCGGGATCGGGCGTGGGTGGCAACCGCGGTGTTTCGGAGGGAAATGGCGGCTTATTTTGATCTTCCGATCGCGTCCATTTTTGCCATCGTGTTTTTGTTGGTGACTTGCGGAATGTTTATTAACGACTTCTTTTTGGTGGGCGTGGCGGAAATGGACACCTATTTCGCCCCTTTGCCGATGTTAATGATCCTGTTTCTGCCGGCGTTGTCCATGCGGTCCTGGGCGGAAGAGCGGGAAATCAACACCTACGAGTTTTTGCGCACGCTTCCGGTGAGCCCGTGGAACTTGATCGTTTCAAAATACGCGGCGTCGTATGTTTTCTTCCTCGTGACACTGGCGGGCACCGCGCCGATTGTGTTCATGCTTTACCGGTTGGGGCACCCGGACGGTGGAAAAATTCTGGCGTCGTATGTGGGCACGGCGGGGTTGGGGGCCGTTTATTTGGCGGTCAGCCATTATTTGTCCAGTCTCTCCAGAGACCAGATTGTCGCTTATCTGACCAGTGTGTTGGTGTTGGCTCTTCTATATGCCACGGGAAACGAGTTGGTGGCTGGAATTTTGGACGGGTTATGGCCGACCCTTCAGATTGGATCGTTTTTGCGTGACACCGTTTCGCCTGTGCCACACTTTGAGACCTTTGCCCTCGGGATTTTGGATCTCCATGGCGCGCTCTTCTTTCTCGTGATGGGGGCTGTGCCCTTATGGATGACCCGCGGGGTGTTGGAGCGAGATCGTTGAAATCGGCAGTTTTGTTCGCTGTGGCCGCGTTGGGGGCTGTTTCGCTTAACGTTCTATTTCGGAATCCGGAAACAGGGGCCGTGGATTTGGCCCGGGATTCCGTGACCTCCTTGTCCAGTTCAACCACGGACTATTTGGCTTCCTTAAATGCCCCCGTAAAAATCACTTACTACGTCACAGAGAAACGCCGGATGCCCACGGCGTTGCGGTCATTGGAACGGGACGTTCGGGCTCTGGTTCGCCAGATGGGCCGTTGGGCACCAGGCCGGATTACCCTTGAGGTGGTTCATCCGGAAGACCGTCCTCAGGAAGTGCGAAGTGTGGGGCGGTTTCGGTTGTCTTCATTCCAACACAAAACCATTCTTAAAGATGAACACCGGGTCAGCACCGTTTGGTCGGGCCTGTTGGTCGAGTTTAAAGGCGTGTCCCGGGCGGTTCCTTATGTAACGCCGGACCATTTACCCCATTTAGAAAACCGGTTGGTGACCTATTTACAACAAATTGATAGTCGGTATGTGCCCACCGTGGCGGTGCGATCGGCGGGGGAACATCGTCAATTAACAGCGACGCTGGAAATGGTCAATTTGGGCGGGGCGGGGGAGTGGGTTCCAGGTCAGGCGGGTCCGGCGTCGGCGGACGCGGCAATTTTGATTCAACCGGAAAACTTGTCCGCCGTGGAAGTGGATTCGGTGGACCGGTTTTTGAGAGATGGGAAAGACGTGTTTGTGTTTTTTTCTCCCTATCGGATTTTGGTAGAGGGGGATCGGGTGGGGGTTGTGCCGGTTCAAAGCGGGTTGGAATCCTGGCTGGCTCGGCGAGGCGCGGTTTTTGAACCGAAGCTTCTTTTGCAAACTAGTAAGGGTGGGGGGCGCCCCTCCGATTTGATTTTGCCTGCCAGTTTGGCCAATTTAGAAGGGTTTGTGTTAACGGCCCAGGGAAGTTTGTTTTTTCCCCAGGCGGCACCGGTGTCGTTTGATCCAGTCAAAGGCAAAGAGGCGGGATTTTTTAGTCGGACGTTGTTGATCTCGGACGGGCAATCGTGGACACGGTCGTTGGCACCCCAGGGGGGAACCCTGTTTTTGAAATCGGATTTGGCTGTGCCTGGCGACCGGCCAAGCCAAAGTGAAAATGTGGGCATGGTGATCACCAGCGATAAGCCCTGGGAGGGAAAACTGTTTTTGTTTTCCAGCGGGGCGTTAATTGACGATGCCGTAATCCAACGTTACAGCGCCAACGGGCTTTATTTGAAGAACCTGCTTATGACCTTTGCCAATCCGGAACGGATGGCTTCCATTCAATCCAGTCGGAAAGATAAACCCCTTTTGCCTCCGTTGTCTCGGCGTCAGCGGGTGTTTTGGCGGTTTGTGGGGATGGGGGTGGTTCCGTTGATGTTTGCGGTGGGGTGGTTTAGACGGGGGTGGAGCTGGCGATGGATGCAAAGTAATGAGAGGATTTGGCTCGGGTTTTTGAGGCAGTGGGTGGGACCGGTTTTAGGCGTAAGTATATTATTATACTCCGTCCCTTTTATGGGGTTTTATGGGGTGGATTTGACGCGGGAGAAGGTGAATCGGTTGAGTCCTTTAACTTTGGAATGGGCGGCGCGGGTGGATCGGGATATTCGGGTTACTTATTTTCGGTCTCCGGACGATGAGTTGCCCGGCCCGTTAAAACCACTTGGACGGAAAACACAAAATTTATTGGACCGTTTGGCGTCGGCCAACCGGGCGCGGGTGTCGGCGAGGACCGTTTTGGTGCCGGCAGTGCCAAGACCGGATTTGAAATCCGAATTGGATCGTTACAAGTTGGTTCCGTTTACGGTTCGGGCTATTGAAGAAGATCGCTATATCGAGAAAAAAGTTTATTCGGCATTGGTGTTTGAAACAGCGGATCGGGCCGAGGTTATTCCGCGGTTGTCGTTATCAAATTTGGATCGATTGGAATTTTTGTGCGCGGGGGCGTTTGCGCGGTTAGGGGGGATGGTTCGGCCCCGTGTGGGTGTGTTGGTGGATTTGCCCCGTTTAACCCCAGGTGAGTTTTGGGAATTGGAACAGTTGAACATCAAAACCATGCCCAAATCCGAGGACGTCTACGCGCGGTTAATCGATTCGTTGCGCAACGAAGGCTATTCCGTGCGCCTTTATGACTCCAAAACCGAAGTGCCGGGGGACGAAGATGTTTTGATTTACATTCAACCCTGGGTGATGGCACCGGCTGTGCGGGAGACGTTGGCTCGGCGGTTGGCCGAGGGCGGGAACGTGATTATCGCCGTTCAACATTATCGAATGCAAGCCCGGAAATATCCGGGTCACGCCTATTCCATGGTGTATTGGCCCCAACCGCAATTTTCCCGGATCAACGAGTTTTTGGAACCCTATGGTGTGGAACTGGTGAGCGAAGTCTTTTTGGACCAATCGAAGGCGCCCGTGGCGAGCCGGGAACAAATCAATTGGGGGGCCTATCGCAAAGAAGAAAAACGCGCGCCGGACGCCCAGCCGTTTTTGATCCGGGCGGTGCCGGAAAACTTTTCCAAAGAGTCCCCCGTGACCGCGCGGTTGTCAGACCTGTTGTTCATTTGGGGAAACCGCTGGCGTAAGTTTCCCGGGCGGTTTCCCGACGGGTTGGAATGGAAAACCTTGGTTGCTTCTTCCAAAGACGCCTGGAGCCTTGACTGGAAAGGCGGATTTTTGTCGCCGGATAGTTTGCGTGAGGGGGATTATTTTGACAGCTCTCAACCGCTGGTCGTTGAGCTGACCGGACATTTTCCGTTGGGAAAGGTACCCGCTCAGCTCCCTCATCCGCTCCTTCGGAGCACCTTCCCCCAAGAGGGGAAGGAAAACAACGAATTTCCCTCTCCGCTTGGGAGGCCGGTCGCAGAGCTCCCAGCACCTGGGGCGGCAGAGCCGCTGAGGCGAGGGCAGGGTGAGGGCCCTGGGTTGTTACCGGCAAAGAAGGAAAATCATGACCCTGTGGAGAAAGGCCCTGGTGGCTTTGTGGAAAATGGCCCGAATGGGCCTGGAAGTTTGGTTTTGGTGGGGTGTTCGGAAATACTGAGCAACGAAAACTTGGACAACGTGGGGTTTGATAACGGTAAATTCTTTTTGAACGCGGTGGCAACGTTGGCTTACGGTCCGGACCTGGCGTGGGTTCAGGCCCGGGGCGGAAAAGGCGGGAGCGGATTCCCGTTCGTTCCCCCAAACCAAAAACTGTTCTGGCGCCTGTTCGTGGTGGGCACGGGGCCTCTTGTATTTTTGTTGGCGCGGGTTCGGCGGAGACAACCTCTTCGGAAAGCATACGCGTCAAGCGGTATAAGAATGTAACCGTGAGGTGATTCGTTGTGCGGTTCAAAAGGTAACCGAGGCAGAACCTCCTTTAGGTGGGATTTGGTTTTTAATTCCAGCCTTCATTTCGATCTGGCGGAGTCTTTTTTTTAGG
>JAYRXX010000006.1:0-98635 GCA_041917295.1 Elusimicrobiota bacterium
GGCCGGGAACGCCGCAAACGCCGTGCCCATCCCCGTGGCAGTAGCAATCCATCGAAAACGTTCTTAAGATGCAGGAACGTCTTCTCTGAAATACAGACCAAACCCTTTAGGGGGATACGATGTGCCTGGTCAAGAACTAATTTCCTGGATTTTTTTTGGTGGGAAGACCCATTGACGGAAACACGAACTGGGAGTAACCTTAGATGTATGGGAGGATGCTTATGACCAATCGCCTCAGAATAGCTGTGCTTGCCATTGGGCTGGCCGCGATCGCCGCGGGGGCCCGAGCTGACGATCCCCCGTTTGCCACGGGATTGGTTCCCCCCACGCCGGAAGAACAGGCCTGGGACCGAGCCCATTTGATCCAAGCCCAGCGCATCCGTTTAAATTCCATCGGACGCGACCGGATTAACGCCTACCGTCAATCCAAAGGGCAGGTTCCCCTCGCGGCGTCCGTCGTTGTCGCTCCCCTGGGGCAAGAGGTGGACGGGATGACCCTGGACGAAATCGATCGGCTGGGGGTCCGGGCGGTTCCCGCTGACCTGCCGTCGGATTTGCCGCCGTCCGTCGACAATTCAACGCTCAAATATTTTCCCCCCATCCGCTCCCAGGGCGGGCTGGGGTCCTGCGCTCAGTGGACCGCCATCTATTACGCCCTCACCCACATGAACGCTTTGATCCGGGACTTGGACGCCAAAAACGGAACCGACGCGGTTCGGTTGTCACCCAAATTTACCTACAATTTTCTCAACAACGGCGAAAACAGAGGAACCTGGATCACGAATGGATGGAGCATTGTTTCTAACCACGGTGTTCCCAGCTGGCAGGAGTGGCCCTACGACGGGAACGCCCAATCGTGGCCGACCACCGCGTCCATCTACCGAAACGCGCTGAACGTTCGCGTCGATCAAACCGGATCCATTCGCAATGTGGACACCCCCACGTCAATGGGGGAAATTAAAACCCTGCTCATGAACGGTTACGTTTTTTCCATCGCCACCTACATTTACAGTTGGCAAAGCAAGGCCATTTCGAACGATCCCTCCACCACCGAAGACGACGCCTTTGCGGGCAAGCTGGCGTGCTATTGGGTCAACGGGACCAGCGGGGGGCACGGTATGACGGTGGTGGGCTACAACGACATGATTTGGGTCGATATTAATAACAATGGAATCGTGGACTCTGGAGAAAAAGGCGCCTTTCGGATCGCCAACTCCTGGGGACCCGGCTGGCAAGACGGGGGGTTCATTTGGATGGCCTACGATGCCCTGAGGGCCGTGAGCGCTGTTTCCGGTGGGCCTTCGTCCGGGCGTCAAACCGGCTGGTGGAGCGATGGCGCCATGTGGGTGACCGCGAAACAATCTTACACCCCCACCGCTCTTGCGGAAATCACGCTTAACCATGTTAAACGGAACCAAATCGGGGTGTCGTTTGGTTTGTCATCCACAACCGAAACCGTGCCCGCCACATACTGGTTCCCGCAATTTCTCAATTATTCGGGGGGCGCCTACTCGTTCAGCGGGGGAAGCACCGCCGCAGACGGCGCCTTTGTTTTTGATTTATCGTCATTAAATGCCCCCGTGGGAACAACCAAACGATGGTATTTGCGCCACCAGGACAACGGCGTCGGGGAACCCAGCCTGCTGAAATCGTTCAAGTGGATTAACGTGGCCGGTTCCGCGGAAGTGGTCAAAGGGGGTCTCCCGGCGGCCATGGAAAATGCCTTTGCATTTTATTATGTAGACGCCGCACTCACCTCGGGGACAAGCAACACCGCGCCGACGTTGTCGGATTTTTCGTCCGTGTCGATCAACGAAGACGCGGCCACGTCGGCCGTGGCCTTCACCGTGAGTGACGCCCAAACGGCGGCGGGGTCTCTTGCGGTGACCGGAGCCTCCGGCAACCTGTCTTTGGTGCCCAACGGCAACATCGTTTTTTCCGGGTCCGGGTCGAGCCGGTCCGTGGTGGTCACCCCCGCCGCGGACAAATTCGGTTCGGCCGTAATCACGATCCGAGTCACCGACGCCGGCGGCCTGTGGACGGAAAAATCCTTTACCCTCACCGTCAACCCCGTCAACGACCGCCCGGTGGCCCAGGCCCAATCCCTTTCCACCGCGTTAAACACGTCAAAGTCCATCGTCCTCACCGCCACCGATGTGGATTCCACCGCGCTGACGTATTCCGCCGGCGCTCCGGTTCGAGGCGCGTTGAGCGGGACGCCCCCCAACGTGGTGTACACTCCGCCAAACGGGTTTGTGGGCGTTGATACATTCACGTTCACAACCTCGGACGGGTTTCTCACCAGCACGCCGGCGTCGGTCACGGTCCGCGTGGACACCGCCTCGCCCACGGTCGTCATCACCAACCCCATTTCCGGTCAAACCGTGAGCCAATTGGTTGACATCTGGGCGACGGCCGGCGACGATACGTCGGTGGCCCGGGTGGACTTTATGCTCGACGGGTCGGTAATCGGAAACGCGGCGTCGTCCCCCTATCGGCTCTCCTGGAATACCCGAACCGCCGCCAACGGATCCCACGCGCTCACAGCCCGGGCGTACGATTCGGCGGGCAACAACACCCTGTCATCCTCGGTCTCGGTCACGGTGTCCAACAGCGGCACAACCACCTTGCTGGCCACGCCCGCTTCCATCCTTTTCAACGCGGAAAAAGGCGGCCTCCCTGTTCCCCCCCAACCGGTCACGGTTTCAGACACGTCCGGAGGCGGGTCGGGTTTCCTCTGGAACGCGGCGGCGACCCCTTTTTGGCTGTCTGTTTCGCCGGCGTCCGGGTCCGGGCCAGGGTTCGTTGTGGTCAGCGCGGACACGGGAGACCTGGCGGCGGGTTCCTATTCGGGTTCCGTCACATTTTCAGACGCGACGGCTGTTTCCGTGACGGTGCCGGTGACGCTCACGGTGGTGGACAACTCGGACCAAACGCCCCCCACCGTCCCGGGGTCTTTGTCCGCCGCTGTCACAGGCGCCACCCGCGTGTTGCTCAGTTGGCGGCCGTCCACCGATTCGGGTGGATCGGGACTGGCCGGTTACCGGTTGTTTCGCAACAACTCCGTCATTGCCCACCCCACCGACACCCACTACAACGACACGGGTTTGACGGCCGCCGCGACCTACGACTACACCATTCAAGCCGAAGACAACGCGGGGAATTATTCTTCCCTGTCCAACACGGCCCAAGTCACTTTGGTGGAAAACGCCCCGAGCGAATCGGCCCGGGCGATCAGTTATCCTGAACCCGCCCGCAACGGCGCCGCCCCCGTGATACGGGCGTTGGTCGACGGGGCGGCAGGAGTGGAAATCACCATTTACGATTCAATCGGCCAGGTCGTTCACAGCGCCCGGCTGGACGCGCCCAACACCGCTGTTGACGGCTACCCCGCGTTTGATTACACCTGGACCGGTCCCATTCCCAGCGGCGTTTATTACGCCGTTGTCACGGACAGCCTGGGCGATAAAAAGGTCCGCGCCAAAACCAAGATCACGGTTGTCAGATGACTTTTCCCAAACGCCCTTCTTCCGATCCACCGCTGTCAATGGCCTTGGCCGGGTGGGGATTGGCCATTGTTTTTTTCGGGAGCGGATCCCTGCACGGCGGGTCTTCGGGCGCGGCGTTTTTAAAACCCAATCCGTCGGTTCGCTCCCAAGCCTTGGGCGACGTCACACCCGCGGCCCGCGGCGCCCAAGCTGTGGGAGCCAACCCCGCCCTGATTGATCCGGTTTCCAGCAAAGCCGAATTGGACACGTCGTTTTTTCAGACCTGGGAAGAATCCAACAACGCCCGGCTGGCGTATGCCCGCAATCAGAATCCCCGCCTGGCTTGGGGCGTCTCGCTGGCCGTGTCGGATTCCGGATCAACCGAAGGCACGGACCCCTACGGCCAACCCACCGGCCAAAACGCTACTTCCCAAAACGGAACGGTCACCGGGGCGCTGGCCAAAGAACTGAAACGAGGGGTGCGCGTGGGCGCGGCGGCACGGGTATTTCAATCGACCTTGGCGGACAATCAATCTGATGTGGGATGGTCCGGAGACCTGGGGGCCACGGCCCAATCCGCGCACTTTTTGGTTAGCCTGTCTGTCCACCAACTGGGCCCCGGGCTCACTTACATTGAACAGAGGGACCCCCTACCCAGCGCATTAAAAATTGGCTTGAGCTGGACATCAGGGCCGATCTCGCTGTTGGGCGGGTATGATGCTTCATTGTCGGACAACGAATCCCAGGCCGCCATCGCCGTGGAATACCGCCTTGGCCTTGTGTCCTTGCGGGGCGGCTTCAAAAATCGATTAACGGACAACACCGACTATGCCCGTACCAGCTCATCCGGCAATGGGGTATTGGACAACACCACCCTGGGGTTTGGGTTCAATTTGCCTAACAATTTTAAACTTGACTACGCCTTCAGCCAAATCACGCCGGATTGGAACCCCACGCACAGCGTTGCACTGACGTGGGCTTGGGGAAAGCGCCCAGTCCTGCCGAAACTGCGAAAAAAACCGACTCCCTCCGTTGGATTAAAAGCGCCCGGCGCCACCCCAAAACCGGCCCCAGCCCGTCAAAAGCTCAAAAAATGACCTTCCCCTCACGGGGTCTCTATTTGCCTCCACAAGCGTTCCAGAACCCCCGCGTCGGGGATTGCCATTCCATAGGCTCCGCGAAGAGATTCGTCCATGGATAGGCCCTCGCGCAGGCCGTGGCAGAACCGATAAAAAGCGGACGGCCCATGCCCCCTCAGTAAGTAACGGGTCACGCTCTGAGCCTGGTTATACCATAGCCCCACCTTTTCTCCGTCGTGAGGACCGGCCTGCTGATAGGAATAAGCCAAAAATACATTAAAGGGGATTGTTCCCCTCAGACGCAGGTAGCGTTCCATGTCGGACCGATCGCCGTCCAACCCGTAATCCCATTCCATTAACGACGCGACACCTTCGTTCAACCAGAGGGGCGGAGCGGTGGATTTGGCCAAAAAAAATTGGGAAAAGTAAAGGTGCCCCAACTCGTGGGCCATCACGCGCTGGAAATCCGGAGACATGAACCCAAATACTTCTTTGTCCATAACACGTATATGGGCTTTGACGTACGGGGCCATGGCCGCGCGCGACCGATACGACTCGGCGTCGCGATAAAGATAAACGGTAATGGGTTGGTTGTAAGCCCAGGGAGAAAAAACACCCAGGTCCAACAGGAGTTTCCCGTGCAAACCTTCCAAAACGTTAAGCACCCCGGCGGGGGCCAAGGGATCTTCGTGACGAACAACAAAATGAGACGACCGCACCGATCGGGATTCGCCAAAAATCGACCGATCTTCGTTCCCTTCCGAATGCCCCCCCCTTGCAACAACGAGGAGCAACGCCACCATGACGGCCCGGGGTGTTGTCACCTTCCCAGTATATCCCCAAAACCGTGTTCTAGCGAGGGGCCTTGATCACCAACCTCTTCGTGCGAATTCCACATCCCGGCCGATTTGGCGGACGAGGGATTGAACCGAAGGAAACTTTTTTTCATTTCGAATTTTCTTGACCAGGGCCAACCGAAGCCGACGGCCCACCAGGTTGCCGCTGAAATCCAAAAGGTGGACTTCCACCGAACGACACCCCTTTGCGCCGAACGTGGGGCGAACGCCCACGTTCAACACGCCTTTTCGTTCGATCCCGGTGGGCAACCAGGCTTGCACGGCCCACACGCCGGACGGCGCAATTTTATCGTCCGGCACCTCCACGTTGGCCGTGGGAAACCCCAGCTTTTTCCCCTCCCCCCGGCCGGACACCACCGACCCTTCAATGAGGTAATCGTGTCCCAAAAGAGAGCGCGCCTCGTCGATTTCCCCGCGCGACACCAACAATCGAATCACGCCGGACGACACCACCCGCCCGCCCTGGGTTATCGCGGAAACCAGATGGACTCGTTTTCCATTGGACCGGGCCCAGCGCTTTAAAAAAGCGTCGTCCCCTTCCCGCCCCCGCCCAAATCGAAAATTAAACCCCACCACAATTTCGTCGGCTTTCCATTTTTTACCGACGTACTGAGCCAAAAACCGGTCGGCGGATAAACGCGCCACGGTGTCCGAAAAGGGCACGGATTCCACCCGGTCGGCCCCGTGGGCCCGCAGGAGGGATTCTTTTTCAAGCGGCGTCGTCAACAACACAGGTCCGGGTTCCGGAGCGAAATGCAGGCGCGGCGGCCGCTCAAACGCAACGGCCAAGACTTCCCCGCCCACCGCCCGCGCCCGCTGGCGGGCCACCGCCAACAACCGCTGGTGGCCCCGATGAACGCCGTCAAACGTCCCGAGAGTCAAAACCGTTTTCACGAAAACTCAGTCCGGAAGTTTTTCGATGGGAATAAAGGATTTTTCAAACAGGTCTTTTTGAAGCGGGGCCCGGTCTTGCCAGGGATAAGCGTTTGAGCGCTGATACGCGCCAATGGATTCGCGGGTTAAGGCGGCCAAGGTGCCGCCCACGTTCAACGCCGCGCCCAAATCCCGCGCCAAGGATCGAACATAAAACCCTTTGGAACAGTCCACAAAAAACGTCACGTCGGGCGGTGTATACCCTTTTAATTCCAGCGAATGAACAACCACCTCTTTGACGGGCCGTTCCACCGGAACCCCTTTGCGCGCCCAATGATAGAGGGGTTTCCCCTTCCATTTTACCGCCGAATAGGTGGGCACCGCCTGGGACACCGGGCCGCGAAACGAAGCCAAGGCCCGCTCAATGTCGTCCGCCGACAGGTCTTGGGGTTTGCGGGAAAACGACCCCGGCAACGGAGCGCCATCCAAATCGTCGGTGGTCGTGGCCAGTCCCAAGCGAATCACGCCCCGGTATGTTTTGCGTTCGGCCATAAATTCGTTTTGTTTGGAACGGGCTTCCCCCACCACCAGCAAAATTAGACCCGTGGCCATGGGGTCCAACGACCCGCAGTGGCCCACATCGGCGGTGTTCAACACGCGCCGAGCCCACAACACCGCGTCGTGGGACGTGGGGCCCTTGGGTTTGTCCAACAGCAACAACCCGCTGATCACCCGCCGATCAAAAAGAGAACCCATTCTTTTACCGTCCCAAGGCCAGCGACAGGGCCTTCATTAGTTGTGATTCCACACCGTCCATGGATCCCGGCAAGGTCACGCCGGACGCGTTTTTGTGGCCGCCACCGCCCAGGGAAACCGCCAGCCGGCACAGGTCCACTTTTCCTTTTCCGCGCAAACTGGCCTTCACTTCTTTTTTCCCATTCACTTCCCGCAAAAAGAGCGACACCCACGCTGACGGGGGCAACAGGCCTTGGTTAACGACATCTTCCGTATCGTCTTCCCGGGCGCCGGTTTCCAAAAAATCTTTCCGGGACAATCGCAGAACCGACACCCGGCCGCCCAATTCCATCCGCAACGAGCCCAACGCCCGGGACATCAGCTTCAACGCCGCCGGGGACCGCGTGGCGTAAATGCGCCGCCACACGTCGGCCACGTCCACGCCCGCCTGCAACAACAAAGCCGCCACCCAGTGGCTTTGCGGCCGCGTGTTTTCCTGCTGAAACCGCCCGGTGTCGGTGACCAATCCAACGTACAAGGCCGTCGCTTCGTTTTTGGTCAACCGGTGGTTGACGCGGGAAAAAATTTGGCAGAGTTGTTCGGAATTTGATGAAGCGCCGGGATCGACCAAATTAATGTGGCCGAAATCCCCGTGATGGGCGTGATGGTCAATATTGATCACACAGTCCGCTTGGGTTTTGATATCAATGATATGCCCCATCCGTTCCGGACCGGAACATTCGAACACCACGGCCGCGTCAAAATGGCCTTTCACCCGGGGGGCGGTGCGCACGCGCCGGGCTCCCGCCAAAAAATGGAACACCGGGGGGACAGGCCCCACATTGGCCACGGTCACTTTTTTGCCCTGCCCGCGAAGATACGACGCCAACGCCAGTTCCGACCCGATGGTGTCCCCGTCGGGCCGCTCGTGTCCTGTTAAAAAAAAGGATTTTTTGTTTTTGAACACCTCCGCAATCCGTGCCACAGCGGAGCGGTGTTTCGCGGACAAGGGGGGTAAATAACTCATGCCGGGCCTGACTCCCCGCTTTTTTCAAGGTGTGTCTTCTCGATCAGAGCGTGCACTCGCGCCGCGTGGGAAGGGGTGTCGTCGTAAACAAAATGCAGGTGGGGGAAGCGTTTCAAACTTTCCAACCGCCGCATGGCCCGGGTGATGTCCCCCCGCATCCGATCCAACGATTCGGCGGCCCGGCCCCGTTCGGCGTCGGATCCCAACACCGAATAAAACACCTTGGCTTCCATGAGATCGTCGGTGGTTTCCACCGCCGTGAACGTCAACAGCCCCGTTTCGGGCTCTTGGTTTTGCAGGACATAACGGGCGATTTCCCGCAACAACAACTCGTTGACCCTCTCCATCCGCCGGGACGCCACGCCAGCCCGCCTTAAGCTAATTTCCGAGCGACTTTTTCGATCAGATAAAATTCCAACCGATCGCCCACCCGGACGTCTTTGTAGTTGCCCAAAGACAGCCCGCACTCAAAACCCCGTTCGACTTCTTTCACGTCGTCTTTGAACCGCTTGAGGCTTCCCAACCCGCCCTCGTGCACAATGGCCCCGTTGCGAATTAACCGCGCGCGCGCCGTCCGCGCCACCTTGCCGTCGGTCACCATGCACCCGGCCACGGCGCCGATTTTGGGGGCCATAAACACCTTGCGCACCTCGGCCCACCCCTGGGTGACCTCTTTTTCTTCCGGTTCCAACAAGCCTTCCAGAGCGGCTTTGACTTCGTTGACCATGTCGTAAATGATCCGATAGGTCTTAATTTCAATGCCTTCCCGCTGGGCCATGGACTCCGACGATGGGTCGGGGCGAACATTGAAGCCCAAAATAATCGCGTCGCTGGCCGCCGCCAACACCACGTCGGAATTGTTGATTCCGCCCACCCCGGCGTGAATCACCCGAACGCCGATCTCGGTGTTTCCCAAACGGACCAACGCCTCTTTCACTGCCTCCAAAGATCCTTGCACGTCAGCCTTAAGAACGATGGGCAACGATTTTACTTTGCCCGCCTCGGCCGCCTTGTGAAACTCTTCCAACGAGAGATGATGCTTGGCCCGGCGGGCTTCCGCGTCGGCGATCACCTGGCGGCGCTCAGCAATTTCCCGGGCTTCCCGATCGGACGCCACCACCACCAGCGAGTCCCCCGCCATGGGCGTGCCCGACAATCCCAAAATTTCCACTGGGAAAGCGGGTCCCGCGTCTTTCACCCGGTCGCCCTGATCGTTAATCAAGGCCCGAATTTTTCCGGCGTTCACGCCGCACAAGAACGAATCCCCCACCCGCAATGTTCCCTTTTGGATCAACACCGTGGCCACGGGGCCCCGACGTGGATCCAGCTTGGCTTCCACCACAATGCCCTGAGCCGGACGGTTGGGGTTGGCTTTGAGTTCCAGCAGTTCCGCTTCCAACAAAATCATTTCCAACAACGTGTCGATGTTGGTTTTTTTGCGGGCGGACACTTCCACCATGACGGTTTTTCCGCCCCAATCCTCGGCCTGCAACCCCAACCCGGCCAGTTCCTGTTTAATGCGTTGGGGGTTGGCCGTGGGCAAATCGCACTTGTTGATGGCCACCACAATGGGCACGCCGGCCGCTTTGGCGTGGTCCAGGGCTTCCACGGTTTGGGGCATCACGCCGTCGTCGGCGGCCACAACCAGAACCACGATGTCGGTGGCCTGGGCGCCGCGGCTTCGCATGGCCGTGAACGCCTCGTGGCCGGGCGTATCCAAAAAGGTCACAACGCCCTTTTCCGTACGCACCTGGTAAGCGCCGATGTGCTGGGTAATTCCGCCCGCTTCTTTTTCCGCCACACGGGCGGAGCGGATCGCGTCCAACAAAGACGTTTTCCCGTGGTCCACGTGGCCCATCACCGTCACCACCGGCGGACGGGGCCGCAAGGTGTTCGGGTCATCGGCCGGAACAATGGCTTCGTCGGTCAGAAGGGATTTCACTTCCACATCAAAATTAAACGCGTCCGCCGCCAGGGTTGCGGTGTCCGTGTCCAACCGTTGGTTCAGGTTGGCAATGACACCCAACCCCAACAATTTTTTCAAGAGGTCGGGAATTTTAACGCCCATCTTTTCGGCCAATTCTTTAACGGTGATGCTTTCGGAAATGGTGACCTTGGGCCTGACAACAGCGGGCGCCGCTGGGGCGGCCGGGGACAAAGGCCGAACGGAAACAGGCGCTTTGGGTGAAACCGGCGCGGGTGGCGCAGGACGAACAGGCGTGGGCGACGGGCTGGCCGGTGCCGGCGTCGATACGACACCCCCTTTTGCGGGGGAGGACGAGGGAACAGACACCGCCGGAGGTGGCGCGGAAGGCGCCGCGGTGGGCGTTGAAATGGGCTCCGCGGGCCGCGTTCCCACAACCGGTTTTACCGCAATTTCAACTTTGACCGATTTTTTTTGAACCGAAGGTTCCCCCTCCACCCCTGTGGAACCGGAGAGGACCGGTTTTTTCTCTTCTTGAACAACAGGAGGCACGGATCCCCCGACCTTCTTTCTGGTCTTGGGTTTTTCTCCGTCCTGCTCTTTGGCTACCACCCGTTTCGTCTTCGCCGCTGGGACGTCGGATCCAGGTACCGATGGGAGCGTGACCGCTTTCGCCTTCTTTTTGGGGGCACCGATTTCTTTCGCCGACTTTTCGTCCGCGCTTTTTTTGGGGGCCGATTTACCGGCGGGCTTGACGGTTTTTTTCTTCGCTTCGGTCATGGGTTCACTCTTTGGGTTCGGTTTCCCCGTTCGTGAGAACGGCGGGTTCGTCGGACGGAGATTCGGTTGCGGCCTCTTCGGCTTTTTTAGATAGGAACGACTGGGCGGCTTCAATAATTTTTTCGGCGGTTTTTTCACCGATTCCGGACAGGGCGGTCAAATCGTCCGGCTGGGCCTTGGCCAACCGCGCCACGTCGGCCCACCCGCCCTTTTGAAGGGCTTCAGCGGTTTTCGGTCCCACGCCGTCCAACTGGGAAAGTTCATCCACAGTCGCTTGGGCCGAGGCTTTGACGGCCTCGCGCTTTTGGGATTCCGAACGCACGTCCAAATTCCAATTGGTGAGCTTGTTGGCCAAGCGCACGTTTTGCCCGGCCTTCCCGATGGCCAACGACAATTGATCGTCCGACACCAACACCTCGGCCCGCCGTTCCACTTGGCTGAGAATCCGCACCATCAACGGTTTCACCGGCGACATGGCGTTTGAAATGAACGTCTCGGAATCCGGCGAATAAGCGACCAAGTCGATGCGTTCGCCCTGCAATTCGTTGATGATCGGCCGCACCCGGGACCCTTTCACACCCACGCACGCGCCCACGGGATCGACTTTCGGGTTGTTGGTACGCACCACCACTTTGGATCGAAACCCCGGTTCACGAACCACAGTGACCACATCGACGGTTTTTTCGTAAATTTCCGGCACTTCTTGTTCAAACAGGCGTTTGACGAAATCCGCGTGGGCCCGAGACAACACAATTTCAGGACCCCGATGACTGCGTTCCACCTTTAAAATCAACGCGCGGATGCGGTCGCCCACCGCCCAGTGTTCGCGCCGAACCTGTTCGCGCACGGGCATAATGGCTTCGGACCCTCGGCCCAAATCCACCACGATGTTCCGGCTTAAAAACCGCAACACGGTGCCGTTGATCATGGTTCCTTCTTTGGGTTTATATTCGTTGTAAAGGCTTTCGCGCTGGGTTTCCCGAACCTTTTGCACCAACACCTGCTTCGCCGTTTGGGCGGCAATGCGGGCAAAATCCCGTGCGTCGATGGGGATGCGCAGTTCGGCGCCTTCCACGACGCCGTTCGATACCCGAGCCGCTTCGGCGGCGGTGATTTCCACAACAGGGTTCGTCACCGTTTCCACAATCGTTTTGACCACATAGGCCTGGATTTGGCCCGAGGCGGGGCTGATGGCCGCCACCACGTTCACCTGCTGGCCCGCGTGACGGCGATAGGCCGACACCAACGCCTGCTCCACCATTTTCAAGATCTCCGCTTTCGAGATGCCTTGATCTTTTTCAATTTGTTCCAACGCCGACATCAGTTCATTATTGCTCACGGGTTTATCCTCTCATTTAGAACCGGATCCAATTTTGCGGACGCGATGTCCGACAATGAAATCCGCACCAATCCGCTGGTTCGGTCCAGCAACACCAATCGATCGCCGTCAAATCCTTCAATGCGGCCATGAAAATTCCGCTGATTCCTGATGGGCTCGGCGGTTTTAATCACCGCGTCGATCCCTTTGAACCGCTCAAAATCCTCTCGCTTTTTTAGAGGCCGGGCCAATCCCGGCGACGATACTTCCAAATTGTAAGACCGCGTCACCAGCCCGCTCTCATCCACCAACGTTCCCAGGCGATCGCTCCACTCTTGGCAATCCCGCAAACCAAACCCGCCCGGCTTGTCAATAAAAAACCGCAACACCCACCCATTCCCTTCAGGCCGAAATTGAACATCCACCAACTCCATCCCCGCCGCCAACAAAATTGGGCGGGCCAATAATTCAATTTCTTTTTCCACCATCTCAACTCTCCACCCGACACAAATAAAATAAAAAAAGTGGCCCACCCTCAGCCACTCATTACATCATACAATATTTTTCCCCCGCCGCCACCCACCCCCTAAGGGGACGGAGTATAATTATTCACTTGAGGAAGTTAATATTTTAGATACGCTTTTTTGGCTGGTACGATTGTGTTTAGGAATTATTCTGAAGAAAGAACATGAGTTTAAGGTTGGCCACATCCACGAGATCGCCCTCTTTGAGAGGAACTTGGGCTTGGTCCATGACGTTGTCCCCATTCAGCTTCACGGTTTTTTCTTTGAGCGCGGTCAAATAGTATCCGTCTGATTTTTTGGCGACGCACGCGGCCAGGTCGGGGGCGAAGAGCCCTTTGATTTTTATGAGCGCTTGATCCGATTTACCAATATATGTGGTCAATTGCGTCAGGGCGACCGGGTCGGCTTTGGCACCTGCCAGAACTCGCATATGCCCCACGCGCGACGCCGCGGCGGGCGGCGGCGGGGGAGAAGCCATAATGACCGTGGCGTCGGACGACACGGGATCGGTTGATTTTTCTACCGCGGCCGGAGACTCTTCGTCGTTATAAAATTCAATGGTGTGTTTGGCAATGGCCAGCTCGTCGTGATGATGAAGGGGTTCCGTGGCAATCCGGCGGTCCCGCAAAAAAGTTCCGTTGGTGCTTTTGAGATCCTCCACAAAATACGACTCCCCTTGGCGGTAAACGCGGCAGTGTTTTCCCGACACGGCCGGGTTATCGATCACCATATCGTTGTCGGATTTGCGGCCCACAAACACCTCGGCTTTTTCGATGGTTAATTCTTTGACGAGCGCTCCGTTGAACTTCAACAAAAGTTTGATCATGGTTGTCTCCTGTGGTTCATCCAATTTCTCAACCCCGTTCGTAATTTCTCAAACAGACCGTGACGGGTCACACGGCCAACGGCCACGGTCACGTTGTCGCGACCACCCCGTTCCAACGCCAGGTCAATCAATTTTTTGCCGACCGTCAACGAATCGGGCCCCTCGTTTAACACCCGAGCGATATCCCCCTCTTCAACCATTTTTGTCAGACCGTCTGTGCACAACAGGATCCAGTCCCCGTTGCGCAACAACGGTTCGGAGGCGTCCACGTCCAACGTGGAACCCACCCCGACCGCGCGGGTCAAAATATTTTTGGAATCCGATGCGTCCGCCTGGGCGGCCGTAATAAGCCCTTGGGCCAATTGTTCGTTGACCAGAGAATGATCTTTCGTTAATGCCATGAGATGGCCTTTGCGAAACAGGTAAAGGCGGCTGTCTCCCACATGGACGATCGAGAGGCGAGCCCCGTTGATCAACGCCGCGGTGAGGGTGGTTCCCATCCCGTGCCGCTCTATTTTTTCTTGGGACGCCCGAAACACGATGTCGTTGGCCACATGGACCGCCGCGGCCAACAACCGCGTGGGGCCCGACCAATGGATGGGCAAATGCCCCACAGAGGGAATCGTCCCGGACGAAAGCCCGGCGGCCACTTGCTGGTGCAACACGTCCACCGCCAACCGGCTGGCGATTTCTCCGGCCGCGTGGCCGCCCATGCCGTCGGCCACGACAAACAAACCCAACTCTTCGTCGATCAGGCAGGAATCCTCGTTGTTTTTGCGAACACGCCCGGCGTCGGTCATCACCGTGCCGATGATTTTCATTGTTTGTCCTCCGTTAAACCTACGCCCATGTTGAGGGTCTTATCCGTGTCGGTCGCGGATCCGGTCAAGGACGTCGGCCGGACCGCGGGCGCGGCGTCTCCGCTGGAGGATCCGACGCCCGCCAGAGCCCGAAGGTCCCGTGCCATCTCGGAACCCCGTTGATACCGCCGGTCCGGATCTTTTATGAGAGCGCGATCGATGACGGCTTTGATGGGCGGCGTTACGCGATCGGGGCGTTTTTGAACACTGTCCGGCGCTTCTTCGCTGGCGATTTTAAACAACAGCGTGGCGATGCTTTCCCCCTCAAACGGTTTTTCCCCCGTCAACAACTCGTACAACATCACCCCGAGCGAGAACAAATCCGACCGTCCATCAATCTTTTTTCCCGCCAACTGTTCCGGCGACATGTAGCTGGGCGTGCCCATCACGGTACCCGTGGCGGTCTTTGACGAGGCGGCGATGCGCGCGATTCCGAAATCCGTCACGCGCAAGGACCCGTCTTGAAGGCGCATCACGTTGGCCGGTTTGATGTCCCGGTGAATCACGCCGTGGGCGTGGGCGTAATCAAGGGCCTCGGCGATTGTGGCGACATAGTCCAACACCACGGGCACCGGCAACAGATTGGCTTTCTCGGCATACTTTTTCAGATCTTCCCCATTCAACAACTCCATGGCAATGTACGAGATATCCCCGTCTTCCCCCGCGTCAAATATTCGGATGATGTGGGGATGGTTGAGCGTCCCGGCGGATTCGGCTTCACGGAAGAACCGTTCCTTCACCATTTTGGCCGTTTCCGCGTCGTTGTCATCGTCGAACCGCAACGTTTTGATGGCCACCTGCCGGTTGATTTTGGGATCGCGGCCAAGGTACACGACCCCCATGGCCCCCCGGCCGAGTTCTTTTTCAATTTCGTAGCGTCCCAAGGTGGGTTTGGCGGCGCCGGCGCCCATCACCACCGTTCCACCGGCCTTGCCCGCGCTTCCCAATCCACCCGTCTCACCGGCCTGTTTGGCCGCCTTGGATCGGTCTTTCACGTCTTTGTAATTTGGATCCGCCAGCGCGATGTGGTCGTAAACGACGCCCGCCTTGCCGAACTGGCGCTTACGCTCGAAATCCAACGCCAGGTTATACAAGACGCTTTTCATGTCCTCGTCCACAGGACATTTGCGGAGTTTTTCAAAGGCCATGTCCAAGAGGCCCTGGGTTTGATACGACAGGCCCAAACTTTTATTGGTCTCAATGCTTTGCGCTTCCACCCATTCCTTGTGCATTTCCGTAAAGAAAAAGCGCCGCACCGTCACCACCGCGTAGGCCCCCGCCAACACCGCGGCCGGATAAAAAATTTTGATCCACCCGCCGTGGGCGACAAACCAATACCAACCGGCCCCCACAGTCACAATAAACAGGCTTAACGTGATTGCCAACGCCCGTTTCGCCTTCAAAAAAGGGAGCGCAAACGTAACGAACAAACCGACGATGATCATCCACCCCCACTCCGCGTTCCGCGCCCATCCCGGACGGGAGAGATGGTTCCCTTCCCAAATATTATTCAACACCGACAGGACGACCCCGTTGTATTGGAAAGACGGGTCCACCGGCGTCACGAACGAGCTTCCCAACGCCGAATCAGTAATACCCACCAACACCAATTTGTTTTTGTAGGTTTTGGAGGGAATGCCGCCGTTTTCCCGCAACACGTCCACGGCGGAATCTTTTTTAATTTCGGAAAAGGGCCCGTTGTAGCGGATCAACAACTTGGATTCCCCATCCAGCGGGATCACTTTGTTTCCCAACCGAATTTCTTTTCCCGGAACAACGCGCACATCGCTCATTTTTAAATTCATGGCCACCCGGGCCATCTGCAACGCCAACGAGAGAACCACCTGCCCGCGGCATTGCATCACGGGCGCTTCCCGCCGCACCGCCCCGTCGGCGTCTTGGATCACCGTCACATGGCCGAGCCCCTCGGCCCGTTTGGCCACATCCGCCAACGGCAAGAGGGGCGCCGACCCCTCCGGAATAAGTCCGACGGGCCCGTCCACTTGAGCCTGGAGGATCCCGGCATTTTTTAATCGGTTCAAGTATTCGGCCGGATCGTCCCCGGTCGATCCCAGTGACCGGAAATAAAAAGAAAACAGAAGGCGTTTGGATTTGGCCAAGGCGGATTTAAACCGCGCGTCGTTGTCCAGTTCCCGGGCCGTTTCATCAATGGTCTGGCCGAACCCCCGCAAATCCCCAAACGGGTGGGTCCCCACATCCTTCTTGTACCTGCCATCCTTACGCAAACGATTCAATAAGGGGGCAAAGGTTTCGGTTTCAGCCTCCAACACCGATTGATACTCTTCTTTAAGGTCTTTTAGAGCCACCAAACCGGGATTATCGTCCGGCTCTGAAAAGATGACAGCGCATCCCAACGCTTTAGGTTCCCCGGCGGCGATGCGCGACAACAGCTCGGCCATGACTCCCCGGGGCCACGGCCAGCGGCCGATCGCTTCAATCGACGGCGCGTCAATGGCCACCAAACGAATGTCTTCCGACAAAGCCGAGGAGGGCAGGGAACGCAACCGCCAGTCGTAAAGTTTTTTTTCAATATTTTCAGTGACAACAAACGACGTTCCCATGGCGACCAACGCGGCCGCGGTAAACGCCGCGCCCACCACCGCGTCCCACCCCAACCGCTTGCGAAGGGAAGCGTCCATTTCGTTAGGCCGGGCGGGGTCCCGCTCCGAACGCCTGGGCCTTCAGCCGTTTGCGTTCAGCAATTTTTTCCCGCAGGGACAGTTCCAGCCCCGGGTTTTCCCGCAAAAACCGTTTGAAGGTGTCGTGGGGAAGCATCAACACTTCCGTGTCGTCGGCCGACGAGCGGATGGTCACATCGCAGGTGGTTGAATCCAACAGCGAAATTTCACCGAAGAAATCCCCCGCCTTGAGATCCCCCAAACAGGCCTTACCCACGCCGGATTTGGCGAACACCTGGGCGCTCCCGCTTTTTAGAATGAAGAAGTTGTGGTTTATTTCCCCTTGAAAAACGACCGTTTGGTCTTTTTTAAAGGTTTGGTGGGTCAGCTCCGACGTGATTTGGCGTATTTTGTCGTCGCTGAAATACGATAAGATATTAACGTTTCTTTTGATGAACAGCGTGTCGTCGAACGGCATACCGCCCTCCCCTGTGGGGTCAGGCGGGGGGCGATTATCCCCTTTTTTTCAAGAGGATCCCGGCCGCCTGATCCAGTGCCACGTCCATGGATTCTTTGGCGTGGCGCGCTTTGATTTCAACCTGACCCAACGCCAATTTTTTTTCTCCAACAGTGATCCGCCAGGGAATCCCCAGCAAATCCGCGTCTTTAAATTTCACGCCGGCCCGCTGGTCCCGGTCGTCCATTAAGACGTCCAGCCCGGCGGCAACCAACTCTTTTTCCAACCGCTCGGCCGCGGCCATAACCCCGGGCTCGGCGGTGTTCAAGGGCAAAATCAAGGCGTCAAACGGCGCCAGAGACGGCGGCCACACGATGCCCTCGGCATCGCTCGACTGCTCAATCGCGGCCGCCACCACGCGGCTAACCCCGATGCCGTAACACCCCATGATGAAGGGAGACTTCGTCCCCTTTTCGTTCAAGAACCCCGCGTTCATGGATGTAGAATATTTGGTCCCCAACTTAAACGCGTGGCCCACTTCGATGCCCTTGAAGAAGCATAATGCAGATTTGCATTTTGGGCAAGGGTCTTTTTCAATGACCTGCCGCAAGTCTGCAATTTGGGCGGGAGTGAAGTCCCGGCCGGGATTGACGTTGCGCAAATGAAAATCCGTTTTGTTGGCGCCGGTCACGCCGTTTACGACGGACATAACGCTGTGATCGGCCAACACCGGGACGCTGAGCCCCACCGGTCCGGCAAACCCCGGCTCGCACGACGCGGTTTGACGGTACACGTCGTCGCCCGCTTTAAAGAGGAGTTTGGCTCCCAGCACCCGCTTCAGTTTGTGTTCGTTGAGTTCGTGATCGCCGCGCACCAGGGCCACCACCGGTTTTCCGTCAGCCACATAAAAAACGGTCTTGATAATTTTCGACGCGGACACGTTTAATAATCGCGACACGGCCTCCACCGCCCCAACCCCGGGCGTGGCCACGTCGTCCATCGGCAGGAGAGCAACGGTCGAAGGACCGTCGGTCGAATGTCCACATTCAGCCCGTTCGACGTTGGCGGCGTATCCGCAGGAAGAACAGGCCGCAATGGTTTCTTCTCCCGTGTCGGCCAGAACCATAAACTCGTGGGAAAAATTGCCGCCGATGGTGCCGGTGTCGGCCTCGACAGGACGGAATTTCAGTCCGCAACGCTGAAAAATCCGCGTGTAGGCGTCCAAGGCGTCACGGTAGGTGGCCTCGGCGCTGGCGTCATCGGCGTGAAAGGAATAGGCGTCTTTCATATAAAATTCACGAGCCCGCATCACCCCGAACCGAGGTCGAATTTCGTCTCGAAACTTGGTTCCGAACTGGTAGAGCAACAACGGCAATTCCCGGTAAGACCGCACTTCCCGGCGAACCAAATCGGTGATCACTTCTTCCGCCGTGGGGGCCAAACAAAATTCGGTGTCCTTGCGGTCCCGCAGGCGAAGCATCTCTTTTCCATACTGCTGCCAACGGCCGGTTTCCTCCCACAGGTTTTTGGGTTGAACCACCGGCAACCACACTTCCTGGCCGCCGATGCGATCCATTTCTTCCCGCACGATCCGTTCCACCCGACGCAGAACCCGCAACCCCACAGGCAACCATTCGTAGAGCCCGCTGGCCACTTTGCGGATCATTCCGGCCCTCAACATCAGGCGCGCCGAAACGGTATCGGCGTCGGAGGGCAAATCTTTCAGGGTGGGCAACAAAAATCGGGACAATCGCATTTTACTTGTCCTCCCCGACGGATTCGGCCGCCGGCTTGGTTCGCAACCGCTGAACATCGGATACCGTGGCGAACAACAAGATGCCCAGCAACACCGACAGTCCCGCCACATTGGCCACCTGGGCCGCCCGGCGGCTCACCGGACGACGGGTGATCCCCTCCCACAGGAAAAACATAAAATGCCCTCCGTCCAACATGGGAATCGGAAACAGATTAAACAACCCGATCCCCAACGAAATAAGTGCAATAAGAAACAGGTAATCCTGAATGCCGCTACGGGTGGACTTGCTGATCACACTGGCGATCCCGATGGGACCGGCCAAATCGGGTTTTTCTCGATTAACCACCTTGTCTTTCAAATACGACAGCGTGTGGACCGTCCAGTAAACGGTCTGTTGGCCCCCCGCCTGGAGAGCCGCCCCCAACGGCAGGGGGGTTAAGAGGACGGACGGTGAAATGCCAATCAACCCTTGGTTTCCGGAACCCCGAACCGGCACCACCTCAAACGACCGTTCCTCTCCGCCGCGACGTACAACCAAGGCAACAGGAGATTCGGGACTTTTGTGAATCCGTTCCGCCACATCGGTCCAAGCGGCCACTGGCTCGCCGTTGACGCTGAGAATCCGATCGCCGGAAAGGAGCCCCGCCGTTTTGGCTGGGTAAGAGTCCACCAGGTCCCCCACCACGGGCTCTGTGGACGGTTTCGGTTGCCCCCACAACAAGAAAACAAAACTGAAAACAACGTAGGCCAAAACGTAGTTCATCGCGGGCCCCGCCAGCACGATGGGGATCCGTCGATACCAGGGTTTGGCGTAAAAATCCCGGGAATCTCGAACAGCCCCGGGGTCCGCACCGGGTTCCATTTCCCCGGCCATACGAACTTCGCCACCCAACGGGATCCAGGCGATGCAATAGCGTGTTTCCCCCCACTGAAACCCCCACAGTTCGGGCCCCAGCCCAAACGAAAACCGGTCCACGCGCACGCCGGTTTTTTTGGCCACAATAAAATGCCCAAACTCATGAACAAAAATCACAATCCCAAACGCCACCACAACACCCAACGCCCCGAGCAAGAAACTCATATCAATTCCCCTTTAGTCCTTGAATCGACAAATAAATAAAACCGCTCCACCATCGGGCTCGCCGTCCGATCCCATTCTATAATTTTAGCCTCTTTTAGTCCGGACCAAATACCGCTTGACCCCTTTTTCCACTTCCACCGCAAAGAACACAACCGACGACAGCGCAAGGGTGAACGCCAACTCGTGAGCCGTCAACGCCTCGGTCCTAAAAATCGGTTGCACGAATGGCACGTAAATTGTCGCCATCTGCAACGCAAAGGTCAAAAGAAACGCTCCCACGAGAGGCATGTTGGAGAAGACCCCTTGGGTGAAGATCGACTGTGTGTTGGACCGTATGGCCAAGACATGTCCCATCTGGCTCAAACAAAGGACCGTAAACGCCATGGTTTGCCAGTGGGCATGGCCCGTGTGTATGGACCAGGCCTGCGTGAAGATGGTCGAAAATCCCATGAGCAACCCAACCCACAGGGTGTGAGCGCCGAGACCCTGGGCGAAAATGCTTTCCTGGGGATGTCGGGGCGGCCTGTCCATGAGGCCTTTCTCGGCGGGTTCGGCCGATAGTGCCAGACCGGGAAGACCGTCCGTTACCAAATTGATCCACAAAATATGGATCGGCAGGAGTGGAATCGGCAGGCCCAGCAATGGCGCCAGAAATATCGCCCAAATTTCACCGGAATTTCCGGTCATCGCATACTTGATGAACTTACGGATGTTGTCAAAGATTCGCCGCCCTTCTTTGACGGATTTGACGATGGTCGCAAAATTATCGTCCAGGAGGATCATGTGACCGGCCTCTTTTGAAACGTCCGTGCCGGTAATGCCCATCGCCACGCCGATGTCGGCCCGTCGCAAGGCCGGCGCATCGTTCACCCCGTCGCCGGTCATGGCCACGAAATGCCCCTTATCTTGGAGGGCTTTCACAATATCGAGTTTCTGGTCGGGGTCAACGCGCGCGTAGACCCGGATGTGTTCCACGCGATCCTCGAACTCCTCTGGGGTTAACTTTGCGAGTTCTCGACCCGTCATAACAGTCCCAGGATGGTTATCAATAATACCCAACCGTTGGGCGATGGCCCCCGCGGTGATGGGGTGGTCGCCGGTGATCATGACCGGGGCAATGCCGGCGCTTTTGCAAAGGCGGATAGCCTCTTTCGCCTCTTCCCGGGGCGGGTCCATCATGCCAACCAACCCCACAAAGGTCAGGCCGGATTCCATAATTTCAGGCGAAAAATCCGTCGGTCGACCAGGCCATCGACGCATGGCAACGGCCAAAACCCGCAACCCCCGCGACGCCATGGCCCCGTTGGCGTTAATAATTTCTTCGGTGTCCAAACCAACAACTCCATGGGACCGCAGACAATCCTTGGATTTCGCCAAAAGCACATCCGGAGCGCCTTTGGTAAACGAGACATAACCGTCGCCGCCATCGGCGTTTTTGACCGGATGGAGGGTCGTCATGCATTTTCGATCGGAGTCGAAAGGGATTTCGCCCACCCGGGGGAAATCTTTCTCGAGCCGCGCCTTATCGAAACCGGCGTTCTTGGCCGCCACATAGGGGGCTGTCTCCGAGGGGTCCCCCAAGGGTTTGCCGGATGCATCCTCGCGCACATCATTGTTTAAGGCCAACGCCGTCATCAACAAGGCCGACGGGTGGCCCAACGATTCCAGAGGAGGCGGGGGCGTCATTTTTATCGACCACAGGGAGGGGCTCTGTGCGTCCACAAACAACTCTTCCACGGTCATTTTATTGAGGGTCAGGGTACCGGTTTTGTCGGAACAGATGTACGTGATCGATCCCAGGGTTTCCACCGCCGGCAACTTCCGAATAAGGGCATTTTGCCTGACCATTTTACGCGCCCCCAACGCCAGAGAAATCGTCACCACCGCGGGAAGAGCCTCCGGTATCGCCGCCACGGCCAGGGAAATGGCCGTGAGAAGCATCGTTAAGGGGGGCTCTCCTTGGACCAAACCAACGGTAAAAACGACCGCGCAAATGGCCAACACCACCAGGGCCAGTTTGGTTCCAAACCGGGCCAGTCTTTTTTGGAGGGGTGTTTTTTCCTCTTCGCCTTCTTGCAACAGGGTGGCGATCCGACCCAATTCCGTTTCCATACCGGTGGAGACAACCACCCCGGCCCCGCGCCCGTAGGTAACGAACGTCCCCTTGAAAGCCATATTTTTCCTGTCGCCCAAGGAAGCCGTGGCGTCCGGGATCGGCGCGGTGTCTTTTTCAACGGGCACGGATTCCCCTGTCAAAGCGGATTCGTCGATCTTCAATCTCGCCGACTGGATAAGCCGCATATCGGCGGCGATAACATTTCCGGCATCCAGGAGAACGACATCGCCCGGCACGATCGCGTGGGCAGAAATGGTCGAGGCGGTTCCGTTTCGGACAGCGATGGTGGAAGGCGCCGCCATTTTTTTGAGGGCGGCCATGGCCTTTTCCGCTCGATATTCCTGGACAAACCCGATCAAGGCGTTGAGCACGACGATCACGGCGATGGCAATGGTGTCGGCCATTTCTCCGATAACACCCGCCACGATGGCCGACGCGATGAGAACGAGGATCATGAAATCCTTAAATTGTTCAAGAAACATGACCAGGGGGATTTTTTTCTTCTTTTCTTGAAGGGCGTTGGGACCAAACTCCGCCAATCGGCTGGACGCCTGCTCGGCGGTAAGACCAACCGCCGTGTCGGTTCCCAACCGGCGGACGACCCCACCCATGTCGTCCACGTGCCAGGGACCGCCGGCGTGTTTCATCGAATAACCCTCATAGGATGAATCGGCCATGGGGACTCTCTTGAGAAAAAATAGGCCTACTTGAGGTGGGTCAACGCGTCGTGGGCGGCTCGACGCGCCCATTGGTCAGCGGCCAAAACATCGTCCAGGGACAACGGGTTCCCCTGGGCGCGATAACCGTCCATCACCCGCCGACAAATTTTGGGTATGTCCATAAAACCCGCCTGGCCATGAATAAACGCTTTCACCGCCACTTCGTTGCCCGCGTTGAAAACCGCCGGCCACAAACCGCCCCGACGGCCCGCGTCCAACGCGATGGACAACGATGGAAACCGTTGAAACTGGGGTCGAAAAAATTCCAACGTTCGAATTTCCTCCAGTTCCAACGGCCGCACCGGCGTGGGCCGACGATCGGGAAACGTGAGGGCGTATTGAATGGGCAATCGCATGTCCGGGTGGGACAGTTGGGCCAGCATGGACCCGTCGTCAAACTCCACCAACGAATGAACGATGGATTGGGGATGAATCACAATATCGATGCGGTCCATGGGCACGCCAAACAAATGGTGGGCTTCAATGGCTTCCAAGCCTTTGTTGGTTAAGGTGGCGCAATCAACGGTTATTTTTTTGCCCATTTTCCAGGTGGGGTGGTTGAGGGCCTGCGCCACACCCACGCGCGCCAGGGACCCTTTATGCCGATAAAAGGCCCCGCCCGACGCCGTCAAAATGAGACGTCGAACCCCTGGCCCCGGCCCCGTGCGCCCGCCCAAGCATTGGAAGAGGGCAGAATGTTCACTGTCCACAGGGATCACCCGGGCTCCGGACCGACGGGCGGTTTCCATCACCAGATCGCCGGCGACAATCAACGCTTCTTTGTTGGCCAACGCCACATTTTTTCCGGCCCGCAACGCGGCCAACAAGGGCCGCAGACCCACCGCGCCGACGACAGCCGAAAGCACCAAATCAACCCGGGGAACAACGGCGGATTCCAACAATCCGTCCACCCCCGACCCGACGCGGAGTCGAAGCTTATTCCCCCGCGCCCAACGGCTTAACGGGGCCACCGCCGCCGGATCGCCCACCACGGCCCGGGACGGTCGAAATTCGACGATTTGTTTTTTAAGAAGGTCCACGTTGGAATGGGCCGACAACCCTTCCACACGAACAGCCCCCCCTGCCCGGTTCAACCGCCGAACCACGTCCAACGCGTTGACCCCAATGGAACCGGTGGACCCCCACACAGCCAAAACCCGTTTCATCCCACTTTCCCTACAGAAATCATGTAAAAATACAAAAACGGAGCCGTAAGCAAAAAAGAGTCGAACCGGTCTAAAACGCCCCCGTGCCCGGGCAACAGGGCCGACGAATCTTTCACCCCGAAACACCGTTTCAATAACGATTCCATTAAATCCGACATTTGGGCAAGAATCCCCAACACGGCCGCCAAAACCATTATTTCCCACCGCCCAAAAAGATCTTTCATGAACAGTTCACGCAACGCAAGGGAAATCAAGATTCCCGCCACCCATCCGCCCGCCGCGCCTTCCCACGATTTTTTTGGGCTGATGGCGGGGGCCATTCGATGTTTGCCCAGGGCCAACCCCACCCCGTAGGCAGCCGAATCCTGGGTCCAGATCAACACCACCAAAAACAACGCCGCCCAGGCGCCACCGTTCATTAAAGCCGCGTTGGGCCCGCGCAAATCGCGCAGAAGGGCAAAATAGCCCAGGGGCCAAACGATGAGCAAAATGCCGGTCAGAGACATGGCCAGCCGAACAACCGCAAGACCTTTGTCTCTGCGAACCATTTCCCGTGCCACCAACACCGCCATCGCGCTCATGACAGTAAACGCGGGCGCTTGGGCCGCAAAGGGCACACCGGGCCGAACGCCCGGAATGACCATTGACACGGCCACCGCCGCACCCGCGGCAATGCCCCACGCGCCTTGAGTGGCGTGGCCGCCTTCTTCCGCAATTTGGTGGAATTCCCAGAGAGCCAACAAAATCAGCAGGAACATAAATACAAAAAAAGGAAGGGACCCCAGATAGAGCACCCACAAAAACACGGGCGCCATCACCAACGCGGTCAAAACGCGAGGCAACAACATGTCACGCCTTTCCGAAGCGGCGTTGTCGCCGCTGGTAATCCTGCAAGGCGGCCAAGTAGGCCTCCCTCCGAAAGTCGGGCCAGTAGGTGGGGGTCACGTGAATCTCCGTGTAGGCACACTGCCACAGCAGAAAGTTGGACAAACGATATTCTCCCGATGTTCGAATCAATAAATCCGGGTCGGGAAGCGGAGCGGTTTGCATGTGCCCCGACAGGCTTTCTTCCGTTAATTCCTTGCCGGCTGAAACCACCGCTTTCGCGGCGTCCACAATTTCTTGGCGGCCCCCGTAATTCAGCGCCAGGGTTAACACCACGCCCCGATTGTCTTTAAGCCGATCCATGGTTTGGTGGAGTGATTTTTGAACCGAGGCGGGCAAAGCCTCAATACGCCCGATGGTGCGCAACCGAACGCCGTTTTTGTCCAGTTCGTCCGCCTCCCGCCGCAACGTGCGCGCCAAAAGGGCCATCAGGCCGCGCACTTCATCAGTGGACCGGGCCCAATTTTCGGTTGAAAACGCAAACAACGTTAAGGCCTTTATCCCCCATTCACCTGACAACCGCACCGTTTCCCTCACGCTTTCCGCCCCGGCCCGATGGCCTAATAATCGAGGCAACCCCCGCTGTTTCGCCCATCGACCGTTACCGTCCATAATGACGGCCACATGGTGGGGAATTTTGGACGGGTCCAGGCCCGCGGGAACAGACGGGGACGTCAAACCGTCAAAATCTCCTTTTCCTTGGCGGCCAAGGTGTCGTCCACCTTTTTGATGTAAAGATCGGTTACTCCCTGCAACGCGCCCTCGGCCGACTTGCGCTGGTCTTCGGTTAACACTTTGTCTTTTTCTGCTTTTTTGATTTTTTCCATGGCGTCCCGCCGATCGTTGCGGATGGCTACGCGGAAATCCTCGGCCAATTTACGAACCACTTTGACCATCTCTTTGCGCCGCTCTTCCGTGAGCATGGGAATCACCAAACGAATCAGTTTGCCGTCGTTGTTGGGGGTTAATTTCAAGTCGGACAATTGAATGGCCTTTTCAATGGCTTGCAGAGCGCCGGCGTCCCAGGGCTTGATCTCGATGGTCCGGCCGTCGGGAACGCTCACGGCGGCCACTTGTTTCATGGGGGTCATCGTGCCGTAATATTCAACTTTGATGTGGTCCAGCAGGTTCCCCGTGGCCCGGCCCGATCGAATCGAGCTGAGTTCCTGGCCTAATTTTTCAAGGGATTTAACCATTTTGTCTTCGGCCTCTTTGAAAGCCGGTTGAAGAGCGGGAGGAATGTTTGACATGGGAGGAGTCCTTTACGGAGTGACCAGCGTTCCGACGTTTTCGCCCGCAATGGCCCGACGAATGTTGCCGGGCCCTTTCAAGCTGAAAACGCGCACGGGAATTTTATTTTCCAAACAAAGGGACAAGGCTGTCGCGTCCATGACACCCAACTGGTCGCGCAAGGCCTGCAACAACGTCAGCGTTGCGTATTTTTTGGCCGAGGGGTCCCGGTGCGGATCCGCGGTGTAAACGCCGTCGACCTGGGTGGCTTTCAACACCGCCGAGGCCTCGATTTCCGACGCCCGCAGGGCCGCGGCGGTATCCGTTGAGAAAAACGGATTTCCGGTCCCCGCGGCGAACACCACGATCCGGCCCTTTTCCAAATGGCGAATGGCGCGACGACGGATGTAGGGTTCGGCCACTTTCGCCACTTCCATAGCCGACATGACCCGCGTGGGTGCTCCCATTTTTTCCAGCGCATCCTGAAGCGCCAGGGCGTTGACCAACGTGGCCAACATGCCCATCTGGTCGGAAATGACCCGGTCCAGTTCTTTGCCCTGGCCGCGGCCGCCCCGCCAAATGTTGCCGCCCCCCACCACCACGGCGATCTGATGTTGGGCTTTTCGGGCCGAACTCAGTTCCCGAGCAATCTCAAACAGGGCGTCCACATCAATGCCGCCCTGCCCCCGACCCAACAGGGCCTCCCCGGACAACTTTAAAACAACCCGTCTTACCCGCGGGGTTCGGGGCACGATTTATTCCTCTTCTCCCACCTTCAACCTAATGAACCGACGGGGAATCAAGGTTGCACCCACTTTTTTGGACACCGACTCCACCACCTGGGCAACCGTTGCCGTTTTACCGCCGTCCACGGGCTTAATAAACGGCTGTTCCATGAGACAAAATTGGCCGTAATACTGCTGAACCTTTCCGTTGACAATTTTGTCCCAGATTTTCTCGGGCTTGTTTTCCCGCCGGGCTTGTTCGCGAGCGATGTTGGACTCCTGCTCGATCACGTCCGGAGACACGTCTTCTTTGCGGACAAACTTCGGGCTGGCCGCCGCGATCTGCATGGCCAGGTCCCGGGCCAAGGTTTTGGACTCTTCTTTTTCGAGGGCGGCCGCGCCGTCACCGGCCACACCCAGTTCAACCAAAACGCCCACTTTGCCGATGTTGCCCGACGGATGGATATACACCGAGAAGATGCCCGGCGAAACCCGGTCAAACCGGGCGAACCGGCCCTTGCGCAATTGAACGTTTTCTTTGAGCTTCGCGGCCATCTCTTGAATCCGGTCGGCCGGCGCGTCCGCAGCGGATTTCCAAGGCGGATTGGCGGTGGCCGCCAACCGCGTCAGTTCACCCAAGAAGCCCTGAAAATCGTCCGTGCGGGCCACGAAATCCGTTTCGCAGTTCAATTCGAGCAAAACAGCCGTTTTCCCCGACGGATCCACATACGACGTCACCAGCCCGTCTCCGGTCACGCGATCGGCCCGTTTGGCCGCCGACGCCGCTCCCTGCTCGCGCAACACCACCACGGCTTTATCAAAATCCCCGCCGGTTTGAGTCAACGCGCGTTTGCAATCCATTAATCCGGCGCCTGTTTTGGCCCGGAGTTTTGCCACACTTTCGCTGGAAATGTCCGCCATGGAAAAGGATCCTCCTCAATTAGCGAGCGGCCGGGGCCGTTTGAGCCACCGATTCCGCTTCGTCCGTCAAATTGATTTCTTGGTCCGCCTGAACATCGGCCTCGGCCGGTTGAACAGCCGCCTTGGAGGCCGCGCGCCCCTCAATAATCGTGTCGGCAATGAGCTTGCAAAACAGCCGCACAGACCGAATCGCGTCGTCGTTGCCGGGCATGGGGTAATCGATCAAGTCGGGATCGCAGTTGGTGTCGCAAATGGACACGATGGGAATTTCCATCCGCCGGGCTTCCGTCACGGCCGTCAGCTCCTGAACCGGATCCACCACGAAAAGGGCGTCGGGCAACCGGGTCATATTTTTAATGCCGTCCAAGGACTTCGCCAACCGCTTGATGTCTTTTTCCCGATACAGGGCTTCCTTCTTAGACAAAGAGCTGAACACACCACTCTGTTTCATGCGTTCTTGTTCCTGAAGCCGCTGAGCCGATTTACGAACGGTCTCAAAGTTGGTCAACGTTCCGCCCAGCCAGCGATCGCGGACGAAGGGCATTTCACAGCGGGCCGCTTCTTGGGCAATGGCCTCCCGGGCTTGTTTTTTGGTGCCAACGAACATAAACACTTTCCCCTCGGAGGCGGCGTCCTTGACGTAGGTCAGGGCTTTTTTGAGTTCTTTCACGGTTTTTTGCAGGTCGATGATGTGAATGTTATTGCGGCTCCCAAAAATGTATTTGGACATTTTCGGGTTCCAACGCCGGGTTTGGTGTCCGAAATGGACGCCGGCTTCCAACAGGGCCTTCATTGAGACAGTTGCCATGACTCCTCCTGAATGTCGCGCTTGTGCCGAAAAAAAAAGCGGTCCTTGTGAGGACCGCTCTCTCGTTTAAGGCAAACAAGGGATTGAAACATTCCCGTTTCAATCAGCGCGCGGTTTTATCCGTCGATATCGACGGCCTCCATCCTCTTCGCTTCGCCCGCGGCCCTTTTTCAGGGACCCCGTCGGGCGATCCAAGGATGTGTGAACGAGCGGCGCGGTGATCGGCGCCGCCCGCGTTAAACAAATTTACTTAGGTGTAATCTTAATCGCCACCACGGGGCACACGCTCTCGCAGGCCA
Organism: Elusimicrobiota bacterium; assembly: GCA_041917295.1. Taxonomy (GTDB): domain Bacteria; phylum Elusimicrobiota; class Elusimicrobia; order FEN-1173; family FEN-1173; genus JADKHR01. The sequence continues at coordinate 29,094 of JAYRXX010000006.1, forward strand.
TGCAGAAAATGCAGGCGTCTTCTTTCGCGGGAGCGGCCTTCTTTGCGGAGGCAGGATGGCCGGGAGTGTCCACCCAGGCGAACACGTTCTCCGGGCACGCGTCCAAGCAGGCTCCGTCGGCGATACACAAATCGAAATCAACCGCCACCCACGTTCCGTGAATACCCAGTTTTGCGGGGGGCTCGTACGGGCTCCAAATATCGTATCCAAACTTCTCGTCTTTTTTGACGACCTTCTGGTTCTTCTGAAAATCCGGGTCAATTGCCGCCATGCCTGTTCTCCCTTTTGAGTCGAATGTGGAATGAAGAAAACAAAATTTACTACAACCAAGCCCCCTCTGTCAAGGCGTTCGCGCCCGTCAGAAACAACGGGAAGGGGCTTTACGCCTTCTTGTCTGTCGAGGAGCCGCCCGGCTCGTCGCCGTCTTTGAGCCCTTTCTTAAACCCGGTAATCGCCTTGCCCAAACTTTTGCCCAACTCCGGCAACTTGTGGGGCCCAAAAAACAACAACCCGATCAACAACACCAGAAACAGTTCCTGCCATCCCATTCCAAACATGGTTACACCTTCCTGTCCGACAACCGTCGGGACACTTCCGCCAGCAAACCACGGGCGGGCACATCGGGAAGCGTGGCCAAGGCGGCTTCCGCTTCCCTCAACAGGGTTCGAACCATCTCTTTTGATTTATCGAGAACACCCGAACGGCGGAGGTCGGCGATAAAGGCGTCCACCCGGCCGTTGGGACTGCGAAGCAAATCCTGAAAAGCGGTCCGTTCTTTGTCCGACGACAATCCCGCCGCGTAATCGATCAGGGGCAACGTCATCTTGCCGTGAATCAGGTCGGTGTGCAGGGTTTTCCCGACAACAGCCTCGTCGCCTTCGATATCCAAAATATCATCGACGATTTGAAATGCCACCCCCAACCGATCGCCGAACGTCTCCAACGCGCGAAGGGGGGCCGGCTCAAGCCCGCCCAAAAGCCCGCCCGCCCGGCACGCGGCCGCCATCAACGACGCGGTCTTTTTTTGGAGAAACGACACATAATCGGCCACGGATAAATCAAAGCGGTAACGACTTTCGTACTGGCCTATTTCGCCCTCGCACATGGTCATGGTGCATCCGGCAAACATTGACATCAAGTCCGCCCGACCCAACGCGCTCAAGCGACGAAACGCCTCGGCGTACACATAGTCGCCCAACAAAACGGCCGCACCCTCGCCAAATTTCACGCCCACCGTGGGCCGCTGGCGGCGGATGACCGCTTCGTCCACCAAATCGTCGTGGGCCAAGGTGGCGATGTGAATCATTTCCACGGCGAGGGCGGTTTGGGCTACCTCCGCCTTGTCGGCTTTCCCAAACTGAGACCCCAAAAACACCAAAGCGGGCCGAACCCGTTTCCCGGATCCCGTTAAAACATAATCGGCCAACCGCCCCAAAAATCCGGTTTTTTCACCGGCCGCTTGGGCCAAGGCTTTTTCGGTTTCCAACAGGAAATCCGTAAGAGGTTTGGACTCCCCCGCCCGAAGAACCGGTTCCAGTAAACGAAGAGCTAGGGCCATACCGAACGAACCGCCGTGACCAACAGATTTGGAAACACCCCCACAATTAAAGTGAACGCGCCGGCCCCCGCCACCACGGTCCAAATCGGCGCCGTAAGGCGCGGTTTTCCGTCACGCGGGGGCGTTCCGAAAAACATGTTGCGCATGATGGAAAAATAATAAAACAGCGACACCACGCTGTTTAAAGCGCCCGCCACAGCCAGCCACAGAAGGCCCGGCGTTTGCAAAACAGCGGCAAACAAAGAAAATTTTCCGATAAAACCGGCCATTGGGGGCAATCCCGTTAAAGACAGGAGAAACACCGCCGTCACCAAAGCCAAGGGCAGAGACCGCGCCGCCGCCCCCGCAAAAGCCTCCACGTTTTCCGATTCGGCATCTTCTGTGAAAGCGATCACGCTGGCGAACGCGCCCAGATTCATTACCATATAGACCACCAAATAAATTAATACCGCTTGGATTCCCGCGGCCTGCCCGGCCACCAGCCCCATCAACACGTATCCCATCTGAGCGATGGAAGAGTAGGCCAACAGCCGTTTCACATTGGTTTGGCGCAGGGCGCCCAAATTCCCGATGGTCATTGTGACCGCCGACAACAAAGCCACGATGGTTATGATCGTCGACCCTTCGGCCCCTTGAAAAAAGCGGATCATCATGCCGAAAGCGGCGGTTTTCGGCGCCACAGATAAAAAGGCCGTGATGGGAGTGGGAGCGCCTTCGTAAACGTCCGGGGCCCACAAATGAAACGGGGCCAGGGCCAGTTTAAATCCAAACCCAGCTAAAACAAAGAGGAGAGCCCCGGCCAACGGCATTGCCGGAAGAGCCGCTCCAGCGGGGCCGGCAAAAGAGCTCAACTGGGTGGACCCCGTCACTCCATACAAGAGAGACATTCCAAACACCATCAACCCTGTTGAGAAACCGCCCACCAAGAAATACTTAATGGCCGCCTCGCTGGCCCGCTTATCTTGGCGGCAATAACCGGTGAGGACGAACGAGGTCAAGCTGATCAATTCGATGGAAATAAGGATGGTCAAAAAGTCGGATGCGGAGACGAGCAAAAAGAGCCCCACCGTGGACAACAAGAGCAGGCCCAAAAACGTTCCCCACGAAAACGGTTTTCCCCCCTCTCCCGATTGAAACACGCTAAACCCCGAGCAAAACCCCATCACAACCAAGACAGACAACACCGACAACGCTTTCAAGAACCGAGAGAGAGGATCCAACGTGAGAACGCCAAAAGCGGACGTGTCGGGAGAAGCCAACGTCAAGCCGAAAGCCGCGACCAACGAAACCAACGCGATGGCGAAGGCGGATTTTTTGTGTTCGCACCGACCGGTGTCAACCAAAAACAACACAAGGGCCCCAACCGTCAGGGCCAGTTCGGGCAACAGAGAGAGTACAGACGACGTCATTTTCCGACCACGTGTTCGATCAATTTTTCAATGGACGGGGTCATTTTGTTTAAGAGATAAGTGGGGTAAACCCCGATCCAAATCGTCAACACAACCAGGGGAACAACGGTAATCAATTCCCGGCCGTTCATTTCCGACAATTTCCCGTCCCACTTCGTGTTAAAAGTTCCCAAAAAGACATCTTTGATTAGTTTTAAGAAAAAGGCCGCCGTAACCACAATACCGATGACGGAAAGCCCAACCCACAGCAACATGCCTTTTTGGCCGAACCCGCCCAGGAAACAAAGGAACTCGCCCACAAAACCGGCCAATCCCGGCAAGCCCAGGGACGCCATGGCCTGAACCGTCATGATCCCGGCAAAAATGGGCAACCGCGCCCCCAACCCGCCGAATTCGTCGATGTTACGGGTATGAGCTTGGTCGTAGATAACACCCACCAACAAAAACAAGCTCCCCGTAATAATACCGTGGGTGACCATTTGCACCATCGCTCCGGAAAGTCCCGCGGCGGCGTTCGTGCCGGTGATGGCGGCCATGCCCAGCAAACAGTAACCCATGTGGTTAACAGACGAATAAGCCACCATCCGTTTCATGTCGCGCTGGTTCATGGCGCAAAAGGCGCCGTAAACAATGTTAACGAACGCGATAAACAACAAATAAGGGGCAAACCAGCGGGTGGCCTCGGGCAAGATGGAATACGAAACCCGCAATAAGCCGTAAGTGCCCATTTTCAGAAGAACGCCCGCCAGAATCACTGACACCGCGGTGGGCGCTTCCACGTGGGCCAGGGGCAACCAGGTGTGGAACGGAAACGCCGGAACCTTAACCGCAAATCCGACGAACAAGGCCAGAAACACCCAAATAAACCGCGTGCCCACAAAGGCGCTGGACTGTTTCGCCAACTCCACCATATCAAAGGTCCGCGGTTCGCTGGAAAAATAGAGCGCCAAAATACCCAACAGCATTAACACGCTTCCCGCCAAGGTGTAAAGGAAAAATTTAACCGCAGCGTATTCTCGTTTGGGGCCGCCCCACACGCCGATCAGGAAATACATCGGGACCAATGTGATTTCCCAAAACACGTAAAACAAAAACATATCCAAGGAAACGAACACGCCCAACATCCCTGTTTCCAAAAGCAAGAACCAGAAAAAATATTCTTTCAAACGGTTTTCAATGCCAAACGAAGCGATCAAGGCGATCACGGTCAAAGCCGTGGTGAGCAAAATCAGAGGCATCGACAACCCATCCACGCCCACGAGGTATTGAACGTTAAAGGTCGGTATCCACGCCACCCGTTCCACCAACTGCATGGTGTCCCACCCGCCGGCGGCCCCGTCAAAACGGGCCCAAGCGATCAAAGACACAGCCAGCGAAGCAACAGCCGCGCCCACGGCGGTGGTCCGCAAAAGAAATTTACTTTCTTTAGGAAGGGCCAAAATCAACAGGGCCCCCATCAACGGTAAAAAGGTTATTAAGCTCAACATGAACGATCACTCCTCGTTAATAATTTCGAAAAGAAACTTATCCCAACACCCCGGCGATCCAAAGAAGCAACACCCCAACCCCCACAGCCGCGGCCAACAAATAATTCTGAACAAATCCAGACTGCACCGCCCGCACGCCCGCGCCCAACCGGCCGGCCAACCATCCCCAGCCGTTCACAAAAATCCCATCAACGATCACGTCGTCCACCCATTTGTGGATACGGCCCAAACCCCGCCCGACAGCGCCCACTCCGTCCACGCCCCCCTGGTCCAGGACGTTGTAATCAAAATCCGCCAAATAGCGCGCGGGCTTAAAACACAGGACGTCGGACAAATACAAATAGACCCGATCAAAGTAGCGCACCGTCACCAGCTGATACAAAACGGGAAACCGTCCGGCAACCCAAACCGGATCGGGCGTTTTGAAAACGTACATGGCCACAGCCAATGCCAGCCCCGCCCCCAGCGCCAACAATGAGACCCCCAGTACGACCCCGTGAACATCGTGGGCCCCGTGATGAAGCGCATGTATTTCCACCCACTTTTCAAACGGGAACACATAGTGTAAGAGGAACCCGGCCCCGATGGAAAAAACCGCCAAAATGGCCAAGGGGATGGCCATGGTCGGACCGCTTTCATGGGCGTGGCCGAATCGGTCCCCATCCCGGGGCGTTCCCCAAAAGGTGAGAATCATCAAACGGGTCATGTAAAAAGTGGTTAAAAAAGCGGCGAAAGCCGCCACGGCAAATAGAGCCGGATGGTCAGCGCCCAAAACCGCCGCCAAGATGGCTTCTTTGCTGTAGAACCCGGATCCCACATAGGGGAACCCGATAATGGCCAGCCAGGCGCAAAACATGGCGATGGCGGTAATGGGAAGCTTTTTAGCCAGCCCGCCCATGAGCGGCATTTCGTTGGTGTGAACAGCATGGATCACGCTTCCGGCTCCCAAAAACAACAGCGCTTTGAAAAAGGCGTGGGTGGTCAAATGAAACATACCGGACTGGGGATCTCCCACTCCCATGGACATCACCATGAAGCCCAACTGGCTGATGGTGGAATAGGCCAACACTTTTTTGATGTCCGTGGCGGTCAAGGCGCTTAGGGCGGCACCCAACGCGGTAATCCCGCCGGTCCAGGCAACGAGCGTTTGGGCGAACGGGGAAAGAGCGAACAAGAAATGAAACCGAGCCAGCAAAAACACACCCGCGGCCACCATGGTCGCCGCGTGAATCAACGCCGAAACAGGAGTGGGCCCTTCCATGGCGTCGGGCAACCACACATGCAGGGGAACCTGGGCCGATTTCCCCACCGCACCGGCAAACAACAACAACGAAATCACCGTGGCCACGGCGGGGGTCAAATTTTTGTATTCGTTACCGATCAAACCAAAATTGAGCGTCCCCACAGACGTGAACAACAAAAGAAGGCCCAAATAAAACCCCACATCGCCGATACGCGTCGTAATAAAGGCTTTGCGGCTGGCGTAGGCCGCGGCAGGCCGTTCAAACTCAAAACCGATGAGCAGATAGGACGACAACCCCATTAATTCCCATCCCATAAAAAACTGAAGGAGATTGTTAGCCACAACCAACAGGAGCATGGCCGACGTGAAAAAAGAGAGATAAGCGTAATAGCGGGAAAAGCGAGGCTTGCCGTGTTGATACCCCAACGAATAAACCTGGACCAAAAGGGAAACCACGGTAACCACCACAAGCATCATGGCGGCCATACCGTCGATCATAACGCCGGTTTCTACCCGAATTGGCCCGACAGTAAACCAATCCCACGTTCGCTCAAAAAACCGCCCCGACACCCCCTCCAACGGCAACAGATCGGGGTTCAGATAAACCGAGGCCAAAATGCCGAACGATTGAACCACCCCCCACCCCGCGGCCAAAATCCCCAAAAAGGCGCCGCCCAAAGGCAACTTTTTGCCAAAAAACAAAATCAGAACCGACGCGGCCAGGGGCAACAAGGGAATGAGGTAAGCGTGTTCGAGCATGTCAACCTTTTAACATCGTCAGATTTTCTGACAGAACGGTTTTGAAGTTGCGGTGGATGGCCAGCACCAGGGCCAATCCGACCACGGCCTCCGCGGCCGCGAGGGCGATAATGAAAAGGGCGAAACCCTGTCCCCACGGTTGGCCCGGATGGAGATAGCGGTTAAACGCCACGAAATTAATGTTGGCGGCGTTAAACATGAGCTCAATACCAATCAAAATTCCGAGCACGTTTCGCCGGGCCAAAACCCCGAACATGCCGATCGAAAACAAGATCGACGAAACCAACAAATACCCGCCCAGCCCCATCATACCGATTTATCCTTTTTCGAAAAGTGAACCGCCCCGACCAAAGCCGCCAACAACACCAGAGAAATCGCTTCGAAAGGGAACACCCAATCGCGGATCAAAAGAAGCCCCAAAGATGCCGTGGTGGGCGCGGAAGGTCCGGTCTCGGCCGCCACCGGCAACTGATGAAAAAGAATAGACAACCCACCGACGAAAACGCCCACCAACGCCAAGCCCCATCCCCACTGGGCGTTCACTTGTTTCACCATCCAATTTTTCGGACTACCCGACAAAAGAACAACGAACAACAGCAACACCGTGATCCCCCCCGCATACACCAAAATTTGGGCCACAAACAAAAAGTCGGCCCCCAACAGGGCAAACATCCCCCCCACGCCTGTTAAAGACACAACGAGCCACAGGGCACAATGGAAAATATTTTTCAAACCCACCGCCAAAATGGCGGGAACCAAAATAAGGACAGACAACAGCCCGAACACGGTTGATTCAATCACGCCATTCATTAGAACGCCACCGGATCGGACGGGGTTGAAGACCCGTTGGATTTAATGTTAACTCCGGTTTTTTGCCCCTGCGCCATAAACCGCGCCCAAATTTGGCCGAAATCCGAACCCGCTGGTTGGGCCACATCCGGCCGCCAGTCCATGACAAAATCGTTACGGTTGGTAAAGGAAAGCTCGTATTCTTTTGTGTGGTGGACGGATTTGGGTTTCGTGGGGCAAACCTCTTCGCACAACCGGCAGTAATTGCATTTCCCGAAGTCGATTTTGTACCACGCCAAATCTTTTTTCTTTGTTTCTTCGTTGCGTTTGGATTCAAGGGAAATGCACGCCGACGGGCAGGCCCGAACGCACATTTCGCACGAAATACAAATTTCCGGATGAAACGCCAACGCGCCCCGGAACCGGTCTGACAAGGTCAGTTTTTCGTGGGGATATTGAACCGTGATGGACGGCATAAACAAATGGCGAAGAGTGACACCCAGGCCTGTGACTAATCCCTTGGCCCCGTTATAAACAGATTTGAAGTAGGCGAACATTAACGCATCCTCATCAAGAACAGAAATCCAGCCACAGCCACGTTGGCCAAGGACCATGGTAGAAGAAATTTCCAGCAAAACTCCATCAGCCGGTCCACTCTCAGCCGAGGGTAGGTCCACCGAATCAAAATAAAGAGGAACGCCAAAAAGAACGTTTTGCCAAAGAACCACACGTAAGAGGGAACAAAATTCAAGGAAGGATAAAGAGGGTTTCCCCCTCCCAAAAACAACACCGCGCCCAGGGCGCAGGCCAAGAACATGTAAGCGTACTCAGCCATAAAGAACATGGCCCATTTCATTCCGGAATATTCCGTGTGGAATCCCGAGGTGAGTTCGGACTCCGCTTCAGCAATATCAAACGGTGTCCGGTTGGTTTCGGCGATAGACGAAATCAGATAAATGAGAAAGGAAATCTGACCCACAATGGGATAGAAAATAAACCATTTGGGCAGCACCCCAGCCCATGTGCCGGACTGTTTCATCATGATTTCACCCAATTGCATCGATCCGGCCCACATTACAACAGGGAGTAAAGAGATGACCCGGGGAATTTCATACGACACCACCTGAGCCGCCGCCCGTAACCCGCCAAGCATGGAATATTTGTTGTTGGACCCCCACCCGGCCATAAGCAGTCCGATCACCGACAGGCCCGAAACACCCAGGACAAACAACAACCCCACATCCAACCCCACCGGCGCCAGCCCGGCGTGACCAAGCGGAATGGGCGCAAAACACACCAACGCCGGAGCCACCGCCACGACCGGCGCAACAAAATGAACCCATCGGTCCGCTCCGGCGGGAACCAAATCCTCTTTCAAGAGCAACTTTATTCCGTCAGCAATGGTTTGAAGAACGCCGTGAAACCGCCCCACTCGCATAGGTCCCAGACGCACTTGAATGTGGGCGGCGATTTTCATTTCCCACCACACTAAGAAAATGGGCAAAACTTGAATTAGGGTCAAAACCACCATGCAGGGCACCGCGATCAAGATTGCGGAACCGATCCAGGCCGGACCACCCCGTTCAGCGATCCATTGGGTCACGAACCCGTGAACCTGATGGAAGTATTTGTCCGGTTCCCCAACCAAAATGGTTAGGGCAAACAATGGCAAAAGAAACGCCGCCAAAACCAAAGCGGACACGATGTAGCGTCGCCGAATGGATTCGGCCGACTGAGCGGCCGTCCAGGGGCCAGTTACGGTCCAGGGACCACGAGCCATTAGCGGTCAACCTCGCCCAACACAATATCGATGGATCCCAAAATCGCGACCACGTCGGCCACTTTCCACCCTTTCAACATATCCTGAAGAACAGCCAGATTGATAAAAGATGGCGCGCGCAAATGCAACCGATAGGGGCTTAACCCCCCGTCCGACACAATATAAACGCCCAGCAAACCCCGCGCCCCTTCCAACTGAGCGTATGATTCCCCCGCTGGCGGACGCAAATTGGCTTTCGGGACCTTGCCCATTATTTCGCCGGGCGCTAAACCATCCAAGGCCTGTTCAATAATGGAGCAGGACTCGGCGATTTCGTCGCGCCGAACCATATACCGGTCCCAGCAGTCCCCGTTTTCCCGAACAGCCACATTAAATTGAAACTTGGAGTAGATCCCATAAGGAGCGTCCTTGCGGAGGTCCATCGGAACACCGCTGGCGCGCAGGTTGGGCCCCGACACGCCATAAGAGAGCGCCAACTCTTTTTTCAAAAGGCCAACCCCTTTGGTCCGATCCATAAAGATCGGGTTGTAACTCAACAAGTCATCGTATTCTTTTAAACAATTTTTCATGTGGGCCACAAACTTCTTGGCTTTCTCCACCCATCCCTCTGGGACATCGTTGGAGACCCCGCCGATACGCACATAATTGTAAGTGATTCGGGCGCCGCACAATTGTTCAAACAGGTCCAAAATCATTTCCCGTTCCCGACCAAAAGCGTACAGGAACGGCGTAAACGCGCCGATGTCAATGCCGAAGGTTCCGATGAACAACAGGTGCGAGGCAATGCGGTTCAGTTCGCCAGTAATCACGCGCAAATATTCGGCCCGCTGGGGAATTTCCACCTTCAACAACTTTTCCACGGCCAACGCGTAGGACCAGTTATTGAGCATGGCGCACAAATAGTCGTCGCGATCGGTGAGGATGGTGAATTGGCCGTAGGTGCGGTTTTCCGCCAGCTTTTCCACGCCGCGGTGAAGGTAACCCAAATCCATGGCCGCGCCGGTCACCACTTCGCCGTCCAATTTGAGAACCACCCGCAACACCCCGTGGGTTGACGGATGTTGGGGACCCATGTTGAGCAACATTTCCGTTTCCGACACCCGCTCCATTTTCGTTTCAAAGGAAGGGCTCGCCAGCAACGAATCCGCCCGCTCGTTCACAGTGCCGACAGGAAGCGTATCGTTCATTTTGTCACCCCGGCCTTGGGTGTCCCGACCTCACTGCCGTTATCGTATTTGTCGGCAGTGTGAACATAATCTTTCCGCAACGGCCAACCAGGATACCCGTCCCACAACAAAATACGTTTGGGGTTCGGATGCCCGTCAAAACCAATGCCAAACAGGTCAAAGGTCTCCCGTTCTTGCCAATCGGCGGCGGAGTATAGCCCGGACAACGAAGGAAGCGTGGGCCCGCCGTCCCGGGGAAGATCGACTTTCAGAATCAGTTGCTGGGAAGGCTGAGCCGAGCGAAGAAAATGATAGACCACCTCGAACCGATTTTCTTTCACGTAGTCAACGGCGGTCAAAAAGTTCAAGAAATCAAACCCCAAATTCTGTCGCAAATGGTTCGCCAGCTCTTTTACCTGGGCGCCCGGGATCTTCACTTGAAGATCGTCAATGGCCCGAACAAACTTGGGATCCGCCGAAACGACCTCAGCCGCGTCGGAAAACCGTTCCTTAATTTTTTCGAAAAGGGCCGCTTTGTCCATTATCCCGCCTTCAATGCCAAAGCGCGTTTTTGGGCCGAAATTTTGTCGATTTTATTTTGCAACGCCAAAATGGCATTCAGCAGGGCCTCGGGACGGGGCGGACAGCCGGGGATGTAAACATCCACAGGGATAATACGATCCACCCCTTTCACCACCGAATAAGAGTCGTAGTAAGGCCCCCCGCAGTTGGAACAAGCGCCCATGGAAATAACAAACCGGGGTTCGGGCATTTGATTGTAGAGTTTTTCAATGGCGGGAGCCATTTTTTTTGTTACGGTTCCGGCAATGATCATCAAGTCGGCTTGGCGGGGAGACGGACGCGGAATCACGCCCAAGCGGTTCACATCAAAGCGAGTGGCATAGGCGGCCATCATTTCAATGGCGCAACAGGCCAATCCAAAAGTCAACGGCCAAATGCTGGACTTGCGCGCCCAATCAATGAAAAAGTCGACGGTGGTCATACTGATCTCGCCTAGGCCGCCGACCCTATACAAAGTCGAGGGAAGAACTTTGTCTTGAATCACTCCCATTTCAACGCTCCGTTACGCCACGCGTAGATCAGTCCCACAAACAAGAGGCCCACGAACAACATCACGGCGATAAATCCCTCAACTCCCAAAGAATAAAACCGCACCGCCCAGGGAAAAACGAACAACGCTTCGACGTCGAAAACAACGAACAAGAGGGCGAAAACATAAAACCGAATATTGGGTGAAACCCAAGCAACGCCAACAGGCTCCATCCCGCATTCGTAAGCGGAGAGGTCCTTTTTAACGCCCCGTTCCCGAACCAAGGACGCGGCAATGAGCAACACGGGAAAGAAAACCGCCGCGATGCCGGCAAAGACAAGAATGTGAAAGTAGTCGAAGGCCATTATTTGACACCTGTGAATAAAGAAACGATACCGCCCCAGAGAGGGCGACACTCAAACTTAGAAAACCCATTAGAAAGGAAGCAATTTCTTAACACTTCCGTATCCGGCAACGCGTTGATGGACCGTTGCAAATACGAACCCGGCCACTTGTTTCCAAAAAGGACACGCCCGATCATAGGCAAAATTGTCCGCCCATAAATTTCATGTCCCCAGCGAAGGATGAAACGGGAAGGGCGGGTTAAATCCAAAAACATCAACCGCCCGCCGGGCTCCAACACGCGGGAAAGTTCCAGAAGCCCACCGGTTAAAACACCGCCCATAACAAGATTTCTCAAAACAAAGGCCGACACAACCCAATCGAACGATCCATCTTTGAACGGAAGCCGATCCACACCGGCCTGAATCCGGGGAAAGGAAGGACCCTGACAACGCCCCGCCTCAATCAACATACCTAAACTGAGATCGACGCCAACCACACGAACGTTGGGATAGCGAACCAGGATGTCACGGGCCAAGTCCCCCGTGCCGGTCCCCACATCCAGAACGCGCCGAACTGAAAACAGGCTCTTAACTAACTCCGACCGCCAAGACTTGTCCAGTCCGAGACTCGATAGACAGTTAAACAGCCGATAGCGTCGTGCCAACCCCGAAAACATCGGCCCAATTGAATAGGCCGATTTATTTTTAGAGATCTTCCGCGCCCAGGGTTTTCTTTTTGCCCTCGGTGGTGACTTTCGAGATAGAGGCGTTCACCAAATCTTCGATTTTTTTTGACAACGCGTCGATGTAATCGCCGCCGGTCCGCAGACCCTTGTCTTTCACCGCTTTTTTAATTTTGCTGACCACAACGTAGACTTCTGCCATAGTTGACCCCTTCGGTAATGTCAAGAAAGAAAGCGAATTAAACGAATTTCCGAATCCATTGTCAATGTGCTGACCGAATTTTTCGGATGGTCTGAGCCCGCCCATGAGGACAGTCTTTGCGTCGACGAACGTCCCGTTCGTAGATCTTCATGTTTAAAAAGTCAAACGCCCACAACCGGCTGGCCAGGGATGTGCCTTTCCCCAACAAGACCTTCAATCCTTCCGTGGCCATCAACGTTCCCACCGTCCCGGCCACGGACCCAAGGATTCCCGCGTTGGAACAAGATTGGGCCAAGGCCGGATCGGGAGGTTCCGGAAACAAGCACTCGTAACAGGCTGATTGGCCCGGCAAAACGGTCATAACCTGCCCCTCCCACCGAAGAACCGCGCCCCACACCAAGGGAACCCCCTGAGCTATGCACGCGGCGTTAACCGCGTAACGGGTCTCAAAATTATCGGACCCATCCAAAACCAAATCGCACCCCGCCAGCAACCGACCGGCGTTGGCCGGCGTAAAACGAGATTTCTTGGCTACAATTTTCACACCCGGATTGAGCGCCGCCAGCTTGTCGCGTGCCGACTGAACCTTCGCTTTCCCCACATCGGGCGAAAAATGAAGAATCTGGCGATGAAGGTTGGAGAGGTCCACATTGTCGTTATCCACCAAAACTAAAGTCCCAACCCCTGCCGCCGCCAAATAAAGCGCCGCCGGCGATCCCAGGCCCCCCGCTCCGACAAGAAGGACCCGCGCCTTCGCCAGTTTTTTTTGCCCCGCCCCCCCCACCTCCGGCAAAATTAACTGCCGCGCGTATCGTTCAATGTCTTCTTTGTTTTTTCTCAAGAGAGTGTCATTGTTTTATGAATTTTTTAGTCAACAGTAGAATCTCATTATACGAGGATTATACGAAGTCTACGTATAACCGCAATGGGCCCCCCCCCTCCCCGCGGGTCGTCGCGGCGACTCAGGGATCACTCACATATGCCATGTATTGAAAAAAACTTGGCGTTTGTATAAAATAATCCCATGTTTCCACACTCTCCCCCATGGCCCAAAGACCAGCTCATTGAACGGCGTTGGGCGCCCGAGAGAGGACGAAGCGATGGGCGCTCCCTCCGACCTTATCGATATCACGCTTTCCTGCCGCTCCCCATCGCAACAAAGGAATATCCGTTAACCGCGCCCTTGGCTCAGGCCGTGGTTGAAGCCGAAAGGGCTTGCCTGGAGCTGAACCAAAACCCTCCCATGGCGTCGAACTTGGAAGGGTTGGCACGACACCTCCTGAGAGCGGAATCGGTCGCTTCATCGCGAATTGAGGGACTGATTTTGTCCCACCGACGTCTGGCCCGAGCCTTCCTTTCTGAAAAACATCGAGACTTAAACGCCCAGTCGGTGGTCGCCAATGTTTTGGCGACAGAGAAAGCCATTGCCCTGGCCACCCAAAATGAGGATGTTTCCTTGGAAACCATTTTAACAATCCATCGGACCCTCCTTGAGGGGACCCGGGAGGAGCGATTTGCAGGGATCGTACGACAGGGACAAAACTGGATCGGTGGCCGTGCCGACGGCCCCCTGGGAGCGGACTTTGTCCCTCCGCCGGAGGACAAGCTCCCTGAAGCGCTCAAGGATTTATGCGCATTTATGAACCGCACAGACCTTCCGGCCAGTCTTCAGGCCGCTGTCGCGCACGCGCAATTCGAAACATTGCATCCTTTTATTGACGGCAATGGCCGTGTGGGCCGAGCGCTGATCCATTTGGTCCTTCGCCGCCGCAGGCTCGCCGCTCGCTATGTTCCACCGGTTTCTTTGGCGCTGGCCGGGCGGGCAGATCGTTACGTTCATGGTCTCACAGCTTATCGATTGGGCCACGAAGAATCCTGGTTTCTTCTTTTTTGCGACGCCCTCTCATCCTCCGCTGGGCGGTCACGAACTTTTGCCGACGACATTCTCCATCTCCAACAGACGTGGAGCGAAAAGGCGGGCCATCCAAGGCCCCACTCCGCCCCAAAAAAATTGATCGACCGGCTTCCCGCTTATCCGGTCATAGATATCCAGACCGCTCAATCGGTGACAGGACTCGAACGGGAAGCATGCCGGTTGGCGGTTCTCCGCCTAGAAAAAGCGAACATCCTGCGGGAAATCACCCTTTCTCGACGAAATCGCGCGTGGGAAACCGTCGGCCTTTTTGACCTTTTGGACCGCTTTGAGCGCACCCTGGGCCCGCACTCCCGCACGCCCCCGCCCACACGGCATGAGTGAACCGAACAGTTGTGCAAAAAGGGTGATTTTAAGAACCCTCTTTAAGCATTTGATGCCAGATGTCTAAGAAAACGCAGGAAGGTTTCCACAACCTCCGTCAAAGTCAGCGCGTTCATTAATGCCGTTCGGAGTTTGGAATCAGGGTTGAGCGCCTCCACGGCCGTTCGGTTTATGCCCACATTCTCCCCCACCGTGGCCACAATGCCGTTGGCTTTCGCCAAGAAGGGGGCCATTTTATTGTCCAGATCCACGAGGACTTCCTTCGACCACCCATGATCCTGAATATCCACCGAGAAAACCGCCCCCCCCCGCGCCTCAAACATATCGATCATGGTTTTAAATTTGATTCTTTGACTTTCCGAAACCACAAGAGCAACAGAGAACCCGCTCGATGTTTTCCCCTCCCGTTCGATCAAACCTTGAAGGGTTTGAAGTTCCTGTTCCTGGGAATTCCCCAAAATGTGCACATGCGCGATCGGTTGTCCCGTGGCGGCCATGACCAGCGCTGAAAGTAAATTCAAGGATGACCCGGAAACATTTTCTTGAGCGATGGCCGTTTGAACAACACCCAAAAATCCCATACGAAATTCTTTGTCCGTTTTTAATCGAGACAGGGTTTTTGTCAGCCACTCGGGCAATGAGTTCCCGTTCCCAACAATCTCCTCCGTATGCCCATTGTGAATCCCCGGCATCACCACCTCAAAAGCGCCCTGAACATGGGACAATTGTTTGATCAATTTCCAAGCCGCTTCTTGCCCCTCCTTTCGCAGATTTTCTTTGTCAAAGGAATGGTGTAAAAGCCCCGCTAACGCCCAAACCGCGCCCCCAGCCAGAACACCAAATTCCGGAATGCCCAACAACGGAACCGCCCCCAACAAATATGGCGTCACCGAAATTAAAACCCCATAAATCACGCCCATTAACAACGCCTGCACCACCCCCACCTTCACTTTCGTCACCGGCGCCAAGGATTCAGGAATAAAGTGGGACCCGAAAAACAATATCCCATAAACCAACCCCGCCACCGGAGCCATCAACCATCCAAACGCAGTCCCCGCGAAAGCGAGGGTCCCCATAAAACCCCAGAAAGCGACCTTAGCACTAAAACTCCACTCGATCAACGCCGCAAACCGCTTGTAAGCCGCCCCAAACCGCTCGCTTCCCTGTTTAGGATCCACCTTTGACCCCATCCACTCTGCGAATTTAAGTCCCCAAAGGCTTGTTCCGCGCCCGGATTCTGGATCGAGCGGTTTTTTAATGTTGGCACCCTTTAAGAAAATTTCACGGAGGCTGTCATTAACCTCGTAAAGCGGAGAAAAAAAATCATCGCTTTTTGCGTAAACCCCTTTTAAGGTTTCAACCGCATTATACTTCAGGCCGGCCACAAATCTAAAACGGTGAAACAATGTTATTTCGAACTCGGTTGGCCGGTGACTACGCATAACAAGCCTCGGAATATCCCTTTCAACAAGAGTTTTTGTCCTTTCAACAAACAATTTTTTTACACGATCCACATCAGCTGGCGTGATACTGGGGTCACGAACAAGAACAGATGGGCCTTGGGGCTTTCCGAGCGGTTTTTCCACGGGACTCGTTTCGTTAGCAACGCTTATTCCCATGTTCGCCAAATCCGTCGTTGGTTCCAGATAAGCTTTCGCACTACTTTGTGCCACAATAACAGATGTTCCCGGTTTCGCCGAATCTGTCACCGGTTTAGACCCATTTGTATTTCTTATCGTTGCCACAATAACAAGGGGTTGCTTATTCGCTTCTGTTGCACCGTCACGCTTTGCTCTATATTCGTAACGAAACTCAATGTTATTTACAAACTCCGAAAGATACCCTAATTGGTTCAATACGGCATCCTTTGGATTAGGCACATATGTTAAACGTTCCTGATGATTGTGTATCATCCACTGGATAACCGTTGCTATCCGCAGTTCATTAGGATCCGCAAATCCCAAGTCCCTCTGGACAGGAAGCGACTTAAAGCTTTCATAAAAAGACGCCAACCTTTCACCGGCTCGATGAACTTCGATGTCGCCATCAATATCTTTATAATTGGTTGCAAGTCTATCTATTCTGTAATCCTGTTTATAATAACGAGCCCTGTATTTTTGGCCCTCAGTAAAGACAAGAACTTGTTCAGTGTCAAAAGATAGGTCTCCGATATGCCTCACATATTGGTATTGCGGAATAGGAATTAAAATAAGCAATCCCACAATAAATGACAGAATGATGGCAATTGAGCCATATAATGCGAGTTTCATTATATTGTTTAATTTGATCCGCGCGTCTGGGAATGCGGGAACAAATTTCACAGATCTAAGATTGATTAGTAACTTTGCGAAAGACTTTGAAATCACATTTCCAAAATACCGTTCAAATAAATAATTAAACCTGGAATAGAAAAACCCAAAAATAAATGGAAGCAGGGAAAAAATCAATCCTTGTTGAGGGAATAAAAAACACAAGTGTACCCAAAGTGATAAAAGGAATGAAATCCGCAACCAGTTAATTGATACTGTTTCAAAAACATCATTAAACACCGGTTTATTAAAATCTACGCCTAAATAAGAACTCAATCTTTTTTTTACGTCGGCTAATTCTTCTCGCTTATTCATTTCCTGTGGATACAACAAACAGACTCGAATTAATTCGGCATAATGTTCCATAGAATGTGTTAACGAATATGCACTAACAAACATTCCGGATTTGTTTTGTTGAGGTGTGTGCAGATATCCTGGTATCAATTTTGACAATATTTCGTCAATTATTGTTGGATTATCCTTAATCTCCCATGCTAAATCCTCAATATAATGTAGAGAGTCAGGATTACTATGATGAAGTGCGTGCCCAATCTCATGGGCAAAAACGTTTCTAAAACGTCCACGCCAGGGAGAAACTCGAACAATCAAATGACCATCGTAACTGAAACTACCCCCGAAACGAAATGACATGAACCAGGGGAGATGGCTTAAAGTAATCACTTTCAAACTTGAAATGCGTTCAGGCGGAATTCTCTGCAAAATAGACTGAATATCTTCTAGGTATTGGAACGGAGTAGTTTCCCAACCTTTTACTTCCAAGCCAGGGAAATGCGCTTGAATTTCATTTACCTTATCCATCTTTTTTCCCATCAGCTTTATTTTCCAATTAATAAAATGAGGAATGTTAACCAAATCAAAAACCAAGTGGACCGTTGGAACGACGAGCACAATATGGGCCAAATAAATGTCCTGCACAAGAATTGCCAGTTCGAAAATGGAGTTAAACCCAACAAACGGAAATAACAGGTACAGCATTAAAACAATTCGCCGGATTCTTAAATTGGGAGGGTTTTTGTCATCGATTTGTGACTCGAGGAAGTCGTGAAAGTAAGAAAATAACAGCAAAAACGGTGTACTCACCCAAAAGGGGGTGCTAACAGAAATCACCACCAAAATTGGGATTTCAATCACCAGCCCGACAATTCCAATCAAGTCCGCATGTTTGGTCAATGCCTGACCATATTTGTTTTTCATTCGCTGGCCAAAAAATAACGATAAACTCCTAAACACCGCGGCGGGATTAGAAACAAACATAGGTTTGTCGGGATCAATGTTCCCTGCTTGGGGGCGGGAAAATTTGGATCTTATGAATTCCAAGGCCGAGTGCCACTTTGACGACTGGATGGAACTCTGGGTCGCTTGAGCGATAACGCCCCCTTCCGTTTTAACATCAAGTTCCGTGGCACTGTTGCCATTCTGGATTCGGACGGTGGCGCGGGTTTGAGAAATTTTCAAAAGAGACAAGGTTCCCAGCCCGCCCAAAGAAGCGTAAATGACGGGAACAGTGGATTCAGAGTCGCCCACGGCGAGCCCCAGGAGGGCGGCAACAACAGCCACGAGGGCGGGCAAAAACGTGCGCGTCAATGTCAGTGGGGCGGGATGCTGTGACAGGAATAATTTCTCCCCCTCAAACAACCGCTCCAGAGGTGTTCTCTCCTGGGTGAAGACGGAGAGGTAGGTCGAACCTTGAACGGAATCTATCTTTTCAATTTTTGGAACATACGAAATAACCGTGGCCCCCGTTTGGGTCAACAGATCGGCCATGCCTTCGGCGTGGAAACCGCCGGTGACCAACAGGCCGATAGGTGGAGAGAATGTGGCGGATTTTGGATCTAGGTCCAGGGCCGCCAAAAGATTTTGGGCCATGGCCGTGTCTCGGGCTTCGGCTTCCCGGTAAAACGATTCGAAAGAGGCGAGCACCCCGTCGTTTGCGAGCGGAGAGAAAAAAACTTCCAGGTTTCCTTTCCCCCCTTCATATTCCTTCCATTCCGGCGGGGTTAAACTGAAATCCACCAGTTTGGATGTCAGCCAGGCTTGGCGCGACTGGGCAGCCAGGGCTTTCTCTTCCGAAGTGGGCGCCAGTGCGTCGTAGGCGGCTTTTTCCAGAGAGGACATTTCGTTCAATAATTTTTCCGCGTCGATCCCGTCGCAGAGAAGAACATATCGAACATACTCGTCCATGGCGGGGTAATCCGACAGGCGGATCCCTTTTTTCGCGCAGGTTTCTCTGAGTTGTCCGTAGAAGTCCCCGTACCGCAGTTCGCCCGTTCGATAGGCTACGCTTTGGGCCATCAGCTCGTTGATCTCTTGTGTGCTGAGAAAGTTCGTCAGCTTTTCAATCAGCCGGGATCGTTCGGCTTCCACCTGTTTAAAGTCGAGGGATCGCTCCGTGTTTAAAGCCTGCGTCAATTTGTCGACGTTCCGTAACGAAGAAGACTGGATTCCGGCTAACCCCATGCCGGAATGACGGGAGTAGTTGTTCTCCTTCCTTGAAACGATTTCCACCAGCACGCCCACATAGTCGCCCAAGGACACGCTGTCGGCTCGATATCCCGACACGGTCTCGTCAAGGGCCAAAAGGGCAGGTGAAAAAACCGATTTCTTCTGCTCGTCAATTTTCAATTGGTGGGCTTTGATCAGTCGGCGGGTTTCGTCCAGTTTCGGGGCGGAATCTTTGTAGGCCTGGACGTTGGCGGCGTAATGGACGGGATCGTCGATGCCCAGGATGCGGGGCAGTTTGCCCGATGCCGTCAAGGCCGCGTGGATGGGGCCGGAAATCTTGTTTTCCCTCAACAGATAATCCGCTGTCAGTTCAACGGCTTTCCTGTTGGGGAAATCCACAAAGGGCTGGAGGGCAATGTCTTCGGTGGATCCCTCCAGGGCCACAAGGCCCACCTTTCCGGAATTCAACAAAGTCGCCACCGTCTCCCGGATATTTTTCTGGGCTTCGGCGTTCATGTGAACGTCTTGGATGTGGATCACCACCGGCCCACGTGCACCGGCGTTTTTCCCAAGGGAGACCTTTCGCACGCTCCCGTGGACGGGAGAGAGCGCGGTCAAAAGATCGGCGTGACTTTTTAAAAAGGATTTAGGGAGTGACCGAACAACCGATGGGGTGAGCGACGAACGAACCATTTGCGGCGAAGGAAATTGCGCCGCCAGGTTGTCCCCCGCTCGGTGTCCAAGCGGAAGAGAAGCCAATACACTGGGAGACGTTCGCCGAGCCACCTGGCGCCGTTGGTCCCAAAAACTCTTTTCCGGCTGATACGCAAACAGGCTCTGGGTGGCCAGGAGGGCCCCAGAAATCACAAAACCCGCGACTTTCTTTGCATCGAGCGTGGGACGTTTCACACCCCGATTCTACCACGCCCGCCCAGAAGATCCCCTTAAGAACTTGTAACAAAACAGTAAACGCGGGGCCCCCGGGGAGTTCCCCATTTCACCGAGAGTAAAAGGATGCAAACGGTATAGGCCATACCGCCCGAAAAGATTGTTTCCGTTAAATCGCGGTTTTGATCAACATGTCCCTTTAAAGGCGGGGATACTTGTAAATTTCGGCAAGAACAATGGGCGGTTTTTTGTTCTCCCCAACAGGAGCCCGCTTCCAAAAAAAGGAGGGATCCGCAACAAGGCCTTCTGATCTTCCCAAATATCCCAATTGAAATACCCCCCGGGGGATGAGGGCAAAAGACTCTTCGCCAACGTGATTTTCCCTACCTGCCGCGGATCGGCGATAAACGCCATTTTCTTTTCTTCCGCCAACAATCGTTTCATTTCCGAGGTCAGATAGCGCACAGCTATACTCTATATAGCCCTATAAAAAAGTCTCGACTTTTTAATAGGGCTAGAGAGAGTTTACGCGGCGCATTCGCCCACGCCGATGTCGGGTTTGAAGTCGGTGGTTTCGCCCCAATCGAAATACAGAGTTGGATTTTCCGCATAGGGGGGCAACGTGGTGAATTCCTGAACCAAATCTTTTACCCGTGTTTTTCCCACCCGGTCGAACCAATCATTAAACGTCTCCCCGGATTTTTTTTCTACTTTAAATGCTCCGATCACTTTTTTGACCGCGTCGGGCACACGCCGGGCCGGGAGAGCCCCGATCACTTGACCAAAGCGCGCTTCTCCTTCTTTGGTGAACCCGCCGGCCAGCATCATGTAATGGGGCACGGGCCGATCGTTGATCTTTCGGTAGGTCCCATAAAAACCGAGACTGCCAATGTGGTGTTGTCCGCAACTGTTGGTGCATCCGGAAATTTTAATGTGAACGCCTTCCATGTCCACGTCGGCCGACAACCCGTCGGTAAACAACCCGCCGATGGCTTTGGCCAGTTCCCGCGATTTGGTCACGGCAATTTGGCAGGTGTCCGCGCCAGGGCAACGGGTGATGTCGGATAACCGGTTCCCCCCCGCGGTGGCCAACCCGGCTTTCACCAAGGCGTTGTAAACCGTCGGCAAATGCTCGTTTCGAATCCATCGCAACAAGAAGTTTTGTTCCACCGTCGTGCGCAACCGCCCGCCGTTCAACCGCCGCGACAGATCCGCCAACGCGCGCATTTGGCCCACCGTGATGTCGCCCAAAGGAAGAACCACCGTGGCCCAACTGTAACCCGCTTGACGTTGCGCGGCCACGTTCGTGGCCTTCCAACGGTCAAACCCCGGCGCGGGGGGTTCCACGGCGACGGATCCCGCCGCCAAAGCCGGCGCGGTTTCTTCCGTCACAGGAACCGTCCAATCGATGGATCCGGCCCGGGTGGTTAAGACGGCACGCCGTTCGGCTTGAAACTTCTTGCGAAATTCATCGGCCCCCCACTTCTTAACCAAAAACTTAATCCGGGCGTGGAGCTTGTCGGTTCGGTCGCCGAACCGATCGAACATCCGCACCACGGTTTCGATCGTCGGCATTAAAAGGTCCGCGGGGGTGAACTCTTCCAACCGAATCGCCACCTGGGGCGTCGCACCCAAACCGCCGCCCACGTAGGTGCGAAACCCGCGCACGCCGTTGCGGATTTCCGCCACAAACGCCATGTCGTGGATGGGCGTCAGGGCATAATCCGTGGGGGTGCTTTCAAACGCAATTTTGAATTTGCGGGGCAAGTTTTGGCTCAGCGGGTTGCGAAGAAAAAACTTAAACGCCGCGTCGGCGTACGGGGCCACGTCAAACACATCGTCCGGATGAACCCCCGAGTATGGGTTGGCCGTGATGTTTCGAACCGTGTTGCCGCACCCTTCCCGCGGCGTCAAACCGGACTCGGCCAAACGGCGAATGACCTTCGGCGTGTCTTCCAAAGGAACCATGTGAATCTGCAAATTCTGACGGGTGGTGAAATGACCGATCTTGGATGGGGCAAATGTTTCGGTCACGTCAGCCATGGCTTCCAGCTGATCGGGCGTGAGTTTTCCGAAAGGGACCTTGATGCGAATCATTTGTTTGTCCACTTGGTTGCGGATGCCGTAAATGCCGTTGTTGAGGCGAAACCGCCGAAAGTCGTCCATTTCCATTTTGCCGGCTTTCAAGGCGCGGATGTTTTCCTCGGCTTGCCGGATTTCATTTTCAACCGATTCGGGTAGGGCGTAAGGCATGGACGACTCCTTGATTAACTCAATGGGTTCCTCAATAAACGGCGCCGATTCCTCGTCGCGAAACCAGGAACGGGCCTCATCAAACCGGCCTTTTTTTACCGACACGATTACGTTGGACCAACCGGCCAACAACGGTTGGGCCGCGTCGGTGGCGCTGGGCCGCGCCGGGTGGTCGGGATGGGTGTGCAGAACCCCCACCAAATCCAACCCGTCCTTTTCGGCTTCCAAAACCGCCCGGTTAAACGCCGCCGGGTCCATCACAAATTCGAACTCACCCTCTGTATCGGCCCGCGCTCCCAACGTGTCCCGGGCCGTATCCAATACACTGGGCCGCGCGGATGTTTTTTCGCGCAAAAGGTTCGCCAGCGGGACAAACCGTTCCACACGCCGGACCCCTCCCGGCATAAACCGTCCCACCAAAACGCCGCACCCTTCGTAAGGGTAACAGGACTGGGACCACTCCCGAAGAAATTCCCGAACCGACGAACTCCACACCAAACTCATAAATCGTGCCCTTTCATGTAATCCTCAAAGTTGTCCAACAAGTCCCCCCAGTAGCGCGTGTGAAGATAGCGTTCCCCCGAGTCGGGAAGAACCGTCACGATCACGCCTTCCTTGAGCCCATGAGCCACTTCAAACACACCGTGGACCGCGGCGCCGCACGAATAGCCCACCAAAATGCCTTCTTCCCGGGCCATGCGACAACACATTTCGTAGGCGTCTTCCGTGAACACAGACACCTTGCGATCGTGCACCCGAGGATCGTAGATACCCGGCACAATCGACGTTTCCATGTGTTTCAAACCCTCCAACCCGTGCAACGGCGTGGCGGGCTCAACAGCGATAATCTGGATGGCCGGGTTTAATTCTTTCAACCGCCGGCCGGTTCCCATCAGTGTGCCGCTGGTGCCGATCCCCGCCACAAAATGGGTGATGCGCCCTTCGGTTTGACGCCAAATTTCTTCGGCGGTGGTTTTGTAATGGGCCCTCCAGTTATTGGGATTGTTATACTGGTCGGGCATGTAGTAACGACCGGGATGGGCCTCGTAAATTCGGTGGGATTCCAGTTGGGCGCCGTCGGTGCCTTCCATCGGGTCGGTAAAAGTCACCTTCGCGCCGAAGGCTTCGATCAACCGGCTTTTTTCCGAGGCGTTTTGGGGCATCACCAACTGAACCCGAATCCCCAACGCGGCGCCAATCATGGCGTAGGCGATTCCTGTGTTGCCCGACGTGGAATCCAACAAAATTTTATCTTTCGTCAGCTCCCCAGAGGCGATGGCTTCCAACATCATGTTTTTGGCGGCGCGGTCTTTCACCGACCCGCCGGGGTTCATGAACTCCGCTTTCGCAAAAACCGACACGCCCTCCGGAACCCACCGGGACAACCGATCCAATCGCAGAAGAGGGGTGTTCCCAATCCGTTCCAGCAACCCCACGCCCAGGGTGGTCATGGGATCCCCAACGACTTGGAAATCTCGTCGGCCTCGCGATTTTTGGCCAACCCCCGCCGGTAAAGATGCGTCACCGCCGGTTGAGTGATCCCCAACAAGTCGGCCACATCAATTTTGCGCATGCCGCACCGCTCCGACAACAAATACGATGCCATCGATCGCGCCTCCGCCCCGATCCGGGTTGATTTTCCCCGCCTCGACAACGTCTTTTCCGGCAGGCCAAAATAAGTTTCGATCCCCCGAATAAAACGGTCGGCCAAAACCGGATCCGGGGCCTTGTTCCGAACCGCTGAGGCTGAAGGCAAAACGCTTTCAACGAACGCGCGTCCCCCCAACACCCGGGAGTCGAACGATCCCGCCGCGTTCCGGCCCACAACCACATCCATCCCCCGGGCACTGCGGACCAACCCGCCACCAGACAAATCCGGCTGGGATTTTTTCCTTTCGGCCACGTGCGCGGCGTAGTTTTTAATACCCGTCGGACCACGCCCCCCAAACGCCTCCCACACCGCGTCCACCGCCTGCCAGGAGGCCTTTTCCAGCCCCAACAGGGCCCGATGGCCGCTCCACGGATAGGATTCCAAAGCGTCCAAGGAGCCCACCGTGTTTTCTTTCAAAGGAATCAAATGAACGTAAGCCACCAAATCTTTAAAAAAGACCGAGCGGTCGCATACGGTGGACTTGTAGCGGTTTTTGAACAAGCGCCCGGAACGATTGTGTTGCCGGTTAAAATACCCCGCGTATCGTGTGGACAGACGGTTCATCAATTCCGACAATGGCCGGGACCCCGTTTCGAGCAGAACGTGAAAATGCGTGGGCAAAAGCGCCCAGGCGTAACAGGTAAACCCGCCCTCTTTAATTAACTCCGCCAACGCGTCTCGAAACACAGCGTAGTCGGACCGGTCAATAAATAATTTCTGCCGATCGTTGCCCCGGTTGATCACATGATGCAACAGCCCCGGCGCGTCCAAACGGGCTTGGCGGGGCACAGGAGATCTCAGTATTGAGGGACAGACGGGTCGATCTCTTCTGACCAGGCGCGGATCCCGCCTTTGACGTTCGAGAGTTTTTTAAACCCCATCTGTTTGAGGATGTGAATGGCTTTGGCACTGCGCACCCCCGACCGGCAATGAACGACGATATCGTCGGCGGTGTCCAGCTCGTTGGCGCGAACCGCTACGTCGGCCAGCGGAATCAAACGTGCACCGGGCAAACGAGCGATGTCGTATTCGCTGGGTTCGCGCACATCCAACAGCGTGAACTTGTCTTTGCGGTCCATGCGGGCTTTCAGTTCTTTTACGGTAATTTCGACCAAGGAATCCCCCTGCGTTGCGGACGGTTCGGAACCCCGACCGACGCCGCAAAACTGGTCGTAATCGACCAACTCGGTGATGGTCGGCCGATCCCCGCACACCGGGCAATGGGGGTTCCGTCTAATTTTAAGTTCATCAAACGACATGTCCAGCGCGTTAAACAGCAACAACCGCCCCACCAACGGACGGCCTTTACCTATAATTAGTTTAATGGTTTCGGTGGCTTGAATCAGGCCCACCAGCCCCGGCAAAATTCCCAGCACGCCGCCTTCCGCGCACGAGGGCACTTCGCCCGGTGGAGGGGGTTCCGGATACAAGCACCGGTAGCAGGGGCTCTCCGGGTCCCCCGGCTTAAACACCGTGGCTTGGCCGTCGAACCGAAAAATCGACGCGTAAACATTGGGCTTCTTTAAAAACACGCAGGAATCGTTGGTGAGGTAGCGGGTTTGAAAATTGTCGGTTCCGTCGACCACGATGTCGTAGTTTTTAACAATATCCAAGGCCACATCGCGGCGAAACGGGATGTTGTATGTTTTGACGTTCACGTTGGGGTTGATGTCGCGGATGGTTTCCCGGGCGCTTTCCACTTTAAGTTTGCCCACGTCGTCGGTGCCGTGAATCACCTGCCGGTGAAGGTTGGTGTGGTCCACCACATCAAAATCCACCAGTCCCAATGTTCCCACCCCGGCCGCTGACAAATACAACGCGTTGGGGGACCCCAACCCGCCGGATCCGATCAAAAGGACTTTCGCATCCATCAATTTTTCTTGGCCTTCCACGCCCACCTCGGGCATAATCAAATGCCGCGAGTAACGCAAAACCTGTTCCTGGTTCAATTTCACGACAGCACCTCCCGCAGTTCGGCTAACGAACCGATCAAATAGTCTGGTGATAACGCCGCCAAATCCGGACCGGGCCGAAACCCGTATGTCACCGCGGCCGCCCGCACGCCCGCCGACCGGGCCGCGCGAATGTCCAAGGGGCTGTCGCCCACCATCACCGATGTTTCCCGGGGCGCCCCCAACCGGCGAAGGGCTTCCCACAGGGGTTCGGGATCCGGCTTGCGGGTGGGCAGTGTATCCCCCGCGATCACCACCGTAAAAAACCCGTCCAGACCCGTGGCTCGCAAGGTTTTTTCCGTGTGCGCCATTGGTTTATTGGTGACCACCGCCATCGCACGCCCGCTTAACGCCCTCAACGTTTCAATCACGCCGGGATACAACGCGGTTGTATCGGTGCAATGGTCCAGGTAATAGGGCAAAAACAGGTCCAATGCCCGTTTCATTGACGCGTCGTCCAGGGGCCCGGCGGCCCGAATCAACAACTGACGAACCCCATCGCCTACCATCCGAGCAACACTGTCCACGGACAACGTGGGACGTCCCAATCGTTCCAACGTAAAATTAACCCCTTCGGCGATATCCCGACGGCTGTCCACCAGGGTTCCGTCCAAATCGAACAACAACGCTCCCGACATTATTTAGGGTGAATCAACGCCAAAAATTCGTCCCGGGTCCGGCCATCGGTGCGAAACAGCCCCTGCATGGCGCTGGTCACGGTGGGGCTGTTTATGCTTTCGGCGCCCCGCATTTCCATGCACATGTGGCGTGCCGACATGACCACCCCGACCCCCAGGGGCGTCACTTTCCGCATAATAATGTCGGCAATCTCGTTGGTCAACCGTTCTTGCACCTGCAGACGACGGGAAAAGGCCTTGACCAGTTTGGGGATTTTGGACAACCCGATGATTTTTCCGTTGGGGACGTACGCCACATGGCACACGCCAAAAAAGGGAAGCAGGTGATGCTCGCACAATGAATAAAAGCTTATGTCGCGTACCACCACCATCTCGCTGTAAGGCTCGTCGAACAAAGCACGATTAATAAGTTGGTCCACATCCACCCGGTAACCCGACGTGAGCTCTTCCCAGGCCTTCGCCACCCGATGGGGGGTGCGTTGCAACCCTTGGCGCTGGGGATCTTCCCCCAACGTCACCAACAGCTCTTCGGCCAAATGGGTCAAGGCCCGGGCCGGGGGGGCCACAATGGCTTGCCGTCGTGCGAGGGATTGTTTCATGGGATTTTTAGGAGTGTTTTCGAAGCGAGAAAACGGACAAATCCAAAGTCTTACGGGAGGCAAATCCTTCCGACCGCCGATGCCAAAACGACACCTTTTCTTCCCCCCACCGCCAGCAAAGGTAAACATACCCTTCGCCCGGAATCCATCCAGGAAAATCCAAAAGACCCCGATCAATGTCTTTGACCAAAACGCCCATACCGTGAATCAAATCAATGCGGCGACGGGTTTCCAATAACAAAAACTCCACCTGGCCGCGCGCCATGGCTAAGTCCACAGGATTCTCGGTCCCTTTTTCTTTCCAGTAAACGATCTTGGCGTCGGCCCGACTTTTCAGTTCCCGCGCTTCGCCCAACAGCTCTTTCAAACGAGGAAGGGCTTTTTGGGCTTCATCCAGTGTGAAATAATCGTTCGGCATGGGAATATATTACTTTAATTGGAGCCTTTCGTCAAAGAGCCGCCAGCACGTCGGCCGGATGATTCGCGGGTTTCACTTTGGGATAGACGGCCGCCACCTTTCCATCCGGTCCAATGACATACGTGATCCTCAAGATTCCCATGTATATTTTGCCGTAAAGTGATTTTTCGCCCCAGGCCCCGTAGGCTTTTACGATGGCGCCGGACTCATCGGCCAGAAGAGGAAAAGTCAACCCCTGTTTATCCGCAAACTTTTTGTGGGTAGCCGCGGTGTCTTTGCTGACGCCAATCACCACGGCGCCCTTTTTTTTAAGAGACGCCAGGTTTTCTTGAAATCCGCAGGCTTCCACGGTGCATCCCGGGGTCAAATCCCGCGGATAAAAGTACAAAATGACGGTTTTTCCCTTAAAGTCCGATAGGGACACCATTTTTCCCGATTGATCCACCGCCGCAAAAGTAGGTGCTTTGTCCCCAATTTTCAACATGGACTCCTCCTTTTCTTCTGAAAGAGGATTATATCATTTCGGGTAACTACCCAGGTCCCTCATCCGCTCCTTCGGAGCACCTTCCCCCAAGAGGGGAAGGAAAACAAAGATTTTCCCTCTCCTCTTGGGAGAGGGCAGGGTGAGGGACCTGAGCAGTTACCATTTTGGGTAAAAACGAAGAGGGAAACGGGGCTATTCAGCGGGATTTTTTTGGTTCAGGCACCGTAGAAGTGCGCGGGCCGCATCGTGGGCTTCCAAATGATTTTGAAACCCCCCGAACGCCGCCCAGGGGCGAAATCCGCCCGCCCGATCAATACGTACGCCGTAGCGGTTCGGTCCGCCGGAAAACACCACCCGAATTCCCACCACTGTTGATCGTGGGAAAGACCGGCTCCGGCGAATGGGGCCCAAACACCGACGAACCGTAACGTTAACCGGGTCCACCCACACTTCTTCACGGCCAAACCATTGGGCAACCAAGACCAGCGCGGCCGCCACATTAAGCAAAGCCCCTCCCACCATGACCCACAGGGGCGCCTTCAGTCGGACCATCACCATAAAAAAGGCCGTTAACGTCAAAGCCCAGATCACAAGAGGGTTGGGGCCGGGAAAAACAAAAGGAGACCGCAAAGAAAACCGCCTCTGGTCCCCAACTGTATTAACGGTCAAGGGACGAGGGGGCCCGCCTTTAAGAGAGGCCGCGGCGGGAAGCGGGACAGGAAGAAGTTTTGAAGCCGGACCCATGTTGGGTGAAACCACCAGGGCCCATTCACCCTCAAAACGACCGGGCGTATTTGATTGGGCCCGCATTCGCCAGAACACGTTACCATCCGGCGATAGGCCCGATGGCGGCGCTTCGACCGGAAGAGAAAAATGAAACGGCCACGCGCCGTCCGACGATGGGGTGGGGGAATCGGCTTCGGCGGACCACAACAACCATTCCCCCCCGCCGCCCCGTTCAAAACAGTCCAAAAATAATTTCATCCCCCCGGCCAGGGGTTCCTGGTCCCCCGTGTGGACGACCCCCACCATCATTTCGCCCGGCCGACCCGCTGACCAGAGAGTCACTTTGGACCGTTGACTTTTTTTCCAATGGCGAAATCCCGCCGTGACCAACACCGCCAATCCGACGGATCCCACGACGACGCCCGCTAAGCCCAACAGCAACGGGCCCCCAAAATTCCAACCGGTCGCCTGTCCCAAACACGCCAACGCCGCCCCCGACCACAAAACAGTTAACGCCAGGGGCCCGCCCCACACCCATTTATTTTTCATGGGAAGAGACCATCCCGGACAAACCCATCAAAATTTTTTCTTGGGAGCCCGTCAAAGGGGCCACGGACAAGCGGGGAATCCGAACAAAGTCCATGGCAGACAAAACGGGGTGAGTGCGCAATTCGGATAAAGGCACGGGGGTTTTGAGCCACCGGTCAAACGCCACGTCCACCGCCAACCAGCGTTCATCGGCTGGGTCGGGGTAGGCGGTCCCCGCCGCCCGGGCCCAACAAACCAACGCTTTTTCAGGGCTCGAATGGTATCCCCACACGCGGTCCCCGGCAGAGAGAAGCCGAAGGTTTTTGCGTGCCAGGGGACCCCGAACGCCGTCCCACCGGGCATGGCCATCCCGTTCGACCTGGGTCCAAGGAAACACGTCAGGCTCGGTGGAAAAAATCCAGGCGGTCACGAGGGCGGATAGGTTAAAACGCTGTCGGAGATCAGCATCGTTTCCCGGTGATGGTCCGACCACCGGGACGTTCCATCCGAAAAAATATCTTTTTTACGCAGGGGAACGCGGCATTTCATTTGTTCCAAGGCGTAATGGCAGGCCAAAAACGCCGCGGCCCGCTGGGGCGAACTGACCACCAAAAACATGCTGGTTTCCCCCACGGGGATTCGCCCCACACGGGTTTGCCACAAAACCTGGGTCCCGGGCCACTTTTCCGCCACTTCCGTTGTGATCTTTGACACTTCGGCCTCGGCGGCCGCGTCGGCGCTTTCGAACTCCAAAGCCACCACATTGCCTATATCCGTTCGGTCTGGTCGAACCACGCCTTGAAACGACACCACCGCGCCGGTTTCCGATTCCCGAGCCCGTTCCTCCAACCCATCAAACGCAATGGGCCCGTCCGTAAAAAAAGGGACCGACTCCATTACAGCGCCACCATACGATCAATGGCCCTACGGGCTTTGGCGGCCACGTCGGGGGGCACGGTGATGCGGTGCTTGAGGTTTTGCAAGGACCACAAAACATTTTCCACGGTGATTTTTTTCATGAACTCGCATTGGGCCGCCCGAGCCACGGGCAAAAAGGTTTTGGCGGGATTCTGTTTTTGCAGGGTGTGCAAAATGCCGGTTTCCGTGGCCACCAAAAATTCGGTCCGGGGCGATTCTTTGGCGTGGCGCACCATCCCGCTGGTGGAAGCGATATAATCGGCGTGTTTCAATGCCGACGACAAACAACCGCATTCCGGGTGGACCATCAATTCGGCGTTGGGGTGGGCTTTTTTTTGTGTTTCGATGTCCACGTCAGTAATGGCGTAATGCACGTGGCACGATCCGGGCCACAAATGGATTTTTCGTCCGGTTTTTTCCCTCACGTATTGGCCCAAATACATGTCGGGCAAAAACAAAATTTCCTGTTCTTTGGGAAACGATTCAACCACCTTGACGGCGTTCGAGGAGGTGCAACAGGCATCGGCCTCGGCTTTCACCTCGGCCGTGGTGTTGACATAGGCCACGACGGCCGCCTGGGGATGGCGGGCTTTCCACGCCCGAACTTGAACCGCGTCGGCCGTGGCCGCCAACGAACACCCCGCTTCCAGGTCCGGCAATAAAACCATTTTGTGGGGAGCCAACACAGCGGCGGTTTCGGCCATAAAATGGACCCCGCAAAAAACGATCACGTCCGCCGAAGATTTGGCCGCCGCCTGAGACAACGCCAACGAGTCGCCCACCACGTCGGCGAGATCTTGCACCTCGCCCCGCTGGTAATTGTGGGCCAAAATCACCGCGTTGCGTTGTTTGGCCAAACGCTTTATTTCAGCGACGATGTCGGTGGGCGGGGCCGTGGCCATATCAAAAAGTGAGGATGGGCCCTCCTTGGGCCTGGGACAAAAAGGCGTTTAATCCGACCACAGCGTCCAACCGTTGCGCCAACAGACGCGGGGACAAATTCAACATCCGCGCCCAGGCGGAACACGCATACACCCGCACGCCGCCGGCTTGCCGCAGATCGTCCAAAAACGCGGCGGGAGACCGATGTTGAAAATGGAGGTGTTGAGCCGTGGCCGCGTTGGCGACGGGCCAGTGATTTTCCACAAATGCTTTTAACGCGGGTCCGCGAAAAAAGAGGATCACGGTTTCTCCCCGAGCCCGGGCGGCGGCGCCGAACGATACGGCTTCGTACAACCGATCCATTTCCGCTCCATAGACCACAACCGAAAAAACAGCCACAGAGGAAGAGGGATAAGGTGTCCCTATCGCGCTTTCGTCCGGGCGGGAGCGGGCTTTGCGGCGGGTTTGGTGTCGGGCTTGACCTCGACGGCCGGGGCCGGTTTTTCGGCCAAGCGGGCTTTCAACGCTTCCAAACTCTCGCGGTTTTGGGCTTGGATTTTGGCAATCCGCCGGGCCGCCAGCCACTGGCGCAAACTGGTATCAACCACATAAAAAACGCCCAGGGCCATTAAAAAACCCGAAAGACTTATCCCGATTAAGAACCTCTTCTTGGAGGGGATCAGCAAAGAAACAATGACCCCGATGATGCCCAAACTTAAGATTGCCAACCCAAACATGTTGCTCGTTAATATGAACACAAGTCCCCCCTGGTTAAGCCCCAGACCCCGGAGCCGATGTGGCACCCATTTATATTAACAGACAAACCGCTCCGCGACAAGGCAAATTTTGTTACACTGAAACACCGTGAAACAGATCAGTCTGCGGACAAAATTGGTGGCGCACTCGACCCTGCTGGTGTTGGCGGCGGGGACCGGGGTGGGCGTGTCCCTTTATTTCGCCGAGCGGCAGTATCTGGTCCGCCGGTTCGACCAAACCCAGGAAGACAATGTCACCAGCCTCGTCCAAATCCGCCGCGAGTCGGTGACCTCCAACAACGAACAACTGTTGCTCAGCTACCTGTCGTTGCTTCGTCGATCGCGGGCCCTCAGTTACGCCATGATCCAAGACACGACGGGCCGCGTGCTGTCGCACACAAACCCGGCGTTCGTGGGGCAACGCCTTTCCGACCCGCTGACGCTGGGGGCGCTGGAAACCGCCTCGTTGTTGCGCCAACGGGGCGGCTCCACCGATGACGTGATCGACTTGGCGTTGCCCATCGTCCACGGCACCAAACGTTTGGGCGTTGCCCGGGTGGGATATTCCCGCGCCACCATGGCCCAGTTGGTGGACCAAACGTTGCAGGCGGCCCGACATCGAATTTTGATTGCCACCTTTTTGGCCATGGGGTTCGGCGTGGCGCTGGCGGTGGGATTGTCGTTGTTGTTTACGAAACCCATCGAGCTCTTGCGCGCGGGGGCCCGAATCATCGGGGAGGGCAACCTCACCCACCGCATTCAGATCACCACCCGCGACGAGTTGGGCGACCTGGCCAAAGAGTTCAACGTGATGGCCGCCAAACTTCAAGAACTGGACCAACTGAAACAGGATTTCGTCTCCAACGTCACCCACGAACTGCGGTCGCCGTTGACGTCTCTGCGCGGGTATGTGGAACTGCTGTTGCGCGAAGGCGCCGGACCGATCAATGAAGAACAACGGGAATTTTTAATCGTCATTAAAAACAATTCCGTCCGATTGGCGCGGTTCATCGACAACCTGCTGGACGTGGCCAAAATCGAAGCGGGGAAAATCGAATTGCATCCCGAATTCATTCGACTTCAAGATTTGGCCTTGGAAATGTCGGTGGTTTTTCGGCCCATGGCCCAGGAAAAACGCATCGATTACCGGGTGGAAATGGACCCGCGCCTACGCCCGGTGCGGGCCGACGCCGACAAAATGCTGGAAGTGCTGACCAACTTGTTAAGCAACGCCTTCAAATTCACTCCCCCAGACGGAAAAGTCACGCTTTCGGCTGTTCCCGAAAACGCCCACGTTCACATAACGGTATCCGACACGGGCATTGGCATCCCAGCGGAATCCCAGTCCAGCGTGTTCAACAAATTCGAACAGGTGAAACCCACCCAAGGCCTGGCGCGGAAAACAAAAGGGTCCGGTTTGGGATTGACCATCGTCAAAGGCATTGTGGAAGCCCACGGCGGCCAGGTTTGGATCGAAAGCCAACCGGAAAAGGGAACCACCGTGCATGTGGTTTTGCCCCATTCCAGTGAGGAGGAGCCGGAGGAGGGATGAATCATTGCGTCTCCCCATTTTTTTATTCTACGATTGTTTTGATTTTTTGCGGACTTCGGCAGGGCCACAGAGCGGAATTGGGAATCCATCGCGGAGGACACGTATGCTAAAAAAACGGATCATGGTGGTCGACGACGATCGAGACATTCGCCGTCTGGTGGAAAGCATTTTGGCCAAAGAAGGCTTTGTGACCATCGGCGCCGACAGCGGGGCGGACGCGCTCAAAAAAGTGGAAAACTCCAAACCCGACTTGATCATATTGGACTTGCAACTGCCGGACAAAGACGGTTTTGAAGTCTGCAAAATTTTACGGTCCGACCCGACCACAAAAACGATTCCCGTGGTGTTTTTGACGGTGCAAAATTTGGATTCGTATAAAATCGCGGGGTTGGAAATGGGCGCCGACGATTACATCACCAAACCGTTCAACCAAACCGAACTGGTGGCGCGGGTGAAAGCGGTTCTGCGCCGAGCCGAATGGCGCGACACCAAAGATTCGCCGGTCAAGGAAGGCCCCTTGAGCGTGGACATGGAAAAACACACCGTGATCATGGACGGAAAATCCCTTAACCTGGCGCCCAAAGAGTTTGATTTGTTGCTGACGTTGATGCGCAACCAAGGCAAAGTGTTGACTCGGCCGGAACTTTCCGAATCGGTGTGGGGCCAAGAGTATTCCAACACCACCCGAACCGTGGATGTCCACGTGGGCCGACTGCGGCGCAAACTGGGAAAACACGGAGACCGGGTCCGAACCGTCGAACGGATCGGTTACCGCTTCGAGTAACCCCCGCTTTCCCCCCATCGTTTAACGCTCTTTGGCCGTCCTTGTGGCGCGTTTTAGGCCGAAATCCTCCCGTATTTTTTACCCCAAAGCAAAACCCGACACGTCACTATTTGCGTTGACGCAAATAGTGACGCCGCCATGTGGAACGTGTTCCCCCACGGACACGAATCAAATCGGCCGTGTGTGGATGATGTTGTGAATGCTCTGCGCGAATGAAGAATAGCGGACGGGTTTGGCCATGGCGGCTTGGACATCGATGGTTTGGAGTTTGCGTTCGTCGGCCCAGCCGGTGACGATCACCACGGGCGTGCCGTTGGTGGCCGGATGGCCGCGAAGTTGTTTTAAAACGTCATACCCGTTGACAAAGGGCATTTCCAAATCCAAGGTGATCAAGTGGGGACGAAAATCGATGGCCGCGCGCAAGGCGTCCCGGGGGTCGGTGACACACCGCACTTCATATCCCATGGACTCGCAAAAGTCCCCCAACAAGTCGGCCATTCCGATATCGTCTTCAATCACCAAAATCCGGCGTGGATCGAGCATGATCATCCCCCCTCACGCTAAAATTACCACTTGCCCAATCCTACACCCGATTTGATTTTCTCGCCTTAAGAAGTTGTAACAGCGTCTTTCGCCCCTTGCGAACCAATGAAGCACGATTCCCCCCCCCCCACATTAATTTAATTAACTATGTCCCATGCGATTTTACAATTCCGTTACAAACTCTTAAGGGAATCTTTAGATTGGTTTGATAAAATTCCCGTCATTATGAAGCTTTTCTTGCGGATGGTACGGCCTGGCCTTGGGGGGATGATATCGTTTTCTCTTCTGCTTACAGGCCCCCTCGCCCCCCTGGCCCAGGCCCGAACAGAAGAAAACAAAGCCAATTATTGGACAGCAAGGAAAAGCGTTGCCCGACAACGTTCTCTCCCCACCCAGCCAGTGAAGGCGCCCTTTCCAAATTCCCCGCACTTAAGAGGTTCCGAGCCGGTAAAGGAAACAAGCAAAAATTGGTTTGAAGTGGCCAGTTACACGCCCGTGTTCGGTCCAAGATCCTGGAAGCGGGGCAACGTGCTGGTCCCGTTCGTGACGATCATCCAAGACGCCCACGATAATTACGAAGCCCAACTGGCTCTTAGCCGCACCCTGGCCGAACTGGCCGACAAGGAAAAAGACGGCCCCCTCCTGGTGTGCGTCGAAGGCGCCTGGGGGCCCCTTTCCACCGAAATTTTCAAACCACTGGATCCAGAATTACGCAAACAGAAAGCCGACCAATTACTTAAGCGTCACATTATCACCGGGGAAGAATTTTTATCAATAGTTCATCCAGGTTTAATTCAACTGGTGGGGGTAGACGATCCCGATCTTCATAAAAAGAACACCGTGGCGCGGGAACTGGTGGAAACGCATCGATGGTCCACGACCGAACGAATGAAGATCCTCCAAATCAATATGGAGCGATTAAAAAAGGCCGTTTACCCCCCCCGTATGCGATCGATTGATGAAATCAGACTGAAATACCAAACGGGGATATTGAACTCCCAAGAGTTTGCTAAAAAAATAGTCCCTTATGCCTCAAAAGAGTGGTGGCTAAAAAATTTCCCCCTTTTGTATCAACTCTCATCCCTCGACGCAGATGGTCTGGAAAAATCACCAACCCGGGCGGAAATTGAAGAATGGGTGACAACCCTTTCAAACACCGATCTACAAAACAAGATTGATTGGTTGCTTCATCAAAAAAAAATAGACCTACCCGTCTTGGCCAATGAAATGGAAAAAGCACCGGACCAACTTTTACGGATGGACAAACGGTTTCAACTGTTGGTTGAACTTGATCAATGGATTTCCCTGGCTGACCGTCTTATTTCCCTCAAAATGACTCCGGAGGATTTGAACCAATTCGATCGGATCGAACCCAGTCAATCCATTGAAGACGTCGCAAACAAAATAAACATTATCTCCCGAAAAAACAATGTTCGTGTTTTACCCCTCCCTCAAGCCCGTCGGCCCAATGAAGAAACGACGTGGCAAGCGGCCAAATCATTTTATCGGATCGCCAAAAAGCGCGACAACGCCATGGCCACCAACACTCTGCGTCAAGCCAGAAAACATGACAAAAGGAAAGTCGTCCTTATTGCGGGAGGATTCCACACTCCTGGGATCTCGAGACTCTTTCGTCTCCAACAAAATTTCAACCATTCTCTGTGTCCGAAATTTTCATCGAGCGTAACAAAAGCCCCGCGGCCAACGCTCCGAAAAAAAAGTCTTTTTCAAAAGAGCATCCCTGAAAACAAACGCAAATTCCGTTTATCCCCAACCCTCACCCCGTTTTTCCGATTTATAGTCTTCATGTCGATCAGCTCCTTGGCCCTCGCGGCGGGCGGTGGGACCGGATCAGATTGGATTGAATATCTCGTTTTGGCATCCACCATCAGCGACCCCTTTTTAAGGCGTTTAATATCCCGAAAACCCATAGCCACACCTCCGGAAGAAATATTAATAAACAGTGACGCCGCTGTCGGCAAACTCAAAAATGACTTTTTGGCAATATACCGCTCTCAAAAGATCCCCGAAGCGATTAAGTTGCTGGACGAAGTTTCTTCTTACAGCGATTTAAGAGCCTATTTTTTATTATCTCTGTTAGAAAAAACTGAACAACAAGCACTATTGGAATCAATGCCCCCAGCCTTGAAAAGAAGGGTTTTGAACGGTCTCCCGGACTACGAATATCACGCTTACATCAGAGGGATTGAAAAAACAATTCAGTGTATTTCTTCCCTTAAAGAAATGGATGATTTGTGGAAAAAGATAATCAGTGACGTGCGAGAGGGTAGTCCAAACAATAAAACTGTTTTAAGCTACTTAAATGCAATTACAGAAGCAAAAGAACGGGTGAGTATTATTCTTAACAAACTCGAATCACAAGTGGCCTCTCTTAAATCCATTGCAAGTGACCCCGGTTCAATTCCCAAATTAATCCCTCCACAAGAAACAACCGATTTTATTTTAACCAGAGTAAATCCAGCGCTTAATACGAGAACCATTGCCCATGGGCATCTTTATTCAATCTTTTCTCATTTGGAGTACGCAGAAAAATGGTTGGGAACCAAATTGAGTCCGTTCGGAGGGATGGCCGCCTTTGGATTGGGTAGTTCGGGATATATTAACCGAACGCCACCCGCTCCAACGGCGCTGGAGTCTTCCGTTGCATCTTTACACCTTGCCAACGGAGCGAAAGAACGGTTAAGAGACGAACTCTACTTTCTGAGGCACCCCGAAGCCACCTACCGGACTGTCCATCAAGACTGGGTGGAAACGATATCCAACGCAACCCGTCAAACAAAAATTAAGGATTTAAAGGCACTTTCTCCCCGATCCAGAGATGATGATGAGATGGAAAGCGAGCGCTTAAAAAAAATTGAGTCCTTTTCCCACCGGATGGGAAATGGAGTCGAGGATCTTTCATTAAAGGCTCAAGCCTTTCTCGAAACGATTGAGGGGCCGCCTTGGAGTTTAACGCAATCCCATTATTTGGCTGAACTGGAGAGAGTCAGCGGCTATTTTGAGGGACCGGTTCTCGACCGACGAGCAACGGTTGTCCTTCCCAACCCATCCGACATTCAACTTTTTGCTTCGGATTTGGCGGTCCTCTATCGTCATCAAGGCAAGGCAAAAAAACTCGTGATATTGGACATTGGTCGCATCCAAACAAGCCATCACGACCAATCCTCGATTGAAAATTTTTTGACCGCCTTACTGGCTGAAGCTAAGGAACGCGGGAATGTCATGATCCTTGTGGATATGGAGGGGGTCCAGGGGGAAGGGAATCGAACCTATTTGCACCTGATGGAACGATGGAGGGTGGAAAATGATCAATCCCTGGCTCCGGACTTGATAATTTTGTCAAGCGAGCGAACATTCACATTTCACCTACAACAAGATGCACTCAAAAAGGCGGCTCCCACCTTCACCGTAACGATGAAGGATCCCGCCCGCTTAACCACGCGACGTTTGGACGCTTTTCAGGAACGGATTTCGGCTCAACTTGGGATTGTATTGGAACACCCGCTTGTTGAAGCCTGCGTCACACGATTATCAAGCTCCGACCGATTTGGAGTTGTAGACAGATCCATTAAGCTTTTAACAGACCTCGCTTTGAGGGTACAAAATGAGCGCCAGCCTGTGACCTCCCCCTCGCTCGAGGACTTATCAGGATCAGCCGACCTCTTTTCTGAGGAAACGGGTGAACTACCACTTGAATTAAGAGCTGTCGCCAGATTGGATGTCATGCCCCCGGATTCCCAGATAACAGTGAAAAAAAAACTCGCCGAGCTCAGCAACCTACGAATAACAGACCCAAACAGCGAACGGATAGCCGATATTGAACGTCTGATCGATACGATAATCAGTATTCCTTGGATTGAAATGGCCCCGCCCATTGTTTCCCGCGATGCCCCGAGGGAAATTCAAGACCAGCAAATAGAAGAACTTTACAACCGATTTGAAGAAAAATTGCGTCAAAGCCACACCGGTCTCGAAGAAAATGTCGTTCAGGCTCTGAAAGATTTACTTGGCTTAGTTATTCTTAGTGACATCGGCAGGGTCCCCCCCACCACCAATATTCCGACATTGGTGGGCCCTCCCGGGGTGGGCAAAACCGCGCTCATGCAACTGCTTGGGGAAGTTACAGGCCGCCCAGTGTATCGCATCTCAATGAATACGATACAAGATCCCATGAATCTTAAAGGCAGTTCTCCCACTTTTCTTCACGCGAAAGAAGGGCGCTTGGTCGCAGAGTTAATTGGGGGAGAACCACGGGTCGGGAATCCCATTTACTTCCTCGATGAGCTGGACAAAACACCTCCAGCGGTACAAACAGTTTTTCTTGATGTCGGCCAAAGTTACTTGCGTGACAATTACGCCGGGATGGTCTTTGTTGGGAACAGTCTCTTTGTTGCCACAGCCAATCATCTCGAAAATGTAATTGCTCCGCTTAGAAACCGCATGGACATTATCCCCATGCCCGGATATACACTGAGGGGAAAAACGAACATTGCAACTCGAAACACCCTTCCCCGGGCCTTGGCAAAAAACTTTTTAAGCGATGACCCCGGAAACGGACATCAAGAAGTCGCGTTCAATAATCGGCCGGCCGTCCTTCAATTCCTAGCTCAAGGCTACGCCCGAGAAGAAGGGATGCGACACATGATCAGACTCATCGACAATATCCTGATCGAAGCCTACGCTCTTTACATTAAAACGGGCAGACCCACTCTCATTGATGAAAAATTCGTCCGATCTATTCTAGGGGCGCCGATCGAATTTCTGAGAATACCCAAACAAGACCCAGTCGGGAGAGCGTATTTTCCCCATCCTTCTGGGAATCTCATTGACACACACGCAATCCCAAAATCCACTATATCGCCTTTGGCGGGACGGTCGGCTTTTCTTGAAATGACATTACCCGTTGAACTGTTGCTCAACGAACACGGCCCCGACTGGACAAAGAATATCTGTGCTCTATTTGATGGTAAGAGAGATTCAATCGCTCCGATTTCCAATCTTCAAATTGACGTTCCGCGCGTGGTCCAGGAAGATGCGGCGGCACAACTGGCCATGGCGATCGCAACCCTTTCCAAGGCAACGGGGATTCCTGTAAAACGGGAAATGGCGTTTATCGGGGAAATGGACAACCGAGCCCGCGTTGTTGCCGCAACGAAACTTCGCCAACGAATCTTGGTTGCCTACGACGCCGGCGCACGTTGGCTGGCCATCCCTCACGGAAATAAGAACGAACTGATGACCAGCCTGTTTCCTGCGATGGAGGCCATCCGAGGTCCTATTTTGGAACCTCCCGTCAACGATGGCGAAGAATGGACAGTTTACAGGCCTCGGCAGGGGAATATCCCTTTTGTTGCCGATAAGGGGCCTCTTGAATCTGTTTTGGCGTTGGCGGAAGGAGAAATTTCAATGGCACCCTCGGAATGTATCTATGTATTAGTTCGTACCGTTGAAGACGGTTTTTCCTTGGCGTTTGCCAAACTGGGTCGGCAGTCTTTCAAGGAGAATCCCCCTTCACCAATTGACATTATCCCACCCCAGGAAAAAACAAAACCAGCGGTAAGTGAACTTACCCGTCCCTTTGAGAAATTTCCGGAGCTTCCCACCCGGGTTTTGGAGTGGAACATCAACGTTAATGGCCAGTTGGTTGACCTTCGTAATCTTTTTAGAAATGGCCTAACAGAGGAAGCTCTCTCGCTCATCCAAAATATTACTCAAACAATCGCATCAACGGGTTCACTGGATTCAATCGCACAACTTGAAGCCTGCGCGCGTTTTTCCATTGCCCAGAACGACGGTGCCGCCTTTGTCGATTTCTTGTTAGGTCTTGACCCCACGACACGATGCCGTATCATCTCGGTTTTTTCCCCAGAAACCCTGGGGACTCTTGTCCACCTCAAAGGGGCGTCAGGTTACCTAACAGAAACCGCGCGATGGGAAGCGAATTTAATAAAAATTCAGTCCACCCTGGCATCGATAAAAAATAATTCCGTTCAGCGGAAAGACGTTATCGAAATTCAAGATATGTTAAGCGTGCCGGGCGCTTTCCCCCCCTTGTTTAGAGAAGGCGGCAGTTATTATACGATCGTAGGCCTAAGAGCGGCGATCGATAATTATCTTTATCGGGAAGGTGGAATAGACGATATGAAGGCCCATATGGAGGAATGCTTAGAAATAGGAATTTCTTGCCTCAATAAATACAGAACAGTCCTGTCATACAATGCAAACCCGACAGGCCTTCTTGCTGTAAAAAATGCCATGGACCAAGCCTTGACCGAACTAGCTGTTTTTCGACCACTGTTTTTAAGCCCCGATGAACTTGGGGGTCAAGATCCGGAAGGAAGTTGGCAAGTATACATGGCCAACGAACACCTGCGCCAAGAAACACTGAGAGGATCTTGCCGGTTTATCCCCTTAGAAGATCTTCCAGCCAGCGCAGGAATAGATTCCCCTGAAAGCAACGTCTGGCATGCCCTTTTCGGGGTCCCATTTGAACGATTTGTTGAAGTATCAAACCGGGATAATCATAAGGTGATGGTATTGACAGGTTGCCCCCCGCTCCTTCGAAACGCTTGGGCTTCCTATTTGAATCGGAACCTTTGGAAAGTGGGATTGCCTCAGCGAATAATAAAAATTGACGTTTCAAAATTATTGGAGAGCAATTATCGATCAGGAGAATCGACCGAATCAAAGTGGCCGCGATTGAAAAAAACTCTTGAGGCCGCGCGAGATTCGGGAAATATGGTGGTATGGATCGACTTGGACTTTCTTCCTCCCTCCGCCCCGCCGTTTCTTATTTCGCGGATTATGCGGTTATTCAATCAAGGTTCTGGGCAAGCGTCTGTCATTTTTACCGGAGAAGAATTCGTGCACCAAAACCTTGTCAATTCCTCACCCGTGTACGCCGGGGGGGTGACCCACCTATCAATCGGTGAAGAAAACCGGGAAAACCTTCTTCGATTGGAAATAATTGAGCGGGAAAAAATAACGAAAGTCCAATACCCCGCTCCCGTCGTAGAGCATCTCTGCGAAAAAGTGCGATCCGGATCCGTTAGTCTCTCTCTTGCGCGAAGAATTCTAGACCGAGCCCACTCTCCTTCGGGCGAACCCCTAACTCCGGCTCTCATTGATTCAACACAAAAGGGGATCGATCTGGAAAATGATCAAATGCTTCAGTGGGCAACTTTGTGGGAACAGTTTGAGTTCATATCTGGAAAGATGCCTAAATCAGCTCGCAAGCGGGCAATGACCCTCTTTGGCCAATTCCGAAAAGCGTCAGGGGACGAAGCGGCGGCCCTTGAGAATCAAATTAGAATTATTATCGAATTCCCCTGGGAAAAAAGAGCTCCCTCACCTATTCCCCGCCTGCCGCCAAATCCCCAACCTGAGGATTATAAAAATCTTGAATCGATCATTGCGGGACAGATCAACACTGTAAGAGAGGAACTTGATCGATCCCATCATGGAATGGATCGGGTTAAAGAGCTGATCATCAATTACGTACTGAGGGATTCGCTTGCACGCGCGCACACTGGGAAAGGAGTTGGGAAACCTCTCTTGGTCGTGTCCCACCCAGGACAGGGGAAAACCACCCTTGCTGAGTCTGTTGCCCGGGCATTAGGGCGACCATTCATATTCATTCCCCTGGGTGCGGTAAAACACACCGAAGAGCTCACAGGGTTCGCTTCCCAGTACGTCAATTCTGACGCCGGGTTGCTGATAAAAGGAATGATAAGAGCAGGCGCATTGAACCCGGTCATGCTATTAGACGAAATTGACAAAATGGGTGGGGGCGAAACGAGTCCAATAGATTCGATTCTTTCCCTCACTGATCCCGAACAAAATGAAAAATTTCGGGACGAATATCCCCAAGTCGATTTTCCAATGGACGAACCATTGTATTTTGCAACCGCGAACGATATTGAAAAATTACCTGGACCCGTCAGAGACCGATTTGAGATTATAGTTCTTCCCCCTTACACGCAACAGGAGAAATCAGCCATCCTGGTTGATAAAGCCCTGCCTGAACTCATGGAAAAATGGGAAACCAACGATCGCGTGACAGTGACGAATGCCTTCCCCATCGCGCAAATCATCCTATCGATCGTCCAGGAACACGGGGTGCGACTTGCCAAGGCAAAGATGTCCACGCTGATTTTGAGATCGCTCATAGAATCCCACTTAACGCGCACCCCCATCGAAATAACGGAAGCTGTCGCTCGAAGACTATTAAGGATATCGGAACCCCCACCATCCGCCGAAATCGTCTCCGCCCGTGTTGGAGAAATTAACGGCCTTGTCTACAACGAGGCCACCGGGGAGGGCGCGGTACTGGGAATTCATGCCAACTTACACAATTTGGGGGGAGACGAACCCTTCCGATACGTGGGAATTGGACGCCTCGGCCCATCAATGAAAGCAAGCCTTGATCGCGCGGTCGCCCTTGCCCAAGTCCGTGCTCAAACGATGATCCCTTCCCTCAACCTCAATGGAAAAGTTCTGACCGTTTTGGTCACCAAACAAGACGTTCAAAAGGACGGAGACTCAGCCGGTGTGGGCTTTTATTTCGTGGCGCTCTCCGCATTGACGGGAGTTCCGGTAAG
Organism: Elusimicrobiota bacterium; assembly: GCA_041917295.1. GTDB lineage: Bacteria > Elusimicrobiota > Elusimicrobia > FEN-1173 > FEN-1173 > JADKHR01. The sequence continues at coordinate 72,786 of JAYRXX010000006.1, forward strand.
CCAAGACATTGCCCTTACGGGAGCGATCTCCCCATCGGAAGGAGCGATGCAAGTTGGCGCCATCGAGGCAAAAGTATCTGCGGCAATTAACGCAGGAGTGAAATACATTTTCATTCCAACCGAAAACAGGGATGTGGTTGACGGAATCGTTCGCAGCAATGGGACAAACATAACGCTCGTTGAAGACCTGACCGAAACTAGCTTCCCCTTCACCCTGCGCATTCCCAGACTGTTGTGGAGTCCAGGCCTTGAACTCCGCGCACAGGCGAATCTTGAATCTTCGGTTGAACAGGTGGGAATGGCCAAGAATCAGATTTCGTTTGAAAAAGGAGTGGCTGTCATCCGATGTTCCGCTAGTCAATTGAAAGATTTCTCTAAATCGAACAAACACTATTCAGAACCACCCACATTGGTCCTCTATCCTGATGCAAATTTAATCGAAGACCGCGTGCTTACCAAAAACAGTCCCAGGGGGACTGACATCAACATGCGGGATCTTCGAAATGGGTTTATCACGCCCCAGTTCTCCATCCTTCTATTCTTCTTCACTGCCCTGGCCATCGGGCTCCCGATTGGGTTCGAAATCAGCCACTTTATACATTGGGCAAGCACCCACATTTGGTACGTCATCTCGGCCGTCCCTGTTCTAATATTGTCATTTTTCACCCCCATAATCATTTCGCGAATCATTAGTCGAAGAATCCCCCCCGCTTCAGGCCCATTAATAGAGGCAAACGGAACCATCCGATTTACGGATATTACAGCGTGGGAAGTAATGGTTGATTTAAACAGCCTGGCGAGAAAAAAAGCAGACAATGAGATCCTACGAGTTATTGAAACAGCCATCTCCCAAATTGAGGCCACTCGTTTACTCAACACAAAGGACCCGATTTGGAATAAATTATACCCGCATTTAAAACATGGGCCTGCGTCTTATTCCAGGCGCAACCTCATCGCCCTGCTGGAGCAAGCAAACCCCGAACTTAGTCAAATCGAGATTATTCCACCAAACACAGATCACGTTCAAAGTGTGATCTCACAATTTCTTAACACACAACACGCCAGATTGATTCAAACATAAAGATAATCTTGGGTTCTGATCTTAGGCATCCGATCCGATCCGTTTCATGGCTTTCAGGTGATTGTGGATCTCTTCAATCGGCAAGCGCAGGCCCAGGGTGAGCACGTCTTTGCCCAGTTTTTCCCACGTGGCTTTGTCTTGCAACACCGTCGTGTCCGCCGGGGTCGCGCCGATCATCTCCGGGATCAACGACGTCAACACATTGAACCGAATCACCCCGCCTTTCACCGCCCCGCGGCGATCCAACAGATCTTTCTCACCGAACACAATGGACCCATTGGCCGCGCCTTTGGCCAACGCCCCGCGAACCTTTAGCATATCGTCTACCGACAAACCGTTGTTCACCACCAGAATCTTCAATGTTGATAACTGAGCGTCGTCCAACCGGGACGCCGCAAGAGCCCTCAGTTTCTGGACCGCATCCTCGTCCACCCGACCAGTGGAGATCAGGTCCGTCGCCGCCACCAGCACCAGCGACGTCTGCGACTGTCGAATCGCTTCATTCATCAGCGCCTTTTCCATTCGGCCCTGGTAGAGCTGGCCCATCCAGTATTCGCTGTTCGTCAACCGCGCATACCGTTCCCCCATCACCGTCACAATCGAATAGCTCAACCACGCCCGCCGCGCCATCGCCGGCGTCAGTTCCTCAATTTCTCGCAACAGCCCCAACAAGCTCAGATCCGCCAATTCGTTCGGCATCGAAGAACTGATTCGGTATTGAACCACCATCTCAGACGCACCGCCCGTCACTCCGTACCGAGCCAAAGTGGGGATATGTCCCACTTCGTGCACCAACCGGGCCATCACATCTCCCGCTTCCCCGTTGCGCACGTGGACCACATACCCCTCTTCGTTCGCCACCACAAACGCGTTCGTGTGCGACTCCGTGTTCCTGTGCCCCTCGGCCGCCAAAATCCGCTCAAAACTTACAGAATTTTCATGCAACACCACCCTCACCGGCGGCATACCCAAGGGAGACATTTTCAATTTCTTTTCTGATTCCAGCATCTTTTTCAACATCCCTTCCGCCGCCTCTTGCGCCTGAGCCTGTGTTAACCGCGCCCCAACAGCACCGGTCACTCCCAGAAGGCGATACACCCGTTCCGGCAACACACCCGTCTCTTTCTCCAGCTCAGCAATCCGTTTCTCCAGGCTCGCCAACAATTCTCCTTCACGCGTCGGCACACCCATCTGCTCAAGATACCGCGCCAGCCGCGCCTCCGCCAGAATCTCCATTAACATCGGGTCCATCGCCTGTAGTTCCGGCGCCAACTGATGCATAAACTCCACCGTTCGTTGACGCAGTTGCCCCTCCCAACTCAACCGGCTTGCGCGCCCACTTCGAACCGCCCGGTTTGCCGCCTCTATCATTTCGTTCATCTGCTTCACGGTCAACCCCAACGTCTTCCAGTCCGCGTCCTCCGGCAACACAGCCGACAACGCCAACGCGTTGGCCACCGACGTGTTCAAGATCGGGTTCCCTTCCGCTTCCATCCCAAGGAACCCTTCCATGTCACGTCCTTGTTCAACCGCCTCCCGCACAATTTCCCCCACCGTCCTCGTCGCGATCAGTTTCAACCCATCCCGCGTCACCTGCGCTTCTTGAACTAACCCGTTGGGCATGACTCGAAACGCCACAACCCTCTTCCCCGACGCGTCCGAAATAAGCTGGAATTCAGGATCCCCCATCGCTCCAGGAACACGCTGTTGTCTATTAATGAACTGGATAAACGCCGCCATGTCCGCAACCGAACTATTCACTCGGTTTCCATCCAATTCCAAGTTCTCATGAATGTGCAACGTCGGGCCGGTAACAGCAGGAACCTGAACACCCCCGCTGACCGTCACCTGCCCAGCCACAACCGCAGGCTGACCATTCTCTCCAAACACCGCCACCTGGTTCGATCCCAATTGGCTCGCGAATCCTGGGTTCGCCGCAATCCACGCCGCGGCCGCCACTGCCCGCGCTGCCGCACGACCGGGCACTCTTGAACCCAATGTCGTTATCCCCGATTGTTCACCGATTTCCTTATTTAATACCACAGCACGAACCAACTCTTGCCCAACCATTTTGCCTGTTTCCACAAACCATCCTTTCGGCAAACTCCCCATGTTATAAACCATGTGGGCCACAGTCGTCACGATTGTCCCCACCACAGGCCCCGCCACCACGGAGGAAGCCAAAATCAATCCAACTCCAGCCCCAAACAACCCAAACCGCTTGCCGAACTCTTGCGCGTCTTGAACCAATGCCCCCCGATCGAAAACGGCCGACCACCCGCCTCGACCTCGATCCGGGTTCAATTGCCCGTATCGCCCATGCCATTCCGCGAAAGTATGGGCCAGAGCAAAACCCAATCCCACCAAAACCCCCACCTCCCCCAACCCGGCCAAACTCGACAGGTCACCTGCAAACACCATTTCCTTTGCTCCCCACAACCACGTTTCCAAGAACATCAGCCCTTCAACGATCGGGCTCACAACCGCAACAACCCCCAAATATCCCAACCGTTGCCCAAGGGAACCCTCTTTCCAATCCCGCAAATAAGCTTCAAACACAGACGCGACCGATCTCGCTCCGCTCGCCGTCGCACCCGCGTTTCGCTCGCTGGCTTCGGGACCCTTGGGTTCATCTGGTGATCTAGGATTTGATACTTCTCCTGTCCCGGAGTTCGGTGGAGCCTCCCCCTTTGCCAGCCTCTGAATCATATTCCAAATAGAATTGGTAGCTCCTGGTCCTTCCTGACGCAACAGATTATCAATCTCTTTAGGATAACCGGCATTATCGGTCAAATCAAACATGCTCCCAGTCAGCCTATATGGCGGATCCCCAAAGACACCGCCCCTCTTCTGGTAATTAAATGGAACTTGGTCATTATTGCCAAAAGAAACATTGATCCCCGGCCTTTTTTCTCCCTGGGTCAGGCCTGCGCCGGAGAAACTCCACCCATCACCAGCTCGATCGTGCCATCCCCATCCCTCTTCCGGCCTTTCCGTTCCTCCACTCAACTCCACTTCCCGAACCGGTAGATTAACCCTTTCAATCGTCGGTACGGACAAGACGGCTTCCACTCCTCCATCAGGCTCTTGCCAATTCCTTGATTCAGCTTCTCCTTGTTGGGCAATTTCTTTCGCGTTTGCTTTTTCTCTTTGCGCTGATAACGCCTCATTTCGCTCCGCGGGTATCGACTTCGCGAAAGCCAACATGGAATCCAGCTCTCGAACTTTCGCTTGAAGAGTTGCCTTTGTTTCCTTCAATTTATCGATTGCGGCTTTGGCTTCCCTTAATTCGTAAACTGGCTGTCCAGGCGTATCCAATTGAGCAGTCCCTGATGGCATCGCTCGAATCTGCTCTTCCAATTTGCTCACATAAGTTTCATTTTGATTAATCCCAACATCAATTCGGGAAATACGTTCCCCAAGACCTTTGATGCCTACTTGTAATTTGGCCTTATAGGCCCGAAGCTCACTGGGGTTCATTTTTGACACCCGGTCTACCTGATCGAGTTTAGCCACCGCACTCAACTGGTTAAGGGCATTTCCATATTTTTGATTTAAATTGTCCACACCATTACCGGGACCATCAGCCGATTGAGCGCTGGACAGTGAAGCCAACTCTTTTTGACCCATAGCTTTTATTCTTGATCCCGCCAAAGATTCAACTTGGGCTCGATGAGCAAAGGAACCCTGAGTTTGAGCCGACTCCCCTCGCCAAAGCGTTTCGGCCAATGCATTCGCCTCGCTTTGAACATTTCCATCCATCGGAAGGGCATTCAAAATTACGGATCTGACCCCATCCGCACCGAGAAATTCCCCATACTCCAACACGCTGGCCCCATAAAATGTCAGGAACTCTTCTAGGCTGGCACTCGCCAATGGCGTCGTTCGTTCATTCATCTCCCGGATCAACTCAAACTGAGCTCGCACTACTTCGGGCTGTTGCAAAACCTGGGTGACGTTCATCTGCCCCTTCTCGGTCTCGGTCGAATCGTCATACAAGATCTTTGCCTCTCTCGTATCGGTCACGCCCCGCGCGGTGGCCGCAAGTTCCATAACCGTTTCCCAACTGACGCCCGTGGACGCACTTACCTCATTGAGGTCAGCGAGAGTCCAATCGCCCTTCGCCTCCAACTTAGTCCATTCGCTAGCGGCTTTCCGGTCAGAATCCCAACTCTTGCTTTGAACCATCGCACGAGCTTGACCCACAACCGCCGTCACCACAGGAGCGACAATCATTCCCGCCACACTCCCAATCGCCATAAAACCCGACACAGCATATGTCGCAATAGCCCCAACAGCGGGTCCGCCATAACTCATCATAAATCCTTTGTCCGAAAACACAGCCCCCCATCCTTCCGTCCTCTTTTTCTGAGCCATATTCCTAAAAATGTCCACCGGGGATTTGGCTCCTGGGGCAAACGCGTTAAAGGCGCCCGCTAAGGCCATAACCGGGATCGCCATTGCGGATCCGCTTAGTAACAACACCCCTCCTAAAACCGTTCCAGCCATGCCCGCCCCCTGGAACCACTTGCCGTAAATGCCGTTTGTTATTTCGTCCACCTTGGCGGAAAAAGCTTTGGGATCATTCCCCTGCAAGGAAACAAGCGTTTGGAGGTCACGCATCTTGGCCCCTCCAACGAACCGCGACGATTGACTACCCAAGTTTTCCGTCAATCGGGTTACCAGATCCCGCGCAGGGGAGAATGAACTCGCTTCCAGGACTTGACCCTGGACATTCACACGGTCGGAGGCGACAATGTTTGGTAACTCATCGCTAAGTGGTATCCCTTGATCTGTCACTATTTGGGCCGCGACGTCTGCTAATACGTGGGCCGCTTGTTGAGCGACGTTTGACAGCCCACCGGTTTTTCCGCTCGAATTAGGGACATTACTGGCGACCTGGGCAACAGACCTCACGCCTTCGACCAAGGGCGTAACCTGCCGGGCCAATGTTTCGGTCATCGTCATTGGGCCAGAATAGGCCTCCGGATGCGCGTCCAAATCCGCCGCTTCAGAGAAAGCACCTTCCAACCCTCGATTAACGACTCCCGCGTCCAAACGGTCAGCCATCCGACCCAACATCTCACCCAACCCCATTTGGTCACTGGATCGATCTTTTTGAGCAATCCCTTGGCTAATCTGAACGAGCCACGGGCTTGCTGAAATCATCCCTCCAAACAAGGAAGAGGACAGATCCGCCCATCGGTACCGGGCTTCCTTTGCAAATCCTTCCAGGGCATGCACGAATCCAGTCGCCCCTTGGGATTTCTGGGCCGAAGAAGGAACGGAGGTCACCGCAGAGGCGAGATGGGTAATAACGCGCGCTTCTAAGGCCGTTTGGGCTCGAACGTCCAAATCCATATCCTTAAACCCTGTCAGCAGGTCCGCCATGTTCCCAAGGACGCCCCAGTTGGCGGCGTTGTCCGCATTAGGACTTGCGTCCCATCGGGGGGTCCAGCCGGTCAGAGCGCCAACCATCTGATGAACCTGGTCCATATTCCCTTCGGCTCCCAAAGCCGAGAACGCCTCTCGGGCGAACAGGGCCACCTCAGCTCCAAACCCGTTGGCCACCAGGTTTTCCGATTGGCGTCCAATGGATTCAACCATGGACTCGCCCTCAAAGAAGTTCACACTCGAATCCCTCATTAATCTCGCCGCGGTCCACAACGTATCCGCCACGGCACCGATATCGCCATCCATCCCGTCGCTCAGCTGGTTGGCAAGATCAAACAAAGCGTTTTCCACCCATGGGATATTCAACATCGGTGCGTTATTTATGTTCACCTGCGCCATGACCTGATTGACAATGGCCACATTCACCATTTTCTCGGCATTGTTTCCGGCTCGCGCTTGCAACTGCGATGAGGCACCAGAATATTTTGTCACAGTTACAAATTCCCCTCGCCCAATCGCTCCCGACACAAATCGTTCTGCCGCTTCCATGAATCCCAAATTGCTGTCTTTAGTCGTAAACCGATCCGTTCCAGATGCCGCACTTAGGCGGGACTTACCCATCCGATCACCCATTTCTTGAAGCACTTCGGACGCCTCATGGGGCAGAAATGCTGCCATCAACTCAATGGGTTTTTCTTGGAACGCCTCTTCTTTTATGAACGCTTCCCATCGGCCCACATGTCCTTTGGCCCACATTCCGCCAAGGAAATGATCGAATTGGTTGATATACTTCACAAAAGACCCAAGTATCGGCACATTCTGGATCAGTGGAGCCACAACAGGCCGGAACAACCCAACCATTCCACCAAACAGCCACATTTGAGGATCAGCGGCCGTTTGTTTAATTGTCGCCGCGAATCCCGCGAAGGCCGATTCAAAGCCTTCCTTAAACGCCGGTATATTGACCAACCCGCCAAACAAGACAATATCCTGGGCATCCTCGCCATACACGGCGGTATTAATTGCCCCACCTAATCCATAAGCCACCGCGTTGAATTTTGTGACATCCCGCACCGTTCTCTCCATCCCAGAAATTCCCGTGACTAACCCTCGCCCGATATCTCGACCCAACTGCATCGCCACATACCCAGGCCCTTTCACAGATAGATTTGTCATCAAACGACCAATGTTACCCCCAATCTCACGAAGGCCCGTCACTTCAAGAACACCAACTCCAACCTGTTTTGCCGCCGTTATAATCCCACTTGTTTTGTAGCTTGTAGAGACGGCCGAAAATTGGGATCGAACCACACCCACCCTATCCAATACGGTTTCTTTTGAGAATAACACCTTTCCCCCACCAGCCCCGGGGGCCATCCCCGCAGCCAAGAAAGGCGCGAATATTAATACCACACGAACGGCATCCAACATCCCGGGATCGATGGTAACACCCATCTTCGATAACGCCCAGGGAGCCAGCCCTTCAACCTGAGCCCAATCTGGGCCAATTCCTGGATTTCCAACAATCAATGCATTAATTATTACCTTAGGCAATGTAAACAGCCCCATTACTTTGCTGGCTCCTTCAAGCCCTGCCTTCGACGTTTGGAAAATGGTGGGAACACTGTGTGCAAATGGGTTGACAATCCAGGCCAAGGCTTGCGTAAGCATCCTCCCACTGAATTTTTGGGCCGCTACTCCCTCAAAAGATTTTGCCGTTATTCCCGCCCTCCTCAACGCCCAGCCTGCTCCTTCGCCGAAGAAGCCGGCCATCGACCGGAACGAGGTTGTTCCCGTAAGACGCGATAGATTCGTTGCCACCGCGGCCGACCCATCCGCTTTCACATTCAATAACCCAAATTCCGTCGCGCGTTGAACATTGTTCATACCGAGAACCCGCATGGTCGTCGGCTCTCCAAATATTTTCGACAACCACATCCCGCCAATTTTATCTGCCACAGCTTTTCCCACACCGGCCTCAATCGCACCGCCCGCACTCTTTGTTACCAAACCACCCAAAAGGCTATCCGCCAAGACCTTTTGTCCATACCCAACCACTTTCGCCACACCCGCAAAAGCCAAGGGCGTTAAAGAAAACATTCCCAAGGTTAAAAGACCGCCCGCCGTGTTCCCCTTTGCAAATTCAGGCGCCGCCAAGTGTGCCCCCACCGAGGTCATCACCAGATCCGTCATGGCCACACGCGTGGCCAGCCCCGTCGCCGCGCTTGCCACGGCCGATGACATAAGACCCCTGACACCGAACACGGGGATAACTTTCAACCCCTGGGAAAACAGACTGAGATAGGCATCGCCGACAGTGGTGGTTCGGTCAAACCCAAGGTCCCAAAACGCTTGGTCCGCCATGTCCGTGTATCCATCCGATGTCCCCGTAATTGAAAATCCATTAAGGGGACTAAACCCGATATCGTAGGAAGACGTCGCATAGGCAATCACTGACCCGACAATCGCCAACACCCCATTTGCAATCCCACCAACGAAATTAGAACCAACTTCCTTGGTATAGTCGATGGCTTGGGTTGCCCAACCGCGGCTATCAAGAAGATCCGTTTCAGAAAACCAACCCGCGGACATCTTGCCCTCACTGATTTTCAAGTCGCGACTAAAGAACGATCCGCCTGAATATTCCGTGCCACCATACGTGACTGTTTCGCCCGCGTGCAAATTCGCAATTTGCTCCGAAGAAATTGAAATGCGACGCCCTTCGCTTGAATACAAATCGCCACCAATAATCTGATTTTTAATTGCCCCCTCAAACAAAACAGATCCCATCTGAAGATTCGCCGTCATTTCCAACGTTTTGGCGTCGTAACTGGTCACCTCGGTTCGACCTCCGCCCAAGGATGTCGTGAGGGAATATTCTTTGGGCGCACCGTCCCGGGTCATCAACGCGTCATAAACGACCTTCGAACTCCCCGACCCCACTTCCAGACGGTTTCGCCCTTCCGCCATCTGCACCACCGTTGCTAACCCTTCAAATCCCGATTCCATGCGGTGAGTATAGAGAGTGCCCTTCGTATTGCCGGGCGCGTCCACCTCTTTGCTCTCGACCCTCGCTACGATTTCCTGGACCTCTTTGCCCCCAAACATCGATCCCACCCATCCCGTTCGGCCCACCCATTGCACGTTACCAGTATCGTCCACCTTTCGTGTAATTTCCTTTCCGTTCACTTGCCCACTTACTGGGGTGAATTCGTCTTGCCCATTCGCACCGGCTTTAAGCTCAAAATTCACCGAAGCAAATACACCTGTCGTCATTTGCCCAACCCGAATGTCTCCCTTGGGTGATATTTGGACTTTTGTATTGATCGCACCCGTTCCATCCATTTCCATTGACAGCAACTTGCCACCCGTCGTGGCCTTGGTCAGTTCCGCCGCAAACTCTTCTTTCACACCCTTGTAGGTGGCTCGATCACCCCGGTCTTTTGAACTTTCCATACCCGCCACAGCTTGCCATTCATCGCCAACTTTTTTAACGATAATGGCTTTATTTATCCCTTTTACCCGACTGCCCGTTTCTGTGTTGTCCATTTCGATCCGACCAAATAGAACCGTCCCGTTAGCAAGTTTTCCCTGGAGAGAGACGATTTTCCCTTCTCCAGCTCGAGCAGCCAATGTATAGAGGACATCCCCGCCTTTATTTAATCCCACTCGAACAGTGTCGATCGAACCGTCGGCTCGAACGTCCAACCGATAATTCGATTCGGTCGCCTCTTGCAATGATTGATCCATCTTGGCCAATCGAGCAGGAGAACCATCCAACGCACCCATTTCAGCCCGAGCAATTTCACCCGTCTGCAAAGCGGTGGAGGACCTTAACACGGACTCTTTAGTCCCCTGAATACTCTTTGTTCCGTCCGATTGGTAAGTCACCGTTTGGCCCTTAAACACACCATTCATGTCAAACCCGTTTGTCATTGCCAAAATGGTTGATCCTGCCACTTTCGGATACAACTGCACCATGTTCCAGGAATCCGCGGCACCTTCGCCCGCAATCACCAAGGCGTCCACCTTCGCCACGGTGCCTTCCTTCGCTTGGAAATATTCGGTTTTGTCAGCCCCTTTGAAACCGGCCAAGTTTTCGCTGGGCACAACCCAATCAGGTGTTTTTCCACCCTCTCCCTCGTGGCTGGAGTTCCTCACATAAGCTTCACCTTCCAAATGTAAGGTTACACGGGTTTTTAAGTCACCGCCCTTTCCATCCCATTCAAACCCTTTTATCTTCGCCCCCATCTCCACACCGTCTATCCGCGCCGTAACAAGATCCGCCGTTTGGGTGTCATCCACCACAAACATTCGTCCTTTCCCCAGGAAAGAAACCTGGATATCCCGCCCACCAACTGTCACCGTCCCAAGTCCACCGAATCCATTAAACACAGTGGAACTTCCTTTGCCGGATTTGACAGAATCGAATATCAGGGACGAAACACTGGCATCTTTTACAGAACCGATACGCTCAACATCAATAGGTTGAAGTAAAAGAGCTTTTTGCCCGTTGGAAATATCAACGTTGGTGGTTACTTTGGACACTTCAAATCCGTTCCCCGCTGGGATAATAAGGGTTTGTCCGGCAAGCTTATCAAGGCTCCCTTTGCTCACTTCCCCGAACGACAGCATTCCCGTTTGACGGTCCCTTGTAAACGTCAACTCCACATTTCCACCCGACGATTTTATCGTTCCGTCCATCGCCACCAATCCACCCACCACAGATTTGGGATCAATGGCCAAGGTGATGTTGGGGTTGTTCCGCATTTTGGCATCGTAAAGATCAGTCGCCAAAGAAGCCTGATTAGTCATTGCCCCGATCCGCGTGATCGTTACCTCTGATCCGCCTCGACTTGTGGTGAGGGGAACGATCGAACGCGACCGAACTCCCTGGTTTTCCCCTGTGGACGGTTCTCGCATAGGATCCGTTGCACCCAACGTCACGGTGGCCCAGGTTGATTTTCCTCCGACAATAACAAGCATATTCAACTTGGTTCCCGCGGGAAGTGTATCCACATACCCAAGGACTTTGGGGTTGCTGTAACTTTCCAAGTGCCGGAATGTCAACCCATTTTTACCCATCGCCGCGTATTGTCCGCTCGTGTATTGTGATCGAACAACTTGCCCGTTCGCGTTAACCCCGTCTCGGGATTCGGAAACGTAACTGGACTTAACAAACAATCTCCCGCCTTCCGAAAACACCCTTAGTTCAGTGGATTTCCCTTTTCCAAGCAAGAATAGCTGAGTCCCAGCCACACCACGAATATCCCCCGCCTTATCGATCCAGATGTTGATTTTTCCGGTCGTTGACCCCATCATCGCACCTGCCGCACGCGCCAACGATTTAAAGGTTTCGTCCAACCGACCCCCGCTCACAGCAATTCGTAACCCGGCGATTTCTTTCACGTAACCGGCATTCGTTAGGACATCACCGTTCACCCGCATGATTTTGTTGTTTTCTCGATCGTAATAACCCAACGCTTTTCCAGACTTGTCCACAACACCAACGCCTAACGCTTCACCCCTGCTGGAATAAACAGTCGCGTATTCTTCCCGACCGGGTGCCCCGGCAAAGCCCAACACGTCGTTCAAGAGCCCGAGATTGGTGGTTAAAACCCCATCCTTGGCTGAGAGCTCTTTACCCAACACCAATGTGACAAGCTGGTCACCATTCTTCAGCGTCTTCACTTCTTTCGACAGGCTCGTTGTGGTCCATTTTCCACCTTTGCCCTCAACGGCCACGACCCATCGATTCCCTTTATCTTCCCCGATAGCGTAACTGACAACCCGGGTTTCACCACCCACACTTCGGAATCCAATCACATTGTTAAACCCATCACTCTTTTTGCCCGCCACGGTTCCCTGTTCTTTTTTCGTATCCACTCGGATGACCGTTTGGGCTCCCTCTTTGTTGATCCCAACAACTGTCACTATTTTCCCATCCACCAGGATTCGTTCAATGCCTTTAACGGAAGCCAGATCGGATGCTCCGTTAAGAATTCGGATCGCATTCTCACCAATGGATTTACCGCCCACGGTCAGGGTTTTGATTTCTCCGCCCAACATGGTGGCGCGGATTCCACCCAGGGATTCTTTGCCCGCGACTCCCTCGTAGTACGCCGTTAACCCATCACTCCGAATCCCTTGAAGGAGGATCTTTCGGTCCGTTTCTTTTCCGCCTTCAACTTTTAAGCTCACCACCCGGAATTCCAAGCCTTTCTCAATCCCCATGGACCGGGCTTCGCCGTTGATTTTGCCAAGACCTTCACTGGATTCCACTTGGCCGTTTACTTTCAGATACGAGATCGATTTCCCGTCCGTCACATAGCTGGTGCCCACGCTCGCGGATTGCCAGTCACGGATGACCACCTGATGGCCCTGGGCGTTTTTGCCTTCCGCCATGAACACCAACGGTCCGCCGGAGCTGGTTTTCGACACAGACCCCGCCAACCCTCCCACCACACCCATCGATGCCCCTTCCGCCTTTAACACGGTCACTTTTTTAACGAAGTTTGATGTCGATTCGGGTGTTTCCACCAACGATGCCCCTTTCAGCTCTCCGCCGATTTTAAGTGACATACTTCCCGATTCGCTAAACACCGTCACCCGCTCGCCCGTTTCCCGCGCCGCCACGTCCGCGGGCAATGTCCCTTCGCTCAACGTGTGTCGATTAACCACCACGTCTGTTCCGTTCGCGTTGCCTTTCCCAACAAATTCGACCCGTATCGATGCCACATTCTTTTCCACGCCCGTTTCGGTCTTTTCAACCAGGTTCTGCACAACGCTTCCATTCGTGGACAGGTTTACCAGCCGTCCGCCCGAAACACGAGTTTCCGCACCGTCCGAGATTGTGTGGCCCGCAATAGTGATGCTCACGTCCTCAGCGGCGCTCAGGAAAGACCCTTCGCCCACCAACTGGGGTTGGCCGTTCACCAACGAAATCACGCCCTTGAACGAATAATCGTTGTCACTTTCACCAAACAACGTGCCCCGGGTGTTCACGCGAACCGATTCGCCACCGGACGAGGATTTTGATTTTTGGATCGTGAGCCACTCCGTTCGCACATCCGCTAACCCCACCAGACCCAACCCACCTTGACCCAACACAAACGTCGCCGGGGTTTTTCCATCCGCCCCGTTTGCCAGCAACACACCTTTTTCTACACGCCCGCCCTTATTGTGGAATTCAACCGAGATGTCTTTGTTTTCCCCTAATCCCCACCCCGTATCACCCTGGACCAATTTTGTGCCCGCCGGGACAACCATCGCCTGATCTTTGCCTGTTGGGATCTCCATCGGTTTCAAGACCGTCGCATTAACCCCTGTCTCAAAATGAATACCGTTGGCTCCCATGCTCCATTTGGATCCGGCTTTGGCATCCACTTGGATCGCCCCATCCAGTATTGTCCCCGGCCCTTTCACGTCGCCTTGGAGGCCGGTCACTTTTAACTGGTCGTTCATGGTCACGGAGGTCATTGTCCGCACGTTGTCGAGGCTGACGGGGGTTTCCAGCATCAGTTGAGCGCCTTTGGCTTCCGCTCCCGCCACGGGCAGGTTGACCTCTTTCACCTTATGCCAGCGGCCGTTGACTGATACCTCCATTCCCTTCAGCTCGTCCATGGTGAAGGCAAAGTCCAGCATCTTCCACGCGCCGTCTTGGGGTCGGGACATGAGCGACAGGCCGGTTTGCACTCCGTCCATTCGGAAATTCTGAGCCACATACACCGTTTCGCCGTTCCGGCGCATCGGCGTCAGGATTTGGCCATTCTTTTCCGGCGTAAACGTGACACCCTGCCCCACCATAACCCTAACCGTGCCGTTGCGATATATCAGCGCGTCTTTTCCACCACCAAAACTAACCCCTTTTTCCCCCGCTTCGATAGTGAAATCGACCACAGTGACCTGTGAAGGATCTTTGATGCTGATCGCCCACACCACCCGCGTCAAGACTCCTTCACCTTCAATCGCCACCCCACCTATGACAGATTGGCCGCTAATTGGTTTGGACAATACGACCGATTCGACGAAAAGGTAGGTCCCATCCGACCCCAACGATTTTTCTGTTAACACAGGGAACTCGGTGTCTTTCCCATTCACCTTCATTTTTAGGTCCACCGTGTTCGGAATATTGTCTTTCGATATCTTGCTGTAGGCTTCCAACAGGTTTTTCACAGGATTGCCCGTGGAGCGAAGGTTCACTTGCTTTAACTCAACGCCTTTTTCACCGACGGCAATGGTGAACGCCACTTTGCCTTCCTGGGGTTTCATGTGGCTCGCGTCCAACCCCAACTGGGCTTTGTCTTTCGCGCTTAAAGCATTCGCTTTCAGTTCCACATACACCGAGGCTTTATTAAGATCGCCTTTCATGCACAGAAGGCTGAGCTTATCCAAAGCTCCTTTGCCTTCCAACGCCAACATCTTTTCCATTTTTTCCAGCACTTCCCGCGGGAGGCCTTCCAATTCGGGAAGGGTCTTTTTCAATGCGTCAACTCCGCCTTTGGACGTGTCCAAGTCGATCTGCAGGCTGTCACCCACTTTACCCGTGTCGTCCACCGTGATGGTGGCCATCCCCGAGATTCCCCCCTTGGCCAACGCAGTGAAAATGTTTTTCAACCCATCCGTGGGTGCCAACTTAGCCAACTCGGTTGCCGCTTCTTTCAAATTCACCTCGGCGCGAGCGGACACGATGACCAACTTGTCTTTCCCCTCCGGAGTGAACTTGAGATCCAACGATTCAATGCCACCTACTTTGGACAACGTATCAGCCATTTTCTCGTTCACCTGGCCGAGCATCAACACTTCTTTCAAAGCCATCTGCTGGGTTTTCTTGCCCTCCTTGTCCCCGCTCAAAACGGCCTGCACCTTTTCCGCCAGATCCTGCTTAGTGACCTTCACGGCAATGGTCACTTCCACTTTTTCTTTCCCGGCTTCATCTTTCTGGACGCTCACCACAAGCTCGGCGGTGTCTTTTTTCCAATAATTCAACAACTCTTGACCCGCCTGGTTGAGCTGGCTGGCCTTCACTATTCCCGTCGCCGTGAAATCCCCATCCTTTGACAATGACGCTTTGGCAATCATCACCAGACCTTCATTCAGCGAGTCTTTACCCAGCAACGACTCCAACTTCGATTTCACAACTTCCTGGGACTCCTTTGAAACGCCGGTGATGTCCATTTGTTTCATCAACGTGCTCAAATCGCCTTTGACCTGGAACGCAAACACCGCAAACAATTTGCCCGAATCCAATTCATACATCAGCGTTACTTCGCCGTTCAACTGTTTCATGCCGGCGTTGTCCAGGTGCTCTTTGAGTTGAGTTCCTTCTTTCACGCTGTCCACGTCAATTTTGAACGTGATGTTCGCTTTTTGGTCCAGTGTGTCGGCGTGCCGTTCCACCGTGCCGGGCTTAATGTCAGACAAACTCAGCTTTTGCGTCTCCAACGCGTTAACCAACCCCACCAGCTGCCGATCGCTGAGTCCCAACAGGATCTGTTGGTCTGATTTTGTTAAGTTCGTGTTCTTAATTTCCGTCCGGATTTCTTGTCCTTTCGCGGAAATCTCTTTCTCAGTCATTTCAGTGACTGGTTTTGATTGTGCGGCTTCTTTTTTTGTCTTGTCTCCCTCAATGGGGGCCGCTTCTTTCTGCGGGGCTTTTTCAGGTTCGGATTTCTCTACGTTGGTGTCCACAGGCTTATCGATATTCAAGTCGCCAAGCGGGGTCCAATCTTCTTTTCCCACTTTGATTTCTGGAACAACGGGAGATCCGCTCGGAAGATCGTCACCATCAGAAATCTGTTCAACTGAAGTGAAACCTTCTTTTTGTTTTGTTAAGTCTGTTTTTTTAATTTCTCGGTCATCCACCTGAGGAATCTCGGCGGACTTTTCCTCTTTAATTTCTGAATTTTCTGAACGGATGAAAGTGTCTCGTTTCGTATCAGTTGACTGGTCCTCGTTTTTGCTCAAGGAATCTTTTACATCAAACAGCCGACCTCCCTGTTCATCTGTTTTCAAGGGAACTTTAGTTTGTGCGTTGGGATCGAAATTAATAGGTTTAAACGATTCCGTCTTGGTCTCTGGAACCATGGTATTCAATGATGGTGTAAAGCTGTAAATATCATTTGACGATTTGATGTAGTCCCCAAACGCAAAGAGCGGCTCGGAAATGGCCCGAACAAGGGTTTCCGGCTCGGTCATGAAGGACATGGCCGTTGTGACCATTTTCCCGAGGTCGATCGTCGTCAGGGGTTTTGGCGTTTCTGGTATGACGATTGACTTCCCCGAATCAACCGGGACGAGCGAAATCCGATCTCCCTGTTGCGGGATCTCTTTATGGAATTCGAGGGCCGTAGAAACCCCTGCGAACGCATCTCGCCGTTCCACCGGAGTAACAGGAGATGATCCCTGGGTATCCGGGACGACAGGTTCTTGAATTTTCGTAACAAAAGGTAACGATTCGTTTTCTTGCAAAGACGGCGAATATTCAGGAGATTGGGGTTTTTCTGGAACCGCTGGTAATGAAGACGTATCAGTCTGCCGCAGGTTAACTGTCTTCACATTACTCGGCAACGAGGGCATTTGCTTCTGTTCTTCTCTTTCCAATTGTGGAACCTTTGGTGAAACTGGAGTCACTTCATTTTGTCCTACATCGAGTCCAGTCAGGACTGGCAATACAAGGAACGTCGCTTCCTTGCGTGGTAAACTCGGTGCCAGGCTAGAACCCAAATCGAACAACGTCGAAACAGTCGGGAACAAGTCAGGAATTTTAACCGAGGGGGCGGCCGAAAGCGGCGGCACCACAGTCACGTCTCCAGTTGTGGGAAGCGATGTATTGAACGTGAATCCCTTGGGGAGTTCCGGCTGGGCAGGAGTGCGCGCGTCGCCCTTTGTGGCAGTAAGAACCGGTGTTATCGCAGAAGGAGTCCGTTCCTCTGAGATTTTGGTCGGCGCGATCATCGGTGCCACATACGATTCTCCTAGTTCGAAAAGCCCTTTGACCGGTTGGGGAATTAATATGTCAACCACGGGGGCGAGGGTCCCTTCCACCCGTGCTATCTGGGGAGCTGGCGTTGCGTCGACCTGTGCACCGGGAATTGATGGAACCGTCACAATCTGTGTCTCTTTTGGTGGGGCTTGGGTCGGCGGCACCACAGGCACTTCTCCAGTAGTGGGAAGCGACGTGCCAGGGGTATCAGTGGTTGTGTCGCCCTTTGCGGGAAGCGCTGGTGTTATCACAGAGGAGGTCTGTTCCAACGAGATTTTGGCCGGCGCGATCATCGGTGCCACAAACGCCTCTCCAAATTCGAAAAGACCTTTGACCGGCTGGGGAATTAATATGTCGACCACGGGGGCGAGGGTCCCCTCCGTCTGCTTCACCGAGGAAACAGAAGTTGCGTCGCCCCATTCGCCGGGAATCGCTGGAGCCGTGACAGACCGTGTCCCCTTTGATGAGGCTTGAGGGATCGAGGGGGTCCGTTTTAATGGGATTTGGACCAGGTCGATCATCGGTGCCACAAACGATTCTCCTAATTCGAAAAGCCCTTTAACAACGACGGATGCCGCCGGGGCGGCCGCGTTTGTGGGGGTACCCGCAGTCTCACCGGCTGTTGGGGCCGAAAATAGCCATTGCGTTGTTGCCCCTTCACCAGCGTTACTAAATGAATAATCTTTCGGAAATAAATTATTTTGACCATCAGTATTTTCAGTTTTAGTATATTCTCCAGGCACTTGTATCTCTCTATAATCTTCCGACATTGTCGGAACATCTTCATTCCGCGCGAGGGATCCTTGTTCCGTTGGATAAATATTGCTCGAAGACAAACCGGCCGTCGGGCCTGACTTCTCCAACGGGTTAATAAAGTTGTTATATGCTTTTTGTGCTTTGGACTCTTCCGCTTGGTTATTTTTGAAGGATTCCGTCTGGGTTCTTCGTGCCTTAATCGCATTTTCCGAAACGGGCACTCCAACCTTTTCACCCATAGCGCTGAAAACATCCCGGACACTGTTCACCAGGAACCAGCCCCCCGCCGTCAGGCGGTTTGGAAGGCCGCCGGGGTTTTGATACATGTGTTGACCTAACTTCTGCTGTAACAAATCCACCACTTTTGAACCCAATGAAGCGAACAGTCCATTGATTATCAGCTTGGGATCAAATTGGGCGGAAGAAAAGTCAAAACCAATCGTCCCGTTATCCGACTTGAAATTGAATTGACGGACAATGCTCATGAGGGCATCGCTCAACCAAGAGTTTTTACTGCCCAAAACGCGAGTCAAAGCGAAACCAACCACGGTGTTTTTTAACGCATTGCCAAACTCGGCTATCCCAAAATTTTTCCCCTCAAATCCCATAAGACCCAAGAGTGTTGTGGACACCAAACCAGACAAGAACCCAAGATTGGGATTTGTTTCTCGCATAACATCTGAAATGACAGAAGTGACGACTTCCCGTACAATACGCACAGCAATGATGTTTAATTTTTTATCCAAACTTGGGCTAAGATCTGTCACTCCCTTAAATTGCTTTACAAAATCTTTAATCCCATCGACAATAGACTTAGCAAATTCTCCCAATTCTGAAACGCTCTCAGCCAGATTGGTCGCCATTTTGTCAAATATGTCTCCCAAGCCCATGGCGGCCCCCGCCACCATGAGTACAGCTCCGAGCCCAGCCATTAGCCCTGAAGAAAGCGCGGCCTTGATATCGCCTGTAAAAAGGAGTGTTGTCAAGAAATTGGTGACAAACATTAATCCGGCCATCACCGCTCCAACCGCCACGGCATTTACTGTTCCCGCAGAAACAGCGGCCAGGATTTCCCCCATCGTGGCGGTCGCCGATACCCCCGATACGCCCACCGCTTCCAACAACATGGGACCGCCAAATTCCCAAGCCACAATGGATAGGGCGATAGCAAAAATCTGCCCAAAACCCATACCCCCATCTTGGCCGTAAACATGCGTTTTGGAAAAATACTTATTCTCGTCAACGCTGACCAACTGATTTCTTGAATCATAATTAAATGTAACGGTTTTCCCTGAAGCTGTATTGCTCTTAATTTTGCCGACTTTAGCCGTTACGGCGCTTATTTCATTTTGGCTGAGAACGTTCCCAATACCGTTATAAACAATGTTATTGGTGATGGAAAAACCGCTGTTCCAATACTTACTTCCCGTCCACGTCGTGCTAAAGGTATTAACGATCAGACCAGCACGCCCAAACTGATCAAAATTGCCGTAATACGTCGTCCCAGAATTGTTTTGACCAAACATGGCCACAGTTTTACTACTGCTACTCCGCGGGCGCGCGCCTGGGGCGGTTGTGGCATAACGATTCGAGGTCATCCGCCCGAGATGGTCATACTGCATATCGGATTGGGATGAACTAAAGGCAAAACCGTTGTTAACGATGACTTGATAATGCTTAGCTTGAGACAGCTCTTGGTTTGTCGCTCCGGCTTGAACAAAGCCAGACGCAACATTACTTAAAACCCGATCCTGTTTATCATACGTCTTGGTGATCGTTACATTGGCGGTGCCGTTCACCCACCCTTTTAGACCATCGCCCACTCCCGGAACATTCCCATAGTGGGAATTGGTCCATGTCACATCTTGATTCCGCTTAACCTCCAAACCAAACTGGTTATAGTTGACCCAATTAACCGTTATCGTTACCGGGGCCCCGTTGTTTTCAGAAATCGTTTGTTTCCAAGAATACTGCGCATTTTTATCGTTATACGTGATCTTGTTGTATTCGTTTACGGTGACACCATGACCGTCGGAGGTGATAGTTTCAATTTTGGAGGTAGCCCGTTGATTGCTGTCGTGGCTTAAATTCGTTATCACGACCTTGGTCCACCCGAATCCAGGACGATAGGTGTGTTGTTCTGTTGTTCCGACCCCGGTATACTTGCCTTCGGCCGTGTATGTATATGTTTCGGATGGCGTGCTGCTCGGTGTTACAACTGATTTATTTCGATATCTGATCCACGTTTTAACAAGCCGCGCATCGGAATAACCACCAACCCAAACCGGGATGTCATCCACTGAAGTCATCATTCCGGGCTCACCAGAGAGCCCCCACCGTGTGTTGACCTCAGTGGATTTCACCACGATATCGTTGGTTATTGTTGTGTCGTTTGTGGACTTGAGCGCCTTTGCTAATCCATAAAATATTCCAAACGTTTGGCCCGTATTACCCGATCCTGTGATACGGTTTCCAAGAATTTCTTCTTCATTTGTGGTCAAATTTGTATTGGAATCATCGCTGTAATATTTGAAACCCGTAGCTGGATCCACACCCTGTAGGTGACGATCGTACCAGGAAACATTGTCGAAAAATCCGCTTCGGTCACCGTGCCCGCCCACCAAAACATTTGAGTAACTATCTCGATAACTTGTTCCCTCCCCAATTTCAGGCCGATTGTCCGTACTGGTGATTTTAATTTTTCCGCTCGCACTAGCACTAATCAGCCGATTATTATCATCATAACCGTAGCTGGTCGTGGAATCCGACACTTGCTTGACAGTCCGGCCCTCCATGCGCGGGTAACTGGTCGAAACTGTTCTGGCTTTGGTCATCACAGCCTGCCCCTTCTTGACCGAATAGCTTTGGGTAACGGTTGAATAGGAATGGGTTAACACGCCGCCCTGGTACCCATTGTTTCGACCATTTTCGGCGGTGGCGTCAATGTAGCCACTACCGCTTGTTGATTTCAATCGCCCGTTATTGTCATATGTGTTAACGGTTTCCATATGAGTCAGGGTTGTTCCTACTCCCTTGGAAGCATCCCCCGACGCGTATGAATTGGTGATGGTTTTATGCACCAAGGCTTGACCGTTTATAATGTAAAAAGATTGGGTCACATCCCCGCTGTTTGTTGACGAAAGTCCGTCGTCACCGGAAGATGTGCCGGTAGCGCTCGCCGATTTAAGCCGTCCCGCGCCGTCATGGGTGTAAGTGGTTTCAATCTCTTGTTCATCATCACTGCCATCCTTGTTGCTAACACTCGTGGAGGACTTTTGATAATTCACAACAGATTCTCCACCCATATAACTAAAGGTTTGATAGGCGGAACTGCTTGTGCCTTTGGCGTGATACTCTCCTTTATTGCCACCGGAGCCATCCGGGTCATGAAACACCAACGCCCGATTATAGGTCGACAAACTCGCACTTATATTTCTTCCGCGCGCATCAACCGTGTAATAGGTTGTCGTGGATGAATACTCTTCAGGAGAAACCACCCAATCACCCTGCTGTGTGGTTGCATCCCGTTTGTTCATAACAAGGCGTCCACCCACCGCAAGGTACGTTTCCGATGTGTGCGTGTTCGATTCAGCCACTGAAAAGGTTTTATTGTCCGAATCGTAGACACTGGTATAGGAGGTCGTCGTAGAACTTCCAATTCCGGAAGTCAGAAATCCATTTGCGTCGAAGTTCGACCGAACTTTGGTGCTTGTTGTCGAGCGATCTTCCCCGGTAAAGCTTTGGCTGTCTGTGTCGGAATATCGGGATTCTGTAGATCCATTTTGCACGCAATACCCAGTCACTGTTCGCGAAAATGATTGAACATTGGATTTTTCATTGTCCGAAATAATTTTATCTCGATTGAGATCGGTATAGACAACTTTGTTGCTTCCGTTTAAGGTCACACCGCTCCCCCCGGTCACCTGACCCTTATTGTTGTAAGTTGTCTTCATGACGGTGTATCCCACTGTCCCCTGCAACAACCGGAGTTTTGCTTCTAATTTGACCGGTTCATTTTTGACATCCTCCGCAGCCTCTAATTTGCTCTTGATGGAATTCAAGACTGTTTCAATGGCAGAATCAAATTTTTCCGTCGCATCCACCCGAGAACCGCCGACTTCGTCGGGTGTGTAAGAGAGGGTCGTGGAATCGCCTGACCGTAGCTCCCCATTCGTTGTGGTCGCTTCACTGGTTGTTTTGGAATAGCTTTTCGACCAGGTCGCATCGTCGTTAAGCGTATTTTGCACGTTGCGGGAAACGGTATGGCTAGAGATGAGCTGATCTTCGTTGTTGTAGGTGAGGGTATTAACGATATAAGCACTGTCTATTTGGGATCCGATGCCACTCGTCGTTGTGCCTAACTGGACAGATTGTGTAGCCAACGGTTGCCCATGCCGAATAACAAACGACGTGGTTCCGCTGAAGGAACTGGTGGATAAATCAGGCCGATCAATCCGGCCCACATAACCGTAATAAGGTTGGGTCACATTTCCATCTTCATCGTAAGTGCAATCCGTACCCCAAATGTTAATGTTGTTTTTTTCCAAAATTGATCCCGGGTTATCCCACGTTTCGACTTTACCTGTTCTTTCATTGAGGCCCGTAACCCGAATTTTCCCGTCGCCAAGAACGACGCAGGTATACATCTGACCGGCGAGGAAATCACCCATCCAATCATATCCGCCTCGGCGTATATCATAATTGGTGCCGTCAACCAAAGCCCTGGGATCTTGCGAATCCATGATAATTTTGAAAACAAGCCCAGGAGCAATTCTCACAGGCTCATGTTTTGTGTTCGATCGCGTAAATGAATTTTGAACGTCAATAAGCTGGCCATTGCTGTTATATGCGTTATAAGTCCAAGACTTATACACCTCTGTTTTCCCCGCCGAGGTGGTGGTATCTTCGCCGTAACTCCAATCCATTAACAACTGCCCGTTAATGGCCCTCTGGTAAGTTGTGCCTGTTTTTCCTGTCGTGACCGTGAGTTCCGAAGGCTTTGTGCCTTTGACGACTCCCTTTTCGGTCTCTCCGTCGTGAAGAACCTTGTCCGATTTCGTGCCCGTTAACCTCGACACCGCCCCCACCGTTTGGCCATTTTTAATAATGTAGTCCGTGGTCGTTGTTGTCCGCGTGGTTGATGTGGCATTGTAGTTAGAAGAACTAACCGTCTGCACGGACCGGGTCATTACCGCCTGGCCCCAGAAAATACCGAAGGTGTTGACCGTGCTGCTCGTGCTTTTTTCGGTGATTTCGCCGCCGGTTACGCTCTGGGCCAGGTAAGAAGTTGTGACCCCACCGGATGTGCCCCACGCACCGATCAGTTGACCGTCCCTGTTGTATGACAAATACATGTTTGTTTGATTGGAAGTAGCCGAATTAACGATGCGTTTGGCTGGCGTCTTCGATTCAGAGCTAACGAGAACGGCCTGACCCAAAACGGGTTTAAAAACATTGGATGTGGTTGACACCGTCGTTTGAATTTCGGTTTCACCTTCATCCCACACCTTATTTTTGTTGGCGTCGTGCCACACGGCGTTGCTCGTTGTCGACACGGAAGTCCCTGTCCCCCCGGTAAATTGTCCATTTTCGTTATACCGGTTAATCTGGGTAGAATCGGTCACCGTGGTGGTCCCCCCGGCCGTCGTTGTGGATTGGCTGGTTGTGACCGTGCCCACCGCTTGACCTTGAATAATCACATAGACCGTATTTGACGTGGATGTGGACTCGGTCACACTCGTGCCGTTCTCCACCATCTGCCCGTTCGAGTTAAAGTAGGTGTTGGTATTCGTCGTCCGCGTTAACGAGTTTGAACTTCCTGTGGCCCCCAACACCCGCCCAGTGACCGCGTCCACTTGATAGGCCATCCGGGAATTGGTTTCCGTCACGATGGGCCCCGCGTAAGTCGTGGCCGTTGTGGCGTTTCCAACCAAAACCGATTGCCCATTTATGATCGCGTATCGGTTGGAGCCTTTCGTCGTAGTGACGGTTACGGTCCCGTCAATGTTGGTGACCTTCGTCAATCCCGCCACAAGGCCTTCCGCCTTAATCAGCCGGCCGTCCCCTTGATACCGATAGCTGGTGCGTGTCAAGGTACGCGTATCCGTTGCCCCTTGCTTGGACCGGGAATCGTTCGTGGATTCCCCAAGAAGAGCCTGGCCCCGAATGATCAGATAGCGGTTTGTAAGGGTGGATTCGGTCCGAACAACCGCAAACTCCCAACTTTCTTCGGCACTTGTCCGAACACCGTCGCCGTTGGCATCGATCCAAATGACTGACCTGACCTTCGTTTCGTTTATGGTTTTCCCGCCACCCACCGCGCCAACCAGCTGGCCTTTGTTGTTGAATTTATAGTCCACATACGTGGTGCTGTCTGAAAAACCGATGGGAGAATCATTAACATTAAGAACTTTTACGAACTGGTTGTTAATGAGATTGGCCCCCCACATTTGGGTTTCTGATCGAACGATCTGCGCTTGCCCTTTAATGACCGCGTAGGTGTTGCGAATCTCTGAGACGCTGGGTTGAGACACAAGCTTGTATTCCCAGGTTTCGTTGGCATCTTTTACCCCGTCCTTGTTCGTATCCCCTTTGATGTAGGACCCCTGATAAACCAACGTTTGAACCAGTTGATTTTGCTCCGTTGTGCCCGAGCCCACCGCCCCGGTCATTTGACCTTTTTCATTAAACGCATACTGAACAGTCATAACGGATGAACTGTAACCGTGCTGTCCTTTGGAGATCGAGCGGCCCTGGTCGTCCAACGCTTGAGTGGTTGTCACGCTTTTCATAACCACAGCCTGGCCGGCAATAATGGCGTATGTATTGACAACCGAAGTGCTGGAATTTTGCGGAACCGTTTGCCAGTCTTCGCCCGTTTCTTCTACCCCGTTTCCGTTTGTGTCCCCGTCAATGATCCACTTGGTTTTGGCATTGCCTTGGGCATCCACACCGTCCGCAACTTCAACCGACTTGTAAACTTGCGGGGTGTTGATGCTGGAAGTCGTTGTTCCTGTGGCCCCGACCAGTTGCCCCAGCGCATTAAACGAATAGGACAGCACCATCACCGTGCGGCTGTATCCGTGCTCACCCCGTTGAATAATGTTCCCGTTATCATCCACCCCATTGGTGGTCGTCACGCTGTTGACCACCTGGGCCTGGCCCAAAATGATCGCATACGTGTTCACCGTGTCCGATTGAGTCCGTTGCATCTCTTTCACCCAGTTTTGCGTGTCGGTCGACAAAGGCGCCCCCGCCACGTTCCCCTCAAAAGCCCACCGTGTTGTAGCCGAATTGTTTATTTGACTACCGAGATACACTTGAGTCGTATTGTAAATATCGTCATCAGCAACCCCCTTTTCCTGCCGAATAGCGTCCTTGGCCCCGTCGCCGTTAATATCCGCGACAAGAATATTTGTTAAATCTCCACTCCAATTCTGCCCGTTTAACCCCCGAGCGATACCTTTATCGTCCGCTGCAACTTGAGAAAACGTGCCGTCTTGTTGTCCAAGATAAACCTGAACCGTATACATCTCACTGCCATCATCCGTTACATACGCCCCTTTCTCTTGCCGAATCAGGTCCGACCGCCCGTCTCCGTTCACGTCCGCCACAAGCAAATTGACGTAATCCCCA
>JAYRXX010000007.1:0-1368 GCA_041917295.1 Elusimicrobiota bacterium
GGGGTTTTGCACGGAGCCCGCACTTACGTGATGCAAGACGAAAACGGCCAAGTTTTGCCGACCCATTCCATTTCGGCCGGGTTGGATTATCCCGCCGTGGGTCCGGAACACGCCTTTTACAAAGACACCGGCCGCGCCGTTTACGTGGCGGCCACGGACAAAGAGGCCTTGGCGGGGTTTAAGATGTTGAACGAAACCGAAGGACTTTCCGCGGCGCTGGAATCATCCCATGCGCTGGGTTTTTTACCTCGCTTGGCCAAAAAAATGAAACGGTCCCAGTCGGTGGTGGTGGGGCTCTCGGGCCGGGGAGATAAAGACATGGCCCAGTTGTCGGAGGGATTTCATGAACCGCATTGATCGGCTTTTTCTGGATCTTAAGGGCCAGGGCCGAAAAGCCTTGATCGCTTACGTGACCGGAGGGTATCCGACTCTGTCGGCCATGGACAAAGCGGTGAAAGACTTGGTGCGCGGGGGCGCGGACCTAATCGAGATCGGGGTACCTTTTTCCGATCCCATCGCCGACGGGCCCACCATTCAAGAATCCTCCCAAAAAGCGTTGGACGGAGGGATTACACCCGGCGCGCTTTTGGACTGGGTCAAACGGTTTCGCAAATCCCACGAGACGCCCGTGGTGTTGATGACGTACATGAACCCCGTGGCGAGCCGAGGAATCGACCGGTTTGCCCGGGAGGCCCAAACGGCGGGCGTGGATGGGGTGATTGTCCCAGACCTGATCATCGAAGAAGGCCGCCCGCTGGAAGAGGCCCTGGCCCGACAGGGAATCCATCTGATTTACCTGGTGGCGCCCACGACCCCGCCGCCCCGGCGGGCCCAGATAGCCCGACGGTCACGGGGATTTCTTTATGCGGTGTCGCTCACGGGGGTGACGGGTGCGCGTCGGGCTTTGCCGAAAGACGTGGGGGCCTTTTTAGCCGACGTGCGCCGCCGATCGCCGGTCCCCGTGGCGGTGGGGTTCGGCATCTCCGACCCCGCCCAGGCGCGCCACGCCGCGGCTGAAGCCGACGGCGTGATCGTGGGTTCCGCCTTGATTCAACGGCTTAAAAAAAAGCAACCGCTCACCCCCTTCGCTCGCGCCCTCCGCCGCGCCCTCAACCGTCCTTACTAACCAGCCTCCTTAAATAGGGGACGTTCTTTAGATAATAAGATATTAACAAGCGCCGATCTTCTTGGCTCATGGCATGTCACGCCAAGGACGGGAAGATTTTGTCGGAATGATCACATTAGGGCGGGAAGGGTGGACCTACGATAAGGTGGTCCAGCTTCGAGATCAAGCGATTGTCTTTCCGGGAAGGGGCCCGATAATGCCATTTCTTTGGCGAAGTCGATGCTAACGGATGCACGACTCCA
>JAYRXX010000008.1:0-1399 GCA_041917295.1 Elusimicrobiota bacterium
ACGGAGAAAGCCACGTCCCGGGCTTGGAACGCGTCCAGACCCCGCCACGGGTCCACGTCCACGCGGATAATTTTTTCCGGCGACGTGGCCGCCAGGGTTTCGATATCCATCCCGCCTTCGCCCGATACAATCAGGGTGGGCCGGCCGGTTTTGCGGTTCAGGGCCACCGCCGCATACAATTCCCGTTTAACGGTCACGGCGGGTTCGGCAATTAACGAGCGAACCATCAGCCCCTCGGGCCCGGTCTGGTGAGTCACGAGACGGCGGCCCAAAAGACCGGAAGCGAACGCTTCCGCTTCGGCCACCGATCGCACGACCCGAACCCCGCCGGCTTTCCCCCGACCGCCCGCGTGAATCTGGGCTTTCAAAACCCAGGGCCCGGGCCCCAACGGGGCCAACGCCCCGGCCACCGAGGAGACTGAACCGATCTCCGCTCCTTTTAAAACCGGCAAGCCAAACAATTCCATGCGCCGTTTGGCTTGAAACTCATGAAGCTTCATTCGTCCCCCATTGATTCAGAGAAATCCGGTTTGATTCAACCATAATTGCATGACCCCCGAAAGATCGTCCAAAAAAATCGTCCAATCGAGGTCCTTTACGAAGAGGTCGGACGTCCCACGCTGTGGTATTGGAATCCGTGAGCGGCCACTTTGGCGGGATCAAACAGGTTTCGACCGTCCAAGAAAACCGGAGTTCGTAACAGGTTCTTTACTTTGGCCAAGTCCACCTCGCGGAACTCTTTCCATTCCGTGCACACCAGCACCGCGTCGGCGCCCCGGGCCGCGTCGTAAGGCGTGCGGCAGAACCGCACATTTTTAATCAATCCCCGCGCCTTCTCCATGGCCACGGGATCGTACGCGTTCACGCGGCATCCTTCCGCCTGAATTCGATGGATAATGTCCAACGCGGGCGCGTTGCGCAAATCGTCCGTGTCGGGCTTAAACGCCAACCCCCACACCGCCACGGTTTTATCCCGCAAATTCCAGAGGGCTTTTTTAAGCCGTTCCAACGCCCACAGCCGGGCCTGGTCGTTGACCTCCCGAACGGCGCGCAAAATTTTGAAATCCACCCCCGCTTCTTCGGCCATGTGAATGAACGCGCTGACGTCTTTAGGAAAACACGATCCCCCGTAGCCCAGCCCCGCCTTGAGAAACGACGGCCCGATCCGCGGATCGGCCCCCATGCCGTGGGTCACTTGGGTTACATCGGCGCCCACCCGGTCGCACATCTGGGCCAAGGCGTTGGCAAACGAAATTTTCGTGGCCAAAAACGAGTTGGACGCGTGTTTGATCAGCTCGGCGCTTTTGATATCCGTGACGATCATCGCCGCTTTTACCGGGGCATACAATTCGCGCATCATCGTTTCGGCCTTTGTCGATTCCACGCCCACCACGATCCG
>JAYRXX010000009.1:0-1494 GCA_041917295.1 Elusimicrobiota bacterium
CCGCTGGACCGCCTTGTTGGGCGAGTTGTGAAGCAGAACTCGACCCAACGAATGTTGCCATGCGGCAGAAATTATCTTGCCGCGCATCCAAACTGTAATTGCTGTTGCCGTTTCGTCCATGGCGGAATGTGTACTGTAACTCTACCCGACAAACAGTAAAATTTCAATGGAATTTACCCGGCCCAACGAAATCAGCTAACACGCGCGGGCATAACAAAAAGCGTTGCCCCGAAGCAATAACGAAAGTGGGCCAATAAACAAATCATGGCGTCAACTTGCGACCCGTGCCCGCGTCGGGTTGAGCGCCTGGTTGGGTGATCTTTTGTTTTTCTATATCGTCAAGAACTTTAATTTGTGCGATGTCCTTATCTTTATTATTCGGGAATCTAAATGATGATAATTCGAATGAACCATAATCAAATCCAGAACGCCAAACTGAATGTGCATCATCCACATTGAGGGATTCGATGAATGGACGAGCAAAGATCACAAAGTGAGCACCTGGTTCTGTCATTTGTCCGAGAGGATCACAATCGCTTTGCTCAAGATAAATTTCAATATTATCCCCTTTCGTTAAATCCCCTTTCCAAACCCTGACTATGCGGAAAAAACCCTTTGTTGACCAGAAAATCCTAGAGTTCCTTGGCTTATTGGAGGGCCCATTTCTAACAATTTCTCCTTCAAATACAAGCGTAGCTGAAGCAAAGGATTGCGCTATTGTTGGAAATTTATAATCAGCGACACGCTTGCACGCAAAAGCGATTGAAGATGTAAGCAAGAAAACCAGCGATACAGAGGTTATGACCGTTTTCATGGGATCACCCTAAAAAATTAATGTCTTCAATCATGTAGACACTAAATTCAAATAAAAGTTTCATGCCCAACGTAAAAAAATCAGCGGTGCGGCCGCGAAGCGGTCGCATCCGCTGGATTGCCTGGTTGGGCACCAATGGTGATGGTTAAAAATATAGAACCGATAAAAACAAGCATCCCGATATAATATATCCCTGTCCGGGAAAATTGATTATTGAGTGTGTGTGATAAACCGAGGTCGCGAAACCGGCGGGTAATAATGAAGTTATATAACAGGATTGGGAAGGCATATAAAAGAAACATGAGAAAAGAATGAGAGGCGGTAAATGCCGGGAAAAGGAATAACAAAAAAGTATAAACAACGACAGGACCGATAATCATCGATAAACGAAACGACGAATGCCTTTGGGTGAATTCAATCACTGCTATCTTCTGAGAATCGTCAAGGCCCCTAAAAAATCTTTTGTTTAGGCGGTTCGAGATAATAAAGCTGAACACAAAAAGTATAGCCCCAGCCATTACAAGCATTGAATTCTCCTTGCCCAACGTTAAAGGTCAGCGGCGCGGGCTGATGGTGCCCGCGTCCGCTGGACCGCCTTGTTGGGCGGCCTTTCCCTGCGCTTTGGATTTGGATTCGCATTTCTTGCAGACCATTATTATCTCGTCAATGCATTCCCGGCG
>JAYRXX010000010.1:0-155005 GCA_041917295.1 Elusimicrobiota bacterium
CGGGGCGTTGTCGTTGGCGCGCAAGGCGTTGAGGTATAAACCTGATTTTGCGGAGGCGAAAGAATTGCTAAAGTCGTTGGAGGCGACGAAGGGTGCGGACGACGAGGAGAAGTCGAAGGGGTATTACAAAGAGTCCCTGGACGCGTTTTTGGCGGGGGACCCGCAGAAGGCGTATGAGATGGCGGTGAAAGCGCTGGAACTGAACCCCAACAACATCGAAGCCCAACGCATGCGCGACCGGCTCGCCAACCGATAGTCGAAATAGTAACATCCCGTTGTTATGGAACTCTTCCTTAGCGTTTTTATTCCGTTGTTTGTGGCCATCGACGTGTTTGGCGCGGTACCGATTTTCATCGCCATGATGGAAGGGGTCGAACGACCCCAACGTCAAAAAATTATTTTGCAGGCCGTGGCGACGGCGTTTGGGGTTTCGATTCTTTTTTTGGTGGCGGGCAAAGCCATCTTTAACTTGCTGGGGATAACGGCCGACGACTTTCGTATCGGCGGGGGGCTGGTTCTGTTGGTGTTGGCCATCACCGACCTCTTGTTTTCAAAAAAAACCCGGCGCGAGATCGACGAATCGGCGGGGATTGTCCCCTTGGGTACTCCATTGATTATCGGCCCCGCCGCGTTGACCACTATTTTAATCCTGATGGACAAACACGGGGCGGGGTGGACCTTGTTGTCTTTGGGAGTAAACTTGTCATTGGTCGGAATCGCTTTCGTTTTTGCTTACCCGATGGGCACCATCGTTCCCTCCGCGTGGTTGAAAGCCCTCTCCAAAGTGGTGAACATCTTTCTGGCGGCCATCGCCGTCATGATGATCCGAATCGGAATCACGGGCTATTTGCCCAAATAGTCCGTAAAAAGCAGGGCGTTGGTTTGAAGGACACGTCCAGCGGGGATGGACGGGTCGGAATTGATCAATCGTTTAATCATGGGTTCTTTTTCGGCGCCGGTGACAACCCACAGGATCTGGCGGGAACGGTTTAGAATGGGGTAAGTCAGTGTCATTCGATTTCGTCCGAAGTGGGGTTCGGTGATCGCTACGTCCGTGGCTGTTTCGTTCAATACGGGGTCACCCGGAATCAAAGAAGCCGTGTGCCCGTCAGCCCCCAACCCCAAACAAACCAAATCAAGGACCGGGGGAACACCGCCGTACCGGGCCAACGTTTCCGCGTAATTGAGCGCGGCGCTTTCGAGATCTTCTTCATCCACCGGCATGGGATGAATGTGGTCTTCCGGCAACGCCGTTTGTGTTAAAAGGATTTCACGAAGAGTCGTTAGGTTTCGGTCAGGATGCCCTTCTGGTGCGATTCGCTCGTCGACCTGGAACACATGAACATTTTCCCAGGGAACCGATTCGTTGGCGAGGGCATGAATCATTTTCCAAGGAGATTTTCCGCCGCTCAACGCCAACAGAAATTGGCCCCGCGCGCCCACGGCTTGCCGGGCCGACTCGGCAATTAGCTCAGCGCCCCGCCGAGCCACCAACCAGGCTTTCGGCAGACCCTCAATCTTCACGACCCCCTCACGATTTTTTCCATTCCCGAAGTTGTTGAATGATTTGGTTGGTGGAACTGTCGTGGTTCAAAACCGGATCCGCCTCGGATTCCAGTTCGGGGGCAATTCGCTGAGCCAACACTTTTCCCAGTTCCACGCCCCATTGATCGAACGAATTTACGTCCCAGATGGCCCCTTGCGTAAACGTGATGTGTTCGTAGAGGGCCACTAATTTACCCAACACCTCCGGGGTCATCATTTCAGCGATGATCATGTTGCTCGGACGGTTGCCTGGAAATACTTTGTGGGGGATAAGCTCCGACGGCGTCTTTTCCGCTTTAACCTCAGCCTCGGTTTTTCCGAAAGCCAGGGCCTCGGCTTGGGCGCACACGTTGGCCAACAGAAGGTCGTGGTGGCGCCCGATGGGGTTCAATGACCTGGCGAAGGCGATAAAATCACAAGGGACCAGCCGGGTCCCTTGATGAATGAGCTGGTAAAACGAATGTTGCCCGTTGGTCCCCGGTTCACCCCAATAGATGGGACTTGTGTCGTAAGAAACGGGTGCCCCCGCCACGGTCACCCGCTTGCCGTTGCTTTCCATGGTCAGTTGCTGAAGATAGGCCGGAAACCGTTTGAGATAATTGTCGTAAGGAAGAACGGCCACCGAATGGGCGCCCAAGAAATTGACGTTCCAAACCGATAACAGCCCCATGAGGGCGGGCATGTTTTTCTGGAACGGGGCAGTGCGGAAGTGTTCGTCCATGGCGCGGAACCCTTCCAAGAGAGACTGAAACCCGTTCGGACCCAAAGCCAGCATGGTGGACAGCCCAATAGCCGACTCCATGGAATACCGACCGCCCACCCAATCCCAAAAACCAAACATGTTATCGGTGTCGATGCCAAAGGCGGCCACGTCTTTGGCGTTGGTGGAGACCGCCACGAAATGTTTGGACACGGCGGATTCGTCGCCTTTCATGTGTTGAACCAGCCAATCGCGAGCGGTTTTCGCGTTGGTCATGGTTTCCACGGTGGTGAACGTTTTCGACGAAACGATAAACAGGGTCTCAGCGGCGTTTAAGTCACGGACGGCTTCGGCAAAATCGCTCCCGTCTACGTTGGAGACGAACCGAAACGTGAGGGCCCGTTCGGTGTAGGCCCGAAGTGCCTCGTAGGCCATCACGGGGCCCAGGTCCGAGCCCCCGATTCCGATGTTCACGACGTTTCGGATCGGTCGGCCGGTGTGTCCTTTCCAAGATCCGTTACGAACCCGGTGGGAAAAGTCCGCCATTTTGTTGAGAACCGCGTGAACTCCCGGAACCACATTGACTCCGTCAACACAAATGACCGCGCCCTTCGGGGCCCGCAGAGCCACATGCAAGACGGCCCTTTTCTCCGTGGAATTGATTTTGTCTCCGCGAAACATGGCGTTGATTTTTTTGGCAAGACCGGCTTCTTTGGCCAGACCGGTCAATAGACGGAGGGTTTCGTCGGTGATCCGGTTTTTGGAATAATCCAAATAGAGTCCGCCGAAATCGAGCGACAGTCGCCGACCCCGGTTGGGATCGTCGGCAAACAATTTCCGCAAATGGAATCGTTTTGTTTTTTTTGCGTGCCGTTCCAGGGCTTTCCAACCCGGCCTTTTTGAAACCAATGGCTGACTCATAACGTTTCCTCCCCCGGGGGGACAGGATTGACTCATTGGGTTCCCGCCGGTTTTATTGAATTGAATGCCGACCATTGTAATAAGAAAAGAGCCGGAAGAACTTGATAAAATAGTCCAATGTCAAAACAGAAACAGGTTGTGGTGGTTGGCGGAGGGGGGGCGGGGATCATGGCCGCCTTAACTGCGGCCGAGCGGGGAGCCCACGTGACCCTGCTCGAACGAATGGAAAAACCGGGAAAAAAAATTCTCGTTTGCGGAAACGGTCGTTGCAACATCACCAACGCCAGCCAAGAGGTGTCTCGCTTTCATGGGGCTCCACCGGATTTTATTGATGCCGTTCTTAAGGCCTACCCTGTAAAAAAGACCATCGAATTTTTCGACTCCATTGGACTTCCCTGCGTGGAAGAGGAAATGGGGCGGATGTACCCGTCCTGCGGCCAAGCGGCGTCTGTCTTGAGCGTGTTGCGATACGAAATGGATCGGCGAAATGTTCGGGTCATGTGCGGAGCCGACGTCGTGCGCTTGTCCAAGAAAGGCGCGGGCTTCGTGGTGGGCACGGCCAGCGGCCCCGCTTACGAGGCCGATCGGGTGATCATGGCCGCCGGGGGGAAAGCGGGGCCCCAATACGGATCCATCGGGACTGGATTGGAAATGGTTCGCGACCTGGGCCACAAAATCAACCCCGTTTTTCCGGTGTTGGTTATGATTAATTTGGAATCGCCATTTTTGAAAGAAATGGACGGCGTGCGCTTCGAGGGATCCGCGGCGGTCGTTTGCGGGGGGAAAACCTTGCGGGAAGAAAGCGGCGAAATCCAAATCACCGACTATGGCATTTCCGGAATTCCGGCCTTGGACCTCAGCCGGGCGGCGGGAGAATGCGTGTATTATAAGCGGGAAGCCCGGTTGGAGATGCGGCTTCTGCCTCGGCGCACCGCCGCGGAAATTTGGGACGATGTGCGCGGTCGGTTGGCCTCACGGCCCGACGAAACCCTGGAACGGGCGTTGACCGGCATCGTCCACATGAAACTGATACCCGCCCTGATTCGAGCGGCGGGATTTAAAAACCAACACATTCCCTGTCGGCACGCGCCCGAACCCCAATCCCGGGCCTTGGCGGCCCTTTTGCACACGTGGTCGTTTCCCATCACCGGAACACAAGATTGGACCCGGGCCCACGTGACCGCGGGAGGTGTCGACGCCTCCCAAATCAACCCGACCTCCATGGAATCAACCCGTGTCCCCGGCTTGTATCTTATCGGCGAGATTGTGGATGTGGACGGCGACTGCGGGGGATTCAATCTTCAGTGGGCCTGGTCGTCCGGCCGCGTGGCCGGCGAACACGCCGCGCGTTAAGGCCATTGCATGGTCCGCCTTCAACAACTGCGGTTGCCGGTGGACCACACGGACGACCAACTTCGGCAAGCCGTTGCCCGGTCTCTCGGGATAAAACCCAATGAAGTCCTGTCGTTAAAAGTCACCCGACGCGGGGTCGACGCGCGCCACGCGCGGCACATCCATTTTGTTTACACGGTGGACGCGGAGGTGAAAAATGAATCCGTCGTGTTGAAACAAAACCGTCCCCACGTCTCGCTTGTGTCGGAAATTCCCCACGCCATTGCAAAAGCCACCAAAGCGTGGTCGAGTCGCCCGGTTATAATTGGAACCGGCCCGGCGGGGCTGTTCGCGGGTCTGGTGTTGGCCCGATCGGGGGCCAATCCCCTCTTGCTGGAACGGGGTCAACCGGTTGAACAACGGGTGAACGATGTGCACGCTCTGGAACAGAACGGGGTGCTTAACCCGGAATCGAACATCCAGTTCGGGGAAGGCGGCGCGGGCACGTTCTCGGACGGAAAGTTAAATTCGTCCATTACGGATCCGCGGTGCCGGTGGGTTTTGGAACAGTTGGCCGCCGCCGGCGCCCCTGACGACATCCTCGTCAAGGGAAAACCCCACGTGGGAACCGACCGCCTGCGGGAAACCGTTAAACGACTGCGGCAGGAAATTGAAAATCAGGGAGGCACCTTTCGGTTCGGCGCGCGGGTGACGGATTTGATCCTCAAAAACGGCCGCGTGGCCGGGGTGCGGATCAACGACGGTGAGGATCTTGAATGTAACCGGATTGTCTTGGCCGTGGGCAACGCCGCGCGGGACACCTTTGAGATGCTGGATCGGCGTGGTGTTCGAATGGAAGCCAAACCCTTTTCTATTGGAGCGCGGGTGGAACATCTCCGCGCGGATCTGGATCGGAGCCTTTACGGCCGGTTCGCCAACAACCCCCGGTTGGGGGCGGCGGATTACAAAATGGCCCACCACAGCTCCCGGGGCCTGAGCGCCTACACTTTTTGCATGTGTCCGGGCGGGGTGGTTGTGGCCGGTGCGTCCGAACCGGGCGGCGTTGTGACCAACGGCATGAGCGAATACGCCCGCTGTGCGGTCAACAGCAACAGCGCCTTGATGGTCGGGGTGGGTCCCGCGGATTTTGGCGGGCAGGGGCCTTTGGCGGGGGTGGAGTTTCAACGGCAATGGGAACGTCTGGCTTTCGAACAGGGGGGAGGAAGTTACCGAGCTCCGGCCCAACGGGTGGCCGACTTTATGGAACGACGTCCGACCGCGCGGATTGGAACGGTTTCGCCCAGTTACCGTCCGGGCGTGACGCCGGGGAACCTGTGGGATTGTTTGCCCGAAAAGGTGTGCGAGGGGATCCGGGAATCCCTGGTGGAATTCAACAAAAGGATTCGGGGGTTCGCCCACCCGGACGCGCTTTTGACCGGCGTGGAAACCCGCAGTTCATCGCCGATCAAAATTCCGCGAGACCAACGTCTCCAGTCAAACATCGAGGGGCTCTACCCGGTTGGAGAGGGCGCCGGCCACGCGGGAGGCATCATGTCCTCCGCCGTGGACGGCATCCGCGCGGCCGAACTCATTTTACTAGGAACCTGTCCAACATAAGCTTTTCGGCTACAAATTCGGCCGCGGGCCTGCGTCTTTGCCAAAAAATTCTCAAATATCTTCAAGATATTCTCGAATTTTTTGACTTCGACTCGACTCCGCGCCCAAATTTTCGCTACGAAGTCTTATGTTGGACAGGTTCCTGGAAGAACACGGGGGATAAAACCCTTTTGCCGTTTGAGAAGCGGATTGCAAAATAGTATTGTTCGGTCAGG
This sequence comes from Elusimicrobiota bacterium, assembly GCA_041917295.1. Lineage (GTDB taxonomy): Bacteria > Elusimicrobiota > Elusimicrobia > FEN-1173 > FEN-1173 > JADKHR01. The sequence goes on from JAYRXX010000010.1 coordinate 6,331, forward strand.
GTTTCAAAGGAGGCTTCGAATGAAAAAAAATTTATTGGGAATGGCTTTTTGTATTTTGGGGTCGGTGGTTTGGGGCGCGGACGTGGTGCAACCGGTTGAGGGACGCCATGGGGGCGCGCCAGGGCAAACGGTGTCGGGCGAATTCGTCATTAATAATATTTTGCTTGAACCCGTCGAGGTGATTATTACACCCACCGATTTGACCAACGCCGGGGATTTTGTGGCGCTGAACAAAGAGACAGCGTTGCGGGTGACAGGTCCTTCAACCTTTTCGCTCAAAGCGGGCGAAACGCGTTCTGTTCATTACACGGTGATTGTCCCGTCGCCTTTCACCAAAGCGGCGGCCGGCGCGTTTTCGTTGGTGATTCGCCGACCGGGGGACGCGTTGTCGACCCCGATTGTCACTCGCGTGTGGCCGGTGTATGTCCATCCCAAAAACCCCAACGCCGTGCTGTCGTTGGACATTTTGCAACCGAGCCTGATCTTTATGGCCACCACGCCCGAAATGCGCGGACCCAAGAAAATTCAAGTGAGTTTCATTATTCAAAACACCGGCACTGATTCCGTCGGTCCGCGAGCCCGCGTGGAGTTCCGCCAAGGGAACCAATTGATGGAAGTCCTTCCACTGCAAGGCACCCAGGTCATCGCTCCCAGCGGTACGGCGGTTTTTTCGGGACTCACCCAACGCACCGAATGGCCGGATGGGGGATACGAAGGCACGGTGGTTCTCGATTACGGCGACTTTTACGGTCAACCCCAACAACTGGACAAAACCTATTTTTTTCGGGTTAACGAGAACATGATTTCCGTGCAACAGGGTTCCGCCAAACCCAAAAAAGTCACTCCCCGGTAAAAAACGGCTCTGGTCCCCCGCGGGCAAGGGTTTCATGAAAAAAAAGGTGTTCGGGGTCCTGGGCCTTTTGCTGATTTGTTTGATCGGCGTTTTTGTTTTTGCGTGGCGAAACCTGAACGAAAGAATCAATTCGCCGGAATTCAAAGACCAGCTGGAAACCCATCTTTCCCGCCTTCTGCAAGGAACAATGGACCTGGGCGCCCTTCGCGCCTCTTTGGGGATTCGCCCTTCGGTTGTGCTGACCGAAATCCGTTATGTGTCCGAGCAAGGGGACATTCAGATCGAAGCGGGAGAGTTCCTTTTTTTTGTAAAGCCGATTCCTCTTTTGCGACACGAATTGGTGTTCTCGGACGTGACTTTAAACCATCCGTCCATTCGCCTTCGGCGGCGGTCGGATGGAACAGACCCTGTTATTCCTGTCCTAATAAAACAACCCGGTCAACCTTCTAAGAAAACGTCATTTCAGGTCAACAATTTGTCGATCCACAAAGGAATTTTTCAGTGGGTGGACGAAAGTCACCCGGGCAAACCGTCCTTGACGATGACAGCCGACTTGAATGCGCAAAGAAACCCGGGCGGGGACGAAACCCACATTCAACTTTTCGGGACCCTTGAAAACAATCAAGGGCGGGGCCGGTTTCAAGCGGACGGAAAAAGAGGCGCCGACACTTTTTTTCAATTCAGAGCCGACCGGGTCCCCTTTGGGCTGGTGGCCGAATTTTGGCCCGCGGCGTCCGCCGTGTCGGGCGCGTTTTCCGTGACAGGTTCCTATTCCAACAAAGAAGACAAAACCCATTGGCGCCTTGAGGGAAAAACCAACGATGTCCGATGGGCAACAACAAACCGGCGCCTGCCGATCGAGGCCCAATGGACCCTGGCGGCGGGGGAACCCGTGACGGTGCGAACGAATTGGAAATCGGAATTGTCCCAGATGAAAGCCACGGTGGTTCTTCCGGATCTTAAGGGTTCGTTAAGTAATAACTGGCCTATTTCCGAGGAGACCGGGGGGGGTGAGTTCAAGGAGCGACGAGGGCGCGATGCGGGACATCGCAACCGAGGAGCGACGCGGAAATCGCCCCGCCTGGGCTCCTCCCGTTGGGTCGATGGGCATCGGCCTGTGCCTTTGCCAAATTCCCCTTACATGCCACCAGCATGCGCGGGAAATTTGGCTTCGGCTCGGCGCGAATCCCATCGACGGAAATGTGCCAGTTATAACTTAACGAACCCTAAATCCATCCATGTCCAAGCAACGATGAAAGCCGAACGGTTGGACGCGGGGGAATTGTCGGACATATTCAGTCAAAGTTCATCTCTGTCGTCGTCTTTCCCATCCACAACGTCCTGGACACTGCGGGCGAAGGCCGACGTGGACCATTTCGTGGCGGGACAATGGGAAGCCCAGGACGTCCGCGCCGTTGTCCGGGCCGGTCCCGCTACGGTCTCCCTGCCGGAACTGGCCTTTCGCATGGCGGGCGGCACGGTCACCGTTCGGGGGGAGGCCCGACGAACAGATCCAATCCGTTCGGTCTGGGACATGGCGATCCAAACCGAACTGATCAATCTCGATTTGTCCGACGTGACCTCGCTGCTTCCCGACAATGGTTTTCGCCGTGGAACGGTCCGTGCCTCGGGAAAATGGCATTGGCTCGGCCCCGTCAACCCGGGAACCTCTCTCAGCAAGAAATCCCTGTGGATGTTATCTCCTTTCGCCACCTGGGACTGTCGGGTCAACGTTTCAAGCGCGGATTGGAAGGGTGTGTCCATTGAAAAAGCCGAAGTCGACCTGCTTTGGGCGGACAACGAGTTCCGGGCGCCCGCGTTGGCGGCCCGGGTCGGCGATGGGACCCTCACGGCGGAAGGGACCGTCCTGGGTCTGACAGGGGATGGTCCGGGCACGTTTACTGTCCGTGGAACAATGAACAACATCGAAACCCGCGAACTGATGGCGGCTCTCTCCACCAGCGCGTATCTGGTCAACGGTCGATTTTCGGGCAATCTTGATATTTCGGGTCCCTGGCGTCCCTGGACTCCGGGCCAATGGAACGGACACCTTTCTCTTCTGGGCCAAAACGGCGAGTTTCGCACGGCCCCGGCGGTTCTGTCGGTGTTTAATTCCCTTAAGATCAGTTCTTTGCTCCGAACTTTCGCGGGAAAGAAAGAGATGGGCCTCCCGTTTGATGTGGTGACCGCTTCCGCCACCCTTGAATCCGGTCGCCTCGTTATCGATCCACCGCTGTTTGTTAAGAACCCCTCGTTTCAAGTGGCTTTCAACGGATGGGTGGACCCCCAATTCGAAAACGGGAAAGGGACGATTCTTTTCAATTTCCTGCAAGGGACAACCAACCTCGTTAAAAAACTCCCGCTGATTTCGTCCCTCATCTTGAGCCCGGACGGGGAATTTCTTCCCCTCGTGGCGGATGTGGCTGTCGAAAACGGCCAAACGACCGTTATTCCGCGCTCGGTTAAAACCTTGACCGGCCCGTTGGTGGAGGTGGTGAAAAATGTGTTCCGGTTTCCCATCCATCTTTTTTCACCCCCTAAAAAAAATAAGATAAAATGACGCTCATCGAGAAAAAAGGAGATTAAAAATGACCACCCACAGACTCTGTCTTGTTCTTTTAGCGATCGTTGGGCTCCAAGCGTTGGCTCGCTCGGAAGAGGGAGGACGGGGACACACCTTGGCCGGGGACAAAGCCAGTTTTGCCGGTGTGTTGCCGAGCGAAACGGGGCCGACCTTTCGATTTAAAATGATGTTTTATGACGGAGACGTGGAACGGGATACCACCCTTTCGCGGGGACAACAGCGCTACGTCGAATACGATCGGGCCTTCTCTTCGACCCAATTCGAACTGGCCTACGTCAAAGGCGAACCCGGGGAAGACTGGCGTTACGGGTTTGAGTTGTGCATGCCGTTGATTTACGAAAGCGCCGCGGCTTACCTTTACCATAACAACGCTGTCTATGATATCAACGCCTATTATTACGATTACGAGGGGGGATTGGGGGATGTTTCGTTTATCCCGTTGATGGTGGGCAAACAGATCGGATCAAACCATTTTAAAACCGGTGTGCGGCTGTATGCCCCGACAGGCTATTACCGGCAAGGCCAAATCGCCCAGGGCGGGTTGAACTACTGGACCTACACGCCCTTTATCGGACTCAGCCACGTGGTTCCCGGCCAACGGGAATTGTCTCTCTATACAGGTTACGACCTGCGGGAACGCAACACCGACACGGACTACGATTCCGGGGACGTCTTCCATATGGACGCGGTGGCCGCTATCTACACGGATCTTTACACGGCCGTCGGGATCACGGGAAGCCTTTATCAACAAACCCAGGCCGATTCGGGCAGTGGAGCCGTCTTGGGGTCTTTCAAGGCTCAAACGTATACACTGGGACCGATCATTCGCCACACCTCGGGCGCAATGAGTTTCGAGTTCAAATGGTTGCCCGAAATCAGCGTCAAAAATCGGACGGAAGGCAGTAGTTTCTGGCTCAATTTCGGAACACCGTTCTAATGATACTCCGCGCGATCCTGCTCCTGGGTGTTCTGGTTGGCCCCAGCGGGCTTTTTGCGGAGGAAGGCGCCATGGCGTGGCCCATGAAATTTACCGGAAAAGCCGGCGTGGCCACGGTCTATCAACCCCAGTTGGAAACGGTGACAGACAATCGGCTGACCGCCCGGGCCGCCGTGTCGGTGCTCCTGGAGGGAGAAAAAGAGCCTCGGTTTGGTGCCGTCTGGATGGTGGGGCGTGTAATAACGGACCGTGACGCGGGGACGGCCACGGTCACCTCGGTTGAGGTGACCGACGTGAAAGCGCCGGGGGAATCCCCGGACAATTACGAGCGGTTTAAAAAGTTTCTTTCGGAACAGCTGACGGCGAAAGTGATTGTGATCCCCCTGGCGCAATACGCGGCGTCCATGGGGAATGCGGGCCAATCCAGTTCGCTTAAACCCGCGCTCTCCACAGCTCCGCCGGATATTATTTTCCGCGAAACCCCGGCCAAACTTTTATTGATCGATGGCGAAACCAAAACACAACCGCTGGAAGAGGGGAATCTGTTGCAGGTTGTGAACACCGCGGAACTTCTCTTAAAAGACCCATCCACGACATTTTACTACCTGTTAACCAACCAAGGGTGGGTCGGCGCTGGGGATATAAAAGGTCCCTGGGCCTGGGTGGAATCTGTTCCTCCGACCGCCGACGCCTTGCGCAAAAAAGTGGAGGGCGATGTCGCCCCCAAAAAAGACAAACGGGACAAGAAACCCCCCGAAATCATTTTGCGAGGGGCTCCGGCCGAGCTGTATGTGACCAAAGGATCTCCCCAGTATAGCCCGTTGGCCGGAACCGGCTTGCTTCACGTGACCAACACCGATCAAGACATTTTCCGAGAAATTAAAAGCCAAGAAATTTTTATCGTGACTTCCGGCCGTTGGTTTAAGGCGAAAAGCACAGAAGGCCCTTGGACATTTGTCCCGTCCGAATCGCTCCCCGCGGATTTCGCCCAAATTCCGCCCGACTCTCCCCGGGCACGCGTTCGCGCCTTCGTTGCGGGAACCCCGGAAGCTCAAGACGCGGTTCTCAACGCTCAGGTTCCCCAAACCGCCGCGGTCAAACGGGGCCCGGTGGACTTGAAAGTGGAATACGATGGATCTCCCAAATGGAAAACCGTGGAGGGGTTGGAGAAAAAAGTAGTGGCTTACGCTGAAAATTCGGCGGATGCCATTTTTAAAGTCAAAAATAAATATTTTCTTTGCCGGGAAGCGGTTTGGTATGAAGCCGCTCAACCGGAAGGTCCTTGGAGCGTCGCGGCGATCATTCCACCGGAACTGAACAAGTTGCCCCCCAGCTGTCCCCATTACCAGTGCAGTCACGTCTACGTTTACGAATCGACGGCGGACACGGTGTATTGCGGATACACGGCGGGTTACATGGGGTGCTATGCCTTTGGCGCAACCGTCATGTTTGGAACCGGATACTATTATCCTCCCTATTACGGAGCCTACTATTATCCCCGACCGGTCACATACGGGTACCACGCTTACTACAATCCCTACACGGGTTGGGGCGCGGTGGGATACCGCGGTCCGAACGGAGGCGTTGCCATCAGCGGCCCCGTGGGCGGATGGGGCCGGCCCGGCAGTCCCGGCGGGATCGGGGGACCGGGCGGAATAGGAGGGCCTGGAGGGCCCGGTGGAATCGGTGGGCCTGGCCGACCTGGATCCGATCGTCCTCAACCGAAAGGCGGGGCCGGGTCCAATGCCAATATTTACAATCGATCGAACCGAACCGGAGCGGCGGTTCAACCGTCCCCGGCCCCATCGGCTTCTTTCGCGGGCAACCGCGCGGGGGCGCGGCCCGCCGCGGGATCCAACAATCTTTACGCGGACCCCAGCGGAAATGTCCATCGACAAAATTCCAAGGGCGGATGGGAATCCCGAAGCGGAAACGGCTGGTCGTCGTCCAACCAAAACGCCAATTACAAAAGCCATCAGTCGGATTTGAACCGACAGAGCCAAGTGCGACAAAGTTCGTCCCGATCGACGTATGGAGGTGGGTATTCGGGGTCCCGGGGTTACTCCGGGTCACGGGGTGGGGGGGGCGGTTATCGGGGCGGAGGAGGAGGACGCGGTGGTCGCCGATAATCGACAGCCGTTTCTTTGTCTGGCCCTGGCCGGGGTCATGGGTTTTGGGTCCATTGTAAGGGCCCAGGAAACTGTGTCACCCCGGGAGGCCATGCGGGAAGCGACGATTGAAGATCGCGCTTTCCGCACCGCCGGGCACGAAGTGCTTTCTCTCCACAAGATGAACTACGCCCTTGTGGGGGCAAACGATTTAAAACTTCAATACAGTTTTAAATATCGGCCGGTGGACGACGTCAATTTTTTCCTGGCGTTTACCAACTACATGTTGTGGGACATTTACGCCGACTCCATTCCGATCATTGACAACAACTTTAATCCCGAAGCGTTTTATCGGTTTATTGATAACGACCGATGGCTTGTCTCCATGGATGCGGGGTATGTGCACCTTTCCAACGGATCGGACGGGACCGCGTCGCGGTCGGTGGACCGGTTGTTCGTGCGCGGACATAAAACCGGCCAGTTGGCTGGACGGGATTTTTACGCCAGCGCCAACGTCTACGCAATTTTGGCCAAGGGGGAATTTAACCCGGATTATTCGGACTATTTGGGATTTTGGGATTTCACGTTTTGGTGGCGAAACGTGTTTAAGCAGAAAGAAGGCATGGGGCTTGATTTGCAATACCAACGAACCAGCGGCCAAAACGGCAATCCTTTCACGGAAGGCAACAACGTGGTGGGCCTGCAATACCGCATTCCGAGCCTGCCCCGGTTCAACCCCACCCTTTACGTCCAGTGGTTCAACGGGTATGGGGAAGTGATCCTCGACTACAACAAGTCCCACGAAGAACTGCGCGGGGGCATTTCCTGGTATTACTGAGGGACCGACTCCCGACGGCGAAATTCGTCTAAAGGCCTCTGGCTCTCCGGCGGGTTGCGATGTCCGCCGAACGCCAGGAAAACGGCTCCGGACACCTCGCCCTGGGCAAACACCTCTCCTGAAAAACTAACGCTCCCTCCACTGGGTCCGGACGACGCGGCGATGGCGCTGTTGGTGAACATCAAATAGCATCTCAGGTCTGTTCGAAGTCCCAGCCGGGGGGTGATATAATATTTGGCCCCGCCGCCCAGGGTGGCCGAAAAAAAATCGTTCGATTCGTTATCCCCTTTCACATGGGACCAACCGACCAGACCGGACAAGAAAGGGCGAAACTTGTCTTCGCGGTATTCTTTCAAACCGCCGATTTGGTAATGGTCGAGAGTGTAGTTAAAACGAGTCGGACCCGGGGCATCTCCCCGAAAAAAAGATTCTTGGCGGGAAAAGAGGAGTTCCATCGCCGAATCCGCGCCCAGATAAAGATCCACCGTGCCGCCCCAGGATCCCGAGGCTTCGGCCGTGTGGGATTTGGCCCGCGCGTCGTCGAACGAACCGCCGAACCGCCATCCCCCGAACGGGCCCACCTCGATGGGCGCCGCGCTTGACGCGGACGCGAAAGCGATCATCCCCACCCCTAAAGTGCCCAACACCTTCAAAAAAAATGGTCTCAAAACAGAGCCCCCTTTTTAAGTAACCCCCGGGAGCGTTGGACGCTCCCGGGGGGGATAAAACAAGAGACTATTTAATATCTTCGCCCAACAACGGCACGCTGGACAAAAGGCTGACCTTAATGGCGGAGGTGATGAAATCGTCCACCTGCCAAAACCGGCCGGCCACCGTGGCGTTCACTTTCTTGCTGAGCTGGGCGGCGTATTTTTTGCGGATGGAAAGTTCCTTGGCCTGGGTTTTGTAAGAAGATTTCAACAACTCTTTCACTTTCACGTCAGACATGGTGGTGAAATTCTTGGCGTATTCGGCCACAATGTTCATTCGGGAGTCCTTCACGCCTTCGCGCTCCTTTTCATAAGCGTTGTAGATGTCCCAAAAGTTGCTTTTGACGGTGGCGTCGACCAACAGGTCGTCCATGGCGGCGGTGAAAATCGCCCGACGTTCCGCGGTCACGGCGTAACGGATCATTTCCGGGCTGAGCGTCACCTGATTGATGTTGACCTGCGTCGGCGTGGGCACCTTCTTGTCTTCCGCCGAAAGTCCCGCCCCCACCAAGATAACAGAACACATGGCCAACAGTAATTTATTGCGCATAATTAATCTCCTTTTTTTAACCGATTTCCGTATTAGAACGAAAGCGAAAACGACACTTCCGGGTAAGTGGACGTGCACGAACTGTAAATGGTTTCATTGCAGTCGAGCAATTTTTCATAAACGCCGCCCAATCCGGCGTAGGCGTTGCCGCCCAGGGACATGTACGCCCCATACCGCCCCCCATACGAATTGAGGTCTCCCAATCCGTCATAAATCGTGCGTCGGTAAAAGGCCCCCAGGTAGGGCCACAACTTTTCAAACCCCGAATAAACGTAACGAAGGCCCGGGGTCAGTTTGTAGGTTTGGGGCGAAGACCCAACCCAGGCCTCGCCGTCGAACCCGGCCTCCAACCCGTTCGCCAAAAAATAACCGAGACCCACTCCCGCCACCATATACGTGTCCCCGGTTCCCTGGCCTGTCCCGACAGAAAACGATCCGCGCCAACGCCCGGCGTCAAACAACGATTTTCCCGCCGAAACCGACGCGGCCTGGGTGGACCCCGCCCAGAAAAGACAACCTACCAAATAAACCCACAGAGAGCGATTCTTCATCGATATACTCCTTGTTTCGTGAAATGACCGGCCCTTTCGGAGCGGGCGTTATTTGTCGGGGTTAATCAGTCCTTGGTTTTTCAATTGCTTTTCAACGACCTGGGCCACATTGTTCACCAACTGCGGGACAGCGGGGGGCTCAACCGTTTCCGTGGTCCCGGACCAAATCAGCTTTTCGGTCTGAGCCGAAAAAATGCGCGTTTCCAGTTGCAGAATTTTCCATTGGACCACCGTGGACTCTTGCATATAAGTCCAGGAGTAAGAGTAGTGGTCCCACAGGGGAGAATAGGTGGGGGTGGCCATGTACTCTTTTTCTTCCCGATACCCCAACCAACGCAACAGAATAACCCCGTCGTAAGAGGCCTTCTGGATCTTGCTTTTGGCCACGGCCGGATCTTTAAGTTCCGTTTCGTTCAAGAGCGCGTAGGAAACAGTGGCTTTCGGCCCGATCTTGGCGGCCATGGCATCTTCCGCCCCGCGGCGCTCCGTCTCACTGGGCGCCACAGCGACCACAAGAATTTTCTCGAAATGGAGAGGTTGCGCTTTCAATTCCGGGTTGGTCCACGACTGAATCATGCGCGTGTTGTTAAAAGAACAAGCGGTCAGAACAGCCATCATCACCCCCACCCAACGGGTCTGAATCTTCATGGGAATTTCCTCCATTGATTTTCGCGCCTGTCCGTCGCCCTGCCCGCGCCGGTTTTTTTATTATACATTTACGGGAGAGATTAAGGGTCGGGAAATTTTTTCATTAACCGGGAGAATTATGAATAAAGCAACGACGTATTTACTTGTAATTTTAATGGCATTGCCTGCTTTTGGGGCTCCTGCCGGTTCGTCCCGGCCATTGACTTCCGCTAAGCGGCCCCGTATCGGGCTGGTCCTGAGCGGCGGCGGAGCGCGCGGGGCGGCCCATGTGGGGGTCATCAAGGTTTTGGAGGAACTTCGCGTGCCCGTGGATTTCATCGCCGGGACGAGCATGGGGTCGGCCGTGGGCGGGTTGTACGCTTCCGGCTTGAACACCCAGGAACTGGAAACGCTCTTCGCCAACTTCGACTGGAACGCGGCGTTCTCGGATTCGCCGGCCCGGCGGGAACTTTCTTTTCGACGCAAAAACGACGATCTCACCTTTTTGGTCAAAGCGCGTATCGGGATCGGCGACGGGGGCGTCAAACTGCCCTTGGGCCTGGTGGAGGGGCAAAACTTTATCACGGAACTGCGCAAGCTTTCCCACGTGACGGAATCCGTCGATAGTTTCGACCAGCTCCCCATTCCTTTCCGCGCCATGGCGACAGACCTGGAAACGGGAAAATCGGTCATCCTGGACAAGGGCGACCTGGCCAACGCCATTCGGGCCTCCATCGCCATCGTGCCGCTTTTTTCGCCCGTGGAAATCGACGGACGGTTGTACGTCGACGGCGGTTATTTAAAGAATATCCCGGTCGATGTGGTTCAGCGCATGGGGGTGGACCGCCTGATCGTCGTCAATATTGGAACGCCGTTGACGAAAAGAAAAGACATCAAATCCGTTTTGGATGTTTTTTCCCAGGTGGGGCGTTTGGGCGGCCAGTATCAGGATCAACGCCAGCTGTCCCAGGTGGGCCAAGACGATGTGCTGGTATTGCCGGACCTGACGGGCTTGAGCTTCGTCGATTTCGGCAAGATCCCGGAAATCATGAAACGGGGGGAAGACGCCGCGCGGGCCATGGCGAAAGATCTTTCGAAATATTCGCTTTCGGAGGAAGACTACCGGGCCTGGCGCGCTTCCTTGGCCAAACCGCCGGCGCTTCCCGTTGTGGACGAGATCGAAATTCAGAACGGAACCCGAATCGCCGACAGCGTTCTGAAACCCTTTATCAGTCAGCCCCTGGGCTCCCCACTGGACCCCGTTCGAATGCAGTCGGATTTGGCCCGCTTGTTCGGGTTGGGTTATTTCGATTGCATTGATTATCACTCGGTGCGACGCGGCGATAAAAACATCGTTGTGGTGGACGCCCCCCGCAAAAGTTGGGGCCCCGACTATTTGAAACTGGGTTTTAAAATGGCGGAGGATTTTAAAGGTCACGGCGACTACGGCATTATGGCCCGTTACCAGCGGACGGAATTAAACGCCCTGGGCGCTGAGTTTCAGGTGGACGGCACGGTGGGGCTCAATTCCGGGGTTTCCGCGGAATTTTATCAACCCATCGGAAAAGTGCCGCGATATTTGAGTTACGGGGCCCCTTATTTTGTCTTTGCCAAAGCCTGGCTCCAACAGGACAATCAATCCATTCTTGTCGGCGATGGGAGCGAGTTGCCGTTCCGGGACCAACGATCCGGATTGGGCGCCGGGGGCGGTCGCAGTTTGGGAAATTGGGGACAAGTTCGGTTGGGTCTGGGCTGGGCCGACCAGAGTTACCGAACACCCACCGTTCCGGAAGTGTCCCTGGAATACGAACAGGCGGAGGGGGTGGCCCAAATATCGTTGGATACCTTGGACGATGCGAGTTTCCCGCGAAAGGGTTTACGCGGGGAATTAAACGGCCGCGTCACCGGGACAACCATGGGGGCGCCCGCTTCCGCGGCGATGGGGGGCATTAACCTTATGGGAGCTTTTTCCAGCGAAAACCATACGGTTCGTTTGAAAGGGGAATTCGCCAACAACATAAACGACCCGAGCGAAAATTCCTACCTGCAGAGAATGGGGGGATTTTTAAATCTTGGGGGATATAGCCAAAACAGTTTGATTGGGACCGAAAAGGCCCTGGCCCAAACGCAATATCTATACAAGGTGGGCAAACTCATGGGGAAACCTTTCTACGGGGGCCTGGCGTTGGAATGGGGCGGCGTTTGGGAGCAAACGGCGGAAGAGGTCAACAACGTGTCCGGCGTTATGTCCGGCAGTGTTTTTGCCGCCCTGGACACGGGCATTGGCCCGGCCTACCTGGCCTATTCCCAAGCCGAGGGCAATGCCAGAAGCGTCTATCTTTACATTGGGCAGGCTTTCTAAAAGACCATGAACAAGACCGGCCATCCCGCTCCCCTCGGGGCCACGTGCTGTCCGGAGGGGGTTAATTTCAGCGTTGCCGCCCGGGAGGCTGAGGGGCTGGATCTGCTTCTCTTTGACCGGGAGGACGGCCCGGCTTCCCGCGTCCTTGCGCTCGATCCCGTCCGTAACCGCTCTCACCCTTACTGGCATGTTTTTGTGCTGGGACTTAAGGCGGGCCAGATTTACGCTTATCGAGCGAGGGGCCCCTGGGCTCCGGACGAGGGGCACCGGTTTGATCCGAACAAGATTCTCCTGGATCCCTACGGGCGGGGTGTGGTTGTCCCCAAGGGGTACACCCGCCTCGCGGCCTGTCGGTCCGGGTCCAATGAAGCGACCGCCATGAAAAGCGTCGTGGTGGATTCCCGCGCCTACGATTGGGAAGGAGACGCGCCCCTCGGGCTTCCTGCCTCGCGCACAATTTACATTTTGGAAAAAGACAAGGCCTATTACTCAAATTAAACGGGAACGGGCAACACGCTCAATGCAAATCACCCTTTCGTGCGGCGATTGATTCTTGACAGCCTTCGGTATTTGGTCAACGAAATGCACGTGGACGGTTTTCGGTTTGATCTGGCCTCGATCTTAACCCGGGACACCGACGGCCGTCCTTAATGTCTTTACAAGGTGGGTAAAATAGAGAAGGCTATTTTAGTAGGATAAGCTCTCAGGGCCGCGCAAAACGGTCGCCACGATAGAATGCTCCGGGGAGGTTCGTTTATGCAATCCAAAGAAAATACATTTACCCGCCTTGGCGCCTGGGTCTCTTCCGGAGCGCTTTTAATGGGCCAGGCGGCTCCGGCGATGGCCGCCAAGACTGAAAATCAGAATCCCATTGATCGCACGGTTCTGCCCCTGCGCGAGCCCGAATACCCCACGAGCCGTCTTCTTGATGTGCGGGAAACCACCCCGCCGTCCCATTTCACGGTCCGGCCGCCGGCCGGAGCGCCGAACGTTTTAATGGTTCTCGTCGATGATCTGGGATTTGCCGGGACAAGTTCTTTCGGCGGGCCGGTTCCCACGGAAGCCTTTGATCGCATCGCGCAGGAAGGTTTGCGGTATAACAATTTCCACACGACGGCCGTGTCGTCCCCCACCCGCGCCGCGTTAAAAAGCGGACGCAATCACCATGTCAACAACATGGGATCCATTATTGAGACGGGAACCGCTTTCCCCGGAAACACCGGCCAAATTCCCAGCAACGTGGCTCCCCTGGCGGAGATGTTGCGCCTGAACGGTTACGGCACCGGCGCCTTTGGAAAATGGCACGAATTGGCCGCCTGGGAAGCCAGCGCCGCGGGGCCGTTCGATCGATGGCCGACCCGGCAAGGGTTCGACAAATTTTACGGGTTTCTCGGCGGAGAAACCAATCAATGGGCGCCGTTTGTCTATGACGGAACCACCGCCCAGGAACTGCCCGAAGACCCCACGTATCATTTCATGGCCGACATGACGGACAAGGCCATTTCCTGGGTCAAGTTTCAAAAGGCTCTGGCGCCGGAGAAACCGTTTTTCATGTATTTCGCCCCCGGGGCCACCCACGCGCCCCATCATGTGCCGGCGGAGTGGATCGCCAAATGGAAAGGAAAATTTAACGGCGGGTGGGACGTTTTGCGGAAGGAAATTTTGGATCGTCAAATCAAGCTCGGCATTGTTCCGAAGGGGACAAAACTGGCTCCCAAACCCGCGGCCATTCCCGACTGGGACAAATTGACGAAGGACCAGAAAACCTTGTTTGCCCGCCAGTTCGAAGTGTTTGCCGCCTTTGTGGATTACACGGACTTCCACATCGGCCGTTTGGTGAAGGCCGTTGAAGACATGGGGGAACTGGACAACACCCTGGTTGTTCTCGTCTACGGCGACAACGGCGCCAGCGCCGAAGGCGGGGCCAACGGCATGTTCAGCGAGATGACGTATTTCAACGGTGTGCAAGAAAAAGTGGAGGACATGCTCAAGGTCAAGGACAAATGGGGCGGGCCCGAAACCTATCCCCACATGGCCGCCGGCTGGGCCGTGGCGCTCGATACGCCGTATACCTGGACCAAACAAGTTGCGTCGGATCCCGGGGGGACCAAGGTGGGCATGGCCCTGCGCTGGCCCCGGGGCATTAAGGCGAAAAACCAAATCCGCTCCCAGTTCGCTCACGTGATCGACATTGCGCCGACCATTCTTGAAGCGGCGGGGCTTCCGGAACCCAAAGTCGTCAATGGGGTAACGCAACGGCCCATGGACGGCGTGAGTTTGGTCTATTCCTTTGACGACGCCAAAGCCCCGGAACGCCACACGACCCAATATTTTGAAATGTTCGGAAACCGGGCCATTTATCATACCGGTTGGTTTGCCCGCACCATTCACCGCGCCCCCTGGGAATCAACCCCGCGACGGGATCTGAAGGACGACATCTGGGAACTTTACGATCTGCGCAAAGACTTCAGTTTGGTCAATGACCTCGCTAAAACCAATCCCACCAAGTTGGAGGAACTTAAATCCTTGTTTATGAAAGAGGCGGAAAAGAACTACGCCCTCCCTGTCGACGACCGTGTGTTTGAGCGGATCATCGCTTCGAACGTCGGACGTCCCGATCTCATGGCGGGGCGGACCTCGATCACCTTAAGCGCGGGCATGGTGGGCATGACCGAAAACACGTTCTTAAACATCAAGAACCGGTCCGTGACCGTGACCGCCAAGATCGACGTACCGACCTCCGGCGCCCACGGGATCGTTTTCGCCCAGGGCGGGCGTTTTGGGGGGTGGGCCCTTTATGTGAAAGACGGGGTGCCCGCCTATGACTACAACTTTTTGGGCATGCAACGTTTCACGGTCGCCGGGAAAGAAAAACTGACCCCCGGCCCCGCCACCCTGCGTTTCGACTTCGCCTATGACGGGGGAGGGGTTGGCAAGGGAGGATTGGGTTCCCTGTACGTCAATGGCAAAAAGGTCGCGGAAGGCCGCATAGAACGGACACAACCGGCCATATTCTCCGCCGACGAAACCGCGGATGTGGGCATTGATTTGGCGTCTCCGGTGGTCGAGTCGATCGGGGCGGAACGGGCCTCAAAATTTACCGGAAAAATCGACGAAGTCACCGTGGACGTGGCGCCCCTGCCTAATCCCCATTAGGTTTTTGCGCCCTTTTCCCCATGAACCCCCGAACGTTTGACAAATATTAAGGAATAGTTGGTGCTTCGTCCGGCGGCGGAGTTCTTCGCCAAGATGCCGTGGCCCACAAGTTCGACAATATCCCGTTGAGCCGTGTCCTGTGAGCACTTGGCCATCTTTGCCCATTTGGACGAAGAAAGTTTTCCTTCAAAAGTTCCGTCCAGGAGTATGTTCAACATGAACCGTTGACGCTCCTTCAACCCGAGATGGGCATAGGTCTTCCAGAACTGGTCCTTTCTGAACACCGTGGCCAAGGAACCCTCCGCCCCTGCAATGGCTCGATCCAAGCATTCTAAAAACCAATTCATCCACTCTGTTATATCCAACGGGCCTTTTTGGGTTCGCTCGAGCACGTCATAGTATTCCTTGCGCTCCCGGCGAATTTGCGCGGACATGCTGTAATAACGTTGGGGGCTGTTCTCCGAGCGCGCCAGAGCCCAATCCGCAATGGCGCGGGCCATGCGTCCGTTCCCGTCATCGAATGGATGGATCGTCACAAACCAAAGGTGGGCCTTTGCGGCCAGGAGCACGGGGTCCATCCCGCTAGGCTCATTTGCCCATACCAAAAATGCCGTCATTTCAGCTTCCAAGCGGTCCGCTGCCGGCGCTTCGTAATGTACACGCTCACGCCCGATGGCGCCCGACACCACTTGCATGGGCCCCCTGGCATCGTCCCGCCACAAGCCCACCTGAATACTTCTTGATGGGTCCGGAAAGAGCGCCTTGTGCCAACCGAACAAACGTTCCTTGGTGAGAGGGTGTGCGTAGTTCTGCGTCGCCTCAAGCACCATCTGCACCACGCCGTCCACGCGACGATCTGAAGGCAATAGCCCCGCAATATCCATGCCTAATTTCTTCGCAATGGAAGACCTCACCTGGTCAGAATTGAGTATCTCCCCTTCGATCTCGCTGGATTTCACGACATCATCCGTGAGCGTCTTCAGCATGGCTTCGTTACGTTGGGAAAACCCCAGGCTTTCCATGCGGCCGATCAGGCTCCCCTGCCTGAGACGCACACTCGATAACAGTCCCGCCAGGGCCTTTTGATCCCAATGGAAATTGGGCCAGTCCAACAATTGATGTAGGTATTTTGTCATTCTCCGCACCTCATGCGGTTATTATACCTGATTTATTTCTATTTTCAATGGCAATCTACGCAAAATATGCGGAGATTAAGCCGGTTATTCTCCGCATAAATTTGGCTTGACCATCTTTGTGGCCGGAATCATGCCCGGCCGCGCCCCCTGTCGGTCGTGGATCTTGAAAGCGGGGACGTTAAATGTCAATGTTTGTCTAACGTTGGCAGGAGGTCATCCATGAAAAGTAAAACACAATCATCCTGGTCACAGATGGCAAAAACCGGTTTGGCTTTTATTGTCGGAGGAACCCCGGCGTCGGCGACGGTCCCAAAAACTGATAAGAACTCCGTCCCGGATGGGTTGGATCGATCGGTTCTTCCCATCAAAGAACCTTCTTACCCCATCGTGACGGAACTGGACGCTCGCAACGCCAAAGCCCCGGCGCGGTTCAACGTGAAGGCCCCGGCCAACGCGCCGAACGTGGTTGTCGTTTTGCTGGACGATATCGGGTTCGGCCATTCCAGCGCTTTTGGGGGACCGATCCACATGCCCAATTTGGAAAGGCTGGCCGCCAACGGCCTTCGCTACAACCGGTTCCACACGACGGCGCTCAGCTCTCCGACCCGCACGGCGCTTCTGACCGGATACAACCACCATTCCAATAACGCCGGGGCCATCATGGAAGTGGCCACGGCCTTTCCCGGCAACACGGGGATCCGTCCGCAAACCATCACGCCGGCGGCGCAAGTCCTGCGCATGAACGGCTACAACACGGCCGCGTTCGGCAAATACCACGAGACGCCGCCCTGGGAAGGGTCCGTCTCGGGCCCTTACGACCGCTGGCCCACGGGATCGGGGTTTGAAAAGTTTTACGGCTTCATTGGGGGGGAAACCAACCAATGGCACCCCATGATTTACGACGGAACCACACGGGTGTTTCCCGATGTCGAAGCGCCCGGCTACCATTTTACGACGGACATGACCAACCAGGCGATTCGGTGGATGAACACCCAGCAATCCCTCACGCCGGACAACCCGTTTTACATGTACTTTGCCCCTGGGGCCACCCACGCGCCGCACCACGTGCCGAAATCGTTCATTGAAAAATACAAAGGAAAGTTCGACCAAGGCTGGGACAAATTGCGACAGGAAACGTTGGCGCGGCAAAAGAAGTTGGGCATTGTCCCCAAAAACACCCGGTTGGCTCCGAAACCGGCCGATATAAAAAATTGGGATTCGTTGTCCGCGGACGAGAAACGTCTCTTCGCCCGGCAGATGGAAGTGTTCGCCGGGTTTGCCGAACACACGGACATGGAAGTGGGGCGGTTGATCCAGGCCATCGACGCGCGGGGGGAAATGGACAACACCCTGTTCTTTTATATTGTCGGGGACAACGGCTCCAGCGCCGAAGGCGGGATGATCGGCATGTTCAATGAAAACACCTATTTCAACGGTGTGCAAGAAACCCTGGACATGCAGTTAAAGCGAATCGACGATTTGGGAACGGACAAAACGTACAATCACTTCGCCGCCGGCTGGGCCATCGCCGGGAACACGCCGTTTCAATGGTCCAAACAGGTGGCCTCCAACTTCGGGGGAACACGAAACGGAATGGTGGTCCATTGGCCCGCCGGGATCAAAGCAAAAAATCAAATCCGCTCTCAGTTCCACCACGTCATCGACGTGGCCCCAACCATCTACGAAGCGGCGGGTATTCCCGCGCCCCGGATGGTCAACGGCATTGAACAGCGTCCCATTGAAGGCATCAGCATGGTGTATTCGTTTGACAACGCCAAAGCCCCCGACGCACGGAAAACCCAGTATTTTGAGATGATCGGAAACCGGGCTCTCTATCACGATGGGTGGTACGCCGGAACCATTCACAAAGCCCCCTGGGAATCCCAACCGCGCCGTCCTTTGGCGGAAGATGTGTGGGAACTTTACAACGTGAACGAAGACTTCAGCCAGTCGCGCGATCTTGCCGCGAAATACCCGGAAAAACTGGAAGAACTCAAAAAGAAGTTTATGGAGGAAGCGGTCAAGTACAATGTTTTACCGATCGACGACCGAAGCATCGAACGGTTGGACCCCTCCATTGCCGGTCGGCCCGACCTGATGAACGGGCGCACGAAACTGGTCCTCTACGAAGGGGCGACCGGGATCCCCGAGAACGCGTTCATCAATGTCAAGAACACCTCGCTGTCCATTACCGCCGAGGTGGATGTGCCGGCGGAGGCGTCCGGCGTCATTCTCTGCCAGGGGGGAGATTTCGGCGGCTGGACGTTCTACCTATTGGACGGAAAACCCGCCTACACGTACAATTGGGTTGGGTTGGAATCCCACACGGTTTCCGCCGCGCAAAAAGTGCCGGCGGGAGCGCACACCCTCAAATTCGCTTTTGATTACGAAGGCGGACGGGGGGCCGGCGGCGTGGGCGCCATTTACCTGGACGGCGTTAAAATCGGGGAAGGAAAAATTGCCAAAACCAACGCCAACACGTTCGGCATCGACGAATCCGCCGACGTTGGAACCGACGAAAACACGCCCGTCTACCACGGTTATCACAAAAGGGAAAAATTCACCGGCCGCATCCATCGCGTGACCGTGGAAACATTCCCCAAACAATAGGTGATCAGGAGGGGTGATTTTTTAAGAGCCTCATTTTTTTGAGTCAAGACTGTCGTCGCGTGTCCAGAAAAGATTAAGAACGTTATTCTCATGCTTTAAAAGGGTTCGGGGGGTGATGACCCCGGAGGATTTAGGATGGTCGGGCCGCCATCCCGCTGACGATGGAAGATTTTTCCACGGCAGGCGGGATGGTTTTTTTTTGTAGGTCACTATTTGAAGGGGTGGACCATGAAAATGACTTTAAGGCTGATCGTATCGTTGGTGGTGACCGTGGGGACAGTGGCGGCGTTTTCCGCTTTTTTGCAGGTGAGGCAAGAGCGCGACCAAATGCGTAATGAGATGGAACGCCGCGCGCGGCTTTTGGCAGAAGGGCTTCAAGAGACGGTGGCCCCGTTGGTCCAGCAGGGATCTTCCGAACGGTTGCGAAAAATCGTGGAACGGTTCGGCAATCGGGAACGCCTGGCGGGCGTGGCGGTGTTCGATGTCAACGGCGGCCTTTTGGCCGGGACGAATAGCTTGGGAGCGAGCCCGGTCTTCCCGGCCGATCTGCTGGATGGCGTTTTTTCCAAAAATTTGGACGGGAGCCGGTTTGAGCTTGTCGAGGGGAACGAGCGGCACATCTACGCCATGCCCCTGCGGCTGGAAGAATCAACCATCGGGGCTTTTGTGGTCTATCAAGGTGCCTCCCACATTCGGCGTCAGCTATTTATAATTTATCGGAACACATTTTTACGCGTTTTAGTTCAGGTGTTCCTCATTTCCTTGGTCACGTTGGTCATTGTGCGGTGGAGCGTTATGGGGCCCATCGCAAAAATGGCCGAATGGATGAAACAACTGCGGGCCGGCGAACTGTCTCCGCCGCCGTTCTCGCTCCCCAAGGAGGACATTTTCGCGCCCATTGCGCGGGAAGTTACCACGTTCGCGCGGCACTTGTCCGACGCCAAAGCCGCCGTCGAGGAAGAAGCCCGGCTCCGCCAGACGGCGGAATCCCTTTGGACGCCGGACCGATTGAAAGAGCACGTGAAGACGAAACTGCAGGGCAAACCCTTGGTGGTTGTTTCAAACCGGGAACCCTACATGCACGTTCACCGCGGGCGGAAAGTGGATTGCATTGTTCCTGCGGGGGGATTGGTGACGGCGTTGGAGCCGGTCCTGCGGGCGTCCGGCGGAACGTGGATCGCCCACGGCGCGGGGGACGCCGATTGGGAAATGGTGGATGCCAAGGACCGACTTCGCGTCCCGCCGCAGGATCCTCAATACACCTTGCGGCGCGTGGCACTCACCAAAGAGGAAGAGAATGGGTACTATTATGGGTTCTCAAACGAAGGCCTTTGGCCCCTCTGCCATATTGCCCACACTCGGCCCCTCTTTCGCGCCGAGGATTGGGCTCAATACCAAACCGCCAACGGGAAATTTGCTGATGCTGTGGTGGATGAATTGGAAGGGGTGAAAGACCCGGGCATCCTCATTCAAGACTATCACTTCGCGCTTTTGCCCCGTCTTCTTAAAGAACGCCGGCCCGACGCTCGCATCGCTGTTTTCTGGCACATCCCCTGGCCAAACCCCGAAGCCTTCGGGATCTGTCCTTGGCAAAGGGAACTTCTTTTTGGATTGCTCGGCGCGGATTTGATCGGGTTTCACACGCAATTCCATTGCAACAATTTTTTGGACACGGTGGACCGCACCCTGGAATCCCGAATCAATTGGGAACAATTTTCTGTTGTTAAGAGCGGGCACACGACACATGTGAAACCTTTTCCCATCAGCGTGGCTTTCCCAGACTCTTTCCAGGATGTTTTGCCGGAGAATCCTCCCCTGGACCGGACCATGCTTTTAAAAGAACTTGGAATTCGGGCCAAATTCCTGGCCGTGGGTGTGGAGCGGATGGATTACACCAAAGGCGTTTTGGAACGATTCCGGGGAATCGAACGGTTTTTGGAAAAGTTTCCCCACTACCTGGGCGAATTCGTTTACGTCCAGATCGGGGCGCCGAGCCGGACGCACATCAAACGCTACCACGACTTTCTGGCTGAAGTGGATGCGGAAGCCGAGCGCATCAATTGGAAATTTAAGCGACGGGATTACAGGCCCATCGTGTTCTTAAAAAGACACCACAGCCATCAGGAGATCATGCCTTTCTATCGTTTGGCGGATCTGTGCCTGGTCACGAGCCTTCACGACGGAATGAACCTGGTGGCCAAGGAATTCGTTGCGGCGCGAAGCGACGAAAGCGGCGTTTTGATTTTAAGCCGGTTCGCCGGGGCCTCCCGCGAGATGCGGGACGCCTTGATCATCAACCCCTACGATGCCGAGCAAATGGCTGAAGCCATTCACCGCGCGTTGGACATGGACCCGGACGAGAAATCCGCGCGGATGAAGCGAATGCGGGAGACGATCCGGGAAAACAACATCTATCGATGGGCGGGGAACCTGATCACCGAGCTTTCCAACGTGCGTCTCCCCGATATGCCGTCGAAAACATCGTGAGACGTCTCGATCGGGACGGGTTGGAACTTCGGCGGCGATTATCGAATCGACGGGTCTTTCTTTTCGTCGATTTTGACGGGACGCTGGCTCCCCTTGTGTCTCAGCCGCACCACGCAAGAGCCGGCGGGCCGGTGTTGCGGGCCATTGCGACGTTGGCCGCCTTGCCGCGCGCTCGGGTGGCGGTGATGAGCGGGCGCCCGTTGTCGTTCATTCGAGCCCGCTTTCGCGCGCCGGGACTTTATTACGGTGGAAACCACGGGTTGGAAATGCGGGGGCCGCGAGTGGTTTTCCGACACGAGGTCGCGGCCGCGCTCCGACCGACAATCCGGGCGCTGTCGGTTCAAGCCAAGAAAACATTTTCCGGTTTCGCGGGGGTTTTCATAGAAAACAAAGGGCTTTCGATGTCGATCCATTATCGACGAACACCGCTCTCGTTGCGTCGCCGGCTCCACCGCGCCCTGGCGGTGTTTCGCTTAAGGACCAACTCTCTTCCGGTGCGATGGCGTCGGGGAAAGAACGTGTGGGAAGTCCTTCCCCGTGTGGACTGGGACAAGGGCCGCGCCTTGAAGGAACTCTTACGGCGGACGGGGCCGGCGGTCCCGGTGGCGTTGGGAGACGACCGGACGGACGAGGATATGTTTCGAGCGGTGGGGCCCCACGGCATTGGGGTTCGTGTGGGAATAAGCCGGTCGTCACGG
Organism: Elusimicrobiota bacterium; assembly: GCA_041917295.1. Classification (GTDB taxonomy): domain Bacteria; phylum Elusimicrobiota; class Elusimicrobia; order FEN-1173; family FEN-1173; genus JADKHR01. Next base: position 28,538 of record JAYRXX010000010.1, read on the forward strand.
GCGAATTATTATCTCTCTCGCCAGAGAGACGTGGCTGAATTTCTCTTACAACTGGTGGAGGTCCTCCAATGAAAGAAAGAGCCGAAACGCCATTTCATTTCTTTACCCGGCTGACGCTGACCACCCTGACAGGCCGGCGGGCGGGGAACGCGCGGGAATTACTGGACGGAATCAATGCGGTTTCCGACAACGTCATCTATCAACACACCCACCGATATCTGCAACAGCACCCATTCTTGACGCCGGAGACCCCAAACGATTTCGCCGATTGGGCCACACACTTTTTGGGCGACGAAGCGTTGGGGGAAAGATTGGCTTCCGTCAACACGGTTCGCTTTAGCGGCCTGGGCGACCTTCGCCAGGCTCTTTCAACGGCCATCGAAAAACACATGGATTGGCGAGGCGACGGACGCGCCGTGCCGGAAGGGAAAGAATTCCACTTCATGGGGGCCGTGCGGTTTTCCATTCCCACACCCCACACGGCCTGTGACCTGCCCGAATTTCTAGACGGGTTAGGGAAAGTCAGTATTTCAAGCCTTTACTTGCACCTGTACGAAGCGCGGCTTCGTCCGCCTTACGGTGTCAACGATTTCTCCCATTGGTTTGAGCACGAACTGGGGCGGACAGGGTTAGCCAAGAAAGTCGCCGGATTGGACCCCACCACGCACACGTTGGAGCGATTGCGGACCAAAATCGTGGCCTTCATCGAACAGGAGATCGGTCATGGCGCGGCTTGAAGAATACCGCTCCATCGTTGGATCCGATACGTTGGAAGAATTGGCCCTCTTGGCGCGGCCCCTGGCGGGGAAAAGTGTTTTAAACGTTAATTCGACCGCCGTGGGCGGAGGTGTGGCGGAAATATTAAGCCGTATGGTTCCCCTTCTCCAAGAGCTGGGGCTCGACGCCCGATGGGACGTGGTAAAAGGCGGGGAGGACTTTTACGCCGTCACCAAAAAGTTTCATAACGCTCTGCACGGCGATCCCACAACCGTGACCCCAAGAGATTTTCAAGTTTATGAAGATACGTTGGACCAGAATCTGACACGCTTGCCTTTGACGGAAGACTTTATCTTTATTCATGATCCCCAACCGGCGGCGTTGGTTAAGAAACGACGGGCATTAAAAAATCACTGGATGTGGCGGTGCCATATTGACCTCTCCCGCCCGTCCCCGGCCGTGTGGGAATTTCTGAAGCCTTACATTGAACAACACGACGCCTGCGTTTTTTCCGCGCCGTCTTTCGCGCAATCTTTGCGCGTTCCGCAAATGCTCATCGCGCCCTCGATCGACCCGTTAAGCGACAAGAACCGGGAGTTGACGGAGACGGAAGTTCGAGGCATTCTGGAACGGTTGGGGATTCCCAATGACAAACCGTTGGTGACGCAGGTGTCCCGATTCGACCGTCTCAAGGACCCCTTGGGCGTCATCGAGGCCTTTTTAAAAGTGAAGCCGTATATCGACTCGCGCCTTCTCTTGGTGGGGGGGACGGCTGACGACGATCCCGAAGGAGCCCAAGTCCTGGCGGACGTGCGGGAGCGGGCCAAAGCCGACCCGGACATTTTGGTTTTGTGTTTGCCGCCGACGAGCCATGTGGAAATCAACGCGATTCAGCGGGCCTCCGCGGTCATTGTTCAAAAATCATTGCGTGAGGGGTTCGGACTGACGGTGTCGGAGGCTTTGTGGAAAGGGAAACCCGTTATCGCGGGAGCCGTGGGCGGCATCCCGCTTCAAATCACGCACAAACATTCCGGAGCGCTGGTTCACACGACCGACGGGGCCGCCTATTGGCTGAAAGTCCTTTTGAACGATCCCGCTTTCGCCCGGCGGTTAGGGGAATCCGGACGGGAACACGTTAAACAAAACTTTCTTTTGACCCGCCACCTCCGGGAATACCTGATGCTTTTTCACGCCGTTTTGAACCCTGGCGCCGAGATGATCCGTCTTTAGAAAACCACAGAAAGCAACGCGCCCGGCGAACACCCTGATGGCCCAGGAGCAAAAACGCAAGCGCGTCGCTGGGGCCCCAACGCGTGTCGATCACAATCCCGGACCAATCCGCTTCTGTCGATGATAGCCTCGTCCGACCGAGGAATTCCGGCTACCGCAATCGACGCCGGATTCCTTTTTCCGCCTCCACGACAAAATAAACCAGCGCGCTGGTTGCCAAAACCCAACCCCACGTTCGCAAAGGCATGGGCGCGGTGTGGAACAAGTTGTTCATGACAGGAACATAGGTCAACAACAACTGCAAACCCGCCATGATCAGCACACCCGTCAACACCCAGGCGTTCTTGAAAAAGCCGATTTTGAAGGGAGAATTGTCCAAAGAACGGCAGTTGAAAAGATAAGCCACCTCGACAAAAACGACCACGTTGACAACGATCGTCCGCGCCGCTTCGATGGATAAGCCCTGTTTCTTGGCCAGGAGGAAAGCGCCGAACCCGCACGCGCTCATGAGGACGCTGACAACGACCAGGCGCTTGACCAACTCGCGGGTCAGAATAGGCTGATCCGGATCGCGCGGGGGGCGCAACATCGCGTCTCCCTCCACAGGCTCAAAAGCGAGCATTAAACCAAGGCACACCGCCGTCGTCATGTTGATCCACAGAATCTGCACAGGTTGAATGGGAAGTTGCAGTCCCAGGAAGATCGAGAGCATCACAAGGAGGCCCTCTCCCAAATTGGTCGGCAGGGTCCAAAGAATAAACTTGGTAAGGTTGTCGAAAATCCCCCGCCCCTCCTCCACAGCGGCGCCGATGGTGGCGAAGTTGTCGTCCGTTAAGACCATGGCGGCGGCCTCGCGCGCGACATCGGTGCCTCCACGTCCCATCGCCACGCCGATGTTCGCCTGTTTAAGCGCGGGCGCGTCGTTCACCCCGTCCCCGGTCATGGCCACCACGTGCCCGCGGGACTGGAGAGCTCTGACCAGTCGTAGTTTTTGCGCGGGATCGACGCGAGCAAAAACCACCGTCGATTCGGCCAATTCCGGAAGGTCCTCATCGCTCACCCCGGCCAACTCCTGTCCGGTCAGGGCCCTGGGGAGGCGGCCCTCTTTTGCCGCCTCCGGGTCCAACCCCATCTGCCCAGCGATGGCCGCCGCCGTAAGGGCATGATCGCCCGTGATCATTTTTACACGGATGCCCGCGGATTGGCAGGCTTTGACGGCCTGGACGGCTTCCGGACGTGGCGGGTCCATCATGGCTTGGAGCCCCAGGAATATCATACCCGGTGGTAGCGTCTCGTGGGAGAGGGTTGTTGTCCCAGACGGCAAGGAGGCTCGGCAAAACGCCAGGACGCGGAAACCCTGCTTGGCGAGGTCTTCCGCGTTCTTTCGAACGCGATCTTGATCGATGGGGCGCGCTTCACCCGACGACACCATCCATTCTCCACAGCGCTCCACGATTTTCTCAACCGCGCCTTTCATGTAAACCACGGCTCCTTCCGGCCCGTCATGAAGGGTGGCCATATACTGTCTGTCCGACTCAAATGGAATGACGTCCCGACGCGGGTACCGTTGGTGAAGCGTTTCCTCCCGCAAACCCGCTTTCCGCGCTGCAACGATCAAAGCGCCTTCGGTGGGATCGCCGTGAATCGACCAGCGCCCGTCTGCGTTCGTTAGAGTGGAATCGTTGCAAAGCATCCCGGCCTTCAAACATTCCATCAAAGCGGGGGATGCCGCGCTCGAAGAGAGGGCTTGCCCCTCCCGAAGAATCGCGCCTTCGGGTGAATAGCCCCCGCCCGTCGTCTCATACCGCTCTTGCGCCAACGACAGAACCTGGACCGTCATTTGGTTCTGCGTGAGAGTCCCCGTCTTGTCGGAACAAATGATCGTGGTGCTCCCCAGGGTTTCCACGGCGGGCAATTTGCGGACGATGGCCCGGCGCCGCGCCAGGCGATTGACCCCAAGCGCCAAGATGATCGTGACCGCCGCCGGGAGCCCCTCCGGGATCATGCCGACCGCCAGGGCCACCGTGGTCATGAAAATTTCCACCCGGGGGATTCCCTGAGCCATTCCCACGAGGAAGGTCACCACCGCCAGGGCCGAGATGGCGTAAAGCAAATAATGGCTGAACGTTTTGATCTTGAGCGTCAGGACCGTATCAAGATCGGGGGCTTCCTGCACCATCCGCGCGATGCGGCCGTTTTCGGTCGCGTCGCCGATGGCAACCACCATGGCCTGAGCCTGGCCATAGGTGACCAGAGACCCCCCGTAGGCCATGCACGTCCGGTCCGCCAGCACCGTTTCTTTCGCCAGGGGTTCGCTGTTTTTTTCCACGGTCACGGCTTCCCCGGTGAGGGCGGATTCGTCCACTTGCAAGTTCTTGACTTCAATCAACCGCACGTCGGCGGGGACTTTGTCCCCGGACTGCAAAAGCACCATATCACCCAACGTCAGCTCTCGAGAGGGGACGCGCGCTTTTCGTCCATTGCGAACGACCGTCGCTTCGGTGGCGACCAATTTTTTGAGCGATTCCACGGACTTCTCGGCTTTGGACTCCTGCAAAAACCCCACAATCGCGTTGACCAAAACCACCCCAAAAATAACGCCGGCATCGACCCAGTGCTGGAGAAAAGCCGTCACCGATCCCGCAACAACCAAAAGATAGACCAGCGGTTGCCGGAACTGGGACAGAAATTGAAAGAAGGGGTTGCGGCTCTTTCCCGCTGTCATTTCATTGAACCCGTGCTCTTTTTGCCGCGCGGCCACCTCCTCGGACGACAACCCCTCCTTGCGGTCCGCTTTAAGTAGACGCATGGCTTCTTCCGCGGTTAATTCATGCCAATTTTGGTTCATGTTTACCTCCTCAACATCTGGCCAATCGCAATTTCACCCTCAATCCATTTGCTTAAATAAAAAAAACCGCCTTCCTATAAAATATAGGAATGGCGGCCCGACCATTCAAAACCCTTCAGGGGTGCAGCAACCCTGAACCCGTTTTTTAATGAGACTTATTCTATCAATTTGTGACCGGTCGAAACGTTGAACTTTCGAAATTGCAGTGCAGGCATTTGGCCTTGATTTTGCGGGTATTATGGGTTATACAATAGGGATTCGCGGAGGGAAGCCTCTTGGAAGAATCGAACCTCACTGGGCGGTTGCGCGCCGCCATTATGAACCAACGTCTCTATCCCACGGGGAGCAAATCCGTGGAAGAGGTTGTATTGTCGGTTTACAAAGAGATTCATTTGTTACTCCAAACCAGCGGCACCCTCTCTCTGACTCGAAACAACAATCGATTTTTTATTAACAAGACGGAGGTGGGGGCGGCCGATCTTCTCATAAACGTTTTTGAGGAACACGGGATTCAAGGGGTCATTTTTAAATCGGGGTGTCTTGACAGTGAAGTTCGGACCTTGGTGCAAGGCTTAAGTTCTAAACAGTCCTTCGTCGGCTCTCTTCCTGAATTTTTAAGCAAACAAAAAGTGACGAATATCCATGTGACCCAGACCCGGGTGGTGGAAGTCTCGGAGGACGAGGCGGTTGTGGCCAAAGGTCTTTCCCAATTTCACGCGCTGGAATCCAGCGAGGAAATGCGCGTGGCCCTCAAAGATTCTCTAAATTACATCGACACAATCCCTGAGAAAGCCATGAAGGAGAACCTTCGCCGTCATCTGGCCGAACGGTTGGTTTTAATGGAGGCTTCATTACTGAAAGATCTGTTCGACACCGACCTGGGACTGGGCGATTCAGGCGGGGACGTGTTGCAAGATGTGTTGTTGTCCATGCATCAGAACAAACTGTTGGAACTTCTCAATGAAACACTCCGGTGGGACCTGCGCCTTAAATCCGCGGTCGGAGGAAAGGGCCTGGAAGGGGAACACGCGAAATTAAAGAATTTGGTGGCTCGATTGTCGGAGTGTCCCGCTGGAAAAAAATTGCCCCGATCCATTTTTGAGGAGTTGGTTCAAAAGGGGTTGCTCGAGAACGTACCAGACTATGTAACCCTGGATTCGTCCCAGGACCTTCGTATCGAAGTGGATCGATTGCTCGCTGAAAAAGACGCGGGATTTTTGACGGGAGGGGGGAAGAAACTCCCGAACATTCTTGAATTCTTGCTTGCCGCCGGCTTTCAGGACCGAGCCAAAGATGTTGTCCAGCGAACCCGGGCGGTGTTGTTGGAGGGGGAATCCGGTTTAAGAGTGCAAGCCGCGCAAAACGCGCGTCAGTTTTTGCCGGTGCTCTGGGTGCATTTGCGCGACGATCTGGTGAATCGCTTGAGAGACGCCTTTTTGACCGCGACTCGGGAAGAACGTTCCGTTCCTGTGGTCCGGGAAATAATCGGCGCCTTGGGGGATGATTTAATCCACAATTACAGGGCCCGACACACGTCCACCGTGATGGACGAGTTTCAAACGATGTGCGCTTTAAAGGGCAATCGGGAATCATTGCCAAAGGAAAAACCCGAATTTGCCCGGGAGAATTTAAAGCGCGTTTTGGAAGAGTTGCTGGATCTCCTCGCCGAGGACTATCGTTCGGACGATTTACAAAAAAGAGAGGTCGCCCGAACAGTGTTGAGTTTGATCGGCGATGTGGGGATTCCTGTCTTCGTGAGGGTCATTCTTACAACGCGGGACCGGGCCCTTCGGTCCGTGGCGGCGGAAAATTTAAAACAACAAGGCCCTATTGGAGCCCGGGCCCTGGCCGATCAGTTAAACATGAAAAATTCGACCTTCACCCTTTTTAATATTGTCAGCATACTGGGCACTCTGGGCGGCGAGGAAATTTTAGAGGGTTTGGAAAGGTTGGTTCGATATCCGGATCCGGATTTGCGCCATGCTATCGTTCGAATTCTGGCGCGTCTTCGGGGGCCAAAAGCCGCGGACCTGGCGCTGAAGTTCCTGAAAGACGAAAAAGAAAGCATTCGACGGTTGGCAGCGGATTTGTTGGGGGATTGGAAATACGAACACGCTGTCCACCCACTGATTGGTATGCTGGGAGCCTCTTCCGTTGAAGAGGCTGAAATGGTTTGTTTGGCCCTGGGTCAAATCGGGGATCCCATAGCCGCCGAGCCGCTGGGTCGCCTGCTTAAAGAAAAACCCCGCCTATTTTTGAAGGAAAAAAACAGCCGGGAAACTGTCCGAATTCGGGCGGCCTGGGCGTTGGCCCAAATGGGCCCAGCCGGCCAAGCTCAACTATTGCCCCACCGCGAGGACGACAACCCCACCGTGAGAGACATTGCACTGAAAGCAACGCGTTGACTACGGATCGCGCCAAACACGCCTGTATTAGGCCGCGGCGGAGAGGCTTTTGCGCAGGAGGGCGAGGGCGGTGGCGAAGAAGGCGCTCCCGATGGCGAAGAGGGCCAAAAAGTTGGGCCAGACCACCTCGAAACCGGCGCCGCGGAACAGGATGGCTTGGGCGAAAGCCACGAAATGGGTGGTGGGCGCGGCCTGCATGATGAACTGCACGGCTTCCGGCATGCTTTGGTAGGGAGTGTTGCCGCCGGAAAGCATTTGCAACGGAATGATCACCAGAATCATCAACAATCCCATTTGCGGCATGGTGCGCGCCACGGTGCCGATCAAGATGCCGAGGGCTGTGACGGAAAACAGGTGCAGGGCGACCCCCGACAAAAAGAGCGGAACCGAGCCCGCGATGGGCATGTCCAAAACGCCCTGCACGATGCCTTTCAGTGATAAGGCGGTCACCACCAGAACCACCAACCCGTTGGCCCAGATTTTCGCCATCATAATTTCAAAAGGCGTCAGCGGCATGACCAGCAAATGTTCCAAGGTGCCGTGTTCCCGTTCTCGAATTAAGGCCGCGCCCGTCAAGATCACCGCCAGCATGGTGATCTGGTTGACCAGGGCCACGACGGCGCCGAACCAAACCGTCGTCTGGGTGGGGTTAAATTTGTAGCGAACCACCATGTCCACGGGCGGTTTCGCTTGGGTTTTGTGTCCCTGGAGATAGGCCCGAATTTCGTCCATGACGATGGTCTGTGTGTAGCTGGCGCCCAAAAAGGCTTGGCTCATGCGGGTCGCGTCGATGTTCAGCTGAATTTTGGGTTGTTTGCCGGCTTGAACGTCGCGGGCGAAGTTGGGGGGGATGTCCAACACAAAAGTGAACGTGCCCGCGTCCAGAGCCGGGTCCACATCACCGGGCAAAATGGGAACCGCGGGTTTAAACCGCGGGGGGAAAAAGGCGTTCCCAATGCGCTGCGATAGCGGAGACTGGTCCTGGTCCAAAATAGCGATGGGGGCGTTCTTCACATCGCCCGACGTGGCCTTGGATCCGCTGATGACGGCGAAGGAAAAGGCGTAGAGGATGAAAAAAACCATCACCGGGTCCCGCCAGAGGCTGAGCAGTTCCTTGATTCCCAGCTGAAAAATATTGGAAAGGCGTTTCATGATTCCTGCTTCTTTAACAGCATCCAGGAGATCGCTGTTAAAATGGGGATGGACACCGCCAAGGCGAGGAACGGATCGACCAAGTCCCTAAACCCCAACGCTTTGTTGAAAACCCCCTGGGAAATGGTGATGAAATGGGACGTGGGATAAATTTTTCCGATAATCGCCCCCGTGCCTTCTAGCGCTGACACGGGTTGAGTTAGGCCCGAAAACTGGGTGGCCGGTAGAACGGTTGCGATGGCCGTGCCGAAGATCGCGGCGATTTGGGTGGACGTAAACGCCGACATCACGAACCCCAAGCTGGTGGTGCAAATAACGTATAAGAACCCGCCGAGCAGAAGGGCCAAGATACTGCCTTTGAGCGGGACCTGAAACACGGTGACCGCCATCACCGACAGCACCACCAAATTGATCATGGCCACGGCGGCGTAGGGCAATTGTTTGCCGAAAATAAATTCCAGCCGAGTGACCGGGGTTGAATAGAAATTGTATATGGATCCCAACTCTTTTTCCCGCACAACGCCCAGGGCCATCAACATGGCCGGGATCAGCACCAAAATAATGGGGATGGTCGGCGGGACCATGGCGTAGATGCTTTTGAAATCTTGGTTGTAGCGATACCGCATTTCCAACAGGGGCTGGATCCCCACCCAGGGCGCGCCCACGCGGGGAGGCGCATTGCGGGCCAGGTAATCGCTGTGCAACCCTTGAACGTAGCCGGCCACGCTTTGGGCCCGGGACGGCATGGACCCGTTCACCCAGGCGGCGATTTCGGTGTCAACGCCGCGGGCTAGGTCTTTGCCGAAACTCGGTGGGATTTCCACCACCACGTCCAAATCGCCCTTGCGCAGTCGTCGTTCCACGGACTCGGCGTCCGTCACGGGCGGTTTTTGGATAAAGTAGCTGGACCCGCCGATGTTGTCGGCGTACCGCAGGCTGGCGGGACTGTTGTCGTTGTCGAACATGGAAAAAGCGATGTCGTCCACGTCCAAATTGATGCCGAACCCCAACACGAGCATCATCAGGACCGACCCGCCCAGGGCAAAGGTCAACCGAATGGTGTCCCGTTTCAATTCCAGGGCTTCCCGGTAAGCGTAGCCGAACAGGCGCCGCCAGCTAAAGCCGGTGGATAAAACGTGGGACGCCGCCGGGGCCGGTTCTTGGGCGGGCGCCGCCGCGGCCACCGGGGCGGTTGCGGCGGCGTTGGCGGCCGCCGCTTTTTCGAGGTAGGAGATGAAGGCCTCTTCCAGGGTTTTGGCTCCGCAGTTGGCCACGAGTTTGGCCGGCGGATCGCTGGCCAACACCTTGCCCGAATGCATGAGGGAAATCCGATCGCACCAGCCGGCTTCGTTCATGAAATGGGTGGAAACGAAGATCGTCACCTTTTCGTTTCGGGACAAATGGATCAAGAGTTCCCAAAACGATTCCCGCGCCACGGGGTCCACGCCGGAGGTGGGTTCGTCTAAAATCAACAGTTCCGGTTTGTGGATCATCGCCACCGCCAACGACAATCGTTGACGGGTCCCCAACGGCAGGCTCTCCGCCAGGTCTTCCACATAGTTTTCCAGCCCGAACTGTTTAACAAGTTCCTTAATGCGCGGCTCGATCTGGTCTTTGGGCAGGTCGAACACCCGGGCGTGAAGCACCAGGTTTTGCCTCACCGTCAGTTCGGCGTAAAGCGAGAAGGCCTGGGACATAAACCCAATGCGTTTGCGGGTGGCCAAATCGTTGCCTGTCACCTTTTCACCGAACATCAGGGCCGTGCCCTCGGTGGAAGGCAAGAGGCCCGTCAACATTTTCATGGTGGTGGTTTTGCCGCACCCGTTGGACCCCAAGAACCCGAATATCTCGCCTTTGGGGATTTTAAAGCTCACATGGTCCACGGCCGTAAAGTCTCCGAACCGACGGGTGAGCCCTTCGGCCTCAATGGCCGGCGTGCCTTCCATCGCCACGTCCCGGGGGGGCACCACCAGGGCCTTGTGGCCCTGGCGTTTGGATTCCGGCAAAAGGCGGATGAAGGCCGCGTCCAGATTGTCGGCACCCACGCGGGACTTGAGTTCCGCCGGGGTCCCCTCGGCCAACACCTTGCCGTCGTCCATGGCCACCAGCCAATCAAACCCGTCCGCCTCGTCCATGTAAGCGGTGGACACCAACACGCTCATCTGAGGGCGTTGCACGCGAATGCGCTTGATCAGTTCCCAAAATTGACGTCGAGACAGCGGGTCCACACCGGTGGTGGGTTCGTCCAGGATCAACAGGTCCGGATCGTGAATCAACGAACAACACAGCCCCAGTTTTTGTTTCATGCCGCCCGACAATTTTCCAGCCGGCCGCTGTTTGAAGGGCAACATGCCGGTGCTGGCCAACAGCTCGTCGATTCGCCGGTCCCGCTCGGCTTTGTCCTGCCCGAAGAGGCGACCGAAAAAGTCCAGATTTTCATAGACGGAAAGGGTCATGTACAGGTTTTTTCCCAGACCCTGGGGCATGTAGGCAATGCGGGGGCAAGCGGTCGTGCGGTGGCTTTCCAGGCCAATGTCGCCGCCCAGAACCTCCACTTTGCCGGATTGAATTTTTCGAACACCGGAAATAATGGACATGAGACTGGACTTCCCGACACCGTCGGGGCCCAACAGACCGACCATGCAGTCGGCCGGAAAGGTCAGCGTGATGGAATCAAGGGCGAGTTTGCGTCCGTAACGTTGCGAGAGACCTTCAACCCGCGCGACGACCTTACGGGTTGGTGCGGGGTTCATCTTCGGCCGGCAAGGCGAGGTGGGCGGGCCACGGCGCGTTGTTGTCCAACCGCACGTAGGCCATGCCCGGCAGACCTGTTTTCACTTGATCGATGTGCCGCTTTAAAATGTCGGGGTCCACGTTGACTTTAATCCGGAACATCAATTTGTCCCGTTCGGACTGGGTTTCCACTTGCTTGGGGGTGAACTGGGAACGGGATTCCACAAACGTCACTTTGGCGGGAATCGGACGGTTGGGGAAAGCATCCAAAACAATGCGGGCTTCGGCCCCGATGGCCACCCGCCCCGCCTGTTGCGTGGGCAAATAAAACTGCATGTAGACGTCCGTTAAATCGAGAACCGTCAAGATACTGCTGTCGGCGTTCACCACTTCGCCGGGTTCCCGGGACCGGTAGAGAACACGACCGTCAAGAGGCGCGGCCAATTCGCTTTCACCCAGGTTGACCCGAATGGTATCGGCCTTGGCCACCGCCGCCGCGATGGACGCATCGCTTTTGACATAATCCGCTTCCGCCGCCGCCAGGGTGGCTTCCGCCGTGGCCAACGCGGTTTCATCTTCTTGAAGTTCTTTAAGGGAAATATCTTTCGTCACGTACAAGCTTTTGGACCGGGTCAAGGTTTGCTTGGCCAGCAAGAGCTCGCTCTTGCGTTGGGCCACCAAGGCTTTGGCGGACTTTTTGGCTTGTTTCTGCTGTTCCACCTCGGCTTCGGCCGCCCGCAACTGGGCGTTCAACTCTTTGGTGTCAAGCTGAACCAGAATTTGGTCTTTCTTGACCATATCGCCTTCGCGGGCGTTGATGGCCTCGATTCGAGCGGAAAATTTCGGCAAAATTTCAACGGTGGTGGCCTCCACGCGCCCGTTGCCGTATCCGAACTCTTTGGGCACCTTGGGGCCCGACAACCATTTCCACAATCCAAAAGCCACGGCCGCCGCCGCAATTGCCGATCCCACCGCCAATTTTTTTTGTTTGGGTGTCAACGCCATCGTCGTCTCTCCTTCGCTCTTAAAATCACTTTGTCGCGCCCGCTTCTCCACCCGGCGGGGTTTTTCCCTGTTATTTTGTCGGTGGATTCACCGCTTCTTGCAAGCGCCTCAGGGTGTCATCCAGACGTTCCGGTTCAGCCAAATAATTGAAACTTCCCACACTGCGCTGAAGGTTCATCAAATCCGTCATGGCCCCGTACACCGCGTTCGCCGCGGCCAAATCCGCCTGCAGGCTCGTGTTTTGCGCGTCCAATAAGTCGACCACCGAGCGGGTGCCCCGGGCGTAGTTTTTGCTGACCAGCGTGTAGGTTCGCCGCGCGGCGTCCGCCCCGGCCTGGGCCAGGCGAATGGACGGCACGCTGGCCTGCAAGGCATGCAGGTTGTCGCGGACGGATTGTTCCACGTTCTGTCGCAACGAATCCCGTTGCGCTTTTAACTGGTCCAACACAAACCGGGATTGGGCGATGGTCGCCAATCGCCCGCCGCCTTCTAAAATGGGAATTCGCAGGTTCGCTCCCACCCGCCAGTCGTTAAGGTCCTCGACCTGATTGACGGAAGATCGGTTGTCGTTTAAAACCCGGTACCCTTCGCCCCAGAGGGAAAGTTCCGGCAAAAATGATCCCACCTTGTCGGATGAAAGTTGTCGTTCCTCCGCCCGTACCCGGGCGTCCAGTTCGGCCACGTCGGGGGATAAACTCAGGCCTTCTTGGACAAAAAATTCCATCAGGAGCCGGAACGATCGGTCGCTGTCCACGGTTTTGAAAAAGGTCGGACGGCTGATGAGAAGCCGAGGATCGTCCAACCCCGCGGGCTGAAGAGGAAAACGGTCTTTGAGCGAACGCCGCAGGAGCCGGTTCAGTTTGTCCCGAACCTGTTCCGCGACGGCCCGAGCCGAGAGCACCCGTTGCCGCGCGGTGGCGATTTCGCTTTCCCAGCGGGACACATCCGACTCGTCGGCTTTCCCGGCGGCGACGCGGGATCGGGCCAGTTGCAGGTTGGATTGGGCCAAACGGAGGCCGTTCTTTTCCACGTCGAGTTGCGTGCGCGCCTTAAGGACATTCAGGTAAGCGTTGACGGTCTGTTGAACGACGTCCAATTCCAAGGTCCGTTGTTGGGCTTCCAACGCCACTTGCAATTTTTTCTGCACGCTCAAGTTAGCCAGGGCGGTTTCGGAAAAGAGGATTTGGTTCAACCGCAACGACGCGTCCAGGGTTTTTTCAGCGGCCAACCCCGTTTTCACCACCGGATAATAATCACGTCTTAATTGGTAGTCAATGTTGCCTTCCAGTTGAGGGAAAAGCACGGACCGAACCCGCGACACTTCTTTGGCCCCGGCCTTCACGCCCAATTGTCCGGCAATAACGTCCAGGTTGGCCCGCACGGCTTCCTGGGCCGCTTCGGCCATGGAAAGCGGCGGGCCGAAGGATTCCGGTTCTTCGTTCAATAGGGTCGCGTCACGGATCACGTCCCACTTAATGGGCACATCCAGGGCCCGCGCGGTCGCCATGTTCACGGTCACGTGCAATTTTCGATCAAAAATCACGGTCTGGTCTCCGGCCCGTTCGCCGCGCAAAACCGCGTGGATATTGAGGGCCGTTTGGCGCGTTCGTTGCGAAAGATCGACGGAGGACGCCACCGAGATCAGCAACCCTTCGGCCACTTCGGCGTCGCCCGACAGGCTCAAAGAGGGTAACTTTCTTTTAATGAGACCATCGATCAAGGCCGATCGGTCTTCTTGCTTTAAGCGGGGGAGCGGCGCCACAAGAACCGCTTGAATGTCCGAAGGAATTTTGTCAACGGGGTTGGGTTCTCCCGTGTGAGCGACAAACCGAAGGTCAATGCCCCCGGCCCGGGCCTGGTCCGCAAGGCCCCGCCCCGCGGAGGGGAGGGATTGAAGAAGGGCCTCGTCCAGCACCATCGCCACCCGCTGAAAAGGAACGACGTCTTGAAAGAGTTTCAGTAAATCCGGGAAATGGGTCTCGGTGGTGAGATAGTTGAGGTTGGCGACCCCGCTGGTGAATTCTTTGCGCGGGAGCGACGCTTCCAGCGCGTTGGTGGCAAAGGGGACAAAAGTCGGTTTGCGAAAGGTCTTTCGTGTGGCGGCTTGCTGACCCGCCCCAAACCCCACCACCAACACGATGTCTGTTTTCGGGTCGCTGTCCGCCTTGTCCAGGGCCGCGGCAATATTCTTGCCGTCCCATCCCCCATCGTACCGCTGGGCCGCGGGGGCCTCAATCACAAACTCTTGTTCGGTCACCGCCGCCAGGTCTTCCAAAAACACGGAGGTCACCGCGTCCCATTGGGGCGACGGCCCGTCGACAACCACGCTCACCGTGACCTTTTTCTCGGCATAAACAGCCGTGGCAAACGCCAGGGACGACACCATCGCAACAATGTGGAGTGTTGGTTTGAGTTTCATTTGGATATCCATCCTATAAAATTCCGATCTCCAAAATGCAAAAGAACCGTTGGGTTAAAACGCGGGAAAATATTCAGCCCGAGACATTGTTTCCAACTGGTTGTGCGGGATCAATCGAACCGCTTCCGGGAAAATGTGTTCTTCCTCATTGCGCATGTGAAGCACAAAAATATCGGCCAGCCCCCGAAAACTCACAACCCACTGGGCCTTAAACGGACGTATCTCCAGGTCCTGTTCCAAAGCATGAATGTGCTGTTCCATTCCCATATGCTCATCCCGCAAATGGTGGAAAATCTCCACCCGGGCGGTGTTTCCTTGTCCCTCTTCAAGATATCCCAACAGCGCGGGAAAAAGGACCGACGATTCCCGCCGAAAATGAACCCGGTGCCTTTCGTTAAAATCGTGAACCAGGGCCGAGGCTTGAAGCACGGTTTGTTCATGATCCGGAACGCATGACAGGCCCATAAGTTGTATAAATTTCTCGTTAAAAAACGCGTGGTCATCCAACAACTGGTCAACGATGGTCATGGGAACCTCCCGGTCGTTTTTAATAACGACGATGGTAACCCGTTGAGTTAGCGAAAAAACCCAACCGACGCCTTTGATTAAATATAGCACAATATAAGGTAGCATCGTTGTGGACATTACGTCCATTGGGTTTGCGTTTGTTGTCCTCGGTCTAAGCTCGATGGGAAAGATTAATATTAACCCTGTTTCGGAAGGATGTCCCGGACCGGGATCGCTCTGTTTAACCCGGAATCCCCAGTTGGATCGCGGGATTCGACGGAAAATTCGGGCCTTTTTTCGTCACAAAAAAGTTTGTCCGTAGTCCCCGCTACGCACTGCACTTTTTTGTTCGTAAAAAGGCCCGCCTTTTCCGTCTCGGTCCTCGCGCCCAACTGGGGATTCCGGGTTAACGCGAAGGAAAGAGGAATACATTTCGGAGGTGAACGAAAATGGCCCACGTGCTTCCTTGCAAAACAAAGATTGTTGCCACCATCGGCCCCGCTTCGGAAAACCCGGATATGATGGAACGGCTGATCCGGGCGGGGATGTCCGTCGCGCGGCTCAACTTTTCCCACGGCGATTTTTCCGGCCACGGTGACCGGATCAAGAAACTGCGCGCGGCCGCGGCGGCCGTGGGACGACCCCTCGTCATCATGGCGGACTTGCCCGGTCCCAAAATGCGGATCGGGTCCCTGGCTCCCGATCCGGTGAACCTCAAAGCGGGGGATCCTTTCGTATTGACCACGGAAGAAGTGGCCGGAACCCCCCAACGGGTGTCGGTGAGTTTTAAACGGCTTCCTGCCGTGGCTCAAAAAGGTCGCCGGTTGTTTTTGAACGATGGCTTGGTTCAGTTGATCGTGGAAAAGGTGGTCGGCAACGACGTCCATTGCCGGGTGGAAGTGGGGGGAGAATTGCGCTCAAAAAAAGGGCTCAATCTGCCGGGAATGGATCTTGGCATCAGCGCCTTTACGGACCACGATCGGGCGTGTTTGGAATTCGCCATCAAAAATGGGGTCGATGCGGTCGGCCAATCCTTTGTGGAAACCGCCGCCGACCTGGAGGCCGTTCGGGCCGCCGCCCAGGAACTGGGAGGGAATCCGTTTTTGATCGCCAAGATCGAGCGGGCGGGGGCGTTGGAACACTACGACGAAATTTTGGCCGCCGCTGACGGTGTCATGGTGGCCCGGGGCGATTTGGGTGTGGAGGTCCCCCTGGAAGGCATGGCCTTAACCCAGAAAAACCTGATCGCCCGAGCCAACCGGGCCGGGAAACCCGTGATCACCGCCACCCAAATGCTCGAATCCATGACCGCCAGCCGCCTGCCCACCCGGGCGGAGGCCACGGACGTGGCCAACGCCGTTTTGGACGGGACCGACGCGGTGATGCTCTCCGCCGAATCGGCGGTGGGAAAATTTCCCGAAGAGGCCGTGGCCACCCTGGCCCGCATTGCGGCCGCCACGGAGATGCAACGGCCTCGGGTTCGCATGGACGGGCCCCCTGTGCCGGGCGCGAAAAACGCCGGGGCGGACGCCTTGGCCCGGGTTGTGGAATTTTCTTTAACCATGGCGACGTTCTCCGCCGTGCTGGTCCCCACTCGTACGGGAACCACCGCTCGCATGATTTCCCGGTTCAAACCATCGGAATGGGTCGTGGCCATTTCTCAGGATTCGGCCGTGTCCCAGGGGTTGCAGTTTTCCTATGGAATTCTTCCCCGTGTCTTGGACAAGGAGCCGGAATCCTGGGACGTCTTTTTGAAAGAATTCTTAAAGGGACATTGCCCGTCGCCGAGTTTGGCGTTGTTGGTGGCCGGCCCTTCGGCCACTCATCCCGACAACCACCATCGCTTGGAATTTTTCCCCCTGTAGTTTTTTTTGGGGGGGGACGGGGCCGAAAATGACTTGTATTTAAGTTATCCTATGGTGACGATTGAACGGAGGGATCCATGACAGAAGTCGCTGTGTTCGACACAAAACCGTATGATCGGGCGTCGTTGTCGGCGGCCGGTGCGGATCTGCGGTGGAGATTTCTGGATTTTCGTCTCTCGGCGGAATCGGCGGGCTCGGCGCGGGGGGCGGACGTGGCGTGCGTTTTTGTCAACGACAAAGTGGATCGGCCCGTTTTAAAGGCCCTGGCCGATGCCGGCGTAAAAATGCTGGCGTTTCGGTGCGCGGGGTTTAATAATCTGGACGCGGCGGCGGCAAAAGAGTTGGGGCTGGCGGTCACCCGGGTGCCGGCCTACTCGCCTTACGCGGTGGCGGAACATGTGGTGGCGCTCTTGTTGGCGTTAAACCGCAAGATTCATCGGGCCTACAACCGGGTGCGGGAAATGAATTTTTCCATTGCGGGCCTCGAAGGGTTCGACCTTAACGAGAAAACCGTCGGTATTGTGGGAACCGGAAAAATTGGCCGCATCGCGGCAAAAATACTGAAGGGGTTCGGCATGCGGGTGCTGGCCTTCGATGTCTTTCCCGATCTGGCCTGGGCCAAATCCATCGGTGTCGAATACACCGATACCCGAACCTTGGCCAAGGAAAGCGACGTGGTGACTCTCCATTTGCCGTTAACCCCGGAAACCAAACACATCATCCGCGCCGACACCCTTAAATTGATGAAACCCGGAGCGATACTGATCAACGTCAGTCGTGGCAAGCTGATTGACACCACGGCCCTCATCGACGCCTTGAAGTCCGGGCAACTGGGCGGTGTGGGGCTCGACGTGTATGAAGAAGAGGAAGGCGTTTTTTTTGAGGATCTTTCGGGCCAAATCTTAAAGGATGATGAACTGGCGCGGCTCCTCACGTTTCCGAACGTGATCGTCACCGCCCATCAGGCCTTTTTGACCCGGGAAGCCCTGGCCGAAATCGGCCGGGTGACGGTTGAAAACATTCGAGCGTTTTCGGCGAGTCGGCCCTTTCTGGAAGGAACCATTTTAGTTTCCAAGGCGACAAAATGAAATTCAAACACCGTGGGTGGACCCTATGAACTCATTGGATTTTAAAATTAAAACATTGGGCCCGGCGACGGTGCCCTCGCCGCTGAAAGGCGTGACGTTTATCCCGGAAGGGACTCGGGTGCTCTTTCCAACCAAACTGGACGAGGCTCGGCTCGCCTTTCAAAACGGGGGGGACCCCTTGTCGTTGGAATTGGCCGGGCCTCGGGAAAAAATATTCTTTAATCCGGCCAATGTTGTCGCGGGGATTGTCACCTGCGGCGGGCTGTGTCCGGGGTTGAACGACGTGATCCGGTCCGTGGTGATGAACCTTTATCATCAGTACGGGGTTCCCAAAGTCTATGGGTTTCGATACGGTTACGAGGGGCTTTCGTCCAAGTTCGGCCACGATCCCCTGGTCCTGACGCCCAACATCGTTAACATCATCGACGACATGGGGGGAACGATACTGGGAACTTCCCGGGGCCACCAGGATCCCAAAGACATGGTGGGTACCCTGGAACGGTTGGGCGTCAACATCCTGTTCCCGATTGGGGGAGACGGCACGCTTCGGGGCGCCTGCGTCATCGCCCAGGAAGCCGAGCGGCGGGGACTAAAAATCGCCGTGGTGGGGATTCCCAAAACCATCGACAACGATATTTCCTGCATTCAAACGTCTTTCGGATTTCAAACCGCCGCGTCGGAGGCCCAGAAGATCTTGGGGCACGCCCACACCGAGGCCGAGGCGGCTAAAAACGGCGTGAGTCTCGTTAAACTCATGGGTCGGGATTCCGGATTTATCGCGGCCTTCGCGGCCCTGGCCAACGGCCACGTCAATTTTTGCCTGGTCCCGGAGGTTCCTTTCACCCTGGAGGGCTTTTTAAAAGCCCTGCGGGAACGACTTCAACGGCGGGGCCACGCGCTTATTGCGGTGGCCGAGGGCGCCGGTCAGGAATTAATCCGCCAGGACGCCGGGAAGGACGCGTCGGGGAACATTTTGAAGGCGGACATCGGCCTCTTTTTGAAATCAGCCATCACGACCCATTTCAAAGAAGCGGGCATCCCGGTGACCCTTCGCTATTTCGATCCGAGTTACTCCATCCGCGCGGTGCCGGCCAACGCCTGGGATTCGGCGTTCTGTTGGCTGTTGGGCCACAACGCGGTCCACGCCGGCCTGCGCGGTTGCACGGACATGCTGGTGGGCCATTGGGCCAACGAATTCACCCACGTGCCCATCGCCGCGGCCACGGCGTCCCGCAAAAAGATTGACGCCGCCGGATGGATGTGGTCCAGCGTGTTGGCCTCCACGGGGCAACCGCCCCGAATGTGATTCGGAAACCTGGCTCCTTGGCCCCCTTGTCAAGACGATCCCGGGTCCCCATCGCAAAATCGGGAGTGGCCAAGAGGTCGGATAAAAAAACGGTTTGGGAGGATCTATGAAAGATCAAGAAACATTTCCTCACCAGAACGGCGTCAATAGCCTGCCGCCGCTTGGCGCAATCCCCGTCAATGGACCCGCATGTCCATCCTGAACACGGCCCGGTCTGGAAAATTTTCATCGGATCGGGTGATTCGGGAATACAGCGATCAGATTTGGGGGCTCCGCCCCCTGCGCGGTTGAACCGGTTTGTGATCTCGCCGCGTTCGCGCGTGGTGGTTGTGGGCGGCGGTTTTGCGGGCGTGGAAGCCGCGCGGACCCTGGCAAAGGCCCCGGTGGACGTTCTCCTCATCGACAAAACCAATCACCATCTTTTTCAGCCGCTTCTTTACCAGGTGGCCGCCGCTGTTTTGTCCCCGGCGGAGATTGCCTCGCCGATCCGCCTGCTTTTCAAGGGCCATTCAAATGTGAGCGTGGTTTTGGCGGAAGTCGAGGGGGTGGACCTGGACCGAAAAAGCGTGGTTGGCCGAACGGGGGTGGGGAATTCGCCGGAACGGCGAGTCCCCTTTGACTATCTCGTTCTTGCGACCGGTCTGCGACCCGACTATTTTGGCCATGACGTTTGGAAATCCCGGGCCCCCGGCCTTAAAACCATCCAAGACGCGACCCACATTCGCTCCGAAATCCTCCGGGTTTTTGAGACGGCTGAAACCGAGCCGGACGCGGTGAAGCGGGAAAGCCTATTGCGTTTCATGGTGATTGGCGGTGGGCCCACCGGTTGCGAAATGGCCGGGGCCATCGCGGAGATGTCCCGGGTGACCTTGCCCCGGGAGTTCCGACGCGTCGACCCGAGCGCGGCGCGAATTTTTTTGGTGGAAGCGGGGCCCCGTTTGTTGCCCGGCTTTCACGAAAATCTGGGAGAAAAGACTCGCCGCGCCTTGATAAACAAAGGGGTGGAGGTCTTGCTCGGTCAACCGGTGGTCGACCTGGACGATCGCGGAGCGCGGATTGGGCCCTCGCGCATCGATGCCCAGGTGATCCTCTGGGCGGCGGGAGTCCGCGCGACACCGGTGGGACATTGGCTGGGGACCGGGATGGATCGGACGGGGCGGGTCCTTGTGAATCCGGATTGTTCCGTTCCCGGACATCCAAACGTTTTCGTGGTGGGAGATGCCATGCGGTTGAAAGATCTTGAACCCCCACTCCCGGGGGTCGCCCAGGTGGCGATCCAACAAGGGCGCTATGTGGGGAATTTGATCGCCGCGCGCGTGGCGGGGCGTCCGGCGCCGCCCCCCTTTCGTTACCACGACAAGGGCAACATGGCCGCCATTGGACGTAATTTTGCCGTTTTGGAAGCGGGTCGGGTTCGGCTGAGCGGTCGGTTGGCGTTTTACGCGTGGGGAGCGATTCATATTTTCTTTTTGGTCAACTTCCACAACCGGATGTTGGTTTTCTTGCGATGGATGTGGACCTATTTTACCCACCAACGCATGGCACGCCTCATCATGGATGAAAGAACATAAAAATTCGGTTGTCGAAAATTCCCATTGGGGATTTCCAGCAACGACAACGGTTCGGCTTGTCGATTTTTTTCGGCGAATGATCACTTTACCATCAACTTTACTTATACTTTACTATTGGATAAAATATCACCATGGGCTATCTCCCACGGTTTAATACCACCCCACACCTTCTGAAAGTCTTGGAAGAGATTACCTCATTGAACGGACGAATTGAGGGAGCGACTGTGGGAGTGCGCTGGGTTCCAACCTTGCAAAAAGAGATCCGCGAGCGGCAAACCCATGGATCGACGGCCATTGAAGGGAACCCCCTGACACTCGCGGAAGTGCGTGTTTTGGCCGAGGGAGGCGACCTCCCTCACGCCGAACCGCGTGCCAAGCAGGAAATCTGGAATTATTTTGCGGCCCTGAGATTTGTGGAGCAACGAAAGGCATCCAGAGGGATTGATGAAGCCGCAATCCTCAAAATTCATTCCATCATTGGACAAAAGAATGCCTTGGACCGGGGCCCCTTCGGAGCGTATCGATCTTATGGCGTGCGAGTGGGACGTCATGTTCCACCGCCCGCCCAGGAAGTGCCGGGTCGTATGGGAGATCTTCTGAAATGGCTCAATGGCCCTGGGCAAGCCTGGCCCGCGGTTGTCGGATCGGCCATCCTTCATTACCAATTTGAGTTCATCCATCCTTTTGGAGATGGCAACGGTCGAGTCGGACGACTTCTTGCGACCTGGGAACTTTATCGTCGCGGATTCGACACCCAACACGTATTTTCCGTGGACGAAGTATTGCTGGAAAACAGGATGGCTTATTACCGAAGTCTGGATCGCGCTCAAACCGAGGGCCAGGACCTCACGGGATGGGTCGAATTTATTTCTGAAACCGTAGCGGAAGCACTCCGCCGCGCCTGGCGGCGGGTTCAATCCCTCAATGTGTCTCAAAAAAACCCGAAAATCATTTTGACCTCTAAACAAGAACGATTGCTCTCTGTTTTGCACGGGGGCGGACCCAAATCTATTTCTGAAATCCAAAAAGAGTTCAAAATTACA
This sequence comes from Elusimicrobiota bacterium, assembly GCA_041917295.1. GTDB lineage: Bacteria > Elusimicrobiota > Elusimicrobia > FEN-1173 > FEN-1173 > JADKHR01. The sequence goes on from JAYRXX010000010.1 coordinate 50,427, forward strand.
AAACCCGGCGCTCATTTCATCCTAAAACCACTCATCGCCGCGGGGCTTGTTAAACGGGAGGGGGGACACAAAACCGGCAAATACGGGGCCATTCATTAAACGATTTAGAAGGGGAGCCAGGGGGGAACGTTGCTCAAAAAGTGTGAGTTCTGGGGGGCGATCTTTTTTATTCTCCCGGTGTTTTCGTTCGCGGGGGAAGGGAATCGTTCCCCCAAAACCACTTTAACGCATATCCACGTTTCGGGCCATCAATTGCTCTCCACCGAAGACGTACAGAAGGCTCTGGGCCTCCAGATCGGAAAACGATTTCGACTGGAACAAGTGAACAAGTCGTTCCAACGGCTCAGGCCCAACCTTGTGGACAAGGGTTTTTTGGACATCCGAATCTCAACGGCTGTTTCGATCAACCCCGGTGATTTTTCCATTTCCATAACGTTGGAGGAAGGTCCTCTTTTCCGTTTGGGCGTTCTCACGGTGGAAGGCAATCAGGATGTGGACCACCGTTCCATTTCCCGGGAAATGGCCATTCGGCCCGGTGAGCCGTTCAGTCCCACCCGATTGAAAGAAGGCAACAAGCGGCTTTACGCCACAGGCTGTTTTGATTTGGTGAACCTGACTTTGTCCACGGCCCCGCACGCCACGGTGAACGTAAAAACCGTGGTTCGCGAACGGCGCAACCAATTTATCAAGGGCGGCGCCGGGTACGGGACGGAAACGAAAGAACGACTCACGCTGGGTTACGAAGACCAAAGTTTTTTCGGCGGCGCCCGGCGGTTGGACATCCAGTTCACTTATTCCGGATTCATCACGCAACCGGAAAAATTTGAAACCCAAACGCTGGAATCCACGTTGATCCAGCCGTTTTTCCTTGGCTCGCGCATGGAAGGCCGGTTCACCCTTGAACGGTCCCGCAAGTTTCGTGAAGCCTATGACTCCATCGAAAGCGAAATGCGGTCGAGCCTGGAACGGAGATACCAATCCAACCTATCGCTTCGCCTGACCCACCGGTTGCAAGGGACCACCCTCACCCGCGTCAGTCCGCAAGCCCAAACGCCTTCGGAAACCAGCATCGACGCGGTGGGGGCCTCCCTTCGGTTTGACAACACCGACGATCCTTTCTTGCCCTACGACGGGTGGCGAACCATGGGGGCTTTGGAAGAAGGTCTTACGCTTTTCAAAACCGATGTGGGGTTCCATAAGTTTGAAACCCGCGTGGGCCGGTTCGACACGGTTGAGTCCGGTTGGACATTTTTTGAAGGCGGCCAATTCGGCGTGATGTTTCCTGCGTCGGGGGAAATCAACGACTCCATTCCCATTAACGAACGATTTTTTCTGGGAGGCGGCAACACGGTCCGCGGCTACGCGGAGCGCTCGTTGGGACCGAAAGATGACCAAGGCAACCCCCTCGGTGGAACGTTGTATCTTGTGGGAAACTTTGAAGTTCGCCATCGGATCCATAAAAAAATATTCGGCGTGGCGTTTGTGGATGTCGGCAACCTGTTCGGGACCAACCCCGGGGATACCAGTCCCCAGGTCGACCTCAATGATCTCGATACCCTTAAATACACCGGTGGGGTCGGGATACGCCTCCACAGTCCCGTGGGCGCCATTCGGCTGGAGGGGGGATACCAGTTTAATCCCGAAGGGTCCACCCATTTCAAAGACCGCACCGCGGTTCATTTTTCGATCGGGGAAGTGTTTTGATGCACCGGCGCTGGATCCCCCTTGCGTTGCTCACCGGACTGGTTTTGTTGGCCGGGGGATTGCTTTCCGGCACGTTGGCAACGCGGTGTCTCCGCCCCCTCCTGCGCGCGATTGAGAACCAATCGGATTACACCCTTTCGGTGAACCGGGCTCGGCTTACGCTCAACGGGGAGGTGCATCTGACCCGGGTGGTGTTTGGAAAAAAAGGCGCACCGCGCACAACGTTTTCCCAGGTCAAGATCAACCCCCGTTGGCTCTCCTGGTTCAAAGGACGTTTCGAAATTGAATCTCTTTCCGTGAATTTGGGAGACGGGACGTTGACAGGCCAGGGCACCGTCTCCAGTCGCCCCTTCTCTTTTAATTTTCAAGGAACCACCGACCGGTTTCCTTTAGACCTCTTGGTCGGAATTTATCGGGACCTTCCCAAACCCATTGCGGTGGCGTACACCGGATCGTGGCGTTGTTCCGGCACCCCGATGAAATGGAATGTCGGCGCGGATGGCCACCTGGATCGGGAAGTAACGGGCGAGTCTTCCACTCCGGTTATTTCCTGTGTCGTTGATTTCGAGGGCGGGCAAGGGACTGTGGCTCTGCGGCTGGCCCGTCAAAAATCGGAGATGAAGGCCCATGTTAAACTGGACACGAATAAAAAATGGATGGAAGGGGACTTTCACCTGACAGCGGATCCCCTGTCGTCGTTTGGCGCCCTTTGGCCGGAACTCAATCAAACCCAAGGGACCGTGGTGGCAACGGGCCATTGGGTCGGACCGTGGGATACGCCGGGGGGCACCCTCGAATTAAATGGGAATGGGCTCCATTATAAAAACACAGACGTCAAAAAACTCCAGGCCCGGTTGGATCGAAGAGGATCGAGGGATCAACCGTTTGTTTTAAGCGTGAGGGGGTCATCCATCACCTGGCTTAATGCCGAGGGAAAAACGGGTGGTCTGGCGCAGGCCGACATGGAATGGAAAGGCACGACCCAGCGGGGAGAGCTGTCCTGGACGGTCCAGGGGAACAAGGGGACTTCCCTAAAAGGCCAAGGGCCCGCCCATCGAAAAGGACAGGGGCTCTCCTGGTCCTGGAAAACGTTGAATTTGACTTTCCCGTCCGGAGACACATACGCGTCGGTGCCCGGCGGGACTGTGGACCTTTTGTCGGCCGAAGAACTGGATGTTCGAAACTTCCGCGTGGGAGATGAAGGTCAAACACTGATCGTTCGACGGTTCTCATTCAACAAGGGAACACTTGCGGTGGAGGCCGCCGCGAAACAATTTAACTTCGTTGTTCCCGGGACCCCTCTGGCGGGCCGTTTGAGCGGAGAGATCTTCCTGCATGGCCCCTGGGATCGACCGGAAGGACATTTTGAATTGAGTGTCACAAGCGCCTCTTACGGGAACTTGACAGACATATCGGCCGAAGCCAAAGGACAAGTAACCAAAGGTCTCGTTTCTGTTGACGACGCCAAGATCGCAACGGCGTCTTTTCCCGGTCTTCGGGCGAGAGGAACTCTCCCGTGGGCCTGGGTCATTGCCTCGGATTTTTCCCAGCCCATGGAGATCGGGTTTGAAACAGGCCGGCTGGATCCCGTGGACCTGTTAAAAAATGTTCCAAACGCAAAAGGGGCGCCCGGGGGAACCCTCACGCTGAGCGGGCGCGTGTTCGGCCCGAAAGACTCTTTTTCGGTGGAAGGCACAATCGCCGGATTTCTTCCTCATCTTGAACTGCCCTCATACGGAATTATTGCCAGCGACACGCACATCGACATTGAACTTAAAGACCGCCATTTTCGTGTGCGAAAAGCCGAAACGAAGATGGGCAAGGGGCGTGTGCGTGTTTCGGGGGAAAGCCATCTGCCTTCTTTGAACGTGGAGATAGAGGGGACAAAGGTGTCTCTCTTGATCCGACGTCAATTGGAACTTTTGGGGGATTTCCATCTGGAATTGGGTGGTACCCTCCCGGCGCCGAATTTGAAGGGGGCCCTCGCCATTGCCCAAGGGACGTATGAACGGGCCAAAAAGAAGAAAAAGGAGGAGGTCGTGGGCTCCGATTGGAACGGGGCCTTCAAAAAGGGATGGGATTCTTTAAAGCTGAACGTGCAAGCCGAATGGTCCAACAATGTCTGGTATCGGGACGGATTAACCAAAATCGAAACGAGAGGCGACCTGGAGGTCATTAAAGAAGCGGGGGGTTCGATGCCGGGGGTTCGGGGTCTGATTTCCTTATTAAAAGGCAATTACGATGCCTATGGCCGAGATTTTGTTTTGAAGACGGGGGAACTCACGTTCACGGATCCGTCGGAAATCGATCCCCAACTCAATGTGCACGCCACGCACAAAATGAAGAATTACCTGATCGATCTGACGGTCCTTGGCACGGCCAAAAAACCCGATCTCCAATTCCAGTCGACCCCGCCGTTACAGGAACAAGACATCCTGGCCCTTCTCGCGTTGGGGAAAGTGCCCGGACAGTCCGCTTCCCAAGGATCCACTTCGTCGGAAGGGGCTCCGTCGGAAGCGGCCGCGTTGGCCGCGGACGTGGTGAGCAACTATTTGACCCGGGAAATTCGATCGGCGGGAATGAACGTGTTGGACTTGGACGTGGTTCGTGTGTCTCCATCGGAAAAGGGGAACGAATGGACCGTCGGGCGCTATTGGGGGTCCAAACTGTTTTTGAGTTACAGCTACACGCCCGAAGACGCGGCCAACCAGGTCTTAAAAGCCGAATACAGTTTAACCCCGCGGTGGACCTTCGTGGGTCAAACGGGGTCCCAAACCGACAACTACCTCGATCTCACGTTCCGCCTGCCCGTTGGAAAATCCCGAAAATAAATAATCTGTTCGATCCGGCACGGAAGATTAGTTATATAATTCCTAAAACAATTAAGGAGGGAATTCGTGTCCACACGACATAGAGGCTCTTTTAAGATCCGTTCTTTGTTGACCATGGCTTTTTTTATCTCCGCGGGGTCCTTGCGGGCCGCGCCGGAAGATGTGGCGCTTTACCCCAACGACGGATGGGTCTGGCGGTTTGCCCCCATTCTGGGCCCCCAACAGTATGACGGGACCGTTCGGGTGGAAAGCCTCCGGGGCGACGCAACGTCCTCTTTGGACGACATTGCCGATCGGGCCACTTTTCAAATGGCCTTTCTGGTGGACGGCCACGGCGACCGCATGGGCCTGTTTTTTGATTTATCCTATCTGGCCTTAAACGCCGATTACAACGACGGGACCCGGGTGGGCAATTTTTCGGCCAGCCTTCTTTCCGTTGACACGTTGGGATCCGTGGGGTTCGGACCGTGGGATATGGGATCCACGTCGTCCGGGTTCGAGCTGTTGGGGGGAGGCCGTTGGAACCAGTTTGAAGCGGAAATCGAAACCAAAAACGCCGGGTCCGCGGATTCAAGCCGAGGATGGGTGGACCCGGTGGTGGGAGGGCGAATCACGACGAATTTTGATTTTCCCTTGCGCGTTGAAATTCGGAGCGACTGGGGCGGTTTCGGCGTGGGCTCCGCCACCGACCTTACCTGGCGATTTTTCGGCCTGGCCCATTTTAAGGTGGACCCGGCCCTTGAACTTTTCGGTGGATACCGGGTCTCGGACATCAAATCCCAACACCAGAACGGGGATCGCGGCACCGCGCTCGACGGTCACATTTCCGGTCCCGTCATCGGGATCACCTTTCTCCTTGGTTAACCGCAATGCCAGTAACCGCCTCAGAACAGGGTTGAAATTTATTTATCCGTTGTACAAACAAAAAACTATCCACAAAACGGGGTGGCGCTTTGCTTATTTCACTCTCGCCCTGTTGCTGTGTGGCGCGACCGGCTTTGGGGTTATACGCAGAGAAGACTTTGTGGATGTTGGCCAGATACAAGGGGTTCGGGTTGATTTACGGTATGTTTCTGAAAACAATTTCATGGGTAAAAATCTCTATGGCGACCTTAAGTTGGCGTTTTTACACAGGGATGCGGCTGCCAAATTGGAGGGTGCGGCGGCGTTATTACAGACCCTAAAGCCGGGTTGGAATATTTTGGTGTTGGACGCACTGCGGCCACTGGAGACACAGAAACGGCTGTGGGAGAAAGTAAAAGGCACAGGGCTTGAAAAGTATGTCGCAGACCCTAAAAAGGGCTCAACCCACAACTACGGCTTTGCGGTGGACGCAACCCTCGTGGATTCTAATGGATTAGAAGTCGATATGGGAACACCCTATGATTCTTTCGAGCCACTGGCTCAACCCAAACTGGAAAAAACTTTCTTTCGAGAAGGAAAACTGACCCCAGCCCAATTAGAGAATCGCCGACTCTTACGCGAAATCATGGAAAAGAACGGCTTTAAACAACTTTCTATTGAATGGTGGCACTTTGATGCGCTCCCAAAAATCGAAGTGAGAACCCGCTATCCCATAGTTGAGAAGTTTCCATACTGACCAAACCGGAATTTGTAGAATTCTTTCTGTTTTTAAATGTTGATCGAAGGGGGGGCATGGCAATGCGACGGACTGTCCTATTAATTCTAGTCCTTGTCTTTATTTCCAATGTGGCCATGGCAAAAGCCGTATCCCTGATTCACCTTAAAGGGGGAAAAGAGTATTTTGATGGAAATAGAACGACCGAGCCCAATGACACATACGCCAATATCCCCTTTTCCGATTCCGAAGAACTTGTTCAACTCTTTGAAGAGGCGCGCCTCATTTTCGGAGAGGAGGTCACCATCGATCGGGTCGATATTCACACAATGGAGGGGGCCCAGATCTGTTATCTTCTCGGGTATCAGACAGATGGATGGACGGTGGATCGATACAATGGGGTCGCCGCTTTTGACATTCGCGCTGACAAGAACGGTATCCAATCCATCCCCGTCGACCCGCCCCTTCGTGGATCCCTTTTTTCTATTCAATGCTTTTTAACTCAGGAATGGGCCTACAGGGGCGCCGCCCCTTACGAAATCAACTTTTATCATCAGGGTCAGCGGATCGAATTCATCTTCCCCAAGAAAGAAATAGTTAACGTGTTGGCTTCAACGACACTAACGCCCTTGTTGGTTTACGGTGTTGACAACCTTTTCGACGGCGAATCGGACACTGTCTGGGCGGAAGGCGCGCCCGGATACGGGGAAGGCAGTACAATCACGTTTAACTTCGATGTTCCCATTTCACTCACCGGCATTTGGTTTGCGAATGGACACCAGCGTGACGACGAAACATTTAAAAGAAATGGGAGATTAAAAGGTTTCACTTTTGATGGAGAGACCTACAGTCTTCAGGATCAGCGCGGTGTCCAGGTCATCCCTTTAAAAAAAGAAGTGAAAAGTTCCTCTTTTGAATTTAAGGTTCTCTCCCATTACCCCGGGTCAAAATACAAAGACCTCTGTCTGACTGAAATAGGGTTCAAATCGGGGGATACTTTTATTCGCCCTCAAACAGAGGGAACTCGGCTCATCGTAGAGAAAAATCGACTCGCCATCCAAGGACCCAACAGTGAACCCACCTCAAAGGGATCTACCTTTAATTACGACACCGAAACCGCCCGCTTTTCCTATTCGGACCCCGACAATAGATATGAATTCAAGGGAATCGCTCGTGTGGTGAGCGCCTCGCCAACAAAGACGGTATTCGACCTGGAAGGATATTTGGACCGGGGCGATTTTGACAATTACGGCAACGTTGTTGTTTTAAAAAGCCGAACGGCTGAAAAAATGAAAATGACAATCACTCGGCCCAGTCTACTCAGTTTCAAGGAATGCAAAGAAATTCTTACAAAACAAGGTCTTGCCGAGGACCCGATCTTGGAATCCCATAAAACCTATCATGGAATTCCGCGACCCAGGCCTATTGATCAAGAAGACGATTACACCTATTTGAGGTACTACTTCGAAACGTGGTGCATCAGCCCTCTCGGGTTTCATAGGACAAATTTTAGTTTAGAACCATAGGACTCTTTTTGAAATGGATCCCGATTCGTTTCCGTGTTTTTGCTCGACGTGTTCAGCGTTTGATATTGGACACGCTGGCTCGGCCTCCGCTTGCGTTGGATCGAAATTCCACAGCGGGTCCCCTCTTCCCCCATCTCATTTTTGAATACCGAAGTTTGATTCTTAAGAACTGGGAGGGGGCAAACCGCCGACTTCAATCCGGCAAGCGAAGGAACATTGCTTTGGCCGCCCCTCTTTTTGACGGAACTGTGATTCGCCCAGGGCAAATTTTCTCCTTTTACCGGCGACTTGGATACCCCACCGAACGGAGGGGGTTTTGCCCGGGTTATGAAGTCAATGGATGCGGGTTGGGAGAGGGGATTGGCGGGGGTCTCTGTCAGCTGGCATCGGCGTTCCTCTGGGTCATGCTTCACGCCGGGTTCGATGTCCTGGAGCGACACCATCACGATTTCGATTTGTTTCCCGATGACAACCGGCGCATTCCGTTTGGGACAGGTGCCTCCGTATTCTTTAATTATCACGACCTTCGGCTTCAAAACAATTTCGACGCGTCGGCATGGCTTTCCGTTAAGGTTATTGAAAATGAGCTGAGGGTCGGTCTTTGGTCCGAAATTCCACGGCCCGGCCAAATTCGTGTTGTGGAACGCGGCCACCGTTTCGAAAAAGATCCCACCGGAACCGTTTACCGAATCAATGAAATTTATCGTATTCAAGAGGGCGGCACTGGTCCGGTGGAGACTTTTCTCTGGAGAAACCGTTCCCGTGTTCTCTACCCTATTTCCATTTAATTTAGATCGACACTCTTCCTGGTGGTCTTGGGGAACACTTCTCTTCCTGATTTCTTTTGGAATTCGTTTGTGGATGCTTACTCAAACATCGGTTGCGACGGGGACGGATGGATATTATTTCGCTGAACAAGCACGATTTTTTGCCGAACATGGCCGGTTTCGAAGTTTCGAAAATTCCATCGTAGTCGTCTTTTTTGGAGTGATTCAACGCCTGGGGGTGGACCCCGTTCTTGCCGTCAAATGGGGGGTATCGCTCCTCGTGGGAGCCGCGGCCCCGGCCGGGTTTATCTATGCCGTAAGCACCTCGGGGCGGTTATATCACGGCCTTCTCCTCGGGTTATTTTTGGCGGTATCTCCTTCACTTTCTTATCTCTGCGCGCACTTTCCGAAGACCGCGGGCAGCCTCGTCTTTTTGTTCCTTGCCCTGGCTGCATTGGGGCGGTCTTTCCAATCAAAAACAAGGGAAAGATCATGGACGTGGCTGATTGTCAGCGTCTTACTGTTGCTAGCGCTTGCCTCGAGCCATAAACTGGTATTTCTTATTGGGGTATGGGTGTCCGTTGGGATATTTCTGGATCATTGGACGACCTTGCCCCCTATCCGCTGGCGGAGCTGGGGACTGGGGATTGCTGTTGGATTGGTTGGTCTGGTGTTGGCGATGAAGGCCGTCGTCCCCAGCGATCTGGATCGGTTACGGCCAGCCTTCACGTGGCCCCAGGGGTGGCCGTTAAAAATCCTCGGGGAAAAAGTCTTTCTTCATTCGGCCATTCAGGCGGAGGTCATTATGGCTCTTCTTGCTCTCGCGCCGGGCATCGTTTTCCTCAGGAGCAAGACGTCCGGACGTTTCCAAACGTTGTCCTGGCTTCTTCTCATCCCGCTCCTCTTTAACCCATTTCTTGATTTTCACGTGCTTGACCTTGGATACCGCTTGATGTTGGTCGTCTTTCTACCTGGAATCGCGCTCTGGTCCCGCTGGGCTGGTTCCGATCGGAGAGGGTTTGCCATGGGGATGGCCGCCTGCGGCTTGTTTTTCATTTTTTCAGGCAGAGTTTATGTCCCGACCTTAGATGAAGAAAATGTCGAAACCTATCAAAAACTTATAGAGCGAATGCCTAAGAATGATTTTCCTTTGGTCATTTGTCACCTGGGTCTCAACTACTATTACACCTGGGCCACTGGAAAGGATACGCTCGCGTTTGTTCCCGATGACAGAGTGTATCCTCCAGAGGCCACATGGCGAATTTCCTGGGGGGTGTCCCGGGACGCCTATGATGGGGTTCTGTCCTCGATAGGGGATGATCGTTTATCCGAGGTGCGCATGCTGACAACAGACTACGCGTTAATCAGGGAAGATATTTGGAGGATGGCTCGAGCACGGGTGCCCCCTGGGACCTTCTTGGAATCGTTGATGACATCGTGGAGAAACCCGCACGCCGCGCGGGCTAGGTTCATCGTGAAGAGATCCGCTGGGGCAAGCCAATGAGAATTCCCCGACCATGGCCAGAAATGATGTTGGGCATTATCCCCGATTTTGCATTAGGACCCGGGCTTAAATTAGGGCTGTGTTTTTGCTTGATTTTTCTGTTTTGGTACGGGCGCTCCGCCCGGGCCCTATCCATGGGCGAACCCTTAACGGACAATAACTACCAAATCGATGTGACCCGCACCGTGACCACGGGGTCCACGCGGAAGATCGCGTTGGGCGGGGCTTACGCCGGGATTGCGGAAGGGAACGCGGCGTTGCCGGACAACCCGGCGGCCGTGGCTTACCGGGCCCGGGCCTTTATGCGGCCCCTGGAACTGGACATGGTTCTCAGCACGCTGGCCACCCAAAACAATGATTCCGACAACAGCGGATCGCCAAGCTTGGTTTACGGCAACTCCGCTCTCGTGGACTTTGGTCTCCTGGCACAATACCGCAACTGGGGGCTCGGGTTTGTCAGCCAAATGTCGGTGTTTGAATCGGAAAATCTCCCGCAAAACCAAGAAGCTCAATTCCGGAGCGGCACTCTGGCCGCCGGATACACGACCAATGACCGCACGGTGGCCCTGGGATTCTCGCTTAATCCTGTCGGGGCGCGGGTGCATCCCAAAGACGATCACCAGCCCCGGGCGTTCAAATTGAACGGACTGGGGTACGGCGCGGGGATCGTGGTTCATCCCGGACGAGGACATTGGCGGTTCGGCGCGGCCTACACCTCGGGTGTCAGCACGGACGAGAAACTGGTGAGCGCCGGAACAGAGCCGGTCAAGATAGGCAACTTGGTTGTGCCCGAAGGGGTTTTGGAAGCCCCCAACGCTTCCATCGGCGTTGCCCATGAGTGGAACCATTTTTTGGGTTGGCGGGGGCATCCGGGACTGATGAGCGGGGACGTTCGTCTTTTTGGAAAATCCCCCTCGAACGCCCAGGGCTCGGCGGCCTTCACCACCCAATCCACCCGACCCATCGGTCAAAAAAACATCGCCACCGTTCACGCCGGAGCGGAAGTGGAACTTTTACCGAACCGGTTTCGGTTGCGCGGCGGGACCTATCACGAACCCAGCCGCTACGAAGGCGGCTCCGCCCGCCAACACGTCACGGGCGGATTCGAAATGCGCCTGTTTCCTATTCCTTTTGTGACCCGGGAAGCCTCCTTTTCGTACGCCTTTGATTGTGCGTCCCGCTACCAGGTCCATTCTTTTTCTCTTTGGCTCTGGGCCTTCACCGTGCCTGTTCCGGCCAATGAAAAAGCCCCTTGAGGCGCGGGGACGAAATAGACAAGTCAAAGGATAGGTGGCATAATCGACCTATGAATCGAGCTCTGGCGTTCACGTTTTTACTTTTTCTAAGCCTTTCGGCCCGCGCCCAAGGGTATCCGGCGGACATGGCCGCGGTTGAGTCCCAGTCCGACGCGTCCGTGTCGGAAGCGCCGGTGCGCTTGGACGGAAAAACACTTTTTCATGTGCGGGGCGTTACCAATTATCCCGCGGAAAAACGCGCCGCGGACATCGCCAAACGCCTTTCCCTTTTTGCCGCCCAGTCGTCCCTTTCGACCGACACCATCACAATCATTCCCCAAACCGGGTACGCCGTCATTAACGGAGGCAATCAGCTGATGATGCGGGTCTTCGACGCGGACGCGCCCATTCCCGGATTGGGCCATTTGGGGTATGCCGAACTAATCAAAAACACCCTGGTGAAAGCCGTCATTGATTTTCGCCAGGCTCGAACGTTTAAGGCGTTGTTAAAAGACACCCTCCTGGCGGGGGCGGGATTGATCGTTTTGTTTGTTTTTCTCAAGGGCTGGAGACGGCTCCACCGCGGGGTGGATTCGTTCTTTGAACAACGGGTGAAACCCCAGATTACGAAAATTCAAGACAAATCGTTTCACTTGATCCAAGCCAATCTTCTGTGGGATGGACTCAGGGGGTTCATGGCGATGGGATATGCCACCGGCGCGGCGCTTCTTATTTACTTTCATGCGGGGTTCATGCTCCGACAGTTTCCGTGGACCCGCCCCGTCGCCGACAGTTTGTTGGGATTGCTTTTGGATCCGCTCCGGTCTCTTGGATTATCAATTGTCGCCTCCTTGCCCGGACTCATGGCGGTCCTCGTTATTGGTTTTCTCTGTTACGGGGTTCTGCGAACGTTGAAACTGTTTTTTGCCGGTCTCCAAACGGGGACCATTCAAATAGCGGGGTTTGACCCGGATTGGGCCGTCCCCACTTTTCGAATTGTCCGTGTGGCCCTGATCGCGTTGGGGGTGATGTTGGCCTACCCGCACATTCCCGGTTCCAACTCGGCGGCTTTCAAGGGGGTCTCCGTCTTTCTCGGAATCATTATTTCATTGGGATCCTCGTCGTTTGCGGCCAATTTGATTGCGGGCTATTCAACCATTTATCGGCGGGCGTTCCGCGTGGGCGACTGGATCGAAGTGGACAACTTCCGGGGGGAAGTGTTGGAAATCCAAACCCTCGTGACCCGGTTGAGATCCTTTCGCAACGAAGTGATCGTGATCCCCAACTCGGCGATCATTAATTCGCCCGTCATTAATTACAGCACCCACGCCAAAGATCGCGGATTGGTGCTCCACACCACGGTGGGAATCGGCTACGAAACCCCTTGGCGTCAGGTGGAAGCGATGCTTCTGGAAGCCGCGGCGCGAACACCGGGATTGATCACAGATCCAAAACCCTTTGTTCTCCAAAAGGGGCTCGGCGACTTTTGTGTGACGTACGAAATCAACGCCTATTATTCCACGCCGGCGACCCGTTTGATCCTCACCCACGCCCTGCACCAAAACATCTTGGACGTGTTTAATGAAAACAACGTCCAAATCATGACCCCGGCCTACGAAAGCGATCCCGCCCAGCCCAAACTCGTGCCGAAAGAGAAGTGGTTCACCCCACTGATTCCCCGTGGCCAATAACCTTTATTGTTTCCGGCGCGTTTTTTATGACGGGAAAAAAATATCTATCAACGGATTAGGGCTACGGTCGGAATGTTATAGAGCCGAGAAGTTTTCATGAAAAGCTGAGTGGTAACAAAAATTCAGAATTGGATCTGGAGGCCCTTTTGAAGAAGAAAATACGCCGTTGGTCTCCCCATTACGTTCTCACGCCAAAAGCCGGAGCGGCGCTCATGGAAATTGAAGCCGCTAAAACGTTGGTGGAGGTGTCCCCTTTGCCTCTGGTTGCGGCGGAGGAACTACGCCGCCGGGCGAGGTTGAGGTCGACGCATTTTTCGACCCGCATCGAAGGCAATCGGTTGTCTCTTGCGGAAGCCGAAAGAGCGATCGATAGCCCACGGGTGGTGTTCAAGGGAAGGGAAAGGGATGTTAACGAGGTCAGGAATTATTGGGAGGCTCTTTTACGCATCGAGCGATGGGCGGCGGAGGGAAAACCTTTAACGGAGGATTTGATCCGGCGGATACACGGCTTCGTCATGAATGGGCCCCACTCAAAACCCACGCATTACAGGGACGGCCAGAACGCCATCCGAGAGGCGGGGTCCGGGTCGCTCATTTATCTGCCACCGGAGGCCAAGGACGTTCCGGGTCTGATGTCTGAACTCGTTGGCTGGATCACTTGGGCTGAACGAAACGATATCCCGGTTCCGGCTTTGGCAGGCCTCGCCCACTACCAATTCGTTACCATTCACCCTTACTATGATGGGAACGGTCGAACGGCCCGCCTTTTGGCCACATTCCTTCTCCATCGCGGGGGGTATGGCCTTAATGGGTATCTCTCTTTGGAGGAAAGCCACGCGAACGATCTTGAAAAATATTATGGACAGCTGGAGACACATCCCCACCACAACTATTATTTTGGGAGAGAGAAAGCGGACCTGACAAAATGGGTTGAGTATTTCCTCGTCTTGGTGGCCAGCGTCTTTAAAAACGCCAAAGATGAAACTCTTTCTTTCTACGCAACAGTCCAAGGGGGTGGAGACCCACCAATGAAGAATTTAGACCCGCGCCTGCGTGTTGTCTTGGGTCATTTTGGTCATGAAGAAACAATCACGTCCACCCAATCGGCCAAAGCACTGGGCCTATCGGACAGATTGGTCCGCCTGCTTTTGGCCAACTGGGTTCGCGACGGGATCTTGGTCGTGACCAACCCATCCAACCGAAAAAGAGCCTATGGATTATCGGCAAAATATCGGCAACTTATCGGCAAAACCAGGGTTACGGGCCCATAAAAACCGAGAAGCCAACAATTCCATGAACGATCGATTTGATGATTAGGAACAAATGTCTCCCGTGGAATTGAACCAAATCGCATTTGTCGGAAAAGGTTGTCCATATGAGTCGGGACATGCCCGCGCGTAACCTTTTCGAGTCAGGGCCAAAAGACTTTCCGGAACAGCATCCGACTCTCATCGAGAGATCCGTTCCTTTTTGGATCTCTCGCCTTGTTTGGGCTGTATGGTTCTTAGGGTATCTGGGCGGGCCCCTGCGCGCGGACAACCTGGCCCCGGAGGGGGCGCTTTACGTCACCCACAACAAAATATTTCGAAGCCGGTTTGCGGCGGGGTTGAATTACCGGACGGAAGACGGCTCTTTTTCGTCAGGGAACCTGGAATACGATCTTGACGTGGGGTTGCTTCCTTTTTTTCGCCGGTACGTGTTTAAAGATCCCAACGTCGAAAAGGCCCAGCGGTTGACCACCCGGCTGGGGGTGGCCTACATCCCGGATTTGCGTGACGTCGATAATCCCACGGATGAAACCCGTGGGGTTTTGGAGATCACGGGACGGATTCCGTTCGGCGGGGCGTGGTTGCTGGCGGATCGGAACAAAGCGGATTTTCGCTGGATGGACGGCGACTCTTCCGTCCGCTATCGAAACCGCCTTCGGTTGGAACACAGCGTGGCCCTCAATTCCGTTAAGATCACGCCCTACGCCAACGCCGAGGCCTACTACGATTTCAAGGTGGACCAATGGAACCGGGCGGACCTGACCTTGGGGGCGGAGTTCCCTTGGCGGTGGAGCACGATTTTGGAACTATATGTGACCCATTTCGATAATCGCCGCGGGGCCGATGGCCGGTCCTGGGGAATTGTGTTCCAGAAACATCTTGTGACTAAACCTCGGGGGGGAACATGATTAAATACCGACATTGTGTTTGGGGAGCCTTGATTTTGGCCACGGCGGGATCCGCCCGGGCTGAAGAAAAAGAGTTGCCCCTGGAAGTGGCCACGCAAAACTACGCCCACACACGCCTCCTTCAAGAGGGCACCGTGAAAGTGCCCGGTTGCGATCTCCATTATCACACCCTCTCCCTCGCGGCCATTCGGGGCCAGGCCGGGTCGAAGAAATTTGACGCGATGGAAGTGGAACTGTTGCCGTTTCTTTCCCGATTGGCCGAGGGTCAACCGCAGGACTACACGCTGATCCCCGTGTTTCTCCTGAGAGAATTTCCTTTGCGGGACATCTGGGTTCGAACCGATCGCGGCATAAAGGCCCCCCCGGATTTGCGGGGCAAACGGGTGGCGGTGGATAACGTCGGCAACACCGGCGCGGCCTGGATCCGCCGGTTTCTGCAATCCAGCGCCACCCTGACATCGGAGGATGTGATCTGGGTGGACGTCTCAACGGGGCCGCCCCCGCAGAAATCCATGACGGATTTAATTCGCTTGGGTCAGGTGGACGCCCTGATTCACCCGGGACCCCCGGAAAACGCCGGTCCCGTTGTTCGCCTTTTTCCCAATTACGCGACAGTGGAGCAGGAATTATTCAAAGTAAGCCGGGTGTTTCCGCTGGCCACGGCCCTGGCGGTTCGCTCGGACCTCATCAAAGAAAACGCGTGGCTTCCGGAAGCCCTGTTCATGGGATTCGTTGAATCAAAACGACGAGCCGTTGAAAACCTGGGGACGGAGAATGAACCGAAAATTCCACTGCCGTGGGGACCGGAGTCGTACCAAATCACCCTGGACTTAATGGGAAAAGACTATTGGTCCTACGGCGTGCCGAACAATCCCCGATCGTTGAAAGCGCTTCTGGACGGCGCTTTCGACCAGGGCCTTTTAAAACGCGAACTTAGGGTGGAAGAAATATTTGAACCATCAACTCTTCAATTAATGGATAATTAACACAAGATGATTTTTGGGGTCCGGCGTTCCTTCGCATGGTTGAAAGGAGATTTATGAAACAAAAATCACGATTTCGGTTGCTCCCATTGTTGGGACTGATGGGCGGGTTGGTTTTTTCGGATCTTCGCGCGGAAGTGACTTTGGATCAGGTTCGCGAAGAGGTGCAACGGCAGTTGGAAGCACAGGAATCCGCCAAACAAAAAGAGCCCCCCCCATCCATCGACCAAAGTAAAATCGATTTTAAATCGGGAACCGGGATTCCTCTCGTTCGGTCCCCCAACGGCGAATTAAAAATGAATCTGTATATACTGGTGCGTTATCTCAACCAGCTTCCGGCGTCCCAGTCTTTTGAGGATCATCTCGGCACCTCCCACGACATTGATACGGCAAATTATGTTTCCGCGCCCCACCGGGTGCTCCTGAGTTTCAGCGGCTGGGTGTATGACCCCCGATTTCTGTATCAATCCACCCTGTGGACAGTCAATGCCACCGATAAAGTCGCTATCATCGGCTACTTAGGCTGGGCGTTCAACAAGAAGCTCACCCTCCACGCGGGGGTCGGCGCGTTGCCCGGCACGCGAACGATGACCTATTCTCACCCCTATTGGTTGGGAACCGACCGCATGATGGCCGACGAATTCTTTCGGCCCGGGTTCACCCAGGGGGTGTGGGGGTCGGGTGAAGCGTTGCCCGGTCTGAATTACACCGTCATGCTCGGGAACAACCTCACCACATTAAACGTGAACGCCGGAGAAGATTCCCGGGACTTCGCCGCCAGCGGCAACGTCTCCTGGATGCCCACCACTCACGAATTTGGTCCGAAAGGGGGGATGGGCGATTTCGAAAACCACCAAAAAGTGGCGACCCGGTTCGGCACAGCTTACACCCAGGGACGGCAGAACGCCGCCTTGTCCAATTCCGGGAGCAATCAACCGGACTCCACCCAAGTCCGAATGGCCGACAGCCTGCTCCCCTTCGCGAAAGACGCGGTTGTGGCCGGCTACACCGTCGATATTTTGAAATACCAGATGTGGGCTCTTGACGCCGGAGTGAAATTTCGGGGACTTCATCTTCAAGCCGAGGCCTACGTGCGCCAGTTGAGCGATTTTTACACGGCGACGGATGTGCGCGTGCCACAAAACATGGTCACCGATACCGGGTTTTATGCCCAGGCCTCCAAAATGATTCGACCGCGAAAGACGGAAGCCTACGTGGCCTCGTCGGTTGTGTTCGGCGACAAGAGCGCCGGGTATCGAACGAGCTACGATTTCATTCAAGGGCTTAATTTCTTCTTGTTCGATACGCGCAACAGCCGGATCAATTTGCATGTGATCGAGGTCTATCGGGCCCCCACATCTTCCGTGTTTGGCTATTACGTGGGGGGACAAAAGGGCGTGACCGTTTCGGCGGGCTGGTCCATTAACTTTTAAGGGGGAGCACCCATGAAACGACAAATTTTCGCACTGGCGGTCGTTGTATTTCTCGGCTCTTCCGGATATTCCACCCCAAAAAAGCATGAGATCAACGACGCCCATTTCCACCTCACCAATTACATTCAAGAGGGCACCGACATCCGTGATTTCCTAAAAATCATGGGTAACAAAGTGGGACGTTCCACCTTGTTCGGCATTCCGCTCCAACAGCAGTGGATGCACGCCAGCACCGGGGATTTTGCGCCCTGGTACTATCTTCAAACAGACGCGCCCCTTTATTACTATTCGTTCACCGACGCGCACATCGCCATGGCCTACAAGTCTCTGCCCAAAAAAGACCAGGCGCGTTTCGATCCCATGATCACGGGATTTAACCCCACGGACATGTACGCCGCCGACCACATTCGCCGGGTGTTGACCACGTTCCCGGGGGTCTTCTCAGGGATTGGGGAGTTCTCGATTCATAAAGAATTCGTTTCCTCCAAAGTGGCCGGCGAAGTGGCGACGATAAACAACAAAGCCCTGGATCGGATCCTGGACTTTGCGGGGGAAGTGGGACTGCCGGCGATCCTCCACTGCGACGTGAATGTGCCGTTCCCCAAACCCAACCAAGACCCCTACATCGTTCAAATGTTGCGGGATCTCTTCGTCCGCCATCCCAAAACCACGATCATTTGGGCCCACGTGGGGCTGGGTCGCGTGGTCCGACCGGTGGCGGATCAGGCCGGCATGGTGGAACGGGCCATCAACAACCCCGCCCTGAACCATGTCTATTTTGATCTCTCTTGGGATGAGACGGCCAAATACATCGTCGATTCTCCGGAATCCGTGGCCAAGGTGGCGGGGGTGATCAACCGCCACCCGGACCGGTTCCTTTTCGGGACCGACGAAGTGGCCCCCACCGAACAGAGCGGTTATTTGAAGACCTACACTCTCTACGCGCCCCTTTTGGCCCATCTGACGCCTGACGCGAAATTCAAATTTCTGAAAGGGAACTACGAGAGGATTTTCGATACCGCTCGAAAACGGGTGCGAGCCTGGGAGAAGGCGAACGTGGGTAAAAAACGTCCACCGTCCCCCAAGACCCCCATTTCGGGATACGTGAACTAAAAAAGATCAAGGAGAGCGCACACAATGAAAAAAACAACAATGGCGTTGTTGGGGTTGGTTCTCATCATGCCGGGTTTCATGAATGCCGCGGAACCGTCCTTTGAAGTCTACGGGTTCGCGCAGTTGGACTACATTCAAGACTTCAATCGGGTTAATCCGGCCTGGGATTCCACTCTTCGTCCCAGCAAGATCCCGACCACGGAAGGGACATATGGAAGCGACGGCCAGGCGATCTTGAGCGTGCGCCAAAGTCGTTTGGGCGCCAAGGCCACACTTCCGATAAACGGTGAATCGGTGTTCACGAAATTCGAGTTTGACTTTTTCGGTGTCGGCGCCGACGAAGGCCAAACCACGATTCGGCTTCGCCATGCCTACGGCCAATGGGGACCGGTCCTCGCGGGTCAAACCAACTCCCTGTTCATGGACGGCGATATTTTTCCCAACACCATTGATTATTGGGGACCCTCCGGCATGGTGTTTTTACGCAACCCCCAGATCCGGTTGACAAAATCAATGGGCACGCACTCCCTGTCGCTCGCCGTGGAACAGCCGTCCAATGACATCGACGACGGTCGCCTGCGGGAAATCGACCCGGCCTTAACGTCCGTCACAGGGGACGAAAAATATCCGGATCTCACCGCCCAAGCTCGGCTGGTGGGGGAGAAGGGCCATGTGCAATTGGCCGGGATCGTTCGACACCTTGGTTATGACACGCCGGGCGCGGTCGACAATTCACCCAAAGGCCACAAAACGGGATGGGGTTTGGATCTGACGTCTGTTCTTAAAACCCGAAAGAGCGATGCGTTGAGAGTCGGCCTGGTGTATGGCGCGGGGATCGCCAGTTACATGAACGACGGCGGCATGGATTTGGCCCCGCGGGGGTCCACCACCACGTCCATCTCGGCCAAAGCCATTCCGCTGGTTGGCCTGTCGGCGTATTACGACATCACCTGGAACGACCGCTGGAGCAGTTCCATCGGATACAGTTTCAACGATGTCGACAACACGGACTACCAAGATCCCGGAACATTTTCCCGGGGCGACTACGCCTCGGCGAATGTGATCCATTATCCGACCCAAAACGTGTTCTACGGGCTTGAATACCTCTACGGCCGACGGGAAGACGCCAATGGAAAATCCGGGGAAGACCGACGGATTCAGCTTTCGGCCAATTACAAATTCAGTTCAAAGAATTCTCAGAATTAGTCCTTCGAGGAGGAACAAATCGATGCTAAAAAATTCCATGTTACGGATGGGTCTGCTGGCGGCGCTCATGGCCGTCCTGATTGCGCCGGTCCAAGCCGTCAGTAAGGCCGACGCCGACAAAGCGCTCAAGGCCGCCTACGAAAAATACAAGGGGCTGAAAGAGGGGAAAAACGCCGACTACATTCCGGCGCTGGCCAAAGTGGATTCCAACTTTTTTGGAATCGGCTTGGTGACGGTGGAGGGGCAGGTGTCGACGGTGGGCGACGTGGACCAGTTGTTCTCCATCCAGTCCATCAGCAAAGTGTTCACCATGGCCCAGGTCATGCAGGAATCCGGGGACGACGTGGTGCTTAACGGCGTCGGGGTGGACGCCACGGGGCAAGTGTTTAATTCCATCGTCGCGGTGGAACAATACCGAGGAAAGGAAATGAACGCCCTGGTCAATCCGGGCGCCATTGCCACCACCAGCCTGGTGAAAGGCAAAACGGCGGACGCGGTGTGGGCGAAAATTCTCGGCATGCACAGCGACTGCGCCGGGCGCCCGTTGGAGGTCAACGCGGAAGTCTATAAATCCGAGTCCGACACCAACCAGCGCAACCAGGCCATCGGCATGTTGATGTACGCCTACGGGTTGATTAAAGACAATCCAGCCCAGGCCACGGATCTCTACACCCGCCAATGTTCCATCAACGTAAACGCGAAGGATTTGGCCCTGATGGCGGCCACCCTCGCCAATGGCGGGAAGAACCCCGTCACCAAAAAACAGGTCATCGATCAAAAACATGTGGCGAAGATCTTGGCGGTCATGGCGACAGCTGGCCTGTATGACGATTCCGGCAAATGGCTGTTCCTCACGGGCCTTCCCGCGAAAAGCGGCGTGGGCGGCGGTATCATCGCCGTGTCCCCCGGCAAGTTCGGCATCGCGGCCTTTTCTCCGCCGTTGGACGCCGCCGGCAACAGCGTGCGGGCGCAAAAAGCCATCACGATGATTTCGGATAAACTCGACGGCAACCCCCTGAACCCGAAGGCCAAGTAAAGGATTTTTTTTAAAGCATGCACCCCGCGGCCTCCTTGAAACAGTCCGGGAGGCCGCGGGGTCTTTATTGAAAATTCAACGTATAAGAGAGAAGCGAAATGAAAAATATAGCGGATTTCATCAAGACAACGCTTAAAGGCGGCATTTGGTTTTTAATCCCGTTTGTGGTCCTTTGGATCATCGTCGGGAAAGCCCATGACGTCAGCTCGCGCATCGCCGCTCCCCTGGCCGAACGGATACCCGTCGAGACCGTTTTGGGGGTCGGCCTGGTGCGCGTCTTAACAGCGGGGATTGTGGTCCTCGTCTGTTTCGGCGCCGGCCTTTTTTCGAAAACCAAAATGGCCCGGACATTCGTGAATTGGTTGGAATCCAAGTTGCTCAACAAGTTCCCCGGCTATGAATTTCTTAAAACCGTTGGAGACCAACTGCTCCATTTGGAAAAGGGGGAAAAACACGACGTGGTTTTGGCCAAAATCGAAGACGCGTGGCAAATCGGTTACATCACGGAAAATTTGGGCAACGGTCTCTTTGCCGTTTTTATTCCCGAGGCCCCCACCCCCTTTTCGGGGGGACTCTACTTCATGACGGAAGACCGGTTCAAACGATTATCGATTTCCATCCCGCAAGCGCAACAATGTCTCCGCCGCCTGGGCCATGGATCCAAGGCGATTTTGGCTGAATTGAAACCGCGATGACCGGCCTGATATCCGCTGTTTTCCGCGCCTGGAAAGAGGCGTGGAACGGTTTTTGTTCCCATGGACGCGCTTTGGTGCGATTCCAGATCATTTATGGAATTGTTGTGGCCATCGGGTTTTGGCCGTTGGTCCACGTCGTCCTGGACCAATTGGTGCGCGCGGCGGGAGACAGCGCCATCACCAATTTCGACTTGACCGGGTTTTTTCTTTCCCCCCGGGGAGCGGCCCTTTTGGTGGTGGCTGGATTGGCCGGATTGATTTCATGGCGCGTCCAACAGTCCACCCTTCTCTTGATGACGGCGGAAATGGGCACCTCGCCTTACACGGCCCTGCGCGGAGTCTGGAACCGATTGGGACCGCTTATGGGCATGACGTTTATCCAACTGGGAACAATTATTCTTTTGCACATCCCCCTGGGACTTCTCCTGTTTGGCGTGTGGCGTTTCCTTTTAGGACACCACGACATCAACTACTATCTCCACACCCGTCCACCTCAATGGTATGCGGCTCTGACCCTGGCGGGGGTGGGGGCGACCGCGACCGCCGCGGCGGTCGTCGGACTCTGGACCCGGTGGGCCTACGGGCTTCCCCTCGTTCTGCGGGGAAAACTGTCTGCCGGGGAGTCCCTGCGCAAAAGTTTTCACTTCACCCGGGAAAATTGGCTTTTGCCTTTGACAACCATCGGCGGGTTTTGGCTTCTCCTCAATTTGGTCTCAAACACCCTTTCTTCTTTCGTTTTGGTGTTGGGTCGTTTGGGTTTGGTTTGGGTGGGAACCCATCCCGGTCTGGCCATCTTGATTGTTCTGGTTGTTTTTGGAACGGTGAGTCTGCTGGGCCTGGCGACGGGGATTGTCGGAATGATTTTCCGAACCACCCTCATCAACAGACTCTTTGATCAAGCGACCGGAACCGTTTCGGAGCATCTTCCGCCCCTCTTGCCCAAGGACAGGCAAACATTTCGCCGCGTGACCGTCGCGGTCACGGGAGGATCATTACTGATTATTTCACTCAGCGGGGCGTGGTGGGCACGGCGAATAAAATTTGCCGACAGCGTTCTCATCACCGCCCATCGGGGCAGTTCGGCCGCCGCCCCGGAAAACACCCTCAGCGCTTTGCGCCAGGCTTTGGAAGACGGAGCGGACTTCGCTGAAATTGACGTTCAGACCACGAAAGAGGGGGAAGTGGTGCTTTTGCACGACCGGGACTTGATGCGTATGGGGCGCGATCCCCGGGCGTTGGCCGATTTGACCCTCCGGGACCTTCGCACCATTGATGTGGGAAGTCCCTTTGGCGACGCGTTTCGCGGCGAACGGGTCCCCACACTGAGGGAGGCCATCGAATTGGTTCGCGGGCGAATGGGGCTTAACATCGAGCTAAAATACAATAGACCCGACCCCACCCTAGCTCCCCGCGTCGTGGACATTTTGAAGGAAACCAAGATGCTCGACCGGTGCGTCATCACGTCCCTGGACCTTAACGCCTTGCGTCAAGCGGAAACCCTGGAACCGGGCGTGGTGTCGGGACTTATTGTCACCAAAGCGTTGGGCGATCCGACAAAATTGGGAGTGGATTTTCTTAGCCTCAACCAACAGACCGTCACCCGCCGGCTGGTCCGCCGGGCAAAACGGCAAGGGTTGGCTGTCCATGTCTGGACCGTCAACGACGCCGCCACGTTCGAACGGATGGTGGACCGCGGCGTGAACGTAGTCATCACCGACCACCCCGCCGACCTGGTCGCCCTGCGCACAGCCAGGGCTTCCCTTTCGCCGCCGGAACTCATCGCCCTGCGACTGCGACGGTTGCTCTTGGAATTTGATTAACCCCTGCACTATTCCTTCTCCACGTGGGAGAAGGTGCCGCGAAGCGGCGAATGAGGGGAAGCCTTATCTAAAGGGCATTGGGGTTAGCCCTAATGCGGTTCAAATAAGGATTGTCTCCCCGGCGAAGGCCGGGGCCCAGTCTGTAAAGTTTTTTCTTATCAACATGTTTTAACGGCCTTCGCCGGCATGACGGGCTTATTTGAACCGCATGGGTTAGCCCGGCTCATTCACCCTCTTAAGGAATTACTTTTTTGGCCGCCCCCGTCAACATGCTTTTGGCGTCGCTCAGGCCGAACCATTCGGCGGGGTTGGTGATGCCGCTGGCCATTTTTTGATGGGCCTGGGTCCAAAGCAGAACAGCACGCCCGCCGGATCGAATCATTTCGTCGTGTTGCGATTTAATTTGTTCCAGCTTTATTTTGAGTTCGTGGTAGTGGGCGATATCCCGTTCAATTTCTTTCTGCCATTGGGTCAGGAGCGTTAATCGGGCGCTCAAGGCATTTTCGATTCGCGACGCATCCCCGGGCAAAACGGTCTTGAGTCCGCGAATATCCCCCAATCGGTTTAAGGCCGTCGAGTCGCCCAACCGATAGGCCCGAACCAGCTCCAACCCCCGGAGCACATCGCTTTTTTCGGCCCGCAACGACAAGTCTTTTTCCAAAAACGTCCTGAAGGTTTCATCCATTTTGGCGTGGACATTTTTGGCAAATTGACTGCGGGCGGCACTGATGTCCCGAATCAACCTCAAGTTTACCTTGTTAAATTCGACAATCAGCGGTTTGGCCGCCCGCATGGCTTCCAGAAGCGAGGGTTTAGACCGGATGGACGTCAAAACCGATTGAATCCGATCATCGGGCATCTCCACGTCCGCCAAAACCTCGGCTTTCACCGTCTCCACCAGGGACGACAAATACGCCGCGTAATCTTTCACCTGGTCCGTTTCGGATTTGCTGGATTCCGACAAGTTCACGATTTCAATGGAATAAGACATGATCCCTTTTAGGAATGTCCGTTCCAAGTCCACGCGGCTTCGGAGGGAAACCAACGACGGATCCGCCGCACTGGCGTAAGGCACAATAATGTAAGCCTCGTTGGGCGAAATCTCGTAATCCAACGACCCCAACAACACCAAGGTTTGCGTGGCGAACGGAGTGAAATTGACTGTGGTCGTTTCCCGAAATTTCTTGTTCAAAGCGCACCCCGACAAAAGAAGCAAAAGCGGAAGATATATCCATCCTTTCCGAACAATGTCCAGGTTTGTTTCCATGCGTATCCTCCCTCTTTAAAAGAGTGAACCGGTCATGTAGTATTGTAGCCAATAATAAAGCTCAATCGCATTGACATTTTCACGGCGGCTATCTCCAAGGGGTTAATATATTCCCTTGATTCTTGGCCGTTTGGAACCTATGATTGTCTGTGTCGACAGGGGGGGGTATGAAAATTAAATTCTGGATTTGCTTAGGTATTCTCGCCATGGGGGCCGGCCTCGGGTGGGCAAAAACAGCGGGTCCGTCGGCCTGCGGGGAATGCCATGCTCAGGAATTTCAGGAATGGACTCCCTCGCTCCATGCCCAGGCGTACACGTCCCCGGTTTTTCAAAAATCCTGGAAAGAACACGGGTCCAAACCGGACTGCCTTCAATGCCACACCACCGGGTGGAAAGAAGGGAGCGCCTCGTTCGCCCATGGCGGCGTCACCTGCGAATCCTGCCACGGATCGATGGCCGACAATCACCCGGCGGCCAAAATGCCGATTCCGGTTTCTTCCGACATGTGCCGGTCCTGTCATGTTTCCACCCACGCCGAATGGAAACTGAGCGCCCACGGGCAAAAAAACATCCGCTGTTTTGATTGTCACAACGCCCACGGCAAAGGGCTCCGTTTGGACGGGGGAGAAAACCTGTGCGGGTCCTGCCACACAGAAAAACAGCAGGGGTTCGCCCATGCCACCCACCACAAAAACGGGTTGCGATGCAACACCTGCCATTTCCCACGGTCGGCGGAGGGGCCCGACGCCATCATGGGAACAGGGGCCCCGGGACACAATTTGGCGGTGGGACCCGACGTCTGCGCCCGTTGCCACGAAGAAACGGTCCATAAAAGTTCCCGCATGGCCGACCTGCGCGCCAAGGTGAGCGAAACCCAAAAACACATGGCGGTGGCCGGCATTGACAACGTATTTGATTTGAACGAAAAAGCGAAAGAACTCCAATGGAAGTTGGACCGGGCTCGCTCCGGCGCGTGGTTGACCGGCGTGTTGGGGTTGTTGGCCGGGCTGGGAGTGGGCTGGTTGGGCGCGTGGCTGGCGTTTCGTCGACATTCACGAAAATGAAAACAGATCTTTCGCGTCGGAGCTTGCTGAAGGGAACCGTCGTTTCCATGGCGGCGGCCTGGTTGCCTCGAACCATGGCCCAGGCCGCGTCGAAGGTTTTTTCAAAAAGCGACGCGTTTGCCGTCCTTGTGGATCTCACCCGTTGCATCGGTTGCCGCGCTTGCGTGCGGGGATGCCAAACCGCCAACGATTTGAACGCCCCCAAAGAAGGTCTCTCGATCGAACACGCCCACCAACGGTTGGATCCAACGTTTCAACTCTGGACCGTGGTCAACAAAGAGGGCGCGGACGTTTCCCGCAACGTGAAACGCCAATGCATGCATTGTCTCGAACCCGCCTGCGTGTCGGCCTGTCCCGTGGCGGCCCTTCACCAAACGGATCAGGGCCCCGTGATTTATCGGGAAAACCGGTGCATCGGGTGCCGATACTGCATGATCGCCTGTCCGTTCGATGTTCCCCGGTTTGAGTGGAACAACGGGCTTACGCCGGTCATCGGCAAATGCCAATTTTGCGCCCAGCAGAGATTGTTCAAAGGCCTTCTGCCGGGTTGTGTGGAATCCTGTCCGACGGGCGCCCTTAAATTTGGAAAACGCGACGACCTTTTGTTCGAAGCCAAAGCGCGGATTCGTTCCCGCCCCGATTTGTACGTGGACCACATTTTCGGCGAAAACGAAGTGGGGGGAACGTCGTGGTTGTATATTTCCGACGTGCCGTTTGATCAGCTGGGATTCAAAAAAAACCTGTCCAACCGTCCCCTGCCCACCTATACCTGGGACGTGGTTAGTTGGATTCCAGCGGTTGCGGCGGTGTTGGCTTCTTTATTCGGCGTTTTGGCCGCCACGCTTTCGCGTAAAGACAACCACCCCCCGAAGGAACCTCAATGATGGGGTATGCGTTTCTCACGGCGGTGTGCGCCGTCCTCGTTTGGTTGGCGGTGGCGTACGGCCGTGGGCGGCCGCCTCGGTGGGGTCGCTTGTGGACCGCGGGAACGCTTCTGACCCTGTGGTCCGTGACCGCTTACGTTTTGCTCCTGCGGTTCACAAAAGGGATCGGCCCCATCAGCCATTTGACCGACGCCAATCCCTGGGGCGTTTGGGTGGGGTTGTTGCAGGCGGGCGTGGCCCTGTCGGCGGGGGGATTCGTTATGGCCGCCACGGTCCACATTTTTCACATCAAACGCTTTGAACCGATTCTTCGTCCTGTGGTTTTGTTGGCATTTTTGGGATACAACTTCGTCGGCATGACGTTGTTTATTGAAGTGGGTCGGCCCTTCAATTTGTGGCATCCCCTGGCCCAATGGCAACACCATTCCATCATGTTCGAAGTGGCCTGGTGCGTGACCCTTTACTTGACCGTTTTGTTGGTGGAATTTAGCCCCGTTGTTTTTGAGCGGCTGGGCCTGACCCGCGCCGTGCATCTGGCACACAAAATCGCCATCCCCGTGGTGATTTTGGGGGTTGTGTTGTCCACCCTTCACCAATCGGCCATGGGGTCAATGTTTCTTATCGTTCCCCAAAAAATCCATCCCCTGTGGTCAACCACGTTGTTGCCCGTTTTGGCCTTGATCTCGGCAGTGGCGGTGGGCTTGTGCGTGACCGTAACCGTATCGATGTACACCGCGCGCGTGTTTGGAAAAAGTTTGGATAAATGGTTGCTGGCTGATTTGGCTAAAGCGGCTTCGGTGGTGTTATTCCTTTACGGGGCGGTTAAGATTGTGGACGTGTCGGCCCGGGGCGCGTGGCCAACCTTGTTTCATCCGGGTTGGTTGGGAACACTGTTTATCATCGAAATGGTCGTTGGCGTCTTTTTGCCCGCCGCCTTATTGGCTCGGCGGTCGGTTCGTCAACGATCCAAAGCCATGGCCACCGCTTGTTTGTTTGTCATCGGAGGGGTGGTGTTGAATCGGCTCACGGTAAGTTGGTTTTCCATGGTTCCAACCACCGGGCCCGGATACACTCCGCACTGGATGGAACTGGCCGTGTCTTTGGCTTTGTTCACCGGCTTAGCCACCGCATTCGGCCTGGCCGTGCGCTTCTTGCCCGTTTACCCGCCGGCTAAAACATAACTTTGTACCCGATGTTGATGGGCACAAATTCCACGTCGGTGTGGGTGTTGTTGATGCGGACATACTGGACATGCAAGCTGATCGCCCCGCCGCCGTCGTCAAACAGAAAATCCAACCCCGCTCCGCCTTGATAACCCCAGCGCGTGGTATTGACCTTGGACGTTTCGGTGTTGGATCCGCTGTTGACGCATCCAAAGGTTGGATCGCATCCCTCGCCCCAGGTGGCTTCCGCGTGTTCATAATACATCCCGGGCCCCGCGTAGAGAGAAGGCCGAATCCATCGGCCCTTTCGCGGACGGAGGACAAGGCTCGGCCCCCCGCCGAAAACGGTCAAATAGCCTTCCCCGGCGTTGTCCAGTTTTTGCAAAACGCTGTCGGACAACTTGAAACTGGAATAAAGCATGTCCACCCGAAATCCGATAATCCGGTCGGGTTGATGGTAACCGAAATTAAAATCTAATCCGAACCCGTCTTTCACCACATTGGCCGTCGGGCCGGTCCCTTGGGGAAACGTTAAGCCGAACCCCATGTTCCACGGTTGTGACTCGTCGGCGGCGTAAACCGCTCCGGACACGATCATCATCGTTGTTAACACCAACCCCCAGCCCCTCTTTTTCATTGTTCTTCTCCTTTAACTAAAATCGCCCTGATGGTGTTTCATTTGCAAGGCCACACGAAGAATCCGGTTTTTGGGGGATTGCAAGCCTTCGGCAATGGTCCCCACTTTCTGCAATTCCCCGCTGTCCAACCAGACCCCATCGCATTTTGGACAGCGGTCCACCAACAAATCCATGAGCGGAATAAATTTCAATTCTTCCAGGCGGCCGTCACAGCGGGGGCAGGGAAACGGGGTGGGGCGCCCTTGCGTCCGTTCGGCTTGGGGGTTTGGCAAATCATTCTTGAGCTCGGTCACAAAAGCCATTTCGTCTTTGTCGAACCAAAGCCCGCGGCAACCGGTACAAAAATCCAAATAGACGTGTTCGATGACAATCTCGTTCAACGGGGCTACGCATTTTGGGCAATTCATGGTCGGCCTCCTTTGATCGTCATTTGTTAGAATACCAAAAATTTCAGAGGGGAGGGGAATGAAGATAAATCGCGCTCTTGTCGTGGCGTTGTGGGCGGTCAACGGGTGGGGCGATGCCACGGTGTCCCACGACCAACCCTATTTCACCCAGGACGCCGACGGCGTCCAAATTATTTCGACTGAGAAGAACAAAGAGGTTGCTCACAAAACCCTCTCGTTGGAAATCCCTCTCCACCGGTTTTTCGAAAATCAGTTCGGGTTCAAACTGGACGAACGCCTCTATGTCGGACTTATTTCGGATTACAACCAAATCGCCAACGGTTTTTCCACCCCACTTCCCAACACTCGCCAAATCAATTATATCGGCGGAACCGAGCTCGTGGATTACTTTTGCGTTCGGTCTTGGCTGGAAACGTTGCTTTACCACGAAACCGCCCACAACTACCAGCTAAACGCCAAAGACAACCCGGTCTCCCGCTCCCTGCACACGGTGTTGGGTAACGGGTTTTTATTTTTGCCGTTTTTTACCCATCCCAACATCGCCGTGAATTCGTTCTTGCTGGAAGGCAACGCGGTCCTCAACGAGTCCTGGCACGGCAACGGGGGTCGCCTCTACAGCGGCCGGTTCAAAGCTCAAACGTTGCTTCAAGCCAAAGCCGGTTACATCACGCCGGAACGGATGCACAACCACACATTGTTTTTTCCTTACGGAGAACACCACTATATTCAGGGCGGGTTTTTCCAATATTTCCTTGCGGAAAAATTCGGGATTGGGAAAACGAACAAATTTTTTAAACAGAATTCGCTGGATTGGTATTGGCCCTTTAAAACCAACGAGGCCATGGGACGAACGTTCGGCCGCCGGTTTGATACCCTCCTTGACCAATTCGCTCAAAAAACCATAACCGATTCACTAAACCTGGTGGAGGTGGAAGGCCCCGTGGTGGCCCGGTCGGCGTTTTTTGACTTTCTCAACAAAGACAAAGACGAAATTTATTTCTTGGCCTCACCGGAAAACGTCCGGGGCCCCGAACTGATCCGTTACTCGTTAAGTCAAAAATCCCTCACCCGCAAACGGGCCGATTTTCTGTCCGGCAAAGTCGTCAAAACGGACGGGACTTTCTATACGCAAACGGGATCGTATGTTAATCCGTTTCGCATTTACCAAGGTTTGTTCGATCGAAACGGCGTAATCAAACCAGGAACCCAATCCAAAATGATCCAGGGCTATCTCTCCAACGGATCCCCCGTCTATTTTGATGTGCCCACCTCGTTCGACCATCCACGCTTGTATGTCGGCGACGCGTTTTACGCTGATGTTCACTCGTCTGTTTTTATTGGATCCAACGACGACCTTTATTACTTTGTTCAAGAGGGCAAAACGCGCACCTTGTATCGGAACAAAACCCCGCTGTATTCTTATTCTGGTTTTTACGGGATTGTCTGCGACGTGGACACCGCCGGCTCCGTGTATTTTGTCGCGAATTCACCCTGGGGATCTTCGTTGTTTCGTTTCACAAAATCGGGAGCGGTGGAACGGGTGCATCAGGCGGACAACATTGTGGACGCTCGGCTGGTTTCCGATCGGGAAGCCTTGGTGGCGGCGGTGGGGGCCGACGACTATTATTACACGGTGGTTCCGCTCAGCCCAGACCGCCAATCGCCCCACGACACGGTTCTGTTTTTTGAAAAGGACCCTCTTTATGGATCGGTGCCATCCAACGCCGCTACGGTTTCACTGGATCTCACCAAACCCTATCACGCCTTAACCGACATGCATTACAGCGGGATCAATCTCTCTTTCGGTCATGACGAAGAGGTCGGGTGGCTCTACGACGTAAGCGCCAATTTTGGCGACCCGTTGGGCCAAAATGCGTTTTCGGTGTTGGCGTCGCGCACACTGGACGAAGTGAGTCTGGCGGGCGTGAGTTATGAAAACACCCAAACCGTTGTTCGGTTCAACGGAGTCGGCTACGGTGTGACGGAAACGCCGAAAAACGAACCCACCGGCAACTACCGTCAAATGGGCGCGGCCGCCCAAGCCTCTCTACCGTGGTTGCAACGGGGATATTGGACAGGCAATATGGATGTCACGTATCAACAGGATTATCTTTCTTATGAACGGGAACCCCTGGGGATGCGTTTCAACGTCGGCCAAAATAAACGTTTTGGATTGAGCCTTTATGACAACGCCGCTTTTTATGCCGACGGGTTCACTGTGTGGGACCGGGGCGATCAAACAGCGGGGGGGACCCTGTCGGGCCAAACGGATTTTCCAAACGAATGGTATGTTTCGGCGGCGGCCAAGGGGTCTTTCAGCGATTGCAAAATAAAGAAAGTGGGAGAACGGCGCGGTGTCAAAATTCAGCCCCAAGCGACCCTGTTCGATTACGATCCCAGCTTAATTTATATGGGAAGCCTGCGCGACTCAATTTTTGTTAAGAACGCCGTCAAAGGCGGGGTTACAGTGCGAAAAGTCTTAAATTTCAGCCGCTATTATTTCACGTTTCCCGTTTCGTTGCGGCGGGAAGGCCTCTACGCATCCTACAACGCCTACGGAATCAACGACTTTAAAGATACCCGGGTGATTAACGAAGCGACCGCCGGGGTCCAATTGGACTTGCTGATCCTGAACAGTTTTTGGCTCCCGCTCAATCTGGAATACATCCACAGCGACAACAACGAAATCACGTACGCGGACCGATTCCGCGTTTTCGTGGATTTGGCTTTTTAACCCAAATTTTTTAGCCGTGTCCCTTTATTGTTAAAAGAAGGCGTAGAAAAAAGTGCGGCTAAAAATTTCCCGAAGGGCTCGGAACAGGGTCGCTCGGCGACCCTGTTCCGAGGGGTAATCCCGGGCGAAGCCCGCCTGAGCTCTGCGAAGGGGATTTTTCGAATGAAAAATCCAGGGTAAATTCAGGGAAATTTCAGCCTTTCTTTGGCTGGATTTCAACGAATTGGAGTAGAATAATAGAGAGAGTAGCGGGAGGAGGGCGATTGAAAAAATCGGCGTTGTTGTTTCTAATTGGATCCCTGGGAACGGCCACCGCGTGGTCTTGCGTTGGCGTTTCCAGCTCGACTTTTTTTAACGTCACCTCTCAAACGCTGGAACTTAATTGGGCCAATTCGTGTTCGACCACGACGCTCCAATATGCTGAAATTGCTGACGACGCGGGCTTTTCCAGTCCGTGGCAACAAACATCATTTAATCCACCCGTGGTTTTCGGATCCACCACACCGCTGAGTCCCGACACCCTCTATTTCGCCCGGGTTTCCACGGTTTCTTTTGGAGGTGGCCTCTCCCTGGGCTCCACCGCTACCCTGGCGGTTCCGCCGGGCTTGGCAACCGGGTCCTTTTCCCAGGTGACCTCCAGCTCGTTTACCGTTCACTGGTCTTCCGGAACGGGGCCGTGGAATCCCGCTGATACGATGTACGAAATCGACGTTTCAAGCGACGCTGGATACGCTTTTTGGGTCCGACAATCCACCACCGCCCTGAAATTGTCTTATGAAACCCTGACAACCGATACGTTTTATTTCGCCCGGGCCCGAGCGGTCAACCGTGTGGGGGCGGTCACCTCGTTCGTGGATTTGGGGTCCACTCGCACGGCGGTGGTTCCCTTTAACACGGGCGGGTCTTCGACCACGTTGCAAAGCGGAGACGGGTCGGTTACGGTCCACGTTCCAGAAAACACGTTTTCGGAGGATTACCGTCTTTCATTGTCAACGGACCCCGTCGGGGCGCCCCTCGGCTCACCCCAGTTGCCCGCCATCATTGCGGCCGCCCAAGAAAAGCTGGCCGACCAAGGGACGGTCTCCCGGACACCGCTGGGGAACACCATGGCCGAAATGCGGGCCGAAACCCTCACCGGATCCCCCCTGGCCCCCAGCGCCGCGTTGACCGTCACCCTTTCCTATCCTTCCGTTGACGGAGAGAATGTGGACGATTCGGCCGCGCCGAACACGCGGACCCGCACCCTCGCCCTCTATAGATTGGACGAAAGCAAATCCTTGTGGATCCGTTTGCCCTCTTCCCACGTGGATCAGGCCGGAAGAACCGTATCCGCGTCCGCATCGGCCACCGGGGTGTTCTCCGTCATGGGCCAACAAGACACGAGTCTGGAAACCGCCTATGCGTACCCTGTTCCATTTCGGAGGGGTCGGGGAGATGACACCATCACTTTTAGTGACCTGGCCCAACGAGTAACGATAAAAATTTTCAACGCCGCTGGACGGTGGGTTCGCACCCTGGAAGAAACGGACGGCGATGGGGAGTTCGCCTGGGACGCGCGCGATAGCGACGGCGATCCGTTGCCCAGCGGAGTCTATTTTTATCTTTTGGAAACGTCGAACGATAAGAAACGTGGGAAACTTGTCATTATCGGAGGCGCCCCATGAGACGGGCCGAAATCGGATTCCTGGCCGCGATCGTTTTAGGATCCGGGCCTGTTTTTGGCCGAACGACGGACGCCTTTGAATTTTTGACGTATCCTTTGGGCCCGCGAACGGCGGCCATGGGTGGCGCCGGGGTAGCGGATGCCCCGGGCGTGGAATCCGGCGCGTTGAACCCCGCTGGATTGGGCAGACTGTGGCGCGATGAAGTTGCGTTATCCGGTGCCCGCTGGCTCGATGACGCGGTCACCCAATCCGCGGGATACGCCCATCCCTTTTTTAACGGCGGGGCCTTGTCCGTGTCGGTCCTTACGAGCGATTACGGCGATATTCCTTCGTACACGACCTCGGGCTCAGCCCAGGGAAACACCCAAGCCACCAACACCGCCGCGCGGGTGGGGTATGGACGCTCTTTCTACAAAAGAGTGTGCGCGGGAGTTCAAGGGTCTTACAGCCGAGAAACCCTTTCGGGAGAAACCGCCAACGCGATCGGGTTGGACGGGGGTGTTTTGTGGGTCCCCGCGAGATCGGGTCTGTTTCGCGAATGGACCGTGGGGGCCTCGGTCCGAAATGCGGGAAAGGGGCCCACCCGCAACGGAGAGTCGGAAGACCTTCCCCGGCTTGTTCAGGGGGGCGTCACCTTTCGGCCTTTTTTTGAGGGGGCCTCTCTTTCGGTAGACGGCCGGTGGATTACAGATCAATCCCCGGTTCTGTTGATCGGTGCGGAATATTGGGCCCGGGGAGCGGTGGCTTTCCGTGCGGGATACAATGGGCGGGAATCCGAGGAAGGGTCCGGCGTCACGTTGGGGTTCGGGTTTCGGGCGTGGGACCTCCAAGTGGACTACGCCTATGTGGGAGCCGGGGACCTGGGCGAAACCCATCACATGGGGTTGACGTTCCGGTTTGGGAGTTTGGCGGAAAAACATTATGCCCGGGGCCTGGAAAACCTTCAACGGGAAGATTATGCCCAGGCGGTGGTTTCATTCGCCGAAGCGATTCGGCTGGACCCTCGCCATCGGCGGGCCCTCGAAAAAATTCGAACCGCCAACACCAAACTTCAACAGGAAAATCCCCGGGTTCCATGAAAAAGCGTGGATGGGCGTTTCTGCTCCTGTGCGCTTGCGTCAGCGCGCAGGCCGCACCGGATCCGGATTTTTACAAGGAGGGCCGAGCCGCCTTTGAGGCAGGCAATTATCTTGCGGCCGTCGACCGACTCACCGAAGCCCTGTTGCGCTCGCCGGGCGACCCCCGATCCCAAACGTTGCTGGTGGCGGCGGGAAAAAAACTTATTGAATCCCGTTCCTTATCCAAATTGTCCCTGGACGAATTGCAAAGACTGGTGGACAACGCCTCCCGGGAACTGGAAACCCGTCGTCACGACCTTCGCCGGGCGTTGGCCGAACTGAAATCGGCCCAACGGGCCAGCGAAAAGGGGTCGGCCCAAGAGACCCTTCGGGCCTGCCGGGGCGTGGACATGCTTTTGGAAGTGACCCTGGGCGACGATCCCGAAAGCCGCAAAGTCCTGGACTATGTTCGATCCGTCTGCGCGAATTTGGAGGCGTCCTTGACGTCGGGCGTTTTGGTTCGCCCGTTTGATGAGAGGCGGGTGGCCGGCTACGTGGCGTTTTGCCGATCCGACTGGAACGGAGCCGCCGAAGCCTGGGGAAAAGCGGCCGCCCTAGCGCCCCGCGATTCTCACTTAAAAGACCTTTGGGAAACCGCCAAGAAGCGCAGGGATCGGGAAGAAGAACAGAAACGGGAAGAGGCCCGGCGCAATCAAGCCGAACAGGACCACGTCCGTTCCCTCGCCGAACAAAAAGAATACATGGACCGGCATCGGCGCTTGGCCCTCGATTACCAAAACAACGGACAATGGGTGGCGGCGGCCCAATCTTGGCTGGCGGTTTTGAAAGCGGACCCGTTGGATGTTCAGGCCAAAGAAGCCCTCGACAGGGCGGGGGAACAACTGCGCCGTCAGGGATTTGGGGCACAACCCGATGGGGGGGAAATGAGGGGCGACCCCGTCCAGGCGGAACAATTTTACACGTTGGGGTTGATCCGGTATGCCGATGGGGATCTGAACGGTGCGGCCGACGAGTTTGAAGCGGCTCTCAAACGCAACCCCCGCCATCCGTACGCCCGCAAGGCCCTTGAGCGCGTGCGCGAAGAGCAAAAACTCCCATGAGGTTACGAACCCGGTTTCTTATCCAAATCGTGGGGCTCATCCTGGGTTCGTTTCTTCTGTACGGGGCGGCTCTCTTTTGGGCACAGCGGGATTATTTAATCAGCGAACAGGAACGGGCGAACCGGGAAGAATCGAGTCGATGGACCTTGTTGTGCGAACAATCCGTGTTGTCCAAAGACGAAATCACCCTGGTGAACTATCTGCGGGAAGTGCGGCGGTCGGGCGACGTGGCGTGGGCGTCTTTTGTGGCCGAAAACGGGCGCGTTCTGATGCACTCGGACTTGTCCCGCAAAAACACCACCGACACGGGCCCCGTGGCCCGGTGGGCCCTTTCCCTCAACGGGCCCGCTATCCGCGTCGACAATACGGACGAATTACCACGGCTCTACTACGCCGCCCCCGTTCCCCGGGCCGGGGCGGCGATTCTGGCTTTTGACAAAGGGCGGCAAAACGCCCGTCGCGGAGACGCTTTGAAGGCGTTTCTTAAACGGTTTTCGGGGATCACGCTTCTTTGTTTGCTGTTGGGCGTCGCCGTGGCGGTGGGTGTGGCGCGGAGTTTGGCGTCGCCGCTGAACGATTTAACGGCCGCGGTGCGTCGGCTGGGCGCCGGAGATTGGCGGGCGCGGTCGTCGGTGAATCGGACCGACGAGATCGGCGAACTGGCCCTGGCGTTTGCCGACATGTCCCGGCGGCTGGCCCGCCTGGACGAACTAAAAGACCATTTTGTGGCCACGGTCTCCCACGACTTGCGCAATCCGTTGGGCGCCATCACCATGGCGGCACGCTATTTGATCGCACCGCCTGCGCCGCTTTCCCATGAATCCACACACCAGATCCTCACCACGATTCTGGTTAGCACGGCCCGGTTGAGAACCATGGTTGACAACGTTTTGGACGCGGCCAAAATCAAAGAAGGCCGGTTAACCGCCCACATCGAACCTTTTTCAATCGAAAAGATCTTAATTGAATTGCGAGACCTGTACCAGTCTCAGGCGGACGAGTTCGGCCGGGATTTCCAGGTGACCCTGCCGACCCCTTGCCCGTTGGCCGTGGGCGACGAAGCCCACACGTACCGGATCGTGGCCAACCTGATGAACAACGCGTTCAAATTCACATCGGCGGGGGACCGAATTCGGGTGTCGGTCCGAACCGAATCGGACGGGTTCCTGGCCGTGGAGGTCCAAGATTCGGGGCCCGGCCTGTCGCCGGAAGACATCGCCGGTTTGTTTCAGCCGTTTCGAACCGTGGCCTCCGTTGAGGCGCCGATCCGAAAACAGCAAGGCACCGGGCTGGGATTGGCCATCGCCCACGCCCTGGCCGAGGCCCAAGGGGCGACCCTTTCGGTTCAATCGGAACGAAATAAAGCAACCATCTTTCGGCTGGTTCTTCCCAGAGGGAGGGCAACATGAGCGCAAATCTGTTGTTGGTGGAAGACGACGCGAGTTTGGCCGCGATCACCCGACGGTTTTTAATCCAGGCGGGGCACCGTGTGACCGTCGCAACCACGGGCGAAGAGGCGTTGGCCTTAATCGTGAAAAACACCCCGGACCTGATCATTTCCGACGTTCAATTGCCCGGCCTGTCGGGGCTCAAACTCTGCCAATTATTAAAAGAGAAACCGTCCACCCAACACGTGCCGATTATTCTGGTGACGGTGATGGGGAAAACCCATCAAAAAGTAGACGGATTGCGCACGGGCGCCGACGATTATCTCACAAAACCCTTTGACGCCCAGGAACTGCTGG
Source organism: Elusimicrobiota bacterium (assembly GCA_041917295.1). Lineage (GTDB taxonomy): Bacteria > Elusimicrobiota > Elusimicrobia > FEN-1173 > FEN-1173 > JADKHR01. The sequence continues at coordinate 87,471 of JAYRXX010000010.1, forward strand.
CCCGCGTGGAAGCGGTTTTGCGCCGCGTTCAAAACAAAGGAGCCCTCAATGTGGTTTTGGAGGCGGGCCCCATACGGGTCGACGTCTCCCGCCGGAACGTCACCGTAAACGGGACCCCCATCGATCTTCGAAAAAAAGAGTACGAATTGTTAACGTTGCTTTTGCGCAAACCCGGGCGATTGTGGTCGCGGGAATCGTTGCTTTCGTCGTTGTGGGGCGACGATGCGGTGGTCAGCCCGAACACCCTGGAAGTTCACATCAAAAACCTCCGGGCCCGGCTGGGTCCAGCGGGCCCCCTCATCGAAACCCTCCCCGGCGAAGGATACCGACTCAACGAACGAATTCAGAATTAATTCAGCCCTCTTTCAACGCCCGTCCAGGCTTCCCGATTAGAATGGAACCAGAAGAAGGCACCCTTCTCATTTCCGAATCGGGAGGAATCATGAAAAAAGTTCAGTTCATTGTCTTGGCGTGCGTGGTCGGTTTTACGGCCGCCTGCAGTCAAGGGTTTAAAGATCGGTTGTTTGGAACAGATAGTTCATCGGAGTCGTCTTCCGGAAATCCCGGCGTCGAAAGCCCTTCGGCGGATGTTCAGTTGATGCAAAAAGTGGCCGGAGACATCGCCGCGGAATTGAGCCCGTCTCAACCGGTGGCGTCGGTAGCGATTTCGTCTGGCGCGTGCATCCCGGGCCCGATCACAGTCAAAACCTACAGCTACACCATCCCCAACCGCGTCTACGGATCGTCCCGCCAATACGTGCTTAACGGCACCACCTACTTCACCGCGAACAACTACAACACCACAGGCGGAACGTTGGTTTATACCTACGAATACAACGGCACCTGCTTGAGCAAAATCCAAATCAACGGGGGGTATTCGGTGGAAGGAAGCAGTTACGTCCATTGGTATACCGGAACTGGGCCGGTCCGGTTTCAGTATTACTATTACACCTACAAATACACCTACACCGGCAACCGCCTGGAAATTGAGGGGTACTACTCTCTGAGCACGGAAACCGGAACAACAAAATACCCGGTCAAGGTATCGTTTCCCATCAGCTAATTAATTAGTAAAACCCCCCGCCCCAAATCCGCGCGCATCGCGGTTTTGGGGCGGTTTTTTTATCCGAATTATTTTTTTTCGGGAATTTCTTCTTCGCTGAAGGTTGTCTTTCCGGCTCCGACATCCAAAATATAATCAGCGGCCAGTTTTAATTCAGATTCAGGGACATGGGCCATGGTCGGCATTTGTTGATAACCGGCCCTCTTTTTTCCCGGGGCTTTGGCCCAGGTCACAATGCCGGAGGGGTTGGCTTTATAGAGCGTGAAAATTTCTTCCAAGGGAGGCCCGACTCGTTTTATCCCCATCCCATGACAGGAAGCGCAATTCTGAAAGAAAACCGACCGGCCTGTGGGTGGACCGGACCGATCCCCGCCCGCGGTGAGCCCCGCCGCCAACCGCATCTGCACGCCCCGCTCCAGAGCGCGAAATTCTTCCGTGCGCTGCATCATTTTTTCCATTAAGGGATAAACCGCCGCTTCGCGATACAGGTGCCGCCCGGTTCCCATCAAGAGGACAATCACGGAAAACAACCCGGTGATCGGCCAAAACCATTTTCCAATCACGGCGTCCGGGGAGCGCATTTCTTTGTAGAGCATGTGCAAAAGGCCCAGGGCGAGGACGGCCCCCGTCCAAACCAAGATCCAAACCCCGACCGTCAACGCCCGGGTCGGAAGAGTGAAAAAGAGAACGGGCCCGAAAACAAATTGCATCGCCGTGAACCCAAACACGAGAGTGTAAAAAATCCGTTTTATTTCCGGCCGAGTAAAGTCCGGAAGCTTTTGCTCAACCGGAAAGCTCCGACGTCCGAGCCACGCCACCAAAAACAGGCCCGTCGCGGCGTTGGACGCGGCGAAAAAGTGAAAATAGCGGGGGAAAACGTTTCCGATTTTCAGGGAAGACAAAAATCCTTTCACCTCGGCCCAATGCTCCGGAAACAACATCAAATTGATATTGGAGAGGAAAACAAACGGGATGAGAAGGAAAAACAACGCGCAAACAAACCCCAGGGCCACGTGCCTTTTCTTTTTCGGTCCGATCCATGTGTCCCAGGTGTACTTGTGCAGATAGGTCAGCAGAAAGGCCACGGTAATGGTCGGGACCAACGACCACCAGGCGTGGGCGGTCAGGACGTTGGCCGTATAGAACGCGTGGGTGTAAACAAGACTGATGCACAGCAGAGGCCCAACCCCCAGAACCACCGCGAGACTTTTATTGACGGTGATTGTCGCGGCGATTTCTTTGGCCAAGCGATCGTAGCGGGGATGTTTCAGTCCGAGCCATTCAAAAATCAACGTCCAAAGGGACCCGCCCACCACCAGATTGATGAACAAAATGTGGGCCAGAAAAAAGACCACCAACAGAATTTTTAAAAGCATTTCGGGTAAAGGCAGCGGCAACATCAAATCCCGCGGAACGGGAAAAACCAGAGCGGAGATCATTGATTTCCTTCCTTTGGGGGGGGGATCGATACACCGGCGGACTGGGCCCCGTGAATGGTTCGGGGACGGGCTTTCAAATCAATCAGCCATGCCGCGAGGGCTTCCGCCTCCTTGGAACTGCCAGGGAACGGGGGCATGTAGGGACGCGCGGTGTGCATGGTGCGGATAAAGGTTTTTAAGGCGGCGGGGTCCCACTGATCGCCGTAAAGGGCGTTAAACTTGTTGACCACCCCGTTCAAACCTGTTGAGGTGTGGCACCGGGAACAGGCCAGGAGGAAAATATCTTCGCCCGCTTCGATTTTGTTTTCTTCCGTAACGGTACGGTGCCGGGCGTATGTGGCGTAGGTCAACAGGCCGTCCCGCTGAAAGATCGGCATTTCTTTAACCCGAACACCGTTGGCATACATGTAGCCGGGGATGATGTAAGGTTTTCGGACGAACTCCCGGGCCCGCTCGAAATGGCCCAGGATCCACAGTCCCATAAAAAAAGAAATTAACAGAAAAACCGTGGGCACCCGCCGCGGAGAGACGGCCCCCCACACCGAGACCAAAACCAGAGAGACCGCAAACCCCGCCACGATCCAAAGAAATTGCCCGTGCCATTGGGAAAATTTCATGCTCAACAGAGCAACGGACACGTTTTCTTTCATGAATCCCGGTACCACCCGCCAATACCACAGGGCCCCGAGGGCCACAAAGGGGATCCAGGCCAAAATCCACAACGACACCCGCCGAAGAGTGACGGCCCGCAGATCGGACTCTTTTTTTGTGAACAGGGACAACATGAACAGCACCATCAAACCGCCGGTCACCATGGAATAGCTGGTCCGAAACGCCAATTGGGGCAGGTAGATGGGGTTCAAGATGGCCCCCAGCAGGTTGACCTGGGGCATCACCACGTCCGAAACCCACTGGCCGGGATTCATCATAAAGCCCAGGATGGCCGTAATGACGGCCATGGTGATCCACGAAAAAGCCGCCAAGGCGACGCCCAAGACCACGTGCCATTTTTTACGAGCGCCGGTCAGCTTGTCCCACGTCACGTAGTAAAACACGATGAGGATGACTTCGATGATAAAAATGATCCATTCAAAGGCCCAGGCGGAAAAAAAGACCCGGAGAAGACTTCCGATCCCAAAAGGAGCGATCAAGGCGGCGGTGAGCCAAATTCCCACCCCCGTGAGAGCGCCCAGGGTGGTGGTGATCAGAAAAAGGAGAAAGGTAATCCTTCGGGCCAGAGCATCCAACGCCGGAAGGCCTTTTCGCAAAGCCCACCATTCCAGAAGAACCACAATCGGGTAAGCCCCCACCGCGAACGGATGGTTGATAAGAACATGGACGATCGCCACCACCGCCATCAACATCCGGTTGCCGATGTGATCGAGGAAGAAAAGGGGGAAATCCATTTAGCGAGCCTCCGATTTGGACACGGGCCGATGGGGGAACCCCTGGGCCAACGCGGCGTCGATCGCACTCTCGAGAGGGACGGCCACCCGACCACGGTTTCGATCCCGCCAAGCATAAGAAGACAAGGCCGCGTCTTCAGCCCGGTGAAGTTTGGCCTGTTCCGCCGGCAAATCAACAACGGCGGGTTCCGCCGAAGACAGCGTCCGGGGCGTTGTTCGCCAGAACAAGGTTAAGCCAACGGTGAGTCCCGACAACAGGACCAGAACCCAAAACAGTTTCCAGAGAATAGACCGAAGGTTCATGGCGCCCCCAACACAGCGCCGCGCCTGTTCACCGCGGCCAGCCAGAACCCGATCCAAATCCCGCCGAGAGCAACAAAAGCCGCCGCGTCCAGCCAGTGGATATGAAACCCGTGTGGGTGAAAACTGGGCACGATCAGCCAAACCACATCGGCCGCTCGGAGAACAAGAATCAACCCGGCGACCTTCGCCAAGCGATGAACCCGGCGTTTGTTGGCGCGGTCCAACAGAATCAAGAAAGGCAGAAAAAATCCCACCCCGGCAAGACCCAACGCCAAGATCATCCACCCCCCCGTTTGCCGGTGCAAATACCAGGAAATTTCTTCCGGCATGTTGGCATACCACATGATGAGATACTGGGAGAAGCTGAGATATGCCCAAACCAATACAAACGCCATCAACAAATTGCCCAAATCGTGAACGGGCTTTTCAGTCGTTTCACCTGGCTCGCTCACCCAGTTCAAGGCGACAACCAAGAGCGCAATCGTTCCAAGGACCTGCCCCACCAACACCATCGCTCCGAACAGGGACGATTGCCAGTGGGGTTCAATGGACATGACCCAGTCCACCATGGCAAAGCTGAACGTCAAAACAAAAAAGAAAAGTCCCGGGGCGCTCAGGTTGCGTCCTTTGCGAACCGCGGCGTCGTCGCGCCGATCGGACCACCGGTTCAGCCGGTTCGCCAGAAAGGACCACAACCCGAAAAAGAACACCGCCCTCAAAAGAAAGAAGGGCCCGTTCAGATACATCTGTTTATGTTGTAAGACATGATCGGCCGCCACCTGTTCTGGACGAGCCCACGGGTAAAGAACCGAAAGCCCCGCCAACAACGGAAGAAACAAAACGGCCAGTTTCGGTAACGTGGATGACCCGGCTTCAAGCAACGGACGTAGGAGGTTGCCCCAGGCCCCGCCCACCACATGATGAAGCATCAACAGTCCCAAACACCCGATTCCCATACCGAACCAAAAAACATAGCCCGTAAGCCACGACTGGAAAAATTGAGTGCGATCTATGAAATAACCCACCCCGCACGCCAACAGGCCGACGCATCCCGCGGCAAACGCCGTCCGGGAAGCGCGACTGATCTTTTCCGCTAATCCAGTTACCATTTTGACAAGTCCCCCAAGGCGCCTTCTGTGGATATCTGAACCGGTTCTTGGGCCAAACGTTCCCGTTCCGGAGCTGGGATGGACGCCACCGGCGTGTCCTGACTACGTTGAAGAACCCGCACCCAGGCGGCGACCGCCCAGCGGTCTTCTGGGGTCAGTCGATCCCCGTAGGAATCCATGCGACCCCACCCGTTGGCCATCACGTTCACAAAGTGCCCGGCGGGGGATTGGCGAAGGCGGTCGATGTGGAACGACGGCGGTTTCGGAAATCCGCGACGGACCACCAACCCGTTTCCGGACCCGGCTCGGTCGTGACAAGGCGTGCAGTAAATTCCATACCGTTCACGACCCCGGTTCAACGTCGCCTCCGTCACCGGGCCGGGAAAAAGGTCAGCGGGCTTGCCTTTGACGGTTCCGGAGACCAAGAGTTCATCGTCGTTGAGGTGACCCCGGGCGACGGTCCCCGGAACCCGGGGCCGGGACGCTCGGCCGTCCGAAAAAAAGTCGCTTCCCTCGAGAGGTTTCAATTTTGGCTGGTTCTGCATATCGCAGGCGGCCAGGGCCAAAAGAAAAACAAGGGGCAAAATTTTACGGGAGGACATCGTGCACCTTCGTGGCCCCGATCTCCGCCAGAAACCGCCGGGTCTCGGCGTTTTTAAACAGCGGGTCAGTGGACTCGATCGTTAAGAAAAACCCATCCCGGGACGCTTTGTCGAACTCGGGGACATTGAAAACCGGGTGATAGGGTTGGGGAAGCCCATTGAGCGCCAACATGCCGCCCACCGCGACGGAGGCGGCAAACAGGATCGTCAATTCAAAGGTCACCGGAACAAACGCGGGCCAACTGACGAGGGGCTTTCCGCCGATGTTGAGGGGGTAGGCCACGGCCGAAGCGTAATACTGAAGAAAAAACCCACCCACCGCGCCCGCCACACCCGCCGCCAATACCAACAGGGGCAACTTGGTCCGGGGATGGCCCAGCGCTTCGCTCAAGCCTTCCACGGGATACGGCGTGTGCGCGTCCAGACGGCGATAGCCGGCCCGACGGGCCCGATCGGCCGCGGCCCTCAGCGCCCGTTCATCGGAAAACTCCGCCATCAGGCCCCAGAGATCAGCCATGGTGTTCCTCCGCCGCCAACTGGCGGATTTCGAAGATGGAAATCATTGGAAGGACCCGGATGAACAGGAACAAGAGCGATAAGAAAAGCCCAATCGACCCCAAAAACAACGTCCAATCCCAGACGGTGGGGGTGTACATTCCCCAGCTCGACGGCAGGGCTCCGCGGTGAAGGCTGGTGATGACGATCACGAACCGTTCCAGCCACATGCCGACGTTGACGCCAATGGAAACAAAGAAAAGAATCCACGCACTTTGACGAACATTTTTGATCCAAAGCAACTGGGGAAGCAGGACGTTGAACCCCATGAGCGCCCAGTAGGACCAAGCGTAGGGACCCATCGTTCGCGTGCGGATCATGGCGATTTCGTTGACCCCGCCGGAAAACCAATCCGTAAAGGTTTCGATGGCGTAACCGTAGGCGACGATAAGGCCGGTGGCCAGCATAACCTTGGCCATCAGATCGATGTGGCGGTCGGTAATAAAATCGCCCAGCCCATACAGTTTTCGCAACGGAATAACGAGCGTCAAAACCATGGCGAACCCCGAAAACACCGCGCCCGCCACGAAGTAGGGGGGGAAAATGGTGGAATGCCAGCCGGGCAATTGGGACACGGCGAAATCAAAGCTCACAACGCTGTGGACCGAAACCACCAACGGCGTCGCCAAGCCGGCCAAAAGGAGATAGGCGCTCTCGTAACGTTGCCAGTGCCGGGCCGACCCGCGCCAGCCCATGGCAAGTAGCCCGTAGAACCACTGAATAAAACGGTGCTTCGCCTGGTCGCGCATGGAGGCCATGTCCGGGATCAATCCCACGAACCAAAACAACAAAGAAACGGTGGCGTACGTCGAAACGGCAAACACGTCCCACAAAAGGGGGCTTCGAAATTGAGGCCACATGGCCATCGTATCGGGGTAGGGGAACATGTAAAACGCTTTCCACGGTCGGCCCACGTGAAGGGCGGGAAACAGTCCCGCGCAGGCGACGGCAAACAGGGTCATGGCCTCGGCGAACCGGTTAATGGAGTTTCGCCATTTTTGGTGCATCAACAGAAGGATGGCCGAGATCAGCGTGCCGGCGTGGCCGATGCCGACCCACCACACAAAGTTGATGATGGCAAACCCCCACGCGACAGGAACGTTGATGCCCCAGACGCCCAACCCGCGGACCATCAACCAGCCCACAGACACCTGCATCACCATTAAGAGTCCAAACGCCACCGCCACACCAAGGAACCAGGCCCGGGGCGTGTGCCGGGTCAAGATCAGGGAACTGATCTTGTCGGTTATGGACTTAAAGGTCAGCCCGGGGGCCAAAATGGGCGCACTCATTGAGCGATCTCCGGATTGGGATTGCGCAACCGGGCTTGATACGTGGTGCGCGGGCGGGTGCCCAAATGGGCGAGAAGGCTGTAATTGCGCGGGTCCTGGTGGGCCTTGGACACCCGGCTGGATTTATCTTTTAAATTTCCGAAAACAATAGCCTTGGCCGGGCAAGACTGGGCGCAGGCAGGCGTGATTTCGCCGTCGCGAACCAAGCGGTTTTCTTTGTCCGCGCCGATTCGGGCGGACTGAATCCGCTGGACGCAATAGGTGCATTTTTCCATTACCCCTCGACTTCGCACGGTGACGTTGGGGTTTTGCATCAGTTTGAGAGGCCCCTGGACTTTATCGCTGTATTCGAAGAAATTAAACCGACGCACTTTATAAGAACAGTTGTTGGAACAGTAGCGCGTTCCGATGCAACGGTTGTAGGTCATTTGGTTCAACCCCTCTTCGCTGTGAGAGGTCGCGGCCACGGGACACACCGGTTCACAGGGAGCGTCTTCGCAGTGCATGCACGGAACAGGTTGGCTTAACGATCGAGGCGCGTTCGGGTCGCCGGTGTGATAGCTGTCCACCCGGATCCAGTGCATTTCTCGTCCCTTGGCCACCTGGGCTTTGCCCACAACAGGAATGTTGTTTTCGGATTGGCAGGCGAGCACGCAGGCACTGCAACCGGTGCACGCGTTTAAATCGATGCCCATGCCCCAGGCGTAATCGTCCGACTGTTTGGGTTTCGAATACCGGTTGAGGGTTTCCTCGGGCCCCGGCTCTTTTTCGCCGCGGTGGGCGAACTCCGGATCTTTCTTAAATTCGTCCAGGTTTCCTTCTCGGACAAGGTCCCGTCCTTCCATGGCAAAATGAAGCTGAGTGGCGGACAGGGCCTGTCGACGGCCCGTATTCCGAACCGACACACCGGCGCCGTGATTGACGGCGTTGGAATCCCTTAAAAGGTAGGCGTTGAACCCGACACCAGTACCCACCTGGCCGGCTTTCGTTCGGCCGTAACCCAAAGAGAGTGTGACCGAGTTGTCCGCGTGGCCCGGAACAATCCACACCGGGCCTTCCACAGTCCGCCCTTTGAAATCGAGTTCCACCACCTGTTCGTTGACCAAGCCAAGGGATTGGGCCTGGCGGGGGCCCATGAACACGGCGTTGTCCCAGGTCAGCTTGGTGACGGGCTTCGGCAATTCTTGTAACCAGCCGCTGTTGGCCCCGCGCCCATCGCCTACGGTCGGGTCCGGACGGAAAACAAGTTCCATGCCCGTCGAGACCGAACCCTGAGGGGATCGGGCCGCGTCCCGGGCCAACGCCGGCGTGCGCGGCGCGTGCGCCGACCCCGCCAAAACACCGTCGTGCAAGCATTTTTTCCACAGACTCTCAAAATCCACCGCCCGGGTTTCATTTTTCCAATAGTCATGCACCATGTCCCGCGGAGACCGGGGCGTTCCGTCCACCAGAGCCGACACCACCTCCAAAGCGGTCTTACCGTCGTAAAGGGGAGCGATCTGAGGTTGAATGAACGACACGGTTCCATCATAGGCCCTCAGGTCGCCCCACGATTCCAGGGGGTGAGCTTCCGGCAAATGCCATTGGCAGTGGCCCGATGTTTCATCTTCATACAACCCCAAGCGAGCGGAAAAAGCCGCATTTTTTAACAGCGCGCTGAACTCCATATCCGCCGGGGCCGTGTAAGACGGGTTGCCCCCCAAAACGAGAAGCAGATCCACCTTGTTTTTCTTTAAATCCTCGGCCAACTCGCCCAAGGACGACAAAGAGGATGGGGAAACAACGGACGTTTCGGTATAAGTTACTGTTTTTCCAACGTTGCCCAAGGCGTTGTTGATGACGTTGGCCAGGGCATGAACAACCGGGGGCTGGTGAGTGCCCGCTATGACCAAGGACGAACCTCGGTTTTTCTCTAAATCTTTTTGGAGGGCCTGGACCCAGGGAGCAAAATCAGCCGGAAGATCCACACCGGCGCCCACATTGGCGCCGAGGGATCGAGCCACCCTTCGGGCCAGGGACTCGATGTGATCGTTGCGCAGGGGGAAACGATGATCCGCCATGTGCCCCGTGACGCTCGGCATGGGTTCCACAGCGTAGAGCCGGTTCATTCCCCGAACGGACTCGGGCCGGCGGCGGGCCGCGAAATCCCGGGCGTAAGAGAGGCTTCCCGGCAACCCCCCGAGAAAATCCGAGTCCAATGACAAGATAACGTCCGCCCGCGTGAAATCGTATTGCACGTCCAGGGGTTTTCCAAACGCCATCCGGGCCCCTTCCAGAACGTTGACGAGCCCGCAGGGCTCGTAGGAATGCCACCGAGCTTGGGGATAAATTTTTTGCAACCGGCGAATCTGGTCCGCCAGGGTGGGAGACGTGACCATTTCCGTTAAGATCCGTATCCCGCCCCCGTTTTTGGCCTTTTGTTTTTTTAAGGCCTCCGCCAAAGCGGCCAAAAACTCGTTCCACGAAGACGGCAACCCGTTGTGAACAACCGTTTTAGAACGGTCCGGATCGTACATTTCCAAAACGGCGGCCTGCATAAAAATATCGCTTGTGCCCGCGCCGTCAGGGTGGTTCGGCCCTCCCTCAATTTTTGTCGGACGGCCCATTTGGTTTTCCACCAAAACGCCCCGGGCGTAGCCCATGAACGGAATCGACGAGGCAAAAAAGAGCGGTTTGCCCGGGATCAAATCTTCCGGCGCTTTGTTGTAGGGAATGATGGTGTCCAGGGGACGACGGCAGGCTGTCAAAAAAGCCATTCCCAGGGACGCGCCCATGACTTTCAAGAGAGATCGACGAGACACCGGGTCAAGGACAAACTGAAATTCCGATGGAAATTCCCGGGCCACCGCTTCTTGAAACGCCGGCGTGTCCGCCAATTCGTCAAGACTGCGCCAGTATTCCTTGCCCGCGGTTAAAGCCGGAGAGGACTTGTGTTCCGAAACGGGGGGGGTCGGGTCGCTCATCGATGGCACGCGTTGCAATCCATTTTGCTTCGCACATTATACTCTTTGACCAAATCTTCGCCGGTCCGCGGGGCCGAGCCTTCGGCGGGGGTCCAGGTGGCCGAAAACACGGCCTCCCGGGGACGCAGGTTCCGTTCCGGATGTTTGTGGCAATCGAGACACCAGCGCATGTGAAGGGTTTTCTCTTTCCAGACAACGTCCATGTCCTCCACAGGCCCATGGCACGACACGCACCCCACCCCTTTCTGAACGTGGATGCTGTGGTCGAAATAAACAAAGTCCGGAAGGGAATGAACCCTCTGCCATTTCAGCGGCTGATCGGTTTTAAACGCTTGGCGAACAGGCTCGAGGAGGGGGGAGTCTTTCTTAATTTCCGTGTGGCACGTCATGCAGGTTTTAACGGGCGGAATTCCGGCGAACGAAGACGATTCCACGCTTGTGTGGCAGTATCGGCAATCCATACCCAATCCTTTAACGTGCTGTTGGTGGCTAAACGGTACGGGTTGGGCCCGTTTGACCTTTTGGCCTGTGACCAAGGGACTGAAGTAGATAATAAAAAAAACTCCTCCGGCAACGGCGGCCGCAAGAAACGCCGCCACCCCGCTGGCCTTCGAAATCCAATTTGTGCTTTTATGAAATATCTGCGCCATTGATTAAACCCGAAAGGGAAGCAAGAGGTTACATTTTTTAAAGAAGGTCCGAAAGCCCGACTTTTTATTTTAACCGAGGTTGAACCCAGCGGGACACCCACAGGGACATTTCGTAAAGAATATATGTGGGGAGCGCCAACATCAGCTGAGAGAGAATATCGGGGCCCGGCGTCACGACGGCGGCCGCCACCAGGATCAAGATAAATGCCACCCGCCGATAGCGGGCGAGCGATTCCGGTGACACAATGCCCCAGCGCGAGAGAGCCACCAACACCACCGGAAACTGAAACAAGAACCCCAATCCCAAACAGGTCCACAAAGAAAAAGACAGGGCCGATTCTACCGAGATCATTGGTCGCAAGGTGGTGTTTGCGCACGCCATCAAAAACCGAAGCCCGGCCGGCAGGACAAAGAACCATCCCAACGCCACGCCGCCCACAAAAAGCGAATACGAAACCGGTAAAAAGGCCATCAGTGCCCGCCGTTCCTGAACGCTCAACGCCACCGCCACAAATCGCCAGACGTGATAAAGGACAACGGGAGCGCTCACAAACAGCCCCAAAAACACGGCCATCTTGAGCCGAGCCAAAAAGGCCCCAGTGGGGGTTAAAAACACCAACGGACCAGTGGAACGAGAGAGAGATTCAAAAAATGGCTGGGTGTAAAACGAACAAACCACCGTGGCCACCACCGCGAACAACAAAGACCACATCAGGCGTCGGCGCAGTTCGACCAGGTGGTCGGTGAGGGGACGAGCGCGGTCCGGGGGTTCGGAAACCAGCCAACGAAACGCCGAAACGGGGTTCACGGCCGGTCACACCCCATTAAAAATAGAGTCACGATTTCTTTTCTGCGTCCGCTTTGGCGTCCGGCCCCGAGGCCTCGTTCTCGTCCGTGTTTTGGAGCGAGCTCTTAAACGCCGAAATGGCTTTGCCCAAACTTTTGCCGATTTCCGGCAACTTATTGGGCCCAAAAAAAACGAGCGCGACAACAAGAATCAACAACAGTTCCGGCCAACCCAGTCCAAACATGATTTCTCCTAAAAATCGGTTTGCCTTTTATCAACGATGACTGATTTTAGGTCTTTTTTTGAGTGAAGTCCATGCGGTTTTGTATACTGTTTCCATGGGAAATAAGGACACGGTTTATTTGGCGGACGAAGAGGATTCCAAGAAGGTCATCGGCGACGCGATTTTGAATTTGTGGGAAGCGGTCAACAATCTTACCCGCTTGCGCCCCCGTCGGCGGCCGCGGTTTCGAGTCACCGTTTTCGGGTCCGCCCGGGCCCAACCGGGAACCGAAGCCTACGATCAAACCTATCGCTTGGCCCACAAAATTTCCCGCCTGGGATGCGACATTGTCACCGGCGGCGGGCCGGGCCTGATGGAAGCCGCCAACAAAGGAGCCCACCAGGGCGGTCGGGGGAAAAAAGGGTCCATCGGCCTCAACATCGACATCGAGGCGGAACAAAATGTTAACCCGTTCGTGGGCCAAGTGTACACCCACAAAACGTTCTTTTCCCGGCTTCACCATTTCGTCTTGTTGTCCGACGCGTTCGTGGTGGTGTCGGGCGGAATCGGAACCGCGCTGGAAGTGATGATGGTCTGGCAGCTGCTTCAGGTTCGGAAAATTTATCGCACACCGCTCATCTTGGTCGGGCCCATGTGGAAAGATCTGGTGGTCTGGGCGCGGCGGCACATGCTGTCGGGGGAAAACCCCCGGGCGTTGCCCGTGGACCTGGCCATCCCCCATTGCGTGGACACCGTGGACGAAGCCTACGAATTGATCAAAAAACAACGCCGCCTTTGGCGCGCTAAAAAACGATGATTGAAGCCCACACGTTTCTCAGCTCGTTCGGCCTGGTGGCCGCTTCCGAAATGGGGGACAAAACCCAGCTGTTGGCGTTTGCGTTGGCCACGCGGTTCAAAAAACCCTGGGCGATCATGGGGGGAATTTTGACCGCCACACTCTTAAATCACGGGTTGGCGTCCTGGGGCGGAGCCTGGGTGTCGGCCCATACGCCGGACCTGTTGCTTCGGGGGGCGCTGGCGTTGGTTTTCATCGGGTTCGGCATTTGGATCCTTTTCCCCGACAAAGACGAGTCCGCCCCACAAGAAAACCGCTGGGGCGCCTACGCGACCACCACCGTGGCGTTTTTTTTCGCCGAAATGGGGGATAAAACCCAGTTGGCCACGGTGGCTTTGGGAGCGCGCTATGGGTCCTTTTGGATGGTCACGGCGGGGACCACGTTGGGGATGATGGTTTCGGACGGGTTGGCCGTCTGGCTGGGCGAATCGTTTGCCCACAAAATTCCCATGAAATGGGTTCGCCGGGGCGCGTCGGCCCTATTCATTTTGTTTGGAATCTTGATTTTGTTCTCATGACCGATCGGCAAAAGGCGTGGTGGGGGGCGGGGGGGGTGTTCTTGTTGGCGTTGACCGCCCGGATTCTTTCCGGGGCCGGCTTGTTTTTTCAACCGGCCCATCCCGACCACCGGCAGTTCGAAATTTTTGACAGCACCTACCATCTCATGCGGGTTGAAAAAACCCTCGAAACCTTTCCGGCCGTTCCGTTCAAAGACCCCACCCACTATTACCCCGACACGCCCGATGTGCCCTGGCCCCCCGGTTACACCTTGTTTTTGGCCACGATCGTCAAAATCCTTCCGTTCGTGAACACGTCCCTGGCGCGGGAAACGGTTTTGGGTCTTGTTCCGCCCTTGATCGATGCTCTGACAGTCACGTTCTTTTTCCTGTTGTTCCGGCGGAAAATTTCTTTGGGCGTCGCTCTATTGGCAGGCGGATTATTGGCTTTGTCGTATCAGAACGTCGCCTATTCCGAAACCGGGTATCTGGACCACCATTACTTCATTAATTTCTTAGTTGTGATATTAACGGGACTGTTTGTGTTTTACGACGAACGCGGCACCCGGGCTTGGGCGATCGGCCTGGGGGCCTGGGCCGGCGCCATGGTGTTCTTTAATGTGTCGTCGATTCAATACGCTTTTTTGGGCCTGTTGGCGGCGGGAATCACCGCGCTGTTTCGTCGAACCGAAAAATCCGTCTGGGAAACCTATCCCTGGGTGTTAGCGTCGGCCAGCGGCACCTCGTTGCTGGCGGCCCTTTCCACGCCGGCCGGCCGGGCCGGGATAATTACGTACGACCAAACGTCCCTGTTTCAATTTTTAATCATTGTTGGTTATTCCCTTTTTTGGGTTATGGCGGCCGCCCAGACAATGACGGGGACCAAACGCGGGGTTGTGAGCGGGTTGACGGCGGTCACGGGGCTTTCGTTGTTGGTGGTGCTGTTTCCCAACATTCGGGAAGGAGCGCGCTTCTTGTTGGCCGGCAACGTGCTTAACGGAATCCAAGGCGAAGAGGTCCCCCTGAGGGTTTACGGCCACCGCTGGTACGAGGTCTTCACGTTTTTCGTTGTATTTCTGCCGTTCGGGATACGTGAACTGTGGAAACGATCCCGTGACCAGTTCGGCTTCACGGTCTGGATTGGCTTATTTTTAGCCCACGGTTTGATTTCGGGAATCGCCCACTTCTTGTACGTGCAATATTTGTTTCCTTGGTACGCGTTGGTTGTGGCCCTGGGCGCGGTCACCGCCCTTCAAAAACTTCCGGAGACGCTCCGCTACGCGGCCTGGGTGCCCTTTGTGGCCCAAGTTCTTTTTTCGTCCGGTCGAAACGTGTTGGACAAAAAAGGCACCGGCGAAACCGCCGATCGGGAAGCCATCGTATTGACGGTTCAGGCCTTCGACTGGCTTCGGAAAAATTCCCCGTCGCCGGTCCCTCCGGACGGTGGCCCGCCCACGTATTCGGTTTTTGCCCACCGGGACCACGGCCACATGATTGTTCGCTGGGCCCAACGGCCGGTGGTGGTCAGCCCCTTTTCCACCACGGCGTTTGTGGACCACATGAAAGATTACGTTCGCGCGACGTTTTCGTTGGACGAAGAGGTTCTGGTCTCCATTTTGGAGCGGTACCGATCCCGATACATGGCCTTGGATTTCCGCGACAACATTATGGTGCCGTTTTTGGTGAATGTTTTGCGCGGGGAACCCGACCAGGCCGAGGTGGCCGCCCAAGCCCAAAAAAAATTGTACGCGGTTCGGAACAATCTGCTGTTTTTTGACGGCGAACTACGCTGGAAAGGCACGCCGTCCATTCGGCATTTTCGGCTGGTGTATGAGGTTCCCAAAGTCGTTCGAACGCCGTTGCAAACGCCCCAGGGGAAAGTGTCCCACTCTTACAACGCCTTAAAAATATACGAACGGGTGGCCGGCGCCCGCTTGGAATCAAAGGGATGGACCCCGGGTGAACGGGTGGTGGCGCGCCTTCCGTTGATGACCAACACCGGTCGTCGATTCGTTTACTCCGCTTACGGCCGAGCGGATTCCACGGGGTCTGTGGAAATGGTGGTTCCCTATCCCACCGAACCCCTGGTTCAAAGCGGCGTCACCCCGTTGGCGGGCACGTATGCCGTCGGGGTAACCACAACCGCGGTGAAGTCCGTGGCGGTGCCTTCCCAAGCGGTGGAGCGAGGGGAAACAATTTATTTTTAGGAGCCGGGAACTTTTTTTATCAACCGGCGTTTGATTTATGAAAACAAATCAAGGAGGCTTTATGCCCATCGCTCAAACAGCAGGTTCGGTCGTTTCAACGGCCGCCGTGATCAATCAATTGAAGTGGCGCTACGCGGTCAAGAAATTTGACGCGCAAAAGAAAATTTCAGACGACGTCTGGAAAACCCTGGAAGACGCCCTGGTCTTGTCCCCGTCCTCGTTCGGACTTCAGCCCTGGAAATTTTTTGTTGTGGACAACCCCGACGTTCGAAAAAAGCTACAGGCTCACGCCTGGAACCAATCGCAAATCACCGACGCGGCCCGGCTGGTGGTTTTCGCCATCAAAAAAAACCTTTCTGTGGAGGATGTGCGCCGCTTCATTTCGTTTACGGCCGAGACGCGAAAAATTCCCAAAGAATCCCTGGCGGCCTACGCCCAAATGATGGAAGGGTTCGTGGCCAAACCGCCCCTCGACATCAATGTGTGGGCGGCCCGACAGGTCTACATCGCCTTGGGCAATTTCCTCACCGCGGCGGCCCTGGTGGGCGTTGACGCGTGTCCCATGGAAGGGTTTGACCCCGGCCAGTTCGACGAAATTTTAGGGCTCCCCCAAAAAGGGTACGGCGCGGTTGTGCTCGCCACGGCGGGGTATCGGGCCGCCGACGACGGGTACGCCCTCGCCGCCAAAGTGCGTTACCCCAAATCGGAAATAGTTGAACACATCTAAATCTTTTGTTTAGCCAACCGGCCCTCTTCGTAACTATGGAGAGGGCCGGTTTATTTGGTATGGTGAGCGGAGACTTGACAATTTATTTGTTGGAATTTTAAAATTTTGTCTCCGCACAGAACCAGGAGGTGTTTAACGTGATTGTTTGCGACAAACTCACTCGAAAATACGGCTCACTGACGGCGGTGGACCGTGTGTCGTTCACCATCGGCCGCGGAGAAATTGTGGGTCTGTTGGGCCACAACGGCGCCGGCAAAACCACCATCATGAAAATGATGACGGGCTATTTGGAACCCACGGACGGCAAGGTCAGCATCGATGGACTGGACGTCGCGACCCACCGGCAACAGGCCCAAGCGAAAATCGGTTATTTGCCCGAAAACGGGCCCCTTTACCATGACATGACGGTGTATGACTTCCTTAATTACACCGCAGAGCTTCGGGGGGTGCCCCGGGAAAACCGGGATCGCACCCTTCGCGACGCTATGAAAAAAACCGACATCTTGCCCAAAGCCACCCAAACGATCCAAACTCTTTCGCGGGGGTACCGACAGAGGGTGGGCGTGACCCAAGCCCTTTTGCATCGTCCACCCATTCTTATCTTGGACGAGCCGACCAACGGGTTGGATCCGTCCCAGGTCCAACACATGCGCACCTTGATTCGGGAGCTGGCCCGGGAATCCACCGTGGTCTTGTCAACTCACATTTTGCAAGAAGTGGACGCGGTGTGTTCCCGCGTTCTAATTGTGGCAAACGGCCGGCTGGTCCTCGACAAGAACTTGTCGGATCTGCAAGCGGGCGGTCGGCTGATGGTGGGGATTGATAAATCGCCCGCCGAAGCCACACGGGTTTTGGAATCGTTCGAGGGCGTGGCGGCCGTGGAACCCCAGGGCCATCCTGGCGGAGAACACCTCTACGCGCTCTCGCTCAAAGACGGGGGAAGTTCGGTTTGGGCCCCGCGGATTGCCCGCACCTTGATTGAAAAAGGATTCTCGGTTTATTCCATCACTCCGGAACGGCGCGACCTCGAAACCGTTTTCCGCGAAGCGAACGACCGGCCCCAGGAGGTTCTCCATGTTTAAGAACACGCTCACCATCGCGCGCAAAGAGCTCTCGGGGTTGTACGCCTCGCCGACGGCCCCCATATTCATCGGCGCGTTTTTGGCCGTGTGCCTGTTCACCTTTTTCTGGGTGGAAACATTCTTTTCCAGGAACCTCGCGGACGTTCGTCCGCTGTTTGAATGGATGCCGATTTTGCTCATCTTTTTAATGAGCGCGGTCACCATGCGCATGTGGAGCGAAGAACGGCGATTGGGAACGTTGGAATACTTAATGACCATGCCCGTTCGTACGTCTCAGCTGGTCCTGGGAAAATTTTTGGCGTGCTGGGCGTTGGCGTTGACCGCGTTGGCGTTTACGTTACCGTTGCCGATCTCGGTTGCATTCATGGGCCCCCTGGACGTGGGGCCGGTGCTGGGCGGGTACGCGGCCGCGGCGTTTTTAGCGGCGGCATACGCGGCGGTGGGCCTTTATGTGTCCAGCAAAACCGACAGCCAAATCGTTAGTTTGCTGGTTTCCGCTGGGGCGGGCGCCGTGCTCTATGTGGTGGGGTCGGACCTCTTAACCGTCTTTGTGGGAAACACGGGATCGGAACTGCTCAAACGGCTGGGCACCGGAGCCCGGTTCGAATCCATCACGCGGGGGGTCTTGGACATTCGAGACATTTATTATTACGTCAGCGTCACGGCGGTCTTTTTGGCTCTGAACATATATTCTTTGGAAACCCTGCGCTGGTCCCGGGGGGCCCATCGGACCCAACACCGGGTGGCCTTGGTCACGGTGTTCTTGTTCTGCGCGAACTTTTTGGCGGCCAACGTGTGGCTTGCGCCCATCGGCCGGCTTCGCGTCGATATGACGGAAGGCAAGGCCTACTCCATTTCCGGCGCAACCAAAAATGTGTTGGCCCAACTTCGCGAGCCCCTTTTGATCCGGGGATACTTCAGCCAAAAAACCCATCCGTTGCTGGCGCCGTTGGTTCCCCAGATTCGGGACATCATGAAAGAATATCAAACGGCCTCGGGCGGGCGGGTGAAAGCGGAATTTATTGATCCCATGGAAAAACCCGACTTGGAAAAAGAAGCGGGGGAAAAATATGGGATTAAGGCCGTTCCCTTTCAGGTGGCCGACAAGTATCAGGCCGGATTGGTCAATTCCTACTTCAATATTTTGATCAGTTACGGGGACAAGTTCGAGGTATTGGGATTCGATTCACTGATCGAGGTGAAACAGGGGAGCGAAACCCAGCTGGATGTGGAACTGCGCAACCCCGAATACGACATCACGCGTGCGATCAAAAAAGTGTTGCAGTCCTATCAAGGCGAGGCCGACCTGTTTGCTACCATCCAAAAACCCGTTACGTTCGTGGGATACATTTCGTCGGACAAAGAGCTTCCCGCGTCATTGGTTGAGTTGAAGGGATCCTTGTCGGACATCCTGGACGGGATAAAAAAAGACGCCGGAGACAAATTCACGGTCACGTTCAAAGATCCCCGAGAGAGCGGCGGCGCCCTGGTTCAGGACCTGGCCAAAAAGTTCGGCATCCAACCCATGCGGGCGTCGTTATTTGACCCACAATCGTTTTATTTTCATTTGATGATGGAAAGCGGAACCAAGGCGGTTCTCGTACCGCTTCCCCAAGACCTGAGCCCGGTGGCGTTGAAACAGGGAATCGAGTCGGGCTTAAAACGATTCTCCGTTGGATTTTTGCGCACGGTCGCGTTGACCACCGCCCCGCCGGAACCCCATTACACACCTCAAACGGGGTTTAAGATGGAACCGGAAAAACATTTCGACTTACTAAAAAACCAGCTCACGGCCAATTACGCGGTGAACCCGACGGACCTGAAATCCGGCACAGTGCCGGACGAAACGGACCTTTTGTTTATGGCCGCGCCCAAGGAACTGGACGAAAAACAACTGTTCGCCGTGGACCAGTTTTTAATGAAAGGGGGCACGGTGATCCTGATGGTGTCGCCCTATTATGTCAAGACCAGTCCGTTAAGCGCCTCCCTTCAAAACACGGGTCTGAAAGACTGGTTGGACCACATGGGCGTGACGCTAAAACAAGAATTTGTTTTGGACGCCCAAAGCACCCCGTTCCCGATCCCCGTGGAACGGAGGGTGGGCATGTTTGTTTTTCAAGAGATGAAGATGATCAACTACCCTTACTTCGTTGACGTCCGCGGGTCCGGCTTTGCGGCGCCGAGCTTGACCGCTGGGCTGTCGCAAGTGACGGTTCATTGGGTGTCGCCCGTCGCCATTAACGCCGACAAAAACAAAGGGCGCACCGTTACCGAACTGCTGAAAAGTTCCCCTAAATCCTGGACTTCGGACAGCGTCCAAATCACGCCCCAGATGGACAAGGGCGGATCGGGCTTTGAGGTGGGGAACACGTTGGAACCGCGCGTCCTGGCGGTGGCGGTGGAAGGGGAATTTGAATCCTTCTTCAAAGACAAAAAGTCCCCTCTGTTGCCGGAAAAAGTGGATCCCAAAGCCAAAGACGCGAAACCCGTTTACAGCGGCGTGATTGAAAAGTCTGCCCAGTCGGCGCGGTTGATCGTTGTGGGGTCGGCGGACTTTTTGACTGACGAGATTTTGCGGTTCACCAGTTCGGTATCGCGGTCCCAGTACACCGCGCCTCTTCAGTTGGCGGAAAACATGGTGGACTGGTCGTTGGAAGACCGGGGCCTGTTGTCCATTCGGGGGCGGGGCCATTTTGCCCGGTTGTTAAAACCCCTTTCAAACGGTACTCGGATGTTTTGGGAATATTTAAATTACGCTCTGGCCCTGGTCGGAGTAACGGCCGCGTGGATCGCGTGGCGGGTGCGGCGATCCCGGCGATTGGCTCGCGTGACGGGAGAACGACCATGAACAAAACCGTAAAAATCTTAACCGGCGTGTTGGCCGCTCAATTGGCGGTGGCGGGACTGATTTACGTAAATCGATCCGCGTCGAATGAGACGGTGAAACCGCTTTTGGGTTTGACCGCCGATGACTTCGACCGGGTCGTCATCAGCGAGCCCAACAAGCCCGCCGTTCAGTTAGAAAAAAAAGATGGAAAGTGGGTTTTGCCAGACCGCTGGAATCTTCCGGTTGCGGCCGCGAAATGGTCGGCGGCGGTGGATGGCCTTTTGGCCTTAAAGAAAACCTGGCCTGTGGGCGATACCGCGGCGGCCCGGAAACGGTGCAAAGTAACGGAAGACCTATTTGAAAAGAAGGTGATGTTCGAAAAGGGGGGGAAAGAAAAGAAAACCCTCTTTCTAGGCACCTCACCGGAATACCGCAAGGTCCATTTCCGGCCGGATGATCTAGACGGGGTTTATCTCGCCGAATTCGGTTATCACGACCTGGCCATGAACCCCGCGGACTGGGAAGACAAGGCGTTTCTCAACCTGGACCGTAACACGCTCTTCAACATCGAAACCCCGGCGTTTCAGGTGGTCAACAAAGAAACGGGATTTCAGGTGGACCATTTGAAGTCGGGAGAAACGTCCAAGTCAACGGAAGTGGAAACGTTTGTTTCCCAGGTCGTCAACTTGACCTACACGGAAGCGGTGGGCCCGGAGGTGTTGCCGGAATACGGACTCGACAAACCGGATTTTACGATGACCGTGCGGACCAAAGACGGCCAAACCTATAAATACAATTTCGGCAAACCCAAAACCGGGGACGATTATTATCTCCAAACCAGCCGAACGCCGATCCTGTTCAAAGTTTCCAAAACCACCGTGGACGCGTTGCGCGCCCCTCGCGCGAAACTCATCGCAACGACTCCCACCTGAAACCCGCGAAAACAATCCTTTTAACCGGCGCCACGGGGTATGTGGGCGGGCGGTTGTTGAAAGACCTGGAAGAAGCGGGTCACCACGTGCGTTGTTTGGTGCGTCGACCTTGTTTGCTGACGGGCCGAACCGCGCCAGGGACAGAAATAGTCCAGAGCGATCTCTCCGATTATCCCACCCTGGTCGAAGCCATGAAAAATGTGGACGCGGCCTACTATTTGGTTCACGCCATGGGCTCGTCGGTCGATTTTGAAACCGAAGACCGGCGACTGGCGGACGTGTTTTCCCGGGCGGCCCGGGCCGCGAAGGTAAAACGTCTAATTTATTTGGGCGGCCTTTGCCCACCGGCGGAAAAGGACCTGTCGCCCCATCTTCGCAGTCGTCTGGAAGTGGGGCAAATTTTCCAGCTATCCGGCGTTCCCACTCTGGAATTTCGCGCCTCCATTATTTTGGGGTCCGGCAGTCTCTCTTTTGAGATTATCCGCAGTCTGGTGGAACGGCTTCCGATCATGGTCACCCCCCATTGGGTTCGCGTGAAAGCCCAACCGATTTTCATCGATGACGTATTGGCCTACCTGATCCGGGCGCTGGAAATTCCCCTTGAGACCAACCGGGTCTACGAGATTGGCGGGGAGGACGTGATGTCTTATGGGCAGTTGATGGCCGAGTATGCCCGTCAACGGGGCCTGCGCCGTTGGATGATTCCTGTGCCCGTTTTGACCCCGCGTCTGTCCGGCATTTGGCTGAACCTGGTGGCCCCCGTGTATGCCCGCATTGGGCGCAAATTGGTGGAGAGCATCCGCCACAGCACCGTTGTGAATCGGTCGGACGCCCTGCGGGACTTTCCCATTCGCCCACTGGGCGTTAAAGACGCACTGGCCCGGGTGATGGCCGGCGAAGAACGCCATTTCAACACCACCCGTTGGGCGGACGCCGTTTCATCTCAGGCGAACGAGCGCGCCTGGAAAGAAACAGCCTGGGGCACGCGCATCGTGGACCATCGCCAGGCAATCAGTGTCTTAACGCCCGAACACGCCTTTGACCGAATCCAACGCATTGGGGGAAAAAGAGGTTGGTATTTCATGAACGTCCTGTGGCGATTTCGGGGGTGGGTTGACTCTTTGCTCGGCGGCGTCGGACTCCGACGGGGGCGACGAGATCCCGTGGACCTTCGGGCGGGCGACGCCCTCGACTATTGGCGTGTGGAACTCATTGAACCCGGCCGCCGCCTGCGTTTGCGCGCCGAAATGAAACTGCCCGGCCGCGCCTGGCTGGAATTTGACGTCAAACCCCACTCCCACGGATGCGAAATCCACCAAACCGCCCTCTTTGACCCCCTGGGCCTGTGGGGACTGGCCTATTGGTACGCCCTCCTGCCCATCCACATCTGGATTTTCAGCGGCCTGCTCAAAACCATCGCCCGAAAGCCTCGGTGATGAAGGCATGTGGTTCCGTCACACGTGCTGCTGGCTCGGTCGAGCACCGGCGAGAAAGGTGATGTACCGTCAAATGAGTCCAAAGGCGTACCTTACGAAAAATGTTCTACTATTTCCTGCAGTGTAACGGGTGAGTAGATACTGATCGCCCAGTTTCGGTATGAGGATTAAACAGGCTCTGGGCCCTGTATCTCGTTGTTAGAACAATTCTGGTTAGCATAGAGGGGTTCTGAAGCGACCCTAT
Organism: Elusimicrobiota bacterium; assembly: GCA_041917295.1. Lineage (GTDB taxonomy): Bacteria > Elusimicrobiota > Elusimicrobia > FEN-1173 > FEN-1173 > JADKHR01. The sequence goes on from JAYRXX010000010.1 coordinate 110,671, forward strand.
CATTTCAAAAGTGGATCGCGAATTCATTTGGATATTTTGGGGATGACGGCATGAAACGAAAAGACCGCTATGATGTTTCCGAATTTCCAGAGGGACAATTCCAACCTGGGTCTCGAGGGAATGTCTTGCGCAACAAGTTGGGAATCACTTCCAAGACAGAGATGGACCGCGTTGAGGCCCTGGCATTGGAAAAGGCTATAGACGGTTTTCTTCATAATTTCGACAAACAGCATCGGTTCACATCAGCCGACATTTGCGCCATGCACCGAACCTGGTTGGCGGAAATTTACGAGTGGGCGGGACAATATCGAATGGTGAACGTGTCAAAGGGGGATTTCCCTTTTGCGGGGGCCCGTCAAATTCCCAGGCTCATGGAAGAGTTTGACTAAGATGTATTGCGACGTCAAACGCCATGCGCTTTTACGGACCAGAATCGCGTTCTTCAGGCGTTGGCAGAAGTCCACGTCGAATTGGTCTTGATTCATCCTTTCCGGGAAGGCAATGGGCGGCTGGCTCGTGTGGTAACCAGTTTAATGGCCCTCCAGGCCGGACGGCGCATTCATTTTGAGGGGATCCGCGGCCAACGCAAGAACGACTATTTTGCTTGTGTTCAAGTGGGCTTGAAACGGAATTACAAGGCGATGGAATGTCTGTTCAACGATTTGTTGGAGAAGTAATTACTTCCGGATGCGGATTTTTTGGGGGGAGTTGGAATGTTCCCGGAGTTGTCGGAGCATTTTCTTAGGCACTGGACCGATTTCAATCGACGTGGAAGCAACCACGGTGTCCACCAAAAAACGCCCATAAGCTTCGGGGTTCTTAGAGAAACCGCTGTCTTCAAAAAGGGACTTGGTCTTCACGAAGTCCATTATACCATCGAAGACGTTGGCTCGCCAGATGATTTTTACGGCTCCGTTAGAAATTGGTACGCCCTCCTGCCCATCCACATCTGGATTTTCAGCGGCCTGCTCAAAACCATCGCCCGAAAGCCTCGGTGATGAAATACATACCAAATGGGCGGTAAAATTTTTTCAGCACTCTATTGATGGGAGGCTTGTCCCAACCGGGGAATCCCGGCTAATTAATCTCTCTTTTGTCGGCCGTGCGAAATCGTGTCAATAGGCATCGCCCGAAAAGGGTGTGAAATTTTAAACCCTTTTTAAAGGGGGTTGTTCCAAAAATAACCCTTGTTTATCGTCGATAAACGAAAATCCGACCAATCACGCCAAACACCGGCATTTTAAACCGCATTTCAGCCACTACGCCTATAAGTATTTTCATTCGACTTCCGCGGTATAATGTGTCCCTTCACGAACCGACTTCCTGCTGTTTTCAATGTCTATTTAACCGAGTTGAGAGGGGATTCCATGAAAGGGTTATTTTTGGCGGGTGTGCTGTTGGCGGTGCGGGCGGGGGCGGCCGAGCCCATGACGTTGGCTCAATCCGAATCGACCGCCCTCAGCCACCATCCCACGATCCATTTGGCGGAAGAGGAAACCCGGGTGGCCAAACTCAAAAAAGCGGAAGCGTACCGGGGCATTTGGCCTCTGTTGTCGCTGAAGGGCGAGATCACGGAAGGCGTGGCCGACGAAACGTTGAGCACCCCAAATTTTTTGGAGGAAAGTTACGGCGTTCAGCTCACCCAACCCGTGATTCAAGGCGGGCGGTTGGTCCGCGCCTACCAACAATCAAAATACAACTGGTTGTCGGTCAAGGCGAAAGAAGAAAAAGCCCGACAAGAAGTCATGTTCGGCGCGCGGGAGTCCCATTGGAACTTGGTCAAAGCTCTCCACGCCGAAACCATTTTTGATTTGGCCCAAAAAGATTTGGAAAAAGACCGAAAAATGGCGGACGAGCTGATCGCCAAGGAAGTAATATCCCGGCAAGTGTATGAAACCATGATGGGCCAAGCCGAACAGGCCGTGTTGAACCAGGAAGCCGCCCGGGCGGAAACCATCTCCCGACTGTGGCAATGGACCGCCGCCCTGGGCCTCAATGAACCTCCCGCCCAACGGCCCCCCATCGACATCCCGCCCACCTCCCTGGAATGGCCTTCCCTGGACGATTGCTTAAAAGAGGCCCGGGTCATTCATCCGGACATTCTGGTTCAAAAATACACCCTGGAATCGGCCCGCTACGGCGATTTGGCCGGACGAGGGCTGTATTCACCCCGTTTGTCGGTGAACGGTTTTTATGGAAAAAGCGGAGCGGCCTACGAAAACGAAGACTTCGGATTTAGAGAAGACTGGCAAATAGGAGCCCAAATTTCCCAACATTTCGGTGGCAGCACCCTCAACGCCTCGGCCCAGGACATCAAAACCAGCCCCAAACTGGGCCAATCCACCCGAACCCGTTCGCGCACTTACGCGGGATCCCTGGGGATTGAAGACAGTTTAAAAACGAAAACCGAGAAGGGGGAAGCTCAGTTGGCCTATAAACAAGCCGCGGAAGATTTTCGTCGTACCGACATGGAGGTAGCCAACAACGTTCGAGCCGCCTACGCCGATTGGGCCAAGGCGCGATCTCAGGTTCGAATTTCCCAATCCGATTTCGCCATTGCGAAAACCGAGTATGACGTATCGCTGATTAAGAGCAGCAACCGGGAAGTCCCGGTCTCGGAACGATGTTTGACCCGCAACCGTTTGGCCCAGGCCGAGGTCTCTTATATAGATGCTCAAGCCCAACTTAAAATTGCGGCGGCGGCGTTGGCCCGGGCCATCGGCCGCCCCAACCTCAACGAAAAGGAACTCCCATGAACAAACGTCAATGGATTGCCATCGCTCTCGCCGCTGTGGCGACAATTTTTATTGCTGTAACGCTGTTGCGCCGGTGCGGGTCCGGTGCTTCGGAAGGGACCCCGGACGGAGGCGCGGGTGCGGGGAGCACCCCGGAACCCCAGTCCGTGACGGTTTTTGCCGTTGAACGGGCCACGTTCACCGATGCCATTGACGGGTTGGTGGGCACCGTTAAAGGCGACACCATCGAACTGTCGTACTACGGCCCGGAAGAGCCCTTAACGCAAATTCACGTGAAGGTGGGCCAGCGGGTAAAAAAAGGCGATTTGCTGTTTGAGTTGGACCATTTGCGCGCCGAGTCCCGGAAAGATTCCGCCGAAGTGGCCTACGACCGGGCCAAGGCCCTTCACAAAGCCGGAGCGTCCACAGCCATGGACTTAAAAGAAGCCAAATCGGCCTACGACATCGCGCTCCGGGATTACCAGGACACGTTCATCCGGGCGCCCAAAGACGGCTACGTCTCCGAGATCAGCCGCCAAGTGGGAGAAACCGTGGGCCGCGACAAGTCCGAGCCGATTGGGACCTTGGTGAGCAGTCAAGACAAACTGTATTTGGAAACGGGCGTCATTGAGGGCCAACTGGATCGGGTCAAAACCGACCAGCCGGTGTTGGTGACGATTGACGCGTTGGGTTTGGACGACGTGCGCGGCCGGGTGGCGGGGGTGTCCCGGGAAGTGACGACCACCGGTCGAACCGGCACGGTGTTGGTGGGGTTGCCGGCTCAGGTGCAAGCCAAACTGCGGCCAGGCCTTTCGGCCCGGTGCAAAATTTTAACGTTTGACGGGGAAGCTCTCTTAATCCCGCGCCAGGCCTACGACATGGAACCTTCGCGGGTCTATGTGGTGAAAGACAACAAGGTGTTTGAGACCAAGGTGGAAATCGGGTATCGGGCTCCGGAATTTTACGAGGTCGTTAACGGGCTCAATCCGGGGGACCAAATTGTGCGGGACCTGATCATCAACCCCGTTGAAAACGGCGCTACAGTGACCGTGACCGGGGAACCGGAACGGTTCAACAAAGCTCAATAAATCCAGAATTCAATTTAATGGACATTATCGGTTTTTGCGTTAAGCGGCCTGTCACCGTCACCATGGGAATGGTGGCGGTCATTTTGTTTGGAACCCTGTCCTGGTTTCGGATGGACCGGGAATTTATGCCCGCTTTGGAATTTCCCCAACTGGTGGTGCTTACGTCCTACGCCAACGCGTCCAGCCAGGAAGTGGAAAACCTGGTCACCAAACCGGTGGAAGAAGCTGCTGGCACAGTCAAAAATGTTCAACGGATCCATTCGGCGTCCCGGGAAGGTATTTCCATTGTGACGGTGGAATTTGTGTGGGGCACCAACATGGACGTGGCCTCTCTCAACCTGCGCGAAAAGGTGGATTTGGCCAAAGCCAAACTGCCCCGGGACGCAGGGGAACCCCGGGTGGAAAAGTTCAATCCCTTTGCTCTCCCGGTTATCACGCTCAGTTTGTCGGGGCCCTGGGAAGACCACGAACTGCTGACCTTGGCTCGACGGCCCGTGGGGGAACTGCTGGAAAAGGCCCGGGGCGTGGCGGCGGTGACCATTACCGGCGGGCGGGAACGGGAAATTCAGGTGGACGTGGACCAGTCGGCCCTGGCGGCCCGCGGGTTGCCCATTTTGGAAGTGTCCCAGGCCCTCAGCCGGGCCAACATCACTTACCCCGCCGGACAAGTCAAAGACAAAACCTTCGAATATGTGGTACGAGTCATCGGAGCCTTTGAAAAAGTCAAAGATTTAGAACGGGCCGCGGTGTCCGTGGACCGGGCGCGGTTGTCGACCACCCTCACGCCCCAAGAAATGCGCGACCGCAAACGCCGCGGGCCCGGCGTGCGAACGGTGGGCCAACCCATTTTGTTGGGCGATGTGGCGCGGGTTCGGGACGATTTTGCGGAAGTGCAAAGTTTTTCCCGATACGATGGGCGGCCTACGGTCACCCTGGCCGTTTTGAAACAGGCGGAAGCCAACGTGGTCCGTGTGGCCGATGACGTTAAAAACCGGTTGGACGCCATTCGGTCCAAACTTCCCAAAGGCGCCCGCTTGGACGTGGTCTATGACCAGTCCACGTTTGTCAAAGACGGGATCCGGGGCATGGCCAACGACTCCCTGATGGGGGGGCTTTTGGCCTTCCTCATCCTGCTGGCCTTTTTAGGAACGTACAAAGAAGCGGGCACGGTGAGCCTGGCCATTCCCATTTCTTTGCTGGCCACGTTAACGTTAATGGATTGGAAGGGATTGGGGATCAACACCATCACCCTGGCGGGGTTGGCCATTGGGGTGGGAAACTTGGTGGACGGCGCCATCGTGGTTCAAGAAAACATTTCCCGCCACAAAGCCATGGGCAAATCCCCCGCGGAAGCGGCGGTCGTCGGAGCCCAGGAAGTGTTCGGCGCGGTGACCAGCTCCAACCTCACGACGATCGCGGTCTTTTTTCCGTTGATCTTTGTGACGGGATTGGTGGGCCAAATTTTCGGCGGGCTTTCCTGGGCCGTGATTTTCTCAAACATCACGTCCCAGGTGGTGGCGTTCACCATCATTCCCATGTTGGCGGCCGCCAGCAAAGGCGAGGGCCGCGTGTTGCCTCAAGCGCGGAAATTGTGGGCCTGGGCGGCCCCTTGGGGAGAGCGGTACACCCGGGCGCTCACTTTCGCTTTGTCGTTCCCCGTCAAAGTCATGGCCTGGACCGCGGGCGCGTTTTTGCTCAGCATGGGTTTGCTTTCATTCATGCCCCGGGCCCTTTTCCCAAAAGCCGAAGGGAAAGAAATTTTGCTCCGCATGGATTTGCCTGTGGGGTCGCCGCTGCTTCGCACCAACGACGTGTGCCTTTCGGTGGAGCGGGAACTTAAAGACATTCCCGGCATCGAACACATGGCCGTGACCGTGGGGTCCATTCCCCAGGAAGGACTGCAACCGCTGGGGCCTCACCAGGCGCAAATTGTCCTAGCCTTGTCGGAAGGGAAGCGGCCCAAAGCCAGCGAGATCGTGGCGATGATTCAAAAAAAGTTCAAACACATGAAAGCCGCCCGGATTTATGTGTTCCAGCAGGGAGGAACCTTCTCCTTTTTGGGAAGCCATGGGGCCCCCGTGGCCGTGGAAGTGAAAGGGGCCGACTTGGACCAGCTGGAATCGGTGGCCCGGGACCTGATGGAAAAAATGAAACCGGTGGCGGGCCTGTCGAATCTTCGAACGTCCATCAGCGAGCGGGCGCCGGAACTTCAACTGAACGTTCAGCGAGACGCCCTGGCGGACGTCAGTTTGTCCGTGTCCGACCTGGCCGAAACGGCATTGGTGGCGTTGAAAGGAAAAGTGGTGTCCAAATTCCGGGAAGCCGGGCGGGAAATCGATATTCGACTGCGCCTGCGCAAAGAAGATCGGGAAAGCCCCCTGTCGGTCCAGGAACTGTTGGTGCATTCGCCCTTGGACGTGACCGTTCCGTTGGGATCGGTGGCGCGGGTGGTGAAAGGCCAGGGTCCCAGCGAAATTTTGCGGTTTGACCAGGAACGGACGATATTGGTCTCGGCCGACCTCGCCGGCCGATCGGTGGTGGACGTGAACCGGGACATTCAACGGATCTTGGACAGCTATAAAATTATCGAAACCGAAGAGAAAATAAAAGGTTCTCCCTCTCCTCTTGGGAGAGGGCAGGGTGAGGGACTTAAGTTGCCTCGTTTAGGAAAAGACGTGACCCTCACCCCCACCGGGGAAGCGGCCCGCATGGCGGAATCGTTCCGCAACCTTAAAATCGTATTGGGATTATCGATCCTGTTTGTGTTCATGATCATGGCGTCCCAATTTGAGAGTTTGTGGGAACCGTTCTTGATCCTGTTTTCCATCCCGTTCTCGCTGATCGGCATGGCTCCGGCATTGTTGATCATGGGCCACGAAGTGACCGCCATGGCCGGGATGGGGGTGGTGTTGCTGGCGGGGATCGTGGTCAACAACGGCATCGTTCTAATCGATTTCGTCAACCAAGCCCGGGACGAGGGACTGCCGTTGATGGAAGGTCTTCGGCGGGGCTGTTCCACCCGGATTCGGCCCATTTTGATGTCGGCGTTGACCACGGTGTTGGGAATGACGCCCCTGGCCCTGGGAATCGGGGAAGGCGCGGACCTGCAGGCGCCCCTGGCGGTGGTTGTGGTATCGGGCCTGTTGTTATCGACGGCCCTCACGCTGGTGGTGTTGCCCGCCCTGTTCGTGATCGTGGACCAATACATTCTCGACCCCGCCCCGCGCCAAGCCCTCTGGAAACGCTTAAATGCTCTCAAATAATTTAACTCCCCGTCATCCCGGCACGCGGTTAGCCCGGAATTCCCAGTTGGGCGCGAGGACCGAGACGGAAAAGGCGGGCCTTTTTACGAACAAAAAAGTGCAGGCCGTAGCGGGGACTACGGGCAAACTTTTTTGTGAAGAAAAAAGGCCCGAATTTTCCGTCGAATCCCGCGATCCAACTGGGAATTTCGGGTTAGTCAATCATTTATTTGAAAGCGAACTTTACGTATGCTTTCTGTAATCTTCCGGGGCCTTCACCAGTTTTCCCGAGCGCGCTTGACTCAATCCCCTCCGAACAGAACGCAAAGCCTTTTTGTTGCCATACAACCACTCTTCGGGGCGCGAGACGATTTTTTCGGTCACCCTGTGTTTGGAATAGGGTTTGGTTTCATCATTATCCCGAAAATGAGTATCTCGAATCGATGGGGCCATGCAAGGACCTCCTGTCTCATGTGGCGCCTGTTTATGAGAAATTTTTACCCTCTCCCCTTGGGAGAGGGTAGGGTGAGGGACGTGGCTATCATCAGAAAAACTTTACCCCTCACCTGTCCCTTCGGGACATCCTCTCCCAAGAGGAGAGGAACGCCCTACTATGTCCCCGTTGGGGACCAAAGGACGCTAAGGAGCCTACCCAAAATTATATACACATTTAGCCGGAGGCTCCTAAGGACAAACCTCTTACACTTGTATTTTATTTTACACCATGTGGGAAAATATTCAAGTGGGATTTCCCACTTTTTGTTTGATTCTCGCCTCACTCTATTTTCTTCCTCTCCCGCGCCCCTATGAACCCCACCCAGCTGGCCCATTTGACGTTGTTGGGGCTTTTGATTTTGTTGGTGGCTCGACGACTGCCGATGTTCGCCATGACGCGGCCGGTGACCTTGGGGGTTATTTTGTCGGCCCTGGGAATTTTTGGCGCGGCCGCCCTTCTGCAACTGCCCGTGGAACTGATGCCCAACGTGGCCTATGGCAACGTGACGGTGTTCATCGACGTGCGGGGCGGCATGCCCCCGCCGGAAGTGGAACGGCTGGTCACAAAACCCGTGGAAGAAGCCATGGGGTCGGTCTCTCACCTGCGCAACCTGTTTTCGTCGTCCAAAAAAGACCGGTCCGTGGTCACCCTGGAATTTGAGCCGGGCACCAACATGGACCTGGCGGCCCTGGAAGTGCGGGAAAAGTTTTTGCGCGTCAAACATCGCCTGCCGTCGGAAATAGAAAAGCCCATCATCGCCCGGTACGAAGAAAGCGACGCCCCGGTCTTGATCGCGGCGCTCACGTCAGACCGTCAAACCCCCGAAGAACTGAGACGGTTGGTGGACGCCGATTTAAAAGACCGTCTCCTGCGGGTGGACGGCGTGGCCAACGTGGAAGTGGGCGGCGGGCGGGAACGCAAAATTGTGGTGGACGTGGACCGGGCCAAACTGGCCGCGGTGGGGTTGCCCATTAAACGGGCCGTGGGGATTTTGGAACAAAACAACCTCAATTTGCGCGCGGGGCAAGTGGCCGACAATCCCACCCTGGTGATGGGCGTGCGCGCGGTGGGGGCGTTTCGCACGTTGGAAGATATTCGAAACATGACGCTCACCGTGGACAAAAACGGCGGGCGGGTGCGGTTAAAAGACATTGCCAACGTGCAGGATTCGTTTTTAGAAAACGAAAGTTTTTCCCGGTTGGACGCCAAATCCGCCGTCACCGTTTACGTCCAAAAAGAAAGCATGGCCAACACGGTTCGCGTGGCCGGCCAGGTGGGAGAGGTTTTGGAACTGTTCCGGACCCGCCTGCCCAAAGACGTGGAGTTGGTGGTTATCACCGACCAGCGGCGGGCCATTTTGTCGTCGGTGGAAGCGGTGCGGATCACGCTCATCTACGGGGTGGCGTTGGTGGTGTTGGTTCTTCCGTTGTTTTTATCGAAAACGGCCGGGAGCAAAGGGCTGGCGTGGCTCTTTTTGACGTTGCTGACGGTGACGATGGTGGGCAGTTGGGCGTTTCGGTTGCCCCTGGCCGGGACAGAACTGTTGGCCGCGGGCGTGGGGCTGTTGATGTTGGTTTTGTCTTTGTTCCGACCGGACCTTCGCTCCGCGGCGGTGGTGGCTCTTTCCATACCGGTGTCGGTATGCGTCACCCTGGCGCTCATGTACGTGGAAGGGATCACCATCAACGTGATGTCGTTGTCGGGCATCGTGTTGGGCATCGGCCTGTTGGTGGACAACGCCGTGGTGGTCATGGAAAATTACGACCGGTTGATGACCGAAACCCCGAACGGCAACCGCAAGGAAATCATGGCCCAAGCCGCCCGGGAAATGGAGGGCCCCATGGTGGGGGGAACCTTGACGACCGTCGTCGTGTTTCTGCCGTTCTCGCTGTTGGCGAAACAAACCCAGCTCCTGTTCGCGGGAATTTCGTTCACGGTCACGGCCTCTTTGTTTGCGTCGCTGTTTGTGGCGTTGACCTTGGTCCCGGCCCTGGGGGCGCTCATTGACCCCCACCATTTTAAAGAAACCCAACTGGACGAGTGGATGAAGACCGCCTGGGGACGATGTAAATCCATGGTCCCCACGGGGCTCTTAAAAATTCAAAAACTTCTCCCTCACCCTGCCCTCGCATCAGCGGCCCTGCCGCCCCCGGTGCCGGGAGCTCTGCGACCGGCCTCCCAAGAGGAGAGGGAAAACCTTAGTATTCCTTCCCCTTTTGGGGGAAAGTTGCTATTTCCCGCTCTATCCCTTCTATCCATCGTCGCCTTTTCAATCCTGATCGGAACCACCCAAAAAAGTTGGCTGGGCGCTCTGTCCGGCGCGAACGCGGGTCTTGCCGTCGCGGCGGTGGCCCTGGGGGTCTGGAAATTGCGTCGATACGCCGACCATCTTACCCAAGCCTTTCATCATCCCAAATGGCTGTTGGGAGCGGCGGGAATCGTGTTTCTGGCGGCGATCGCCACGTTTATTAAGGTTCTTCCCAAAGACCTCATGGCGTCCTCGGAACAAAACGAATTCGTGGTGTTCGTGGAACTGGACACCGGGGTTCGGTTGGACATCTCCAACGACATCGTTCAGGAAGTGGAACGAACGGTTCGAGACCATCCCAAAATAAAACACACGGTCAAAAACGTTTCCAGCAAAGTGGAGGGGTGGTCGTCCAAGGTGTACGTGACGCTCAAAGAACGGACCGAACGACGGGAAACCACCCAAGACGTCATCGACACATTGCGGCCCGACGTGGACAAAGTTTTGGAGAAATACGAGAAAGAATACAAGGCCTTCTGCTACTTTTCGGAACCCCGGTCCGGCAAAGAAATTTTCGTGGAACTGTTCGGCCGCGACTACGACACCATGGCCAAGGTGGCTTTGGAGGTGGCGGGTCGGATGGGGAAACTGCCGGGCCTGTCGGACGTCAAAATCCGCTACCGCCCCGGACGGCCGCAGATATCGGTGATTGTGGACCCGGTCCGAGCCGCTCAGTTTGGATTGGACACCCAGGAAATTTCCGAATCGCTCCACGCCCAAATGCGGGGACTGCGGGCCACCACGTTCTATGAAAAATCCGAAGAAGTGGAAACCGTGGTCCGGCTGGAACCGTCCCAGCGGGAAACCTTGGACCAAATGAAAAACCTGCTTTTGTCGTTGCCCACGGGCGAACAGGTCCCGTTGGCCAACGTGGCCCAAATTGAGGGAGACCTGTCCCCCAGCGAAATTTGGCACCGCAACCGGGCGCGGATGATTCAGGTGTCCGCCAACCTGGGCAACACCTCGTTGGAATCCGCGGCGAACGCGGTCAAAGAGGCGTTGAAACAGGTGTCTTTTCCGCCGGAATATTACGCCGATATTGGAGGCCAATACGAAGATTTAGTTCAAGCGGACAAGGATTTCTGGAAAGCCATGGCGTTGACTCTCTTTTTGGTGTTTTTGGTGATGGCCTGCCAGTTCGAGTCGTACAGCCAGCCTTTCGTGATCATGGCCACGGTCCCGTTATCGTTGATTGGAGCCGTGGCGGCGTTGGGGGTCTTCGGCGCCACGGTGACTTTGGGCGTGTCGGTGGGCCTGCTGATGTTGGGGGGCATTGAGGTGAACAAAGGGATCATGTTGATCGACCGAATCCATTTGATCCAAGCGGCGAACCCGGAAGGGGGTCTTGCCGGCGCGATCGTGACCGCGGCGCGCACGCGCATCCGCCCCATTTTCATGACCACCGCCACCACGGTCTTGGGCCTGATCCCCATGGCCCTGGACCGGTCCGAAAGCGCGTCGTTGTGGTCGCCTTTGGCCATCACCGTCGTGGGCGGCCTCATCAGTTCGACCGTCCTCACCCTCTTCGTCGTGCCGGTCCTCTACAACAGTATTTATAAGTATTATTTTAAATTTGACAAGCGTTCTGGGATATAATAGGATCCCTTTCGAAACAAATAAACCCAAAAAACGACGTCGGACTATAGCCAATGAAACCCATCGTGCCCAAAAAAGCTGTTTTTTCCATGATCTACATGATTCGGGGGCAGCGAGTGATGATGGACCGAGACTTGGCAGAACTTTATGGTGTTTCCACAGGAACCTTAAACCAGGCTGTAAAACGGAACAGTCGTCGATTCCCTTCTGACTTCATGTTTCAATTAACCCGGAGCGAAATGAATAATTGGATATCACAAATCGTTATATCCAAACCAGGCTTAAAAAAAGGCATTCGAAAGAGACCGTTTGCTTTCACGGAACATGGCGTAGCCATGTTATCAAGCGTTCTGAACAGCTCGAGAGCCGTGGAAGTCAATATCGCGATAATCCGAACATTTGTCGAGTTACGTCGAATGATCGCGGATCATGAAGACCTGGCGAAAATGGTCGCAGAACATGAAAAATGTTTGAAAGGCCTGACAGGCGATGTTCGAAAAATCATCAACCTAATCCAACCGCTTGTGGATGGCCCCACTAAGAAATTAAACAAAATCGGGTTTGATCCTGGAGAGAGCGCGTTGTGAGAAATAGGGACTAAATTTGTTTACAATAAATTTACAACTTCTTAAGGGAATCTTAATACGAAAATGAAAGAATCGGCGTTATGGTTGACCGGGTTTTGACACCCAGGGGCGACAAAACGGGTCGAGCGCGCCTGATGCGGCGCGCGGGGGCCTATTGGCGTTTGTCGCGGCGGCGGTTTGCGCCCAGCCGGGCCGTGGCCACAGCGACGGCGCTGGTCTACTTTTTGACGATGGTCCCCGGCGGTCCGACCGCCTGGGCGGACATCGCGGACTATTTCGGGCCGGGGCATCCCCGCAACAACGACCAACGCAACCGGGGCGGACAATATTCTCCGGAACAGCTCAAATCCTATCTGGATTATAAAGAACGCCTGGCCAAATCCATCACCCAGCGGGAACAAATGTTGGACCCGCGCCGAAGCAAAGTCCAATCCAAACTGGAAGTGACCATCGACCGAACGGTTCAGGAAACCCTGAACGCCTTGGAGTTTTTGGAACGCCAAGCCCAAGACGCCCGGCGCAAGGTATTTGCCATTTTGGGAGAACGGTCGCTGTTTAATTACGTCAAATACGCGGACGGAAAGATCGTGCGGATGATGGACGGGTTGGCCAAACAGGTAGAAAACGAGCGGGTGTTTGACGCCAACGGCAACGTGTCTATCCGCAACACCTTTGACATGCAGTATAACACCAAACGATTGCTGACCGATTACCAAGCCAAAACCACCGACGCCCTAGGCAACACTTCGTTCATTAAATGGGCGGGGGGGGAATACACGGCGGATTCGGTGTTTTACGCCACGGATTACACCCACGCGGACAAAAACGTGGTGGGGTATATTCAAACCACCACCGACCATTTCGGCAACGTGACGGAAGTGAAGTGGAGTGGCGGGCGATACAACGACAAACTTCTCACGGACTACCACCAGGTGACCATCGACCACCGGGGCAACATGAGCACCAAAGATTGGACCGGCGCGACGTATGACACCAACAACCAAATCAAATCGTTCACGGAAATCGAAACCGACATTTACGGCAACACGCGCCAACGCGCCTGGTCGGGGGGCACCTATATAAAGAACAGCGCCTGGCGGGAAGACCTGGACAAAGACGGCCTGGCCCAGGACAATCCCAAATTCTTGTTGGTGGGTTATCGGGAGGTGGTGACAGACGAAAACGGGGTGGTGACCCGGCGGGACTGGTCTGGGGCGGAATACGACACCCACGGCCAATTAAAGAAATACGACGAAACCCTGACTGACGGCCTTTTGCGGGAAAGCGCCACCCGCTGGCGGGACGGCACCTATGATCGATACGGGCGGCTGATGGCCTATCAACAAGAGAGCACGGACATTGCCGGCTTAACCACAACGGTGGATTGGGCGGCGGAATACTATTCCGACGATTTGCGGCTCAAGAGTTACCGGGAAAAAACAACGGACCCCCTGGGGTTAACCCAAACGCTAGAACGGCAGAATATGGAATACAGCCGGGCCGGGGACCTGGTGAAATACGCCCAACGGCACACCGACGCCCGGGGCAATTTGGTGAAGACCGATTGGACAGGAACAAGCTTTGATCGGTATGGCCGAAATACCGGTTCCAACGAAATGCACACGGACGCGTTGGGCGTTTTGACGTTCCGGGAAAAAACCGGGACGGTATACGACACCAAGAGTCGCCAGCTGGCCTATACGGAATATGTGACGGACGAATACGATCACAAAACCGAAAAAACCTGGTCCAACGCCCGCTACGACCATTACAACCGGCTGTTGAAATACAAGGAAACCAACAAAGACGCGCTTAACAACACAACGATAAAAGAATGGCGCGCCAGCCGATACGACTGGGCCGACCGGGCGGAGAAATACACCCAAACCAACACGGATGCCGACGGCAACGTCACCGAAAGCGAATGGACAGCCGGAATTGAAGGACGGGAGGGAGAACCCGGGTACAACAAATTTGGCCAGGTTTTGGCCTACACGGAAATAGTGACAGACAAGTGGTTAAAAAAACATCGGCGCATCTGGGTGGGGGGTGAATACGATGATTACGGGAACCTGTCCTCCTACAGCGAGTGGGTAGTGGACCCCGTGGGCGGGGCTGTGCGCAAAAATTGGGTCGGCGGAAGGTATGACCAATTCAACCGGCTCACACACTACAGCGAAACATTTTTCGCGTTGGATAATCCGGTGCCTGTGGTGGGTCACGATTTCGATTGGGGTGAGGCCCGGGACGCGTCGTCACGGGAAGTGCAATCCCACGCCTGGACCGCGGGGGAGTATGACAAACACTCCCATCTAAAAGGGTTCTCGGACGTCACCCAACTGCCCACGGGTGAAACGGCCAAGGTCAAAGAATACGAAGCCACCTACGACAATTATCACCGCAAAAAGACATTTCGAAACGAAACAACGGGCCCTGAAGGCGTCACGTATAAACTACATCGAACCGAAACCGATTACGACAATCAAAGCCGCGTGCTGGGCTACTTGGAAACCGCCCGGTCGGATTCCGAACCAAACATCATTTCCATCACACGCCTAACCGGTCGAACCTATGACCGAGACGGCCGAGCGACCGGCGGGGAAGAAGAAACAACGACGGGCGGTGTGACCCACGACAACAAACAGGTCAACGCCACTGTGACCCGAACGGTATCGGATGCAAAGCTCACCGACCGGCGGCTTACCTCCTACACCCAAACCACGGTTCACAGCGGAACGGGGCCCACGGGAGAGACACTGAATCTCAAAGAAAAAACCGATGTCACGGACATCACTTATTTTGACGTCGATATCCGCAAGGCTTTCAGTGAGGTTCAAACTGTTCATCGAACTTCTCCGGGGCTTGTGGACCACACGACAAAGACCACGCGCACGGGCATGGTTCACAACCTGAGCGGGTTGGTGGTGGCTTACGACGACAAAATAGAAGACAGCGCCACGCCGGGCGGCGCCACCGAGGTGAAACGCTCGCACACCATTTATGGAACCCAGGGCGAAGCCTTGGGTTATAGGGAAAAAACCAAGGATTTGGGCGGGTTGATCACGGACAAGGTGACGACGAACATTGTTTACGACGCGTTTCGCCGCGTGATGACGTTTGGAGAAAAAATTGTAAGAACCGGGGATGGGCGCCAATCGTTACCGGAAGACTGGGCAAATAAGGGAACCGACGAAAAGAAATCGATCTTAAAACGGATTGTGGACAACATGGGCGGTGTGGTGAATTGGGCCACGTTTAATGTTTTGGATGTGGAAACCCTCATCAAAGGCGACCAGCTCAAGATAGGCGACAAAGCGCGGTTCAAGCTGGACGCATCCGCAGAGGTTTTCAATTTTTGGCTTAGTCTGGAAGAGGAAACAGTGCGGGTTAGGACCGACTACGATGTGTTGGGCCGGTTGTCCTCCACCCACGATCGACGGCGGTTGGCTCAACACGTCGACCAGGACATTGAATGGAACGCCACGGCCTTTGATTATGCGGGCCGGGCCGTGGCGGACCAAACGGTAACCCACGTCAAACCCCGCCTGGGGGAAAACGATTACACGCTGACTTCGAACCGAAGCAATATCAAATACAACCTCAACGAACAGTGGCAGGAGTATAAAGACGATTCGATTGATTCAAGAACTCCGGAATTGTTTGTGAACAAAACCGTGAAGGACATGGCCTATGACGATTTTGGCGCTCTGTCTGGGCAACGGGAAGAAACCAACCAAGTGGGAACAAGCAAAATGGCTTTACCGGACGTTTTGGATTCCGACTACCTGGAATCGGTGGGGTTGTGGGCAGGCGGAAAAGAATGGAGATGGTCGGACTTTAGTGAGGGAGAAAAAAAAGCCCTATTAAATAAAGAGGAAATAACAAAGCAAGCAGGGCCCCAATCACCGCCCATTACAATCCAATTTAAAGACAACGCGGTTCATGTGGTTGTGGACATGACCGTTGAAACGGTTGTGACGCGGTCCAACGCTGTTAAAGATGGGCAAGGCCGTCTCGTGGGGTATACCGAAACGGTCAACTCCCGGGGCCCGGCGTTAAACCGCAACGAAACCCGCTTACGTAGTGACATTAAGTACGACAGCCAAGGGCGGGTTGAAACATATACCGATTCCGTGACCAGCGACGATGCGGATTTGATAAACACCGTGACCAAACGGACGACCAGCGATTACGATCCCATGGGCCAGTTAACGGGTTACAAAGAAACGACGACCCAATACGAAGCGGGTGTTGAACTTAAAAAGCTGGACGTGACACGACAGGGGATGTTGTATGACGAACGGGGGCGACTGCTTCAATACGACGAAACCCAAGAAGGCACCGGCCTAAAAAAAGCACGGAAAATCGAGCGCCGGGCTATGACCTACACCCCCGAAAGTCGATTGACGGGGTATAGCGAATCTGTTCGGGAACCGGACGACTTGGTGATTGAGGCGGTGGTGGACGCTATTAAATACAACCCTCTGGGCCAAGAAACGTCCCGGCACGATATCACAACCACTACCGGGAAAAACACGGCGGGCCAGGTGGTCTATTTGAGAACGGTTGAAAAAACAAGGCATCAACAGGTTTACAATCCCTTGGGCCAGTTAAAAGCCTATGTGGAAACGGAAACAACGGACGACACCAAAGCCCGTCGCACCACGGTTTGGACCGATGGGACCTATGACGACAAGGCACGGTTGTTTGGGTTTAAAGAAAAGGTGCTGACGCAAGATATGGGGAAGGTGCATCTTAACAGCGAATACAGAACAAACCGAGTGAATACCTGGTATAACGGCCGGGGCCTTATTGAGAGCCAAACCGAAGAAACCCGCCGGTCGGACGCGCCGGGCCTGGTGACGAAAACCGTGTTAAGCGCCACGACCTACACGGCTCTGGGGCAAATGGAAAAGTATACCCAAACCGCCACAGAAGAAGTCCCGAACATTAACGACAAACTTCCGCCTATAATTTTAAAAACCCGCACCACCACACGCCATTCCACCCAATTCAATGATGACCAATTAGTGGCCGAATTCGATGAAACCGTGGACACAATAAATAGCCAAACGGGCGACACGTTAAACGTGAGTGAAAAGACTGTTTCAAGAAAAAGGACCTATTCTCCCGGCCGTGTCCTGACGAGTTATGAAGATACCCGAAGCTCAAACGCCACCGGGACCACCGCCACAGTGGCGACGTGGCGTGCGGACAAGTTGGATGTTCATGGCCGAACCCTGTCGTCCACGGAATCCCAAACAACGGGGGCCCGCCATACCACTTCCCAAAAAACAGATCAGGCCTATGACGATTTCGGTCGACTCATCCGTTACGAAGATCAAAACACCGATTCGGCCCGGCCGGACGTCATAGCGGAGTTGACTTGGGCGGGGTCCTACGACAACCAAAATCGGGTTATCGGGTTTGAAGAAACCAAGAAAGAATCGGGCCCGGACTTTTTATTGAACACCTACCGGGTGCGCCAATCGGGGGAAACAGTTTATGATGACTTTGGCCGGGTCACGAACTATACAGAATCGTCAACGGACGGGATGGGGTCTTTGTTCTCGACAGTCTGGAGCGGAACGTTTAACGGGCTTGGACAGCTGTCTGGGTTTAATGAGACCACAACCCAAACCGCCCCGGGTCTGAACATTCAAAGGGCGACAAATCGAAATAACGCGAAATACGATATGCAAGGGCGGCTTTTTTCTTATGAAGACACTGTCTGGTCCGAAGACACCCCGGAATTAACAACACTCACCAACCGAACCGACACACAGTATGACGACCTAAAAGGCCGGGTCAACGCATTTACGGAAACGACTCACAAAAAGGATAAACTCAACAAAGAATTACATTCGGTCAAAAAAGAACGGACCACCGCCAACTACGACGACCAGGACCGATTCATTTCCTATGCGGAAACGGAAAGCGAAGACACCGACCGGCCTAAAACCACAATCAACACGGTGTTTTCCAACGCGGGATACAATGGGCTAGGCCAGATGACGGGCTGGGACGAATCCAAACGGGAATTCGGTTTAAATTTGGATTTCACCACCAAATTGGTCGTGAGCGACCGACAGTATAAAGACCCCATGAAATTGGGCCGGTTAACCCACGAACAGAAAGAACGCACTGTTTACGCCTCGGCCGAAGGACCCAACAAAGGCGTCACGACCACAACGACACAAGACATAACGGGCTACAACAACTTTAACCGGGCCACCCAATGGACGGAGACTGCCACCCGAAAAGGCGAACGGCTAAATCAAATCAGTGAAACAAAACGGACCGGGACCGACATTGACATCAAAGGCCGTGTGCGGGGTTACACTGAAATAACAACCTCTTCCGAGGCGGCGGGCGTGACGAGCGATTCAAATTCTTTGTTTGAGTATGATGGATTGGGGCGCCTCTCGAAATCGACGGAAGATACCAGCCGGGTTGCGGGGAGCGCCCTTAATACAAAAACGACCACGGTTAAATCCGACATTGCGTATCGGGGCTTTTCATTGCAAGAGGCCGAAAAGGAAATTGTCACGGACCAAACTCTCAATTTGGTGACGACATACAAACGCACGGGTCGAACATTTAACGAGTTGGGGCAGGCAACCGGATACACAGAAATTGTCGATAGAACGACCCCCAACACCGCCACATCGAACCTTAACCAAAACAACATCAACAGCGGCCTGACCAACGTTCGGACAGGTCAGACATTTGACGCGCAAGGGCGGTTGACCTCTTACATTGAGGAAATGACGGAGGGCCAACGGCGTGAAACAACAAACTGGAGCGGCCTGTTAAATCGGGACGGACAAGCGATCGATGTGCGGGTCCTATTAAAGAAATATGACGGTGCCCGCCTTCAGCCGTATCAAGAAATATCGACACACAAACAAAGCCAATACAACGACCAGGGACAAACGGTTGATTATACCGAGACCACGGAAGACAGTGCCGCCCCCTTGGCGGACGAATCGGTTGTTTGGACCGGCCGATACAACAACCTGGGGCAATTAGCGAACATGACGGAAGTGAAGACCCGCAGTGGGGACACGGCGACCACAACACGGGATATCCAATACCGGGCGGATGGATTGCAAGCGGCTGTTCAGGAAAGAATCCACAACAATGCGACGAACCTCTTAACCGTGACACAAGATTGGACGTATGACAGTTACCGCGCGGGGGGATATCAAGACGGCTTTACGTTGGTAACCCGACGCAAAGGGGTGGACACCGACGGCAACAGGCTAGACACCCAAACAAAAACCACCCGGCTCAGTACGACCTATGACGCGGAAGGGCGACTGGCCTCCTCGCAAGAAACGGTGGTATCCGATGCGGAATCAAACGTGACCAAAACAACAACGGTTGGTGGCCTGACCTATGACGGCCTCGACCGAATCATAAATCGAACCGAAGAAATAGCCCGTAAAGGGGAGGGACTTGACTCGTTAGACACAACTTATTTGTCCAATGTTCTTTTTGATCCCCAAACCGGGCGCCAAACCTCATATCTTCAAACAACAGAGTCGGCGGCAACCCCAAACTTAACGACCACGGTCACTCGCCTGAATAAAAAGTTTGACGATCACGGCCGAGTAACAGAATACGAAGATACCACTGAACAATTCGATAAAACCATTAAGCTACCGGCCACCGGCCTCCATGCCGTTTCTGTCACAACCCGGTCGGACATGAAATTTTTGGGCGCCGAACAGCTGAACAGTTACACAGAGTCCACCAGCGGGGCGTTGGGGTCCCAGTCCATCCAGTGGGTTGGGACATACAACGACCTTGGCCAACTCGTTAAAACAGTCGAAAGCGGGCTGGGATCAACCGGAAATTTCATGAGAGAGACGAAAGCCATTCAATACGACGTTCACGACCGGCGAACCAATTTCGAGGAAACATCCCACACTGACGCGTTTGGGAACGCCAACCGGACCTGGTCGAAGGGGGCGTATAACACCCTGGGCCAATTGGCCTATTATGAGGAAGCTGGACACAACAGCGAACAAGGGAACTACACAAAAACCTGGACCACCGAACCGTTTGCCAACGCTTACGACGCGGCCGGGCGGCAAGCCAATTACCGGGAAACCCAGGTGCGCACCTTTGCCCCGGGAACCGTGGGAGGAACAAAAACAACCGCGCGGGACTGGACCAACGGGACATTCAACGAGTTAGGACAGCTGATTGGTTACGTTGAAGTCACAGGAACCTTTTCCCCTGGCGTTGCTAACGAGACATCCATTCGATTCTGGCAGGGCACAAAATACGATGATCCCGGTCGACTCAAAAAAACGGTTGAAGAAACAACCACCCTCCGGTACACTCCGACTCTTTTCATGCCCTCCGTGGAAACATTGCTGGAGATTCCTCTCCTCTTGGGAAGGGGAACCATTAATCACACCGACACGGTCCATCGAGATTACGAAGTTCTTGGCTTTAATCCGGAGGGCCTGGCCTCGAGCTATACGGATAACACAACCCGCCTGGTAAAAGACACGGCCAACAATATCTTGATTGATACGACCAACAATCTGACCCGTTCAAACATCGTATACGATCTAACCCGCCTCCAATCCTATAACGACACGATTATCTCTAACGGAATCAATTCCACTAAAACCTGGGCGGTTGAAAAAGATGCCCAAGGCCGCGGGAAATACGACGAAAACGGTCGCCCCCTTGGGTTCCATGAAACGGGGCATTCAGATGGAAGCGGCCACAACAAATTTACTCGGACGGGAATGGTTTATAACTCGGATGGGTTTGTAACGAACTATCAGGAAGAAGGTACGGTGAACAATCAGTGGTCAAGCCGGAATTGGGAGGCCACGGGGGCAGGCGCCTACGACGTTTTGGGGCGACTCATGAACCAAAAGGAAACAGGCCGCACCGATTCGGGCTATTACGAAAAGGCTCAAACTGGGATTGGCTATAACCTTTTGTCCCAATTAACCCGATACAACGAGTCCGGCTGGACTGTGGCCCAGGGGGCGTATACAAAGGAATGGATCAATGGCCAATACGATTCAAAAGAGCGCACGTTGTCTTATGACCAAACCACCAACGATTCGTTGGGGAAAAAGGCGATTATTCATTGGGCGGGTGGGACCTACAACAATTTAGGCCAGTTGGTCCGCTATGTGGAAACGGGAACAGAACAAATTGAAGGGTCAGCCACACAAAATGTTCAAACAGAATGGACAGCTGATTTCAGCGATGGATACACAAACACCCTTTCGACCCACAACAGAACGAAAACAACCCGCTCAACGGTCGGGTCCAACGACTGGACAGAGGTGGAACGGGAATGGTCCCACGCCGAATACAACACGGATCACCGATTAATGGAATTCCGTGAGCAAACAACCACCACAAAATCCGTTGAAGGGGTGGAGGAAAAGGCCATCTCCACGGTCATCCGGGAATCAACAGACTATTACGACACCCGCGACGCCGCTAACAATGCCTACAAAGGAATGGTCCGGGGGTATAAAGAACTCCAGATGGGTTCCGGAGCCTCCGAGAAACCATCTCAAGTTATTGTGGACAAGATTTCATACACCGACCGGGGTCATCAGGTAGAAAGCCAAGTTGTCACCGCGGACGAAGACCTCACCAGCGCCATCCTGCGCCGCCTGGCCGAATGGCTGGGAGACGACCCGGCAAAATCGCTTATGTTGAAGGGGGGAATTGAACTGGCCACTCTGTTTTACAAGTACGGCACCACGGCCGCAGACGCCACCCCCCACGATTTGGTGACCAACTGGATAAACGCCAACCTGACTGCCGCAGATCCTATCGGATTATCTCTTTTGAAATCAATTGTTGACAACCTCCACAGTTTTGTTAACGAAGTGGTCATTGATCCTATTGGAAAACTAACAAACAACATCGAATCGCTCATTCAACAAATTAAGTTAAATTTATCTCAACTAAAAACGACCGTAGACTTGCTTAAAGCCCAAGTGGAAGCGTTGTTCAAAGTGGCGACTGACAACATTAAACCCGACAACATCAATGAAAAGGGAGACCTCCCGAAGGTTTTCATTCAGTCCGACGCTTACAAATCCCTGCGGCCGTTTGATTTCAGTTTAAGCGTCACCCAAAAAACGGTCACCGCCTGGGACAACGGCCGCCCAACGAAGTGGACCGAAAAGACCCGTTCCTCCGCCGCCAAAGGCAAAACCATCACTTCCGAAGTGGAAGTCACATACAAAGGAACCACCCAACGCCAATCCACCTACAGCGCCCGCATCCATGAAACCGGGAAAGACGGTGCAGGATCGAACGTTGACAAGGTAACTCACCTTTTTAAATCAGGGTTCCGGTATTCATCAGAAGATCAACCAGACGAATTTAAGGAGATGAGCTTTGAAGGGGACTCCCTAACGATTAACGAGCGTTCAACACCATGGAATTCCCTGACACAAGCTCAAAAAGGAACGTTTCTTGATGACCTTCTAAACCAAAACGCCACGGTAAGGGAACTTGTAAACATAATGGAGTATGAGAACATTATCTACGATCCAGCCGGCAGAATGACGGGTTTCGACTTGACTTCCCACCGGTACGGATACGCAGAACAAGCCTATACAGAACTGTCTAGCGTGTACAACTCTATCACCACATTAGAGGAAATGATTGTAAAACAAGAAGAAAAGATAAAAACCCTATATGACCCATCGCTTGAAACGGGTGCGTTTGCAGACAGGAGGACAGAATGGATAGAGAAGTATCAACAATTGCGCTCCCAATTGGCCAACGAGTTGTCGTCCTTGCCAACCGTTGCAAAATCTCTCCCTGACATCCCGACTAATGCAAAGTTAACTTTGAACGAGATGAAAGTTATGATGGAAGCGTTGCCCAAAGTTATCGAATTGCGGTTTTTAAGTGAAGCCGATAAAGAGGTGAAGCTGGAACAGGCCCAAACTGCCTATGAAGTAGCCGCCCAGGATTTTTCAAACAAGTCTATCTCCTTGGCACAAACTCAAGTAGACCTCTATAACCAGCATGAAGCATGGCGTGATGAGATTTCTCGGTTTAATACCCTGGTGGAAGACTGGAAATTTTCACAGGATCAAGCGCCTGAAGGACAAACACTTGAAGAGCAGGTCACGGCACTCAACACCAATGTGAGTTTTCTTGAGAACCATGTGGGTGATTCTATTGTTCCTGCGACGGTTCCAGACACAGAATTAAAAAAGATTCAATCCGCATTTACCAATTTTAAGGTAGCCCTTGAAAATTGGCAGAAAGCGCTTTCCCCTGACGCAAAGGACGACAATAACCCTTATGATTGGTCTGATTTGAGTTCAATCATCAATGACCAGGGTGAATTGGCGGACACCATAAAAGGGATCCGAGAACAGTGGGCTGACGCAAATTCAACGACCGATATCGAAGACCGATTAATCGCAGAAAAGAACAACCTCACCGCCATAACGAACGAGAAACAAGCTTTCACGACCGATCCAAAGGGAGCCCTTAAAACGGAACAATTGACAATTGAAGATGCCCGTAAAGACGTGGATTCATTGCTAACCAACACAGGCGCGTTATCGAACGCCACAAAATCCCTGGCGACATGGCGCAACGAATTTGACGCCGTCCAAACGATTGACGATCAAACCGTCGCATGGTCCGACCCCAATACCCCTATGTCGGAAGAACGCGCCGAATCACTAGGTAAATCTTCCGCGGGCCAAATATCCCCTACGGACTCTCTGACAAACATTTTATCGGACGCAACCACCATTAAATCCACCGTTCAGTCTTTGATGGAAAAATCAGAAAGTGCCGGGGATCACCTGAATAAATCAATTAACAAAACGGGCGGATACGGCGACACATACAACACAAAACTGGCTGAGCTCACCACCGCCCTGTCCGACCTCAAATCGGCGTTAAGCTATAGCCCCACGTCATTGGGGCAAAAGGTAGTGGGTTTTTCTTCGGATCTTGAAAAATACTTAGTTGGCGCCCGAGACATTGCTGTTATTGAAAAAGAAAGGCGAAGGCTAGTTAAAGCGATTGGAGACACGCGTGATGAAATATCTGTTAACTTAACAAATAACTACTTAGGTAGAGATATTCTTAACGTTGAATATAAAAATGGAGGTGCTAAAGAATGGTGGGCTGGACGAAGAGTGCACGTTAATTTAGATGGAACATTAAAAAACACCTCTACGTATGTTACTAAAAACGGCGATCCCGGCGATTCAGGATTCACCACGGTTTCCCAAGAAAATGCCCTTTCGGTAATAACAAGCATCCTTGATGAAGCTTTTCGTTACAGGCAACTTGGGACAAGCGGCACTATTAGCGGAAAACCTTATGATCGATATAGAGGACTGAGGTATAGAGGACGTTGGGGACGTGGGGGCTTTCCTAGGCAGGCAAATACTCTGATTTCAGTAACATACACAGATCAGCTCTTAAATCAAGATGCCGGCTTCGAAGTGCGATCGATAAATAGACGCCTTCTAGAAAAGAGAGAAATGGTTGATGGAATATGGGGGAATTGGGCTAATATTAACTCTAAAGTGAATTTCGAAATAGAATCGGGATTAAAAAACTACTTTAACGGGTCAAACCGCGTAGATAATTTTTCTTCTGTTGGAGGGTCGTTCGCAAAGGCGGAATTAGCCGGCGGTTTATTACTTGTAGACCATAATTTCAAACAGGGCCTTTCCCCCATGCAGTTGAAAGTAACGACTTTAACTTCCGAGATTGATGGTCAATTATCGGGTTTGGCTGGGCAATGGACTAAAGTATCCAACGCCCTGGGCGAGATTGCCACGTCATTGGCAACGGCTGTTACCAATGAGACCACCTACAACACAAAAAAGACCTCTTTTGACCGAGCTGAGTCCAAACTTAATGCGGCCACCACAGCTCTGAACGCCGCGAATACCGTCCATAATTTTGCCTATCAAAAACATTCTGCGATTGTTGACATTTTGGGAACGATCACTATCCCTGGCCTGTCGGCCCATACCGAACAACTAAAAAACACGATCACTTTATTGAACCAACAGGGGAGGGAATGGAAAACGGCACACCAAACACGTGTGAAAGCCACCAGCGAATATGCCTCCGCTCAAAATGAAATGAGCGTTTCCGGCGGATTACGAAAAACGGCCGAGTCGCTTTTTAACGAGTTAATGACCCGATATAAATTTTCTAAGGAGACCATGGCAGACTGGGAAACAGAAGAAACCAATCTTGAAAATATGAAAATCGACTTGAATGGGGGCCGAAAAGACGGAAGCACTGTGGTCGGACTGGCACAACGATTGAGAGATACGTTAATTAATCAGAAATTCACTTTTCAAAAGGGGGGGTCAAAGATAGACATATCTTTAGATAAAACTTCGGAAGGACGCGCCCTTTTGGATCAACTTGTTTCAAGAAAACCGTTCATGGTGGAAGGGGTTCAACTCAATCTCAAAGAACTGGCCGAGTCCGATAAAGTCCTCATTCGTGTCTCAGCGGCTGAGGAAAAGACTTCCGCACGAAGAAATACCATTTACGATGGGCGAGGTCTGGTGAAAGGCTACCAGGAAATTACTTTTAAAGGGACCCGATTGGAGGTGACCCATGAGGATGGGTCTGTCCAGGAACGGTCTTGGAAAAAGGGTGGGATGAACTTTCTTTCCATTGATGACAAAAATTCTATTTTTAGGAATGTGTTGGATATTTCTGGTGATGGGGCGAACCTGACCGCGCAGTTGCCGGGGGATGGGGCCATTGAAGCCACGGAGGTTGTTTCTCAAACGTATAACGAGAAAGGGCAAGTAGATAATCAAGTTAATCTTTATACAGTTTATAAGGTCAATGGGACAACGGCGGAACGCCGCAAGTCGACCGTAACCACGTCGGACATTCAATACGATGAACTGGGGCGGGTTCTTAAACAAAAAAGAGTCACTGAGGAAAATGACGATACGGTTCTTCGACACCGTGGTAAAGTGACGACTGAAACGACCTTGGCTCCAAATGAATACGACGACAAAGATCGGTTAACTCGCTCTTCGATTAAAATTGTTGAGGATGTTCGAAACTGGTCGGATCCGGCTCAAGCGGATTTGCACAAAGAATCCACCGTTGATTTGAGCATAGAAGGATACAATGAACTGAACCAGGCCGTTCAAACAACCCGCGTGACCCAGGAAGGGGAGCGCGCCGTCATCGAAATGACGCTGGCTGAGAATCGTCACAATCAACAAGGCCAAATTATCTTTTCACGGGTTCGAACGATTGAAACAAGTCCGGGCTCGGTCCAACTTATTTTGCCCATCATTAACACTCTCCGAAAAGAGACAAAAGCGGAGAAGGTGGTTTTGCCTTCCGGGGTTGATGGAAAAGTTTATGACTTGGAATCTTGGGGACATCAATATGACGCCTCGGGGAAACTATTAAGTGTGACAACTTTAACGTTTGAGGGTCCCCTTTCTATTCAAGAAAAATTGGACTACGTTTACGATTCAACAAAAGATTCGGCGACAACAATCACATCGACCAAGTTAGAGATGGGGGTTGTAAAGGACCTGGCAAATAGGTCAACACCCTATTACCATTCGACGACAACGGCCACAACCATAGAAAAACACGATAGTGCGGGCCGTGCGGTTAGGCAAACCCGAACATCCATAGTGGATGGGCATAAGACGGTCGAAACCACTCACCCCGGCACAGACATGGCTTATTTTGATTCAGGCCCTTTAAAATACTCCAAATCCACGGTTAAAGAATATTTCATCGAAAAGGACCAATGGGTAACCGCTGGTGACTCCATCGTTACCTTGGAAATTGACAAGCTGGATGTAAAAAAAAGAGTTTTGCGGCAGAAACGAACAGTGGATTCTAACGGAAAAAGGACAATCGAAAGCAATTTACTAAGCGACGGAGTGACAGAAGATTTTGCTTACAACGACCACGATCAAATGACCCATCAAACTCTGCTCATGAAAGAATCCTCTTTGGATGCAAGCATTCCTTACAATAAAACTATGGTTGTCACGCGCACATACGACAAATATGACGACGCCGGAAGGGTTTTAACCGCCACACGCGAAACCATTGAAAAAAACAGCGATGGGCAAAATATTGGGAAAACCCATGAACAATCGTTTTATTCCTACACCCTGTTGGGGCAAACCGCGGAATTGGAAAATCGTCAAACCACTTATTTGGTTGGGCAGTCGGGAGATTGGAGCAAAGACAAGGAAACCACCAATGTCACGTGGGCTTCGGCAGGGTCTTACGATGCCGGGGGGCGTATGCGGAGGTTTATTACTCTTTCGTCTCCAGGAACACAGTTTCAGTTCTATTCACTTCCACCAAACAATCTTCTTCAGAACCACACGGGCCCAGTACATTGGATGGATTTAAGCGAAGAAGGTAAAAGACGGCTGATCGCTGGGGGATTGATCCAGAATATGGGGGATGTGGCGGCTGTAACCGCTATGGAAGATGTGGGTTACGACAGTTTGGGACGAATGAATACTTGGGTAGGCCGAACGCGCGCCATGGGGCACCTTCCTTCAATTGGTTTTAAATCCCTTTTGGTCACCAGTTACGCAGGAGCGGATCCTGTTGACTTTACCCCCGTGCGAGCGGAGAAAATGTTGCCCGGCGGCCCCTACGACCGTGGGTTCATGGACCACTTTGGAAAAGGGACGCTCACTTTTGAAAATGGAAAAAAACGATTGGTCTCCTCCCTGTCCATACAAGAAAAAGGAGATTTGATCCGTTTGGGAGCGGGGATTCTTTCCTCAGTTCAGATCAGTGATGGGCAGGGGGGGCTATTTTCAGTTGACAATGTTACCCTTTCATTGCCAGTGGACAACACGTCTGTTTCCCTTCGCTGTGAAACAGGATTTGACGGGTTGGGACGCATGAATAGTATGGTTGAAGCTTCAATTTCGGGTGGGAGTTGGGTGAATAACGGTGTTTTAACACCCATTCATGCTGACAATGAAACCCTCAGCCGCTTAAATAATTGGGCCTCCATGGGGACCACCGTTTCTTTAGATCAAGCCCAAAACATGCCCAATAACCCTGTCACGGTCAATCGCATGTCCAACGTGTTTTACTCACCGGAAGGGAAAATGAATTCCTGGACCTCCAACCAACAGAAAATTTGGATGGCCTTAAAAGACGTTCGGCTGAATGCCCAAGGAGTAGTCGAATTAACTCGTAACCTCAAAACGACAAACATTCGGGAAGAAACCGCTTTTGATGATCGAGGTCATGAGGTGGCGGTGCGGGCCAGCCAGGTAACGAATTCAGCCTCGGGGCAGAATGTGACCACAAGGTCCTGGTCTTTTTTCAATTATGAGCCCACGCAACAAGGCCAGGTGGCCTCGGCCGCACGGGCGGTAAACGCGCTTCGCCTTTACGAAGAGATTATTGATGGCGCTCCCACTTGGGTCGCCGAACGGACCGACGCCACTTATCGGGAAGATTATAAACTTCAGTTATCCATAGACGTTTACGATAAAACCCGCGTCGAGCGACAATCGGGTGTGACACTCAAGGATAGCTTGACCCAACTTCAAACGGGGCACCTTCGCGATTTAGTGCCGACCGTTGTTTCCCAAACTTTTTGGCAAAACGGCGGGTTTGATAGCTTCTTTTCAAAACAGGCGCAGGTTCCACCTGCAATAGAAACCACGGTGTTTGAGTATGACTTGTTCACCTACACCGGCAACAATGAGGTGCCCCGAATATCCAAGACAACTGTTTCAAAACAGGAGGCGGACGGGTCTAAAACAGCTGAAAGAACACAATATTTCTATTCCGCCAACATTGATCCAACTAAACCGGCCTGGACACGAACGACGTTTGCCCAAGGGGCTACGTTTGACAATGAGGGGGTTTGGGTTCCGGGGGGTCAAAACGAGGTGATTATTGTTGAAGATACAAAACTAAACTACGACAGCGATGAACGGATTCGTTCTTCACGAACCATAAAAACAAACGCTCAGGGACAAATCATTGAGGCGGTTGACACCGACTATCTGAGTTACGATCCCGAAGGGCGAATCACACGATCGGACAAGAAAATATATTCAAATTCGATGGGTCTCATGACCCTGGCCGCTGAACAGGAAACTCCTCCGGAAGTGGTGCAGGATTTTCGATTGATGTGGGCTGGGACAGCGCCTTTAACCACAGAAAAAACGCACGTTGAAACTTACGGCGCCCGTCGGCCTGTGGCCACACAGGTTCTGACCGTTAAGCCGTTGGGATCAACCAGCTTGGACTTTAACACTTTTACTTATGATTTGAGGGGTCGGCTAACAGCCACCACAAACCTATCCGCCATTGGAGTATCTCCGGACACGGTTCCTGGGAGCAGGTCGTTTTCAACCCAGGACTTCACTGACTGGACATCCACAAGCCGGAGTTGGAAAACAACAGATTATGAAGAATCAGGCGCGCTGGCTGGCCTTGCCCATTCCTACACAGAGATCGGGGCCAGTTCAGCGGCCCCGCAAATCCTGGTTGAACGGACCCTTTCAGAAATTCAATACGACGACCTACGTCGGTTAACCCACAGCAAAACAGTGGAGAAAGAGTATATTCTCGGATCAGCGCCTGGCACACCTCCCTTTACTAATCTACCCGCGAATAAAAGTGTGGGGGCCGAGCGAACGATTACGCTTCAAGTGGGTATTGGACAAGAAGCCGGATATGACAGTCAAAATCGGATCGCTCGGTTGACCCGAAACACTGTGTCGGATGGCATTGAAACCCATGAAGAAATTCGCCACACTTTTGACGTTAAGGAAGACCGTGTCGAAAAAAGCCTTGTTTCGACAACGCTCTCGGCAACCCAAGAAAAAGGTGGTGCCGGATATTATAGCCGGAATTACGATGAAACAATCGAATATTTGATTTTTGACGGTAAAGACTTAGGCCGGACAGGTCGCGCCAGATCACAAAGGAAAACACTGGTGGAAGGAGCCCTTACATCGGTTGAGGATGTGTCTTACGCCTACAATGGCGCCGGTCAAGTTTTGCAGACCATCATTGAAAGGCGTGAGACAGGGGCGGGATTGGATCATCGAATTCGTACCGCAACAACTGTCACTGATTTTGACGAATTTGGCCGGATGAAAATTTTCAATCGGTCGACAAAAGAAGCGAGCAAGACAACATCGGAGTCAGCCTCTTCAGCTCAGTATGATGAGAAGGGCCGTTTAACGAGTTCTGTTTCGACTTTTAGCGAAACCGGAACCGATGGCCCAAATAAGTTAAACCGAAGTTATGATGTAACGATTACAAACACCTACTCCGAAAAACTGGGGCGCTTGTCAAACTATGTAAAAAAGACAACCGAGCAAGGCAAAGAATCAACTGAGACTTTCTCAGGGCTCCTTTACGACCAAAAAGGCCGGGTTGTATTCCAAAAGCTGAACGTTGTTGAACGAAATACATCCAAATGGCTCACAGACAACCCGGGTGACCCATACGAAAAAACGTCTGACATTATATCCGCAACAAGCTTTAATGACCTAGGTCAGGCCCATCAATGGGCCCGATTGGTAAAGGACGGCAACAAAATAACATCGGAAAAAACCACCGCATCGGCTCTGTTTGATTCGGACGGCAGGGTGACCAATACCCAAACAGTAACCACCGAGTCCGATCGGGTTATTGATTTTGCGCTCATCACAAACAACGAAAACGTGATGAATGCAATCAATGGTCTAGCTGTATCCAACCACACTGATACTCTTTATCGAACCTGGGACCAGACAGTCCACAACCAGTTCAATGCACTTGGACAATCGGTAGGGTTGATTCGAGTGATTGTCGAAGGGGGAAAAACAAGCACGGAACAGTCGACGGGCAGTAACAACCCGTTTCTTTACGACGAATCCGGTCGATTAAAGAAATCTGTTATTGATACCCGTGAAACAGCTGGGATAACGCTTGACCATTCTTTTCGTACAACCGTTCGCCAAACTTATGACGAGCTAGGCCGCCTCACCACATCCAACAAGTTGATTGACGAGGAGCAAGGAGCCCGACTAACCGAAGAAAACCTGTCGGATCTTGTCTATGACAATAAAGGCCGTGTTCTTTCCAACACACTGACGCTCATTGAATCCGCGCCGGGCTTCCATCAAAAATCCATCGTTACGACACAAGGCATGACCTACAACGGGCTTGATCAGGTCAAGTCTATGCAAAAAATTAACCAGTGGGTCATCCCCAGTGAAAACAACAGAGTTCGAAGAAATTTAAAAGATTACACGGACGAAATAGAGTATCACGTTGACGGCCGGCAAAAATCGTCCAAAACGGTAACCTCCGAAAAAAGCTTCGACTCTGCCGGTGTGGAAATAGCAAAGTCGGTCAATTACACTGAAACGACCGATATGATTTACACGCCAGCGGGTTTTCTTGCCTCCCAATCAAAAACGACATTTGCTCTTCTCGACCTATATTGGGATACAACAGGTGGACTTATTCGAACTGACCTGGGAGAATTTGATCGGGGTAAAAAAGAGGCACCCTACTGGAAAAAAACGACTGAGGCGAACCTCAGCAACAACGAATACGACTCCCAGGGAAAAATTAAAGAGACTCACATACAAGTTCACGAACTGTCCTCGGATGGGAATGAGCTTAACAAAGTAAGCCAAATCCATACGTGGGGAATTGTATATAACCCCGCGGTGCAAATGGCGAGTTACACCCGCGAAACGAATGATAGGGTGGGTGGCAATGAGGGGAAAACGACCAAAGAAGAAGTCAGCAACGCGACTTACAACATGGACGGACGGTTGACTTCCCAAAAAGTTGTGACCACCGAAAGCGGTCAGACAACCGAAGAGTTTAAAAGTATTTCATACGACAGCACAATTAACAACGTAATAACCGCTGAGACTTTTTACGAAAACATCGACGGGGCAGGACGGCCCAAGACCATTTACAATTCAAGCGAGGTTGGATCAAGGCACACCCTGCAAAAAACGGAAAACATCGTTTACAACCTCGCTGGACAAATGATTGATTATGATCGTAAAACAACGGAAAACAACATTAAAGAAAGTCACGAAACGCCCGTTTCGTTAACTTTAGATACGTTTGGTAGAGTGACCGAATCGCTCATTAACTTCCGTGAGACAACACTCGACCCCACCCATCTTCCCCTGGATCAAAATTTTTCAGTCCATTCCACCGGCCTGGAATACACTTCGCAGGGATGGTTAAAGGAGTTTGACAAAACAACCACATATTACAAGAAGGCCAACTCTGTATTGACCCCGACCAAAACCGTAAATGAAAAAACCACAACTGAGACGGCCTACAATATTTTGGGTCTGCAAACTCATCAAACCATTCAAGTTACTGAAAATTCCATCCCGGCTGGGCTCTTAAACCGAGTTAGCACTATTGACACGACCACCTACTCATTTTCTTCAAACGCCGCACCTGACCGATTTGAGAAAGTGACGAAAGACCTCAATCCCTCAGATGTCAGTGTCATTTACAAAACCACGACTGAGACCACCCTTGATCCTCAGGTCTATAACGCAGAAGGTCGGTTATTCTCAAGCAATCTGTCTGTGCGAGAAGAATCCTCCGCCCCTCTCCTAGATCACACTTTCACTCAAGCCATTGTTTCCACGCACTATAATTCTCTTGGTCAGATCGGAGCTCAAGTGCGCGAAAGGACCGATTTTGGAAAAACGGTTCGGGAAGAAGCCTCATACAATCGGTACGATTCATTAGGTCAAGCCACCCAAGTGACAACGCGGAACATTGAAACGGGGATCGCCTACGACCTTAATCATTCGTTTACAAACGACACCGTAAACACCTACAACGATCTGGGCCTGGCGGAGTCCATTAAAACAATTACGCGGGACGACTCAGCCGGTCCCCAGCGGCAACTTGAAAACAACAGGACGTCGATCTCTTACAACGAGCGCGGACTCATGACAGGTTATGAAGAAACACAAAAGAGCAACCTATCCACATCTGTCGCAACTCTCACCAACCGCTCTTTGATCACTTACGACAACGCTGGACAGGCGATCAGTTGGAATGAGGTTCAGAAGCAAGCGTTGTTAAAAAAAGACAAGACCATCTTAAAGCCGGAAGACCTTGCCAGCTTAAGTTTAGATGCGATCAATAGTTTCCCGGGTCCAATTCATGAAATGCCCACTCTTTCATTGTTGTCAACTACTTTGGGGCAATACTTAGACAAAGCCGTAACATTGTCCGTTGATGACCTTTACAAAAATGCGTTTGTTTCTGTTTTATCGGAACCCATTACCACCTTAATCAACATGGATGCCGCTTTTGTGGAGCCCCTTGTGGATGGGCTCCTGGCTGAAATGAATCCGCTTCTAGACTCCAACGGGTATTCCGTGCGTGGGAGCAATTCGGGTGAAATGTGGTTTTCGCTTCTGAGCGCTTCTCTAAATACTTGGTTGTCAAACAGAAGCGGGGATGAATACGATAACAAAGGGGCCCTGATAAAATCCGCGCCCAACGCCCCCCTACTCGCGTTTTCTATTCAAGATCTAACCGCAACCGACGCGGCGGGGAATATCAAACTCAAGACGAATTCGGGGCAGGAGTTGGCGTCACTTAGCTTGGGTGAAATGTACAAACGGGCCTTAATTCAGGCGTTCAAAAACAAAAACCCATTGATTACAGATAAGTGGGCTGAAGACATCGCCGATGCCCTGCTGGCAGATGCCTGGGAAAATTATCCCAGATACAGAACCCAAATTGGGATAGGCGATGACTTCTCAGAAGAGAAAAGTATCCTTGGCTTAAGCTTGGAGGACCTGGCTCAAGGCGATTACAAAGACCCGGAAGATGCCGCTATTAAAAACACACCTTTATCAACTTTAATTAGAAATGCGGCTTTTCTGGATATTAGTGGGGAGGTCAAACTTTCCGATGTTTGGTGGCCCCATACCACCCTTTTAAAAGAAAAAGTGTTTAACAATGACTTGAGTTCCTGGAAACTCCAAGATAATACACCCCTAGAGAACCTGACCTTTGGAAACCTCCTCATTAAGGCCCTTGACCTTCCGGCGGGCACGGATATGGGGACAGCACTGACCAACGCGGTAAAAGATCTTTTGGGAAATTTCCAGTCTAATACAACCATTACAACCAACGTTTCTCAAGTCCAATACGACTCTTTGGGGCGAGCAAATAATCGCTCCGAAACAAAATCATGGGGAAAAATCGGTGGTGGAAGTATTCCTGGCCTTGATACCGGATGGAAGAATGGGTCGGCAACCGTTAACACGGAATACGCCTACACAACGGGGACAGACAGGTTAAGTAGCCAGATTCTGTGGGTTAACAATGGGACGGGCTCCCATTCCGACAAGAGGACCAATTTTACCCATCAATACGCTGAAAGTGGAATTCAATACGATAAACAAGGACGCCAAAACCAATCGTATTCCCTCGTCGTTCAGCCCACGCTAAACTACAACTATTACCACTACACAAAAAATTCATTGGGAGACATCAAAGACCATTGGCGAGACAGCACGGTCGGCGCGCCCGGCGTCCTTGTGGTGTCATGGTCCAAAACAGAATCATTTGATGACATGGGCCGCCCCTTTCGCGTTCAATCCTCTTTTAGAAGAGACGATCGCAATTGGACCCGGGGGAGCAGTACCGAAGACAGTATATATTACAACTCCGCCACTGGAATAAAAACGGGGAGTTATCAGGTCCCTGGTTCGGCCAACAATTTTAGAGGGATTAACGAGGGAGGGTCCGACCCAAGTGCCCGCAAGGGCCCCGCCTTGTCCGATTATAAACCGAAATTTAATACTTCGGAAACGCGGGCGGAACTTCTGACAAGCCTCGGTAGTGGCTCCATCACAACGAATATGGGGTCAGGGAACTACGACCACCCTTCAGATGGTTATGTTGAAAAACAATCTTCTTATTCTGGCACGAACCGATATGTTTACGACTTGTATGGAAATCTGAACGAAGAAGCAACCCGCAACGCCAGCGAAATTTCCACAGAGATGACCAACAGCGGGGGAGAGTCCGGCACAGGTTACACCGAAGCCCTTTCAGTGGTTATGCAAGTGGTTCAGATTGTCGCCATGGTAATCCCGGGCATTAACGCCCTTGTGCTAGCAATAACAATAGCGATAGCCTCGGCAATACAGGCTGGATTACAAGGCGCAAGCATCGGCAAAGCCATTTCTATTGGTGTGGCTCAAGGTGCAGCAACTTACGCTTCGGCTAATCTAGCCAAGGGAATGAGCGGATTAAAGGGGGCCGCCTTCGCTACAAGACTGGCCCAGGTGGCGGCGGTTCGAGCGATCGGTGCTGTTGTTGTCGCATATCAAAGCGGTACGAGGGATTCAGCTTCCCTTTGGCGGACAGCCGCACAATCAGCTATTGCCTCTTTGGCCGATGTTGGACCCTCCAACGTTCTGGCTAAAGCTTTGGTGGTTGCCAGCCTTAACACAGCGGCGGCCTTGGTGGGGGGCGTTAAGGATGGCCGACAATTGCTTGCCATCGCGGCCCTAAGTTTTGCTATCAGCTTGTCGTCCAGTTACCTCGACAATAATTCCCCAGAGGCAAGTAATGTCGCGGGAGATACCGAGACAGATCTTATGGATATTGCGGAAGCCGTGGCCGGGGCCGTATTGGCTGAAGTTTTAGCCCGAGTCATCGTCAGCCAAGTAAACGGGCCGGAAGGTCAAGCTTTTGCTTCGGCTGTGGCCCAAACGATCGTGAATTCAGTGAGCCGAGACTCAATTGAAAAACGATCTGTAACAGTGGAAAAGGGCGAGGTGCGGTTACCAGCCACATTTTCTTTCCGAAATCAAAATTTTGTCGGCCAGGCATTTGCGAGTGGAATCAAGGCCTCTGTCCAACGATTGGCCGCCCAAAAAGAGAACGCACGAATCCAAATCATGATTCAAGGCGCTCGTCCCCGCGACGTGCAAGCTATTTTGAGTGAGGCCACAACCCAAATGAAGCGGAATATGGCGTTCTTGGGGGCCCTGTTGGACGTTTCATCGGATCTCGCCAAATTAATTTCTCCGACAACCCTTTCAGGTGGAAAATACATTCGGGGTTCCGGGACCACCTCGGCGAGCAGATCCGGCAAGGGAGCCTCCGGCGCTGAAGATTCAGCTCAGCAGAATGACTGGGCATCGAAAAAACTCGACTCATCAAAGTATGGATCAGAGCTGAGCCAGACCACTTCTGCTGGTGAAATGATGGGGATAGCGGAGGAGCGGGATTTGGCCAGCCAATTGGTGGCCAAAAATGAAAAGGTACTGTTCAGTCTCATGGGGGCCGAAGAACAGAGCAATGATGTCAGCAAAGCCTTAGAAGCCAACAAAGATGTTCTTGTTGGAGCTGGCCTTATGTCAAAGGACTCAGTTATCCGCGGTTTTTATTTTAAAGATTTAAATGTCCAAGTAGCTATTGCTTTCAATGAAAAAACCGGGAAAATAGAGTTGGCCGCATTTAAGGGAGCCGATGGCACTTTGAGTGTTTACAAGTTCGACGATATTAAACAAGACGCAGAAGGCAACGTGACGTTGGCCAAAGGCCGAATTTATAAATTAGAGAACGGAAAACTGACCGACACAAAAATGCGCTTTGAGTATGCGGCCAAAGGCACAAAGGAATTCAACGCCGCCATGGCCGAAGTGAAAAGCCTGGTAACAAACGAAGCCGTCTTGGCAAAATTAGACCAGGCCAATCGGGTTTACACTGAAACCGATGAGAAAGGCAACGTGATGCGCCAGGTGTTCATGGACGTGGACGCCCAAGGCAACTCAATCATTTTGGCGACCCGTCACATGGATGGAACGCTACGTACTTACGACTGGAAACCGAAAGATGGCGAGACTTGGGAATCAGGGGTTATGGCCAAGGGAAATGTGTATCGGCTTGGAAAAGACGGGAAATACGAAAGCGAAGCATCTTCCCAGTTCAAAGTGGTCGCTATGGATGCAAGTAAAGTCGAGGGGTTGGCATCGGCCCTCCAGTTGTCGGGAAAGGTCTTGGTTTACACAGAAAACGCAGTGGGGGCAACCGCCAAAGGGATGAAGGACACACTGCTTAAACAGGTGGTCATGGATGAATCGTCTGGGGAACTTAAGATGATTCAGGAAAATATTGACGGAAAAACAGTGGTCACGGTATTTAACGATAAGGACGCACAGAAAATGAAGGCCCAGGCTGAGAAACAGGGTGGAGGGGTGGTCGTTCAGAATTTCAGCGAGATGTCGATGGACGAGCAAAACAAAGTCAAAGCGAACCTGCCTTCCATGACGAAAAAAGATTCCGCTGCCGTCATGGCAAAACTCATGGCCCTGCAAGCCAGCTTAACGAAAGCGCGCTTATTGGCCAAACAACAAAGCCTAGAAGCGGTCGGGATCAAGCTGGACGGGGACCAATTGCGGTTTGACGCCAAAAGTCTGGGATTGCCCGATAACGTGCAGGGGTTCCAGGTGAACGAATATGATAAAGAGACAGGCCTGATGCGCGGAAATTTCCTGACCAAAAACGCAAAGGGCGGGTTAGATGTTGGAAAAGAGGGAGTGCTCGCTTTGGGCTCATCCCCAGCGGCGGATGCCCTTGCGGGGAAACCAACGGTCGAAGGGTCTCTGGTGGTTGGGATGAAAGAAGGAAAAGAAGGATTCAAAATCAAAATTCGAACATCCGATGGGGCTGTCACATCGCTAAAGGACCCTGCGCATGAAAGTGTTCTGGCGAATCTCAAAAAATCAACGACCAGAGCCTCTGACCGAACGGATAATCCGATGGAAAAACTTTATAAAGATTGGGTGAACCGCGGTGGGCGGGCGGCCGCGGATCACATGGAAAAGACGATGGGCGAAATGTCCAAATTGGACGATCGGTTGGGGGCCATGACATTCGAAAGTGCCCAGTTGGGCAAGCACGGGAAAATTTTGGGAGTGTTATTGAAGACGGCTGGGTTGGACAGCCCGTCCACCTTGTCGGCGGTTGAAGCCATGACCCAGGTGGACGGTCTGGCGGAGATGGGAGCCGCACTGGACCGGCTCTCGCAAAAGATGGGCGACATAAAATCGAAGCTGACAACGGTGGAAGACCTGGGCACGTTGAAGTCGTTATGGGCCGAAGTGGGAACTCTGAAAAAAGAAATGGCTTCCATTGAGAAAGGGATGAAAGCGGGTGAGTTGGCTATTGATGGAAAACTGGAGATGGCTGTCCAGCTTGAAACCATCTTGAAAGACATGATAAAAAATCCGCTCAACGCGCCCCAGGGGAACAACCAGTTGTTTGACGTTTTGAAATCCTACAAGGGCACGCCGGTTCTGCCGACGCCGACGTTCTTGCGGTTAAAAGCCGGATTGGTTGAAAGCGCGCCGACCCAATTGGCGCGAATGGGAAATGAGTTGGAGCGGCAACAATTGGCGTCGGAAATGGAATCATTATTGGCGATCCGGAAAGACGTGGCGGGGTTGAAGGAAGGGGCGGTCAAGGGTGACTTTATTGAGGACCCGACGGGGTACCAGATATTGGGTCAAGTTTTGGCGGGTCTCACCCCCGCGGGGCTCGCGGCGGACGGGCGGGATGTGATTGCCAACGCGGGCAAAGTGATTAAAACCGGCGGCCGTGAGAACAAGTTGATGTTGGCGATGGCGGCGTTGGGGTTTGTGCCGTTGGCCGGCGACGGTGCGAAAGCGATCCTTAAACAAGCGTTGGCCAAGGGAGTTGGGGAAAACATAGACGAAGCGGCCGAGGTTGTCTTGAAGGCCGTGTCCGAAACGGCTCCCCAATTTAATGATGGCGAAGAAGCGTTGGCAGCTTTACGAGCGGGGGGCGCCGAGCTCGCTGGGGTAAAGGCAACACTAAAAGGCTCGATGGTTGTTTTAGAAATGACGGGTCAAGAAGCGAAGGCCTTGGCCAACGATTCGGGGCGGATCAAGTCGTTGGTGGCAATTGCGGAAAGCAAAGGGATCGGCCGGTTGTCGTTAAAGATAACGGGACCGGAAGCCAAAGAGGCCATTCAGAACATCAAACTGTTTAATTCGTTAAGCGCCGAAGGATTGGAACCGATCCGGGTGGCATCAGAAAAGGCGAAATTGTCAGCAAAGGCAAACTATGAAGAAGCCAAAGGTGTCTGGACAACGGCGAAGGGAGAATCTCGCCGGTTGATTAACGAGGCGGAAACAGCGGTGAAGGCCAGCGATGGGGAACTGGCTTTGGCGAAAGCCAAAAAGGCTGAATTTGAGGAGTTGGTGACGCGGTGGAAATCAAAGGAGGTGAGCGACAGTGAGTTCATCCGAAAAGCCGAAGGATACATCGAAGGGGCGCGACCCGCTGGAGATCGTGCGGGAAGCCAAGGAGAATTACTCGGAAGCGATCGAGTACAGCAAGGCGGAGGAAGCCATCTGGAAGGAAGTGGAAGAAATCCACCGCAAGGATCTGGAAGTGTTGGACAAAGCGATAGCCCACTTGGACACGAACCAAGCGGAACTGGACAAAATGGCCAGAGAGCTAGACGACTCGAAGCTGCAAGCGAGGTCCGAGAAGCTGCAAGCGAGGTCCTTAGCAGAGAGGTACGAGACGCTTCAGCAAAAAATGGACAGTTTAAACAAAACCTCGCCGACTTACGAAACGGAAAGGCAGATTCTCTCAGCGGAGCAAAAGAAGCTGGATTTGGAGCTCGACGAGCTCGAGCGGAGTATGAACTTCGACGCGGGGAGTTGAAGTTTGTTGAACAGAGAATAAAGGTCGTCAGCTCCGACCAGGTTCAAGATGTGGTGAAAGTGGAGATCGGCCTGGAATCGATTTCCCCGGACGACATTGACACGGCAAAGTTGTTCGACGCGTTGAGGAGTGAAACAGCCAAGTCAGGCATACCCGTAAAAAGGTGGGGAGGTCTGGATCCCGGGATGTCGTTGGGAGGCGCAAAAACTCCGTTGGCCGGCAAAGTGCCATCGACAACAGCCGAAGCGGGATCTCAACCGGGGACCATTCTGGTTTACAGCGCGCGGACGAGCGAAGGGGTAGCAGAAAGCTTTGCCCAGGGAGCGCGGCGAGATATTATGGGTAAGTCGGCGTTTACGACTCGTCACGGTCCCGGGGAGTATGTGGCGGAGCAAAGCGCAACGGCTGTGGCCGAAGTAATGGGGAAAGTGGGGGGGAAGGCCCCTGAAGCGGTGAACGTGAAAGTGTTGGACTTGGCAAGCGCGAAGGTATTGGATTATACAGACCCGGCGGTGGCAAAAAAACTGGGGGTCGAGGACTTGTTGACCAATTCGAACAGAAACATCGCTTACGAACCTTTGCAGGAAGCGGCCCTGAAAGCCCGGGCGATGGGGTATGATGTAATCAAGTTCCCAAGCGCAAAGGACGGGTCTGTTAATTACCTGGTAACGGACAACTTCAAGGACCTTTTGAAAGTGCCATCCGACTGGACCAACAAGGGCGTTGTGGGAATCGATCGCACGACAATTAAAGAGGCGGAGCGGATACTAAAGAACGCTGAACCCACCACCGCGGGCATGGCAAAAACGGTGGTCATGGGCCTGGGCGGCGGACTGCTGTTGGGCGCGGGGGCGCGAACTGCCCGAGCGGGAATGGCGGACAACGATAACCCAACGGCTATAGAACGATCAGGAAAAACAATAGCCACGTTGGGCCTGGGAACTGTGGTGGACCGCCTGAGCAAAGTGGACATAGGCCCGGCGATAGAAAAAACACAAAAGGTGTTGTCTGGAATTGTGGATATCGGGAAAACCGCCGTGCAATCCGTTGGAAGTTGGGGAACAAACCTGGTTAACGACGTGGGAACTATCCTTCAAGCCCAAGGGGAAAACATGCCCTCCCTCGACGCGTCCCAATCCTCTCCCCGCTCCCCAATCACTTCCGCACCCGACACCACGCCCCTTCCCACCCTCACCATCACCCCCCAAAAGGGGACGGAGTACACTAATTCACTTGCGGTTGAAACGTTGTCGAGTTTGCTCGGGCCCATGCCAACAACACCCAGCGAGGTGGTTGCCGCAGGATGGGACGCGTTTCCCATTCCTTTCAAGACCCAAGCCATCCAGGTGGCTAGCGCCATGGGGTTTGATGCGTATGGCGAAGGGCGGGATTATTCTTACGGGGACCGGTTTGCCGGGTTAGTCGAGGTGGAGCGCAATCAACAAACTGGGGCGTCTCTCTTTGTGGTTAGCCCCGGAGGCACATTTAATGACGGGCAGAAGGAATGGCTACCCGGGTCTGTTTTTGAAAACACAGAAATGGGGTTATCCCTTGTCCGTGGTTACACTCAAGAAGAAAGCATTAAGGGATTAGACTGGGGTGGGTCTTCTTTGACGGTCATTTACGAGCGTAATGGGGAAGGGCTTCAGGTATCGGGCGTTGATTTGAGCGGTTTAAAGGCAGGGACAACGGTTAGGGTGATGGGACCGGTGGACTTGCCCGCTAACAAGTTTGCCATGTTAGGCGGGTCGTTCACCATGGGCGAGGGCGGAGAGATATCCTCCCTCGGCCATGGGACAGTTTATTCAACACATGGGGCGGAGGGTTGGAAGTATTTCCACCAACCAGCGGACAATCGGGTGGGGCAAGTATGGGCTGCAAAGGTCGAAGGAACCACCATCTCAATTGAGAACCCAGTCTATAAAATGGCTGACGGTAAAGAAATCACAATATCAACAACAATGATCGGAAAGATCACTGCCGGAACAACCACCTTTGAAAGCCAGAAATTCGGTGCGACCTCCCTCAGCTTATGGGGCCCCATTGGGGAAAAAGCAACCGGGATATCCAAAGAAGGGGATCTCGGAAAGGTGCTTATTGATACCAATGGCGCTGTCACATTTCAACGAGTCAAATTTACTGGACAGGCCCAGGTATCCGGGCCGATGAGAGGAGGTTCTACTGGGGAGGTCGCCGCACCTCTCAATAAAGACCTCGCATTCCTGAACAATAAAGTGACTGTCACAAAGTTCGATGCCAAAACCAATCTGGCCACAATTGATGGGGAGTTCATGGTTCACACGGATAGTACGGCTGGGGATGTGGCTGTTGGGTTTGGTATTGGGACACAGCTACAAATGGATAAAGGCGTTGTTATGCGGATGAATGGCGTCGATTATTTTCAAAATAGGAGCGACTCTTTTTCAAAAATAACGGTAGATCGTGGATTTGTGCCTGGCCAGGGTGTGGCCGGAAAAATTGTTGGCCGTCAAGAAACGCTGATTTTTGGCGAGGCAGGAACACCCTGGATTCGCGTTGTCCGTGAAATTGATCAAAAGGATGGAACCATCTACTTACGACCGACAATGGCATTGAGCGGAGAACCCTGTCATAGCTCAACAGACAAAAATTCGGGAATCCTTCACATTAATGCTGTAGGGAAAGAAAAGGCCCAATTAATTTTGACCAAGGATCAACTTAACGACAAGACGAGTCCCTGGCATGGGATTTTGACGAGCGGGGAAAACACCCTGGTAGGCAACGTGTTTAAGATCGCTGAGAAGAGCCCCTTCAATCCGCTGAGGATCGGGCAAGAAGACATTTTGACAGGCAAGGCCATGGTGAAAAAAACTATTGCCGTATTGTCACGAAATGTCGTTGCCCTAGCGGGTGTCGGTGAAATGGCGATGGAATTGGGTTACGCCAAGGTGACAGGTGACTTTAAACCCATTTCGACACAAATTGAGAAATGGGAGCGAATGGATAATTTCATTTCAAAAACAGACAGCTGGATTGAATCTTCTCGGGCATTAATGGGGGAACAAAAGGGTGCTTTGGTGCGAGCGGCGCAGGCGGGTGGATCGTTAATGGATGTGGAGCTCCAATCGTTTAAAATGGCCGCAATGAATATGGGCGGCGGGTTGGCGTCTGGTGGCGTTGAGGCAACCCGAAAAGAATTATCAGATGCAACCAGCGATTTTTACGGCGCAAAATTGACCGGAGGAACCGCTTTCCTTCACGAGCAGGTGGGCGGCGTGTTCATGCTGGTTCGGCCAGACCTGACCCAGAATCAAATGACAGCTGAGTTGAGCGGAGGCGATTGGCGGAAAGAAAAAGCGGCGGGACGTGTTGCGATGGGAGAAACGGTGGCGACAACGGGAATGGCGGCTTTTCTAGCCACCAGTGTGGTCAAGGGGTTTACAGGCGGGTATGGAAAGGTTGCCTCCATTCAGAAAGCGGGCGGAAAGTTCAGTTTCAAACTGAACCCGGCCTCAGAACGAATTTTTCAAGGGACCAAAGGAGCCTCCTTGGAAATGTTTGACATGATGTCTCCGGTGGGTCATGACCTTTTGGACGTGAACAGGGTTCTTGTTCCAACGATTAGAAAAGCTCATTTTGAGTTGTCTGGATCGAACTCAGACCTCAAAGCGGCTGGATTTAATCACATGGATACCGACCGGGTGGCCTATAACCGAGACACCAATACGTTCGTTCTTGACATGGATGCAGGAGTCACGCCCACGCAGATGGCTCGGGTTATTGAGAAAAAACACAACGCGGAAATTGGATCAACAACGCTTCGGGTCGTGGAAAATGCATTGGCGGACAAAACCCTAACCACTCATTTGACGAAAGACTCCGTTCAGACATTTAAAGGACAAGTGGATAACGTCATCAAAAACAAGAACGAAACCATTACTAAGAACACCGAACTGCGCAAAGAGGCCCGGCAAGAAGCGACCGTTAATAGAGATAAAAGGGCCAGCGTGGAGGAAGTCCGTAAAGAGCATGTCATTGAACAAGACCGTTTGAGAGGATTAAAAAATAAGTTCGAAAAAGGGAAGGTGAGCGCCAATGACGTGGAAAGACAAATTGGTGAAATTGTTTCGGGGAAACACCCCAGCCGTCAACAAATCGGATCTGGAGATCGTTCAGGAATCGTTGAGGGAACTGGACAAGGCCGACAAGGAACTGGAGAAAGCGGGCAAAGAAACAGACAAAATCATCAAAATGTGGAAAAAGGAAATTTACAAAACCGAGAAACTCCAGAAACTAATCAAAGAGGATCTACGCCAAAATCAGATATTGATAGCCGAATCGGAAGCGTTACAGCGGCGGGGGGAAGAGAAGCAGCGGCGGGGGGAAGAGAAGCAGCGGCGGGGGGAAGAGAAGCAGCGGCGGGGGGAGCAATTAAGGATGCGTTACAAGAAGTGGGAGATAGAATTCAACGCCTTGACACCCGGATCGCCGAATTACGAAGCCGAGAAGACGCGGCTCTTGGAAGAGCGGACC
>JAYRXX010000011.1:0-2381 GCA_041917295.1 Elusimicrobiota bacterium
ATCACGCGCAACAGTTCGCCCACGCTCCAGGCCTGGGCCGGACAGCCCCGGGGAGCGTGGGGAGCGTCGCCGTCGAAAATCTCCGACACCTGCCCCAACGCGCCTTCCGCGTCCACGTGGGCGCGCAAGGGTTCCAACATCGAGCGAACGCGAACCTTGGTTTCCTCGGTGGGGCCGTGGGCTTTGATGTAGGCGGTCACAAACGGGCCCATCAACCAGGGCCACACCGTGCCCTGGTGATACGCCCTGTCCCGCTGAGCGGGGCCGCCGTCGCATCGCCCCCGATAAGCCGGATGGCCCGGCGCCAGGGTTCGAAGCCCCCGCGGCGTCAAGAGTTCTCGCTCCGCTCGGTCCACCACCGGACGAAACCGGGGTTCTTCCACTATTTCATAAGGCAGACCGATCGCCAACAACGCGTTGGGACGAATGGAATCGTCCCTCTGTTTACCATCGACCACGTCGAACAGGTAACCGGCGCTGTCGTTCCAAAATTTTTCGTTGAAACTGCGCCGGGCGATTTCGGCCAGTTTGTCATACCCGCGGGTGGGCTCTTTCAGCTTCAGTTGGATTTCAACCAAAAATTGAAGGGCGT
The DNA here is from genome assembly GCA_041917295.1 of Elusimicrobiota bacterium. GTDB lineage: Bacteria > Elusimicrobiota > Elusimicrobia > FEN-1173 > FEN-1173 > JADKHR01. The sequence continues at coordinate 593 of JAYRXX010000011.1, forward strand.
TATACCACAGGGCCTGGATTTCCACCGGTTTCCCGGCCCGGGGCGTCACGGGACGGCCGTCCACCCGGGCGTCCATCCACGTCAACGCCACGTCGGCGGCGGGGGCCACGATCAACCCGTCGCCGTCCATGTGAATATGGTAGCCGGCCCCGTTTTGAAACGCGTCCACCATGTCCCGCATCACGGGCAACCACCGGCGCACCGCCGCGTCGTCGTGGGTTACCCGATGGTAGGCTTGCACCGCCCGCACAAACCACAGGGGCGCGTCCACGGCGTTGTAAGCGACCGACGCGGACCCTTCCGGGAAAAAATTCGGTAGAAGCCCTTGCCGGGCGTGGCGGGCAAACGTGTCCAGCAATCCCGGGGCTTCCCGCCAACGGCCGGTGGCCAAAACCAAACCAGGAAACGACACCAGCGCATCCCGGCTCCAATCGCCAAACCAGGGATACCCGGCGATCACGCTGGCGCCCGATCCCCGAGACACGATAAAGGAGTCCGCCGCCATCGTCAGCGCGTTGCCCAGGGGCCCCCGAGCCAACGACGTCTTCGCCACCCGGTGGCGCTGGTCGCGTTCTTCTTCTTCCCACCGATCGACAGCGGCGTCCGGGCCGTGAACCGCGCTGAACACCACCGACACCCCGGATCCCGCCGTTAACGAAAAACGAAACGATCCGGGCCCCCACACGTCTTCTTCGCATTCCAATCCCCGTTGCTCTTCTTCCTCGTATCGTTGGCGCACATACCAGTGAGGATCCTGGTAAAACGATCCCGCGGTGGACCACACCGACAGCGGATAAGGGGTCGTTGTGTTCACGCAAAAGCCGCGGGAATCCGATTTCCACCGGCCTTCGAACCGATCGTCTTGGCGGCCCACGGCGTGATGATCGCGAAACGACAACAACGGACGGATCTCCATGTCCACCGGCGGACCCGCCCGCAGACGGTAAGTCACCAAACCCGTGTCTTCCCCGTAACGCAGAAAAAACGATTTTTCGATTTCGCTGTCACCGACGGAAAAAGTCCAGGTGGGAAAAGGATTTAGGCGGAACGCCGACAGTTCCGGCGCCACCGACGCGGGAACGCCGGGGTAAGCTTGCCTCGACAGCGATACCGCGCCGCTGGGGGTGCGCACGGTTTCTTCCAACCGGTTCACCCACTGAAACCGCGCCAAGGGCGGTTTCAGCGCCGCCGTTAGCAGACCGTGATACCGCCGCGTCGCACCGCCGGATTCGGAGCCCATCGCGTAACCGCCCCGCCCGTTGGTTTCAAGCCATTCGCGCATGGAACTTACTTCAACGCCCGAAAAAGAGTTTCGCCCATGTCCGCCGGGGAATCGATCAGGCGCACACCCGCGGCGGTCAACGCCGCGCGTTTGCCGTCGGCCGATCCGCCGCCGGACGGCCGGTCCGCTCCCTTCGACGGCCGGGGACCGCCTTCAATGATCGCTCCGGCGTGGCCCATGCGTTTCCCGGGCGGGGCCGTGCGGCCGGCAATAAACGCGAACAACGGTTTGGTCATGCTTTTTTGAAAATAGGCCGCGGCTTCCTCTTCGGCCGACCCACCGATTTCACCGAGCATCAACACCGCGTCGGTTCCCGGATCTTTTTGAAACAAGTCCAATATATCCACAAACGAGGACCCCGCCACAGGATCCCCGCCGATCCCCACCACGGTGGACTGGCCCAACCCCCGCTGGCTTAACTGCCAGACCGCTTCGTAGGTCAGCGTGCCCGACCGCGAGACCACCCCGATTCGGCCCGGCCGATGAATGTATCCGGGCATGATGCCC
>JAYRXX010000012.1:0-2911 GCA_041917295.1 Elusimicrobiota bacterium
CAATCCATAAATCACCATCGCGTCGGGGCCCGCCGGCGTGCTGGCTTGGATACTCCAAGGCGTGCCCACGGTGTCCGTGGACGCGCTCATTGAATATCTGTTCATTAGCGTCCCGTCGTTACGGATCACCACGCCCGTGCTTGCCACCACCTGGGAGCCCAAATTAACATCACCAAACCCCAGCGTGCTTAAGCCCTCAATGGTCATCGATCGAATCGACACAAACGGCACCGTGGAGGTACTGTTTGAAATAGTGGACCAGTTGGGGACTTCATCGCCGGTCCACAAAACAAAATAATAGGTCAATCCGCCCGTCAGACCGGTAATCAGCTTTGCCTGGGCCGAACCCGGGACCTGCGTGGTTGTGGCGATCGTGACCGTTGTGGCGTCTGTGGGTGTGGAACTGGTACTCCAGGCGAGGGTGTAGGTGGCATACTGGATCCGGTACGTCCCGGTGACGTTGCCGTTCATCCCATCATCCCCGGCGCTGTTCCAGGTGAGCAACACTTCCCCGTCCGTGACCGTGGACGCGGCCGCCAACGTGCTGGTGCTGGGCGCCACGCCCGTATAGGCACTTCCACTGGTTGACCACCCGGACTCCGCCAGGGCGGAGTCCACTGTTTTCACACGGTAGTAATACGTGGTGTCGGTGCGCAGGCCGTAGCTCGCCGTGGTTTGGGCGTTCCAGGGGTCCGTGGACTTCAACACGACCCCGTAGTCGGTGTTGCTGTTAAAGATCTTCGGTGGTTTGAGGTAGCTTCCCATCCGCGGGCTGGCGCCCAGCTGGCCGGGGAACATCAGTTTGCTGAAGTTGGAGGTGGTGGATATTTGAAGATCGTAGGTCAGGCCGTTCTCTGTTGTTAGACCAACGCCACTATCGGTACCGGCGTTCCAGGTCATGCTTGCGATGCTAACCCTCGCCGGGTCAAAGGTGAACCCGCCTGCTAAAATTGTTGGGGCCGTCGGTGACGTGTTTGCTGTAGCAGAAACATTTTTGTAGATCCTCAATTGAGGATTGTAGCCGTCATGTCCGCATACTAAAACATCCAAATCGGAATCTCCATCAAAGTCCCCACACTCCACACCACCGGAATAAACGCCTTCCGAAGAACTGTCAGCATAAATTATTGTTGGATTTATTGTCCCGTTACCGTTGTTCTTGAAAACCCACAATTCTCCTCCATAATCATTCATGATGTGTCTTTTGCCGCTGGCAAACACATCGAGGTCCCCGTCATTATCAAAATCGCCCCAAACCGCGGCGCCAGCGGACACCCCATTCGATCCCGACACTTCGATTTGAGTTGGGTTCATCGTTCCATTCCCATTATTTTTATACACACGCAACCGAGAATCATCATTATAGTCGACCCCGCTGGTAAGAACATCGATATCGCCGTCGGTGTCAAAGTCTCCCCAAGCCAATCTTTTTCCAGACAATCCGTTCCAAGATCCACCCACTTCAATCTGAGCTGGATTCATAGTCCCATTTCCGTTGTTTTTATAAATTCGGAGATCATAGGATCCGTTGATCCCATTCGCAAGGAGGTCCAGGTCTCCATCATTATCAAAATCTCCCCAAGCGACACTTCCCCCACTTAACCCATTCCCGCTTCCATCCACCTCGATTTGAGTGGGGTTTACCGTTCCGTTTCCGTTGTTTTTATAAATCCGTAATTCCAGTGTGCTTCCTGTCCCTCCATTCGTTACAATATCCAAATCGCCATCATTATCAAAATCGCCCCAGGCAACGTCTCCCGATGCCAGCCCGTTGCCCGCTCCGTCCACTTCTATTTGTGCCGCGTCCATTGTTCCATTTCCGTTATTTTTATAGATACGCAACTCTCGCGTGATCCCCGTGTAACCGCTCGCAAGCACATCCAGGTCTCCGTCGTTGTCAAAATCCCCCCACGCCACGCCCCCATCATGAAGCCCTCCATTCAACGAATCCACTTCTAATTGAGTTGAACTGAGAGTCCCATTCCCATTGTTTTTGTAAATTCTCAATTGGGCCGAACCATCAAACCCATTGACCAAAACATCTAGGTCACCGTCGTTATCGTAGTCTCCCCACGCTACCCCCCCCCCAAATAGGCCTCCCCCCGCCCCATCCACTTCAATCTGGTTTGGATCAAACAAACCAATTGTCATAACCGAAGTCGTGTTGGAAATTGAAGACCAGTTGTTCACTTCATCCTTGCTCCACAAAACAAAGTAATACGTTGTTAAAGACAGCAGGCCCGAAATGGTCTTGGTTTGTGCCGCACCGGGAACCACGTTCGTGGTCGATATTGTCACCGTGTTCGCGTTCGTGGGCGTCGTGCTTGTGCTCCAGCTGGCAGTGTACGTAGCGTATTGGATGCGGTAGTTGCCGGTCAGGTTTCCGATCATGCCGTCATCGCCCGCGGAGGCCCAGGTTAAGGTGACCTCACCCTCCCCGGCTGTCGAGGCGATTGTTGACGTGGAGGGACTTACCCCTGTGTTCAATGTCCCCGCACTGCTCCACGCGCTCTCCGCCAAAACAGAGTCCACCGTTTTAACGCGGTAATAATAGGTGGTGTCGGTACGCAGGCCGTAGCTCGCGGTGGTCTGGGCGTTCCAGGGGTCCGTTGATTTCATCACAACGCCGTAGTAAGTGTTGCTGTTAAAAATCTTGGGCGGTTTCAAATAACTTCCCATGCGCGGTGTCGCCCCCATCTGGCCGGGGAATATGACCGACGCAAAGTTCGACACGGTCGATATTTGGATGTCATAGGTCAGCACGTTCTCTGGCGTGGCGCCGGTGCCGCTGTCGGTCCCTGCGTTCCAGGTCAAGCTCGCCACGCTCACGCCGCTGGCGTCGAACGTAAACCCGCCCGCCAACGTCGTGGGGGCAGTGGGGGTCGTGTTGGGCGTTGTAGTCAAGTTTGAG
>JAYRXX010000013.1:0-41538 GCA_041917295.1 Elusimicrobiota bacterium
CCGGGAACGCCGCAAACGCCGTGCCCACCCCCGTGGCGCTAGCAATCCATCGAAAACGTTCTTAAGATGCAGGAACGTCTTCTCTGAAATACAGACCAAACCCTTTAGGGGGATACGATGTGCCTGGTCAAGAACTACTTTGCGGGAGTTTCAATTCGTCCTTGTTAACGTGGCTTTTTGAGACATCACTTGAGAATAGTAACGCGGCGTGTTGTTATTGGGGTGTGATTCGGTCTTTCGCTGACAAAGAAACGGAAAATATTTTTCATCGGCGGTTCTCCCGCCGGTTGCCCCAGGATGTCCAGCGCGTGGCATTGCGCAAGTTGGTGATGTCGGATGCGGCGACGGACCTTCGGGACCTCCGGGTTCCACCCGGCAATCGGTTGGAAGCGCTTAGGCTCTGGAAATAAATAAACTATCCATGAATTCCTTAATCCCATGGGTGTCAGTCAATATCGCCTGGCTAAAGACATTCATGTTCCACCGCGGCGTATCAACCAGATTGTTCATGGGGAACGATCTGTTTCCGCGGACACCGCTCTTCGGCTCGGGCGATTTTTTTGGGGTTTCTCCTCAATTCTGGATGAACCTTCAATCGCGATTTGAATTGGAAATTGAAGAAGAGCGACTGGCTTCTCGTCTCGCGCGGGAAGTTCGCGCTTTCGTCCCACCTTTGGCCGCTTAACGGCGGAGGGGGATTGACAAAGGGGAGAGGAAGGGTTAGGATGTCCTTAATGTTATACAATCGGCTTGTTGTCCTCGTGGTTCTTTCGGTCCGGGGCCTTGTCCCGGGCCTGGGGAGCGTTGCGCGGTAGCCGATTCATCCGAAAGTTGGTTCGACCACCGCCGGCGCAAAAGACCGGCGGTTTTTTTTTGTCTGAGGAATGATCAAAATCGAAAGGGGAACGATTATGAACGGTGATCCGAAAAACGCGTTGCATCTCATTTCTTGTTTGGTGGAGGACCGGCCCGGGGTTTTGGCTCGGATTTCGGGACTGATTTCAGCCAGGGGGTTCAACATCGATTCGTTGGCGGTCGGGACTACGCAAATTCCCGGCATTTCTCGGATCTCGCTCGTCTGCAAAGGCGACCAGCGGGTGGTGGCCCAGATTGTCAACCAGCTCAATAAGCTGGTGGACGTCATCCGTGTGGCCGATTTGAGCTGGGACGATTGTCTGGAAAGCGAATTGATGTTGGTCAAGATCACCGCTCCCGCCGGCGGACGCGATGCCCTGGACACCGTGTGCCGGGTGTTTCACGCCCGGGTGAACGATTTGGGCAAGGATGGGTTTATTGTGGAAGCCGCCGGGCGCGGCGAAGAAACCGACGCGCTCGTTCAGGCCTTGGAACCCTTTGGAATTCAGGAAGTGTCTCGCACGGGCCGAGTCGCTCTTCAGCGCGGCAAATCCCTGGATGTCACGGCGGATTTGTTACATGGGAACGAGACGGATTTGGGCGCTGGCAACAAAAGGGGTTTGGAAAAAGGCACGAATGTGCCTGAGGTGATGACCGGGGCGGATATGATTCCCCGGGTGTTTGCCCAGGAAGGGGTGGACACGGTGTTCGGTTATTCCGGCGGGGCGATTTTGCCGGGGATCGACGCTTTTTTCCGGTTCAACGAAAAACAGCCGGACGACAAAAAAATTAAGTTTATTGTGCCCGCCAACGAGCAGGGCGCCGGGTTTATGGCGTCGGGTTACGCGCGGTCCACGGGCAAAGTGGGCGTGGCGTTCGTCACGTCGGGGCCCGGGGCCACCAACACGGTAACGCCGGTGCGCGACGCGGCGGCGGACTCGATTCCGATGGTGGTGTTGACGGGCCAGGTGCCCCGTCCGGCCATCGGCACCGACGCGTTTCAAGAAGCGCCGGTGTTCAACATCATGATGTCCTGCGCCAAACACGTGTTTTTGGTGGAGAAACCCGAAGAATTGGAAGCCACCCTGCGTACCGCTTTTTGGATCGCTCGCACGGGCCGGCCCGGTCCGGTGGTGGTGGACATTCCGAAAGACGTTCAATTATGGCAAGGCCCCTACAAGGGCACGGGCCTGTTGCCGTTGCGGGGATACCGTCGGCGGGTGGAAACCTTGGCCAAGTCCCGCTTGTCGGAAGAGTCCGCTCGGATTTTTTACGAACACCTGACCGTGGCCGAACGGCCTCTGCTCTATGTGGGCGGCGGGGTGGTCAACAGCGGCGCGGCGTCGGAACTGCGGGAGTTTGCCGAAGTGTATCGGTTGCCCGTGGTGACGTCCTTGATGGGCATTGGGTCCATGGACAACCAACACCCCCAAAACCTGCACATGTTGGGCATGCACGGAACCGCCTATGCAAACTTCGCGGTGGAAGATTGCGACTTTCTCTTTTCCATCGGCGCTCGGTTCGACGACCGGGTGGCGGGCAAAGTGGCGGAGTTTGCCCCGAAAGCCGCGTTCATCGGTCACATGGACATTGATCCGGCGGAAATCGGCAAGGTCAAAGCCGCCACCTGGAGCCACGTGGCCGACGCGAAACAAGGGTTACGGGACTTGATCGACGCGGGCCGCCGGATCGGTTTTAAAAAAGATTTTTCTGCCTGGTGGGCCCAGCTGGACGCCAACCGGAAAAATCACGCGCTCAATTACGATCGCAAAAGTTCCCTCATTCAGCCCTATCGGGTTTTGGAAATGTTGTCGGAACTGACCGAAGGCAAAGCCATCTTGACCACCGGGGTGGGCCAGCACCAGATGTGGACGGCTCAGTACGGCCGCCATCGGTTTGCCCGCCACTTCTTGACGTCGGGCAGTATGGGCACCATGGGGTTCGGGTTGCCCGCGGCCATCGGCGCGCAGTTCGCCAACCCGGGCAAAACGGTCATCAACATCGACGGCGACGGAAGCATCCGCATGAATTTCGGCGAGTTGGAAACCGTCACCACCTACGGGTTGCCGGTCAAAATCGTGTTGCTGAACAACGAAGGCGACGGCATGGTGCGCCAATGGCAAACGCTGTATTTCGGGAAACGCTATTACGCCATCGACAAGAACTTGCACTCGGTGAATTTCGTGAAAGCCGCCGAGTCCATGGGGTTCCCGTTTGCCCGGCGCATCGCACAACCCGCGGAACTGGCCGACGCGCTCAAAGCGTTTGTGGCGTCGTCGGGTCCGGCGTTTTTGGAGGTGATGATCGATCCGAAAGCCATGGTGTATCCCATGGTGGGGCCCGGGTCGGCCTACAAAGACATGGTGACCGGCGACTGGATTCGCGCCCGGGGCGCCGCGGCGGTACCCGAAAAACACGGCGACGCGGTTCCGGATCTGTTCTAGACTTGGTATAATTCATCGAATTTTTCAACTAAAGGAGCGTTTATGACCTCGTGCGGCACTTCCATCGAATTGAAGGCGAAAACCTATTACGACAAGGACGCGGATCTCAACGTCTTGAAAGGCAAGAAAATCGTTGTGTTGGGGTACGGCTCCCAGGGGCACGCCCAGGCCCTGAACCTCAAAGATTCCGGGATGAACGTCATTGTGGCGGTTCGGCCCGGCGGACGGGGTTTTAACCTGGCGGTTAAACACGGCTGGACGTTGGGCAAAAATTTAATCACCAACAACGTGGAGGCCATCAAAGACGCCGACTGGATTCATTTCCTCTTGCCCGACGAAGCCCAGGGCAAAGTCTGGCGGGAAGAAGTGGCCCCGAACATCAAAAAGGGCGTGGTGTTGTCGTGGTCCCACGGGTTCAACATTCGGTTCGGGCAAGTGACTCCGCCCAAAGAAGCCGATGTGGTTTTGATCGCCCCGAAAGGGCCCGGCCATTTGGTTCGCCGCACGTTCGAGGAAGGCAAAGGCACCCCGGCCTTGGTGGCCGTGGAACAGGATTTTTCGGGCAAGGCTTTGGCCCACGCCTTGGCGTTTTGCAAAGCCATCGGCTCGGCTCGGGCGGGCGTGATCGAGACCACGTTCACCGAGGAAACCGAAACCGATTTGTTCGGCGAACAAAACGTGCTCTGCGGCGGCGTGGTGGACCTGATCAAAGCCGGGTTTGAAACCCTCATCGAGGCCGGGTATCAGCCGGAAATCGCCTACTTCGAATGCTTGCACGAGCTCAAACTGATCACCGACTTGATTCAAGAGGGCGGCATCGGCTGGATGAATTATTCCATTTCCGACACGGCCGAATACGGCGAATACAGCCGCGGGCCCCGTCTGGTCACTTGCGAAACCAAAGCCCAGATGCGCAAAAATCTGAAAGAAGTTCAAAACGGAATTTTTGCCCGGGAATATTTGATGGAAAAGGCCATGGGCGGCACGGTGATCAATTCCCACCGTCGGGCCACGGCGGCGCACCCCATCGAAGTGGTCGGGGAAAAGTTGCGGTCCATGATGCCCTGGCTCAAAAAGAAAGAGTAGCTTTCCGTGAACGAACCGTTGTTTTCCATCGCCGGAGACGGCTGGAAGTTCGTCTTCGGGTTCGCCGCCGCCGGCGCGGCGTTGATGTTCATCGGCCACTGGGCCCCCCGGTTGCTGGGGGGACTCCTTTTGTTGGCGGCGGTGTTTTCCCTGTATTTTTTTCGGGACGGCCGACGCGCGATTCCGACCACCGACGACATCCTCTCGCCGGCCGACGGCCGGGTTTTGGAAGTGGCGGATATCGACGGGGAAGGGTTCGGCCGCGGTCGGGTGGTCCGGATTTTTTTGTCCGTGTTGGACGGGCATGTGCAACGGGCTCCGGTGGCGGGAAAAGTGACGGCCACGCACTATCGGCCGGGTTCCTTTCTCGACGCCCGCCATCCCCGGGCGCCGTTTGAAAACGAAGCCAACGCCATTCATTTCGAGTCGGCCCGCGGACCGGTGATGATCCGCCAAATTGCCGGGCTGATCGCTCGGCGCATTTTGTGTTGGGTGCGGGTGGACGATTCGGTGCAGTTGGGCGAACGGGTGGGCCTGATCCGGTTTGGGTCCCAAGTGGACGTGTATGTTCCGTCGGAAACCGAGATCCTCGTCAAAGAGGGCGATCGGGTCCGGGCGGGGGAGACCCCTGTGGCCCGTTGGAAAGGGAAATCATGAGCGAAATCCAAAAACGCAGTCTGCTCCAGGCCCTCTTCGATATCCGGGGAGAACGGGTGCCCCAGTTGCCGGCCGCTTCGTCGGCCCCGCGGCCGCCCATGCGGCGGGGGATCTACATTTTGCCGTCTTTGTTTACGCTGGGCAACATGGGGCTGGGTTTTTATTCCTTGACCCAAACGGTGCGCCAAGAGTACAGCGCCGCGGCCACGGCGATTTTGTTCGGCCACGTGTTGGACATTCTTGACGGTGTGGTGGCCCGTTTGACGCACACCTCGAGCCGGTTCGGCGTGGAGTTGGATTCGTTGGCAGACTGGATGACCTTCGTCATCGCGCCGGCGTTTCTCATGCACGAAATGGTGTTGAAGAACAACCCGTCGTGGGGGTTTGTTCTTTCGGTTTTGTTTGTGATTTGCGGCGCCCTGCGGTTGGCTCGGTTCAACTTGAAGGCCCATTTGGGCGAACCCTCCACGGGCCATTTCACCGGGTTGCCCACCCCCGCGGCCGGCGGGGTGTTGGCCATTTTCGCCCTCCTCTATTCGATTCAGGAAGTGGGCCGGCCCATTCGCAGTTTGGGGTTGGTCATGAAACAGGTGCCGGTGTTTTACGAAGTGGTTCCGGCGGTGATGTTGTTGTTGTCTCTGTTGATGGTGTCGAACGTGCGCTACGCCAAATTCCGTGTGGCGGGGCTGTTGAGGCCGCGGGGGTTGCGGGCGTTGGTGATCTCGGTGTTGGTGTTGTTGATGATTTGGGTGTATCCACAAAACATGATTTTTATTTTGTATGTGTCGTATATCGGCTGGGGGGTGGTGAGCTTCTTTCTGCGTCCTCGGGTGGGCGCGGCGGCTCCCAAGGTGAAAGACGATCCGTTGGACAGTTATGGGAAATAAAACCATGCCAAAACAAGACCGTGTGATCGTGTTCGATACGACGTTGCGCGACGGGGAACAGTCGCCCGGCGCGAGTTTAAATATTGAGGAAAAAAAACTGGCCGCCCGCCAATTGGCGGAGTTGGGCGTGGACGTGATCGAGGCGGGTTTTCCGGTGTCGAGCCCCGGCGATTTTGAGGCGGTCAAAACCATCGCCAAAGACGTTCGCGGTCCCGAAATTTGCGGTTTGGCCCGGGCGGTGAAAGGCGACATCGAAGCCTGCTGGAACGCCGTGAAACACGCCAAACGGCCCCGCATTCACACGTTCATCGCCACGTCGGATTTGCACATCGAGCAGAAACTGCGCATGACCCGCCAGCAGGTGTTGGACCGCGCCGTGGACAGCGTCCAATTTGCGGCGCGGTTGACGGACAACGTGGAGTTTTCCGCCGAAGACGCCGTGCGGTCGGATTTTGATTATTTGTGCCAGGTGATTGAAAGCGTCATCGACGCGGGCGCCCGGACGGTGAACATTCCGGACACCGTGGGCTATTCCATCCCGTCCGAGTGGGGCGACAAGATCCGACGGCTCATGGACCGGGTCCCGAACATCCACAAAGCCGTGGTCAGCGTCCATTGTCACAACGATTTGGGGTTGGGGGTGGCCAACTCGTTGGCGGCCGTCCAAAACGGTGCCCGGCAGGTGGAATGCACGGTCAACGGGATCGGCGAACGGGCCGGCAACGCGTCGTTGGAAGAAATCGTAATGGCCCTGCGGACGCGCAAAGATCTGTTTCATTTGACCACCGGAGTGAACACCAAAGAAATTGCCCGGGCCAGCCGCTTGATTTCAAAACTGACGGGGATTCCCGTTCAACCCAATAAGGCGGTGGTCGGGGCCAACGCGTTTGCCCATTCGTCGGGGATTCATCAAGACGGGGTGTTAAAGTCTCGGACCACTTACGAAATCATGAACCCCTCCGATGTGGGCGTGGAAGAAAGCGCGTTGTTGTTGACCGCCCGGTCGGGCCGTAACGGCGTTCAAAATCGGCTGAAACATTTGGGGTATTCGTTGACGGCGCCGAAATTGGAGGCCCTGTTTGCCAAATTTAAAGTGTTGGCGGACAAAAAAAAGTATGTGTTCGACGACGATCTGTTGACCTTGCTCGACGAAGAGGGACGGGACACCTCGGCGGAAACCTACCATTTGGATTACATGAGCACCACCTCCGGCACGGGGATCGTTCCCACAGCCACGGTCCGTTTGAGAAAAAAAGACGAAGTCTTTCAGGAAGCCTCCTGCGGGGACGGTCCTGTGGACGCGGCTTATCGCGCTATGGACAAAATCACCGGACTGGCGCCGGAACTGAAAGATTACGCGCTCCATTCGGTGTCGTCGGGCACCGACGCCCAGGGCGAGGTGGTGGTGAAAGTGGAAGCCCACGGGCTGGTGGTGTCCGGCAAAGGGACGTCCACAGACATCGTGGAAGCCAGCGCGAAAGCCTATTTGAACGCATTGAACAAAATCGTTTCGTCCCGCGCGGGAGGACGCCCGGCGGTCGCAAAGAGAGGAATGTGATGGGAAAAACACTGTTGGAGAAAGTGTGGGATTTGCACACGGTTCGGACCTTGCCCAACGGGCAAACCCAACTGTTTATCGGGCTTCATTTAATCCATGAGGTGACGAGCCCCCAGGCGTTTCAGATGCTTCGGGAAAAAGGGTTGCCGGTGGCCTTTCCGGAACGGACGTTCGCCACGGCGGACCACATTATTCCGACGGAAAACCAGGCCCGGCCCTTTGCCGACGATTTGGCCGAAGAAATGATGGCCGCGTTGGAAAAAAATTGCCGGGATTTCGGTGTTCGCTATTTTGATTTCAAGTCGGGCGAGCAAGGCGTGGTGCACGTGGTGGGGCCGGAACAGGGATTGACCCAGCCGGGTTTGACCGTGGCCTGCGGCGACAGCCACACGTCCACCCACGGGGCGTTCGGGGCCATCGCATTTGGCGTGGGCACGACTCAGATCCGTGATATCTTGGCCACCCAAACGCTGGCCTTGAACCGACCCAAAGTGCGCCGCATTCACGTGACGGGTTCGTTGGCGAAGGGGGTCTACGCCAAAGACATTATTTTGGCGGTGATCCGCCGTTTGGGGGTCAAGGGCGGAATTGGGTTTGCCTACGAGTTCGCCGGAGATACGATCTCCCGATTGACGATGGAGGAGCGCTTAACGGTGTGCAACATGGCCATTGAAGGGGGCGCCCGGGTGGGATACATCAATCCGGATGCGACCACCGTGGAGTATTTGCGGGGCCGGCCGTTCGCGCCCACGGGCGCGGAGTTCGACCGGGCTTCGGCGTGGTGGTTGTCCATGGGGTCGGACAAAGACGCGGCGTTTGACGACCAATTTTTCCTCGATGGCGCCGCCCTGGAACCCCAGGTGGCGTGGGGAATTCATCCGGGCCAGGCGGTGGGTGTTTCGGAAAAGTTGCCCGCTGTGGATGGGGCCGCGGACAAAGTCTCGTTGGAAGAAGCCTATCGGTTTACCTCATTTACGCCGGGAATGCCGGTTCGCGATATCGGCATTAACGTGGCCTTTATCGGGTCGTGCACAAACGGGCGTATATCGGATTTGCGCGAAGCCGCCCGTGTCGCTCGGGGCCGCAAGGTGGCCAAAGGGGTGCGGGCGTTGGTGGTGCCTGGATCGCAAAAAGTTCAACGGCAGGCGGAAGCCGAGGGGTTAAACGAGGTGTTTCGCGCCGCTGGGTTTGAATGGCGCAACGCCGGCTGTTCCATGTGTTTGGCCATGAACCCCGACAAATTAAAAGGACGGGAAGTTTGCGCGTCCAGCTCGAACCGGAACTTTATCGGCCGTCAGGGAAGCGCCACCGGGCGTACCCTGTTGATGAGTCCGGCCATGGTGGCCGCGGCGGCCATTGTCGGGCATGTGGCCGATGTAAGGGAGGTCCTATGAAAATATTATCCGTGGAGGGCCGCGGGGTGGCGGTGCCCGGGGACGACATCGATACCGACCGCATCATGCCGGCCCGTTATTTGCGGTGCGTGACGTTTGCCCACATCGGCCAGTACACGTTTCAAGACGAACGGTTTGATCCGTCGGGGAAACCCAAGGCTCATCCGTTCAACGATCCCAAACATCAGGGGGCGTCGATCTTGGTGGTGAACAAAAATTTCGGGTGCGGGTCGTCGCGGGAACACGCACCTCAGGGAATTTTACGCTGGGGGATCAAAGCCATTGTGGGCGAATCGTTCGCGGAAATTTTCGCTGGCAACTGCACGGCGATCGGCTTGCCGGCGGTGACCGCCTCGGCGGCCGACGTTCAGGCTTTGATGGCGTTTGTCGCCGACCAACCGGCTCAAGCGGTGCGGCTGGATTTGGCCGCGAAAGAGGTTCGGTTCGGGGATCGGACCATGTCGGTGGAGATGCGGGAATCGGCCCGGTCGTTGTTCTTGGAGGGCACCTGGGATTCCAGCGCCACGTTGTTGGAAGCCCTGGGCGCGGTTCGGGAAAAAGCGGCCAAGATTCCTTACATGTCCGGTTACGCCGCCCGGTAACCCTTATGGCGGGGGAATCGAATTTTAATGTGCTTCGCGCCGACGCACGGGCGGCCACGGATTTTGTTGTGGAAGTGTATCATTCCGACGGAAAATCGCTGAAGGGAATTTCGCGGTTGTTGGATTTGTCGGTGTCGGGCGCGTGTGTGGATTCCACCAGTGATTGGAACGAGGGCGATGACGTTCACATCCGGGTTCTGTTGGATCGGGGGACGTTGTTGGCTTTGCCCGCCCAGGTGTTGTGGAAACGGATGTATGCCCGCACGCACCGGTATGGGTTGAAGTTTCGGGAATACCCCGCGGCCATCGGGGACATCCTTCGTAAATTTGTGGGGGACTTTGAGGAAAAAATGAAGCGGTTGACCCCCAAAAAAATAAGGACCTAAGGGAGGCATCACGTGAGTTCAAACGCGTCCAGCAAATCGGGCTTGACCGCCCGACCGCCGAAATCGTCTTACAAAATCGCCGTCATGGGCGGAGACGGGACCGGCCCGGAGGTTGTTAACGAGGGGTTGAAGGTGTTGAAAACCCTGGGCCAGTCGCTGAAAATTAATTTTGAATGGGTCCCCTACGATCTGGGCGGCGAACGCTACAAACGCACCGGCGAAATTCTGCCGGATTCGGCGTTGGCGGATCTGCGCAAAGTCGATGCCATTTATTTGGGTGCCATCGGCCATCCGGACGTGAAACCCGGCATTTTGGAAAAAGGTTTGTTGCTGAGGCTTCGTTTTGAGCTGGACCAATACATCAACTTGCGGCCGGTGAAACTGTACCCCAACGTGCCCTGCCCTTTAAAAGACAAAGGGCCCGACCAAATTGATTTTGTCGTTGTTCGGGAAAACACCGAGGGCCTCTACGCTGGTGCCGGCGGGGTTTTAAAGAAAGGCACGTCCGACGAAGTGGCCGTGCAGGAATCCATTAACACCCGCAAAGGAGTTGAACGGTGTTTGCGCTACGCGTTTCAATTTACCCGGGAACGGGCCAAGGCGAAAAAGTTGACCCTGTGCGGGAAAACAAACGTGTTAACCTACGCCTTTGACCTCTGGGAACGGGCCTATTACGATGTGGCGAAAGAATACACCGATATTAAAACCGATTACGCCCACGTAGACGCCACCTGCATGTGGATGGTAAAAAACCCGGAATGGTTCGACGTCATCGTGACCGACAACATGTTCGGCGACATCATCACGGATTTAGGGGCGATGGTTCAAGGGGGGATGGGCATTGCGGCGGGGGGCAACATCAATCCCGAAGGCGTGTCCATGTTCGAGCCCATCGGCGGGTCCGCGCCCAAATACACGGGCCAGAACGTGATCAACCCGTTGGCGGCCATTTGCGCTGGCGGTATGATGATGGAAACCCTGGGTCAAAAAGAAGCGGCCAAACGGGTGGAAAACGCGGTTGTCAAACTGCTCAATTCCGGGAAAATGAAAAGCCAAGCCGCTGGGAAAATGGGCATGTCCACCACCGAAATCGGAGATTGGCTCGCCGCAAACGTCTAACGCTCGTTCACGATTCTCATCAACAGCGGAGAGGTGTGTTGCCCCTCTCCGCTGTTTTTTTGGGGGGGATAAAAGCTTGTCGTCAATTTCATCTGGACAAAGATGTTTTTA
Organism: Elusimicrobiota bacterium; assembly: GCA_041917295.1. GTDB lineage: Bacteria > Elusimicrobiota > Elusimicrobia > FEN-1173 > FEN-1173 > JADKHR01. The sequence goes on from JAYRXX010000013.1 coordinate 11,100, forward strand.
AGGGGTAGATACATTGTATGGATTTGGGTGGACATGCCATCATACAGTGGTTGGGCGGGCATCCTTCTTTGGATGCGTTGAAGGCGCGGTATCCTTCGTTGTGGGAGGAGACCGGGCAGGCCCTGTTGGCCGTGCTTGGTAAAAAACGGATCGGGCTGGTGGCGGAGCATCTTTCTAACCTGCGCGCGCAGGAGGCCCAGGCCGCTCATCAGCTGGGCGAGGGCCGCGAAGCCCGGGCTCGCGCGGTGAAAAAATTAATTCAATGCCGCATGGCTGTGTTGGCCATGGACCAAATTTTGGCCGGCGCGGTCGTCGGAAAAGACGCCGGGCCCCTTCGGTTTAACTGGTGGAATGGGTTTGTTTTGCAGAAACTCTTATTTAAAAAAGAATTGTCACGCAAAGCCGTGTCGTACGGGTGGTTTCGGTTTTGGTGGCGGTGGTTGCCCCAACGGCGATTTTTAATGCCGTTGGTTCAGAGCAAAGGAATTTATTGTTTTTATTCGAAACCGCTTCTTCGTTCGTTGTCGGAAATGATTGGCGCGCGTCCCGCTTTGGAAGTGGCGGCGGGCGATGGCACCCTTTCTCGTTTGTTGAAAGCGGAGGGCGTGAGTATTCATGCCACCGACGATCACAGTTGGGCCCACGCGATTCAGTATCCCGCCGACGTGGAAAAGTTGCCGGTCTCTCCTTCCCTGGTTAAATACAAACCTCGGGTGGTTCTCTGTTCCTGGCCTCCGCCCAACAACCCCTTTGAGCGCGCAATTTTTTCATTTCCGACCGTGGAACTGTATATCGTCATCGGAAGTCGGCACTCGTTTGCGACAGGAAATTGGAAAGATTATGGGTTGCAAAAATACTTCCACTGGAATCAAGATCATTCGTTAAGCCGGTTCGTGTTGCCGCCGGAAGTGGACCCCACCGTTCATATTTTCAAAAAAAAATAGAGAAATCAGAGCAAGTAAGTGAATAATTATACTCCGTCCCCCAATGGGGGTGTTACAAGAAATTTACAAGATCTTAATGAGATCTTAATGTGGGATGGGTAATATATGGTTATGGAAAATAGGATAGCGCGAAAAATTTTGGCGGCGGGGGTGGCTGTTTTTTATTCGGCCACCAACGTTTTGTTTTGCCATTCGGCCGAGTCGGCATTTTGGTCGGCTCGTCGGGAGGCGGCTCGGAAAATAAATAAGAACGGGGGGGAGAGCGCCTCCGCTTCGCGGTCGGCGGGTCCCACCGACGCTCTGGTTTTGGCCCAACTTCCAGGCGGGATGCGGTTTGATGTGCACTCGCCGGCGCCGGCTTATGTGACGCCTGTTCCAGCCAAGGAACATTTGGTCGGCGGAAAAGTGCCTGTATTTTCTTCCGATTTGCCCCGTTGGTTGGGCGATGTGGTTACCCCTTACGGCAACATCCGCGACGTGCATTTATCCAAACGGCCCGGCGCGCCCCTTGTTATTCACATCCAAGATCTGCATGATTCCACGGAAGCTCAACGCAATATCGCTGGGCTTGTGGAAGCTCTTCAAGACGAGCGCGGTGTTAGTTTGGTGGGGTTGGAAGGGGCTCAGGGCGCGTTTGCCACCGAAGGGTTTCGGTCGTTCCCCGACGCGGAAATCACGAAAGCCGTGGCCACCTATTTCATGGAAGAGGGGTATTTGGGCGGTCCCGAGTTTGCCGGCATTACCGCCAAGCGCGTTCCCTTGTTGTGGGGCGTCGAAGATATGGCCGGTTACAACGCCAACGTCACCGCCGTTAAAGAGTCCGCCCAGAATCGGCCCGCCGTGGAACTGTTCCTGCGTGAGGCGCGGACGTTGTTGAACGAAATCAAAACCCGGCGGCTTTCCCCCGCCTTGTTGGAGTTTGACCGGAACTTTTCCGCTTACCAATCCCGCAAAATGCCGCTGGGCGCTTATGTCCGCTACCTGTTGAAATCGGCGCCTTCGGGGTCCGCCCGTGCGCCCAACCTGGTGTTGTTGCGCGACGCGTTGACGTGGGAAGACTCTTTGGATTTTCCGCGCATTGAACGGGAACGGGCATCTCTCCTTGAACAGATGGTGCGGGTGTTGCCCAAACAACAGCTCAAGACCTTGGTGGACAAAAGCGCGCTGTATCGGTTGGGGCGGATTTCTTACGGCGACTATTACCGATTTTTCCGGACCCTGTGCGAAGAAAATGGAATCCCTCTGACCGACTACCGCCAACTGCACGCCTACGTGCGGTATGTGTTGTTGGCCGAACGGATCAACCGCAACGACCTTCTTAACGAACTGACCGCGTTGGAGCTGAGCGTACAAGATCAGTTGATCTCCCGTCCCAAGGAACGGCGCGTGGTGAACGCCGCCCGGCACCTGGGCCAACTGGAACGGTTGGTTCGCCACTCGTACACCCCCGCGGATTGGGGATACCACATTTTGCATGAGGAACAGATTCGTAACGTGGGATTGACGGTGCGGGCGTTGGCGAAAGAAGAAGGATTGCCGGAAACGTTGAGCCCCCCCTCGGTGGAAATGCTGAAACCCTTTGAAAATTTCTGTTTACAGGCCCTGGGCCGCAACGGCGCCATGGTCGGCAACTTGTTGGAGAAAATGGCGGCGGAAAAACGCCCGTCCGCCGTGTTGGTGGCCGGCGGGTTTCACACGGACGGCATGACCCAACTGTTCCGACAAAAAGATGTGTCCTATGTGGTGGTCACACCCAAAGTGAATGGCGAGTTGCCCGACGGCCATCGCACCCTCGACATTTTGGCGCGGGACCCGGCCCCGCTGGAAAAATTGTTTGCGGGGGAAACAGTGAATATCCCCACGCCGGGAATGACGAATGGCCAGAATGCGGTTTCGAATCCACTTGCGCGCAAATTTGCCACGTTGTTTGTTGTCATTTCTCTCGGATTGACAGCCCTGACGACAGGGGAATCTGTAAATACACCGACCACCCCTGCCCTCCCGAACGTTTTGACCGCGAATGCGGTTCCGGATCAAAGAGGAGCCGTGGTAACCGTGGGGGAAAAAGGAAACCAGCAACCATTTGCTGTCCGATATGTCTCCGATGGTCAACCGTCAGTAGGATTTCGTGCGGCCGTGCCGGGCTATGGGGAGGTTGACGTGTCTCCCGCATCACAAGGCGGAGGGTGGAGAGGTTTCCTTAGTTTTCTAATTGCCGGAATCAGAGTAGTCAGGGGATCTATATCTTCCCAAGCTGTCACTCCCGTCCACTCCGGAGCGGCCACAGGCGACGCTACCAAACAGCCTAAGGCAACTTCGACGGTTCAACTTTCGGATATTGGACTGTTGTTGCTTCCTCTTGAAGAGCTTGCGGATGGGCTTCCCGCTGAAGGAATCTCTAAACAACAACTAACTGCAGGCGTTTCCGAAAAAACGAGACTCCCCAATGTTAGCGATGATGTTCGCCAGAGGATTGTGGCCAAAATCACGGAGGGCTTTGCTGGTGACACCATTGTCACGCCGGAGGGTATTCGTAAGTTAGTGGCCCAATTAAGGTTGTCGCAGGGCAGTGGGAATTACACCGCAGACCTGTTGCATAACCTTCGATGGCTTGATCGATTTCGTGTAAGTTTGCCTCGTTTGTATTACCTGTTTGTTGGCGCTTGGGAAACCTACGCTTTCCTCTTTTTGGCGCTACCAAGTCTAAGCGCGTTGCTGCTTGGAAGCGGATTTGTGCCACCCCTCATTGCGGGATGCGGGACAATTCTTATGGCTGTGGGGGTGTTTTGGATTTTTCACCCCATCTTCCGGTGGTTGCTGGGAGGGCGACCGCGAACGTTTTCCGTTCTGGTTGCCGAATTACGCTTGGAATGGAACCTTGCCAAGATGCATTTTTTCATTTCCCGTTTGTTCGGCGCAATTGTTTTCGCATCAATTTTTGTTTCTGTTTCAGCCTTGCCCGTTGCGAACAGCGATATGTTGGCGTGGGTGGTGACGGCTTTGGTTCATTCGGTTTGGGATATCAAAATGGCCGGGCTCCGGTTGGGAGATCCCATCGACTTGCAATTTGTCGGTCGACTTCGCGCTTGGCGGGCCATTCTGTTGGGACGCGCCGATAAGCTGTGGCTTGTGCGTTTGGATGGAGACAATATCAGTCTCAAAAATATGAGGTTCGACCCATTGACCGGCGTATTGCCCGGTGAACGGGCTTCATCGGATCTGATTTATGAGTCCGATTCCCTCTTTCTGGAGTTTAAAGAAATTACCCGCCAATTCTTTGTTGAAGAAGGCGCCTATGTCAGTCGAGGCGAAGGGGGAGACGAATTCGAAGTCGTTATTGAAGGATCAAAAGAGCAGGTCGAAATGGCGTTAAATCGTGTGCGCCAAAGAATCAGTTCCTATTTTTTTGACGGTCCCCACGCTCCGGTCTTTGTCGAGCTTCGGTCGAACTTAAAGAGAGAGGAATTGATCGGCAATTTAAAGAAAGTCGGAGGGTTGGCGGGCGTCGCGGTTCATGGGGACAATTATCTTGTTCGGTACAAGAAGGATAAAAATGGGACCAGTCGATCCGTTGAAGAAATCGTTCAACAGATCAATGGAATCGCTGGAACGTCGGGTTCGGTTGTGCCCTACAATGATAACGACGTGCATGATGTCGGGTTTTTTACGATTTCCATGGGAGCGGTTAATGCCAACGAAGTGGCCAACGCTTTGGGTCGAAATGGAAACGAAGTTTCACGGGCCCAGGCAAATCAACTCGTCACGTGGGGGTTCCGCTGGGCCAATGCGGCGCTGAAAACAGCTAAGGACGAGGGTCGCAATCGTGTGCATTTGGCTACGGTCGACGATATACAGAGTTTTAAGAAGGAGAGAAAAAAGAACGGCGATGAGCCGAAACCAACGCCCGGCCTTCTTGAGTGGCTAAAAAATTCTTTCACTCGCCCTTCCAACGACGACCTTATACCAGGCGCTCTGACCATGCCGCAGTTGCGAACTCGGTTGAAAAGAACGCCTTGGAGGCATTTGACCATGGTTACTGTCGCGGGCTATCTGGGGGCCGTTTCACCGCGGGCTTTCCACACCCTCCAAGAACAGGAGGGGATGACCCATGCGGATGGTAACGGAGTTATTGTCAAAATCTTTAACAGTTTAAAGACCACTCTTCCAACAACCTCCGATGTGGCAAGAAAAAGACCGGACACATTTTTCGTTGTTTCGGATTCGCCCCCCAACGCGGCCCAACCTGTTCAAAGTGAACTGTCTGGATTTAAGGCATTAAAGTCTATTGAATTGGACCCGTTGGTGATTAATTTTAATCTTTCATTTGATGTATTTTCGAGTGCCCGTTCATTGGCTCTTCCGAATGGCACATTGAAAAATTCGTTGAACGCCAACTTGCCTGACGTTTTTATGGGAAAAATTGGAGATATGATTCAAAAAAAGCTTGCCCTTGCGGCCGAATCGAACCAGGAGGGAATCGAGAATTTAGTTAAGAATGCGGAAATTGAGAGGTTGGTGGACGTTGTAGTTTCTGGTTCTTCTGTCGAAATTATTGTCTCATCCCAGAAGCTTGTTGACTTGGCGGTGGAATTTGAGAAACACATCGCCTTGGAAAGAAAAAAAGCAGGCGACGAATTGATGCGGCTGTCGCGTGAAAAAACAAAACAATTAAATGAAGGGAGGGAAAAGGATCAGACCCCGGTCGTTAAGGACAGGCTGAACAATCGTGTGGTTGATGCGATGGAGTTCATCCTGAAAGACAGGAAAATAGCCCAGAGCGTTGTGGGAAACAAATGGTTCCAGACCCTTGCGATGCCCCTTATCGAGCTTCCTTTGATGCCGCTTTTTACGGTTGCTTTGGCTTGGGCTTTACTCCCGGCGACCGGACTTGCCCTTCCGATATTAGTTTCATCGTTTGTCCTGGCCAATTGGCATGGGAAGCCGGTTTCAATCCGTGGGCCCCCGGAACGGGTTCCAGCCAATTTGCAAACGTGGAGCCAATTCCTTGTGAGGTTGGGTTTTGCGGTCATCATTAACTCCATCGCGTTGTTGGCGGGCGGCGTTCCGTTAGAGTCTTTGTTTCAAGCGCAATTTCTCGATATCTCTTCAATCGATTTTGTCCGTTTAATTTCTTACGCTTATTCCTTGCACGCCTTTTATAACTTCTTCGCTCCGGAACAGTATCGGTTGAGCCTCGTAAATAGGACAAGTTCCTTTTTCTCCTACAAACCCGCACCGATTGATGCCAGGGGTATTCTCGACGACGCAAATCGGAGATTTTCTGAACAAGGGGACACTCGCTCCGAGGCCATAAGAAAAGCGCTGGGATTGGTCGACTCTGCTGATCCCCGTGGGCCGCCTTCACGGGGGGTTGTGTTGGCCGCCTATTGCGCTCAATTGGGCGCGGATGTTAAAACCATTGTTGCCGCATTGTTGAGCGATAGAAGGGGTGAAAATGTGGACGATTTCACTCAATGGCTTTCAGATCAACAAGAACTGCCCGCGCTTGATTTTGCTAACGAATTGCCGGGGATGTTGCGACATTTAAGTCACGTTACACGGGGGAAATATGTGCCGAAACGCAGAGACCTTGGCACTGTTCGCAATTACATGGGTTGGATCGCACAAGGTTTGGGAGATGCAACTCTAAATGAGAGTGGCGCTATTGAAGGAAATTTTGACCAGGTGGCCATACTTGTTTGGGCCGATCGGCTGACAACGTTGGCTCTTCTTCCCGGGCGGGGTTCAATTTGGCACCGTGTTGTAGACGGACTTCGGACCCTGGTGGGCCTTGACCCGATCGCTTCCAAAGAACAAATGCGGGTTTATCATGAAATTGTTGACGTTCACGCCCATTTTGCGGAGAGGTTTAGCTACCCCGAAGCCGCAACGTTCATGCGGGACGAAATGTTTCGGTTGGTGAACCCGCGTCGTTATGCCAAAGTAAAGAGGCAGTTTGAAAAGGTCACGGGGATACCCTACGAAGAAGCTCCAAAGGTCATTGAAGAAATAAAGAGTAAAATTAACTCCCAATTTGGAGACGATGCGCCTAGGCCTGAAATTTACGGCCGAGTAAAAGGCATTTATTCCATCGATGTCAAAACGAAAAGGAAGTCTGATCCCCTCAATAAATGGAAAGATTTATTTGGCCTGTACGTCATTTATGACGGAGGGGGCGACAATCCAGATCGTGTCAAGACTGCAATTGACTCACTCAAGGTTGGTGATTACATCGAAAATCAACATGAACGCCCGACAGGCACCTATGGGGCACACAAGCTTATTTTTAGAAAACTTGTAAATTTATCATCTGAGGTTAAGGTGGAAGTGCAGGTGTTAAACCCAAATGATTTTTCTGAGTCGAAGGTCGCCGAAGGCGCTCATTGGGTCTATGGTTTTCGTTACAAGAATCCCGGGACGGAAGTTACAGGCCCTGTGGCCATTGACTATACGGGATACACGGGCCAATTTAAACACGACCTCGGTAAGTTCATCCTGGATGCGAAAGAAGAAGGCTGGAACTATCTTTTGGTGGACCTTCCCAATGGAAAAACAGAGCCCATTCGACTGACTGTCAAGAAAGACTCTGTTCCGACGTTTTGGGACCTACTTGGACACGGAAGAGTTGATGGGATCAAATCGGAATTTGATTCGTTGAAAGTCGTTTCGGTTGTCAATGGGGTCGCTTTAGACACATCCGGCAAAGTCCAAATGGACCAATCCATCGTTGGGGGGAGTTATCTAGCGGTCAACACGATCAATAATGCAAGACTCATTTCCCCAATGGTACAACATATCATCGTCAATTCCCATTTACCAAGAACGAAATTGATGGCGGCGCTCCATCGACAGAACGCTGATCTTGGTCGTTTGACAAGAGAAGGCAGAAACGTCGTATTCGGAAAATTAGACCCCGCGGTTAGTGGAATATTTGGTGAGTCCATTTCTCCCCATGAAAAGGTTGCCTTGGCTACTTTAGCCAAGAAGTTGGGCCTGGGTTGGTCAGTAAATAATTTATACGCCTACATCGGGCTGAGACTAGAGGATACTGACGAATTAGTAAAACAGGTTGTATCAATTCTCACCGACGTTAAATTTTTAAAAATATCTCAAAGCCCAGACATCGATAATACCGTAAGAAATTTGCATGATAATACTCAGGCATTAAGCATTAGAAATAAAATTCAAATTGTTGAGGTTATTTACAATTACGACAGGCCGGGTTTGGTTCGAGATCTGATGGGAGTATTCGAGGCCCATGGATTGAGACAAATTACCTTTCTCAATGGAGAGGGAAATCAAATTCGCTTCAGTGTCGAGGGTAGCAGTAACAAAGTGGACGAAGCAATTCGGGACTCTTTAATGCAAATTCCTGACAGACCTTCAGAGGGGTTTAAATCTCCTCAGACCCTACTCATTGAAATTACTGATAAAAAATCGGACTTGTTTGCAAAATTGACTGGCGCATTGCATTTTTCGAGCATTACGGAAGGACCGAAATATAGTGATGGGAAATACAGCGTCACCGTGCAATGCGAAAGAGGCTTTGAAGTTTATCTAAAAGACAGGTTAAAAGATGCATTTCCTGGTTCGGAAATTTCGATAACAAGGCAGAACGATAACCATAATTTAGGCACGTCGACGGCTACGCTTGTTGCAAGTGCCTTTGGAATAATAGGGTTAGCTGTTGTTTTAACCTTAATTCCTGTGGATCTCGAAATGATGGTAGCGGCGGTGGTTCAATTGGGGGGCATGACTGATGCGTTTGAAGGTGTGATGAGCTTGTTTTCGGATGTCCCTGGGTTTGATTGGATCAAGCTAATCACTGATGTCCCCCAGGATGCTTTGGGGCTTGGGACCTTTTCAATGATGAGGGCAGAGATAGTGGGAGCCTCCGTGGCGTCCATTATGTTGAATATGCGTCTGAATGGGAAGGACACGAATTTCGATTTATTAAATAGGGGGGATGATCCATATGGGAAAATAGTTCGGATTGTTTTAAAAGAGATGCCCACTGATGAATTTTATTTAGAAGAGGAGAATGTCTCAGTGGTTTATAAAGATGATTTTACTGTTCGGGTCTACCAGGAAGAAAACGGACAGATGAAATGTGACATCAATGGCCATGCAATTGACCGGTGGAATAAGAATGATTCAAACGCCCCAGGTAGGGATACGAACATTAAAAAATTTACTGCTTACACGCGAACTCAGTTGCATACGGCGGTCTTGGCGGCTATGGCCCGATACATTTTGAATGGCTCGGATGCCTCGGATGTTGAACAGGCCATTGCGAATGTGGGATTGACGGAAGAGGCGGTTCATAAGCTGTTTTTGGAGGGAGCGAAATCGGAAGCCATTCGAGAACTACAAAATAATCGGTTCGTTACACTTTTGTTTACTTCGTGGGCTGTTCAATATTCGGATATCTTGCCTATAGGAAAGCCTGGTCAACTTCAAATGGCAATCTCGCCGAAAATGACCTTTGATAAAGGTTTAAATCGAGCTGGGCTTGAGGCGTTGGGGAAATTTGATTTGGGGGTGCGTGAGGGTGAATCTTTGGATGAGAAGTTGTGGGATTTGGCGAAGAAAAACCAAGCAAGTAAGCCTCCAGTGGATTTTATACCGAATTCTTTGGCTATGGCCCTTCATAAGTACGCTGATGAGTCTGGAGTCTCAGCAAAAGTCATGAAACAAAGGCTTGCGGTGAATTTGCTTTCTCGGATGTCTGGCCAACAGATGGCAAAAAATGAAACGGAACTTTTTGAAATGTGGCGGGTTTTGGCGGTGTTGTTTGGGTTGAATGGGAACTTGTCAGAAGGGCGCGTCAAAGACGAAACGCTGAAAGATTATATTCGGAAAGTGCGGCGGCACCTACAAAATCTTGATTTTACGTTCCTGGTTAACCTATCCTATACAAAGGGTATGGAGTTGAACACGCAGACTGATTTAGCTGAAAAAGGAGTTGAGCAATTTAATAATGTGGCTCAAGAGGCGTTTTCGTTGCGTGATCCGCATCAGGCCATAACGGAGTCCTTTGAGAAGGGGGAGGATATCCTTATTTATGTGTCCCCTCGTATGGCGAAAGGATTAAAAAATGATCTCACTCCGGCTGAACAAACACAAATTGAAATGTTGACTTTGTTGTCCAAACGGTTGGTAAATTCTGATGATATGGAAGCCGCCGCATGGCGGGCTAAAAAGAAAAGGATTGTTTTTGCGGTCGTTGGGACTCAAGATCAAGTTTGGAAGTTGGATGTTTCAAAGGGTTCTCTTTTGTTGGCTTTAATGAGGTTGGGGGCGGATGTTTCGGGGCTAAGCAGAAGTGCGGACTCGAATAAAATTAAACTTGAGTTTGCCAAGTTTATGCCGGAGAATAAATCCGAGACTGTTTCGGCTAAGTCTGAGTTTGGAAAGTTGAACATCGACCAAGTGAGTCTTTTTGCGCTTGATGTGAAGGGTGTGACGGTGGATTATTCGGGGGTCAAAGACAATATTATGTCGTTCATCCTGGCGTTGGCCGGGGGGCTCATGACCCAGGTGGCGCCGGGGATTGTTGAGTCCTTGAAGAAACAGCAGGCGGTAAAAAGAAGCGCGTAAAGTTGGCTTGGCAAGAAAACGTTTGGATTCCGGCTAACCCCATGCCGGAATGACGGGATAGGCGAAGGCCCTTCGGGCCGGGGGCGCCTCACAAAAGTGCCTTGAACTGATAGAATCAACGCTATGAAACGTATCTTTAAATCGTTGAGGCCGTTCTTTGAGAAGCACCGGGACGTGGGGTTGGTTTATCCTTTCGGGGCCCATGCGCGGGGCGAGTCCAGCCCATTAAATCTTATTGTTGAAATTTAACCATTGAATGGTTAAAATACAACCATGATCCGGCGACATCTGGAAACGGCGGTGGCGGAGTCCCTGGCGGCGGCGCCGGTTACGTTGGTGACCGGGGCACGGCAGGTGGGCAAGTCGACACTTGTCCAACGGTTGGCGAAGGGACCGTGGGGCGCCAAAATTTTTACTTTGGACGACCGGACTGTGTTGGATGCCGTATTGCGGGACCCGGATGGGTGGTTGGATGGGCTGGACGGGCCCGTGGTCATCGATGAAGTTCAACGGGCCCCCGATCTCTTGCGGGCGGTCAAGCGCATCGTCGATGCGGATCGGAGAAATGGCCGGTTCCTCTTGACAGGGTCTGCCAATGTGATGACCTTGTCCAAAATTTCGGAAACGCTTGCCGGGCGCATTTTCTTGCACGAATTACATCCCTTTTCATTGGCCGAAGAGGAACGTCGTGTTCCTTCTTCGGTCATGGATGCGTTATTTCAGTCTCCCGATGCCGCAACGTTCTTGAAAGTCCTCCCCTCTTGTTCGCCCGTCCCTTTTGATCAAATTCGACCCCGTGTCATTCGAGGGGGGTATCCGACACCCGCTTTAATGCACAGCGCTGGTTCCCGTGCGAAATGGTTTGAGTCTTATCGGACAACCTACATCGAACGGGACATTCGGGACCTTTCTCAGGTGGAACACCAACCGGATTTTAATCGCCTCATTACCCTGTTGGCGTCGCGCACCGGCCAGCTGTTGAACGTGGCCAACATCTCGCGGGACCTGGGTCTTCCCTACACGACGCTCCGGCGATACATGAACCTGTTGGAAGTGACGTATCAAATTTATTTGCTTCCTTCCTACTCGACGAACGTGGGCACGCGGGTTCTGCGGGCACCGAAGCTTTATTTCACCGATACAGGCGTCGCCTGCCATGCGATGGCGGCGGACAGTTGGGACGCCTTGGAACGGCAGGGTCATGCGGGTGCACTACTGGAAACGTGGGTCGCGAATGAATTGCGGAAAATGGCCTCGATTCAGAATGTTCCGACACGCCTCTATGGTTGGCGGGTCCCCTCAGGTCGGGAAATTGATTTTCTCCTCATGCGTGGAGAAAAACTGGTGGGGTTGGAAGTCAAAATGGCCCGGCACCTCTCATCCAAGGACCGGGCTGGGTTAGACATCGGACGTGAAAATCTGGGTGAGAAGCTAGGTGTGTCGGTCATTCTTTACAGCGGGACCGAAGCGATGGCCTTAGATCGTTTCACCGCTGTGGTGCCCATGGGGGTATTCTTTGGCGGGGGTCCGGAGGCGGGGTAGCGTGTGGTGGTGTCGGAGAAAGAAAAAAAAGTTTATTGAACTGATAGAATCTACATTGTGAAACCTATTTTCAAAGCGTTGAGGCCGTTGTTTGAGAAGCACCGGGACGTGGGGTTGGTTTATCTTTTTGGGTCCCATGCGCGGGGCGAGGCCGGCCGATCTAGCGATGTGGACATCGCGGTTTATTTTAACCAAAAGGACCCGGTCAAACGACACAACCTGCTTTTTCAAATTGCGGGGGACGTCTCCCAATCGCTCAAAACGGACAACGTGGACATCGTTAGCCTCAACGACCTCGAATCTCCCCTGCTCAAATTCCGTATTATCAAAGAAGGAAACATCCTATTTGAAAAAGAGCCCTTTCGCGTTCTCGTCGAACCCAAGATCCTGAATGACTATTTTGATTTTGCTGACGGGCTACGACGTTATGGGCTCTCCGGTGTCGCCGCATGAGTGACCGCGACGTCATCGAGAGCAAAATCAGCTATCTCCGCAAGCGTCTTGCTACCGCGAAGAAATACCAGGCCTTTAAGCTACAACAAATTCAACAGGAAGGCATCGTTCGTGGCGCCGTGGAAAGAGAGCTTTACTTGATTTGCCAGTCCGCCATCGATTTGGCTGAGGCCCTGATTGCCTACCGTCGGTTCCGAAAACCCAATACCATGCGCGAGGGTTTTGAAATTCTGAAAGAGGAAGGAGTGTTGCCCTCAAAATTCGCCGATGAATTTTCAAAAATCACTGGTTTTCGAAACGCCATGGCCCACGGCTACGAAAATCTTGACTCCCGCGTTGTTTACGACGTGTTGCAGAACAAGACCAAGGACGTGGAAAAATATCTCGCCTTCATTAAAAAAACACTGGACGCTTGATTTGTTTTTGTCTCTTTTGCAAATCCTGTAAATCCGATGTCGACACACTTGAATAGGCGATGAATCGTCCCTTCGCGCGTTCTGGGGTTTGGCGTTCGGTGTGGGCGGTGGGATTATGTCTGGGGGGGTGGTCGGCGGTGGTTTCGGCCGGGGGCCCTGCGCCTCGCGTGGTTTATGTGCCGGCCCGGGACTATTTTGCTGTGGTTCAGCGGGAAATTCAGGGTGCGCGGTCGTCTATTGTGGTGGGGCTTTATCTGTTTTCGTTTCGGTCCAATGAACCCCAATCGCCGGTGTTTCAATTGGCTCAGTGCCTGGTTCGGGCCCATCGGGCGGGGGTGCGCGTTGACGTCTTGCTTGACCAGAATTTCAACTTTTTAGAAGGCGAATCGTTTCCCCTGGCGGAAGGGAAAAATCGGACGGCTTACGAATTCTTACGTGACGCCGGAGTTCCGGTTTTCTTTGATACCGCGTCCTCTTACACCCATTCCAAAATTATCGTGATCGATGGGGAAACCGTGATTTTGGGGTCCTCCAACTGGTCGTATTCGGCGTTTGAGCAGAACGAAGAAGCCAACCTTCTGGTTCGGTCCAAAGAGGTGGCCCGGGAGGCGTTGGATTCTTTGGCCGCGGTGCCCCGGGCTCCGCCGGTGGGGGGCGAAGAGGGGCCTCTGGTTAACGTTCCTGGCGAATTTTTGGAAAATCCCGCTTTGTTGGGGCGGATGATTTCGACACCCGACGAACGGGCTTTTGATGCCTATCTTTATTTGGTGGCGCGGTCGTCTTCGCCGATTGTCGTTGACGACGCGGACATGGCCCGGGCCTTGGGGTTGGGGAACTTGGATCGGTTGGCTTACCGTCGGCAACTGGTTCGCACTCTGCGCAAACTTCAAAACACCTATGGGCTCGTTCGTTTTTCCGCCGATTACGGTCAGAACCCCCTTGTTGAATTACGGCCTTTGCACCAAAGCCCTCGGGTGTGCCGAGTCCCAGTCCGCTACGGGGCGTTGGGGTGGGACCGGCGGTTGTCGTTTGCGGGGAAATGTTTTTATTTGGTCAGCCGGTATGAGTCGGAAGTGTCCTTGTTACGGCCCCGCTGGTCCGTCGCCCGGTCGACCCTGGCGCGCCGTTACGGCGGCGCACCCCCGTTTTGGGGTACCGGCGTGATCGATTTGCGCCGCCAGAATTTGCTGGAAGTGGAATATTCCACTTTGTCCACCGATTCGGACGAGCCGCGCCAACCGTCGGTTTATGCCCCCAATCCCCTTTATGATCCCGCCGAATTGGAATTGAAATTTGCCTCCTTATCGGCGCGGTTTGGTGTTGAGGCCGTCGACCGCGTTCGGCGGGTGGCGGGGGTTGTTTACGAGGACAACGATATTGAGGCCATTACGCGCCTGTGTGAGCTGGATCGGGAATATGGGGCGCAGCGTATCGAAGAGGCCGCCCGCCTTGTCGCTCAAAAACGCCCCGATAACCCCCTTCGGTCCATGGCTTATTTGATCGGGATTGTGCGTAATGGGCCAGGCTCGGTGCGTTAAACAGGGCGGTCCGTAAGAGCCCCGCCCCGCGACGAGGGGCGCCGCGGGGCGGGGGTGTTTTAGCCGGCTAATCTGTTCGATTCCGGCTATCCCAACACCGGAATGACCAGCCTCGTTCAATTTTAATTCGGCCTTTTTCCTCCATTAACGAAATCGAACCGCAACGAGGGGATCTGCAACGAGGGAATTCCGGGAACCAACGACAGAAACGCGATCCCCTTATTTAAGCTGGACATTTTGGTTTGAGTTTTGTCCCCGTTTGCGTAATACGTCGTTCTGGTCATTTCGCTTTGGGTTTTGTCTGGGCCGACTCGGACGATGGTGCCAATTTCCACCAACGTCACTTTCTCGAGCCCTTTCTTTGTCTTTTCCCAAACGATACCCTTTGTGACCACCTCGGTTTTGGTTCCGTTAATGTTGCGATAGGTGCTGAGCTCTTCAACGCGGCCATCCTGCCTGGTATGAGTGGTTTTGGAGTTCTCTTTTGTGACGCCGTTTAGGTCTGTGCTGGACGTAAACGTTGTGGTGGTTTTGCCATCTGTTGAAACAGACGTTCCTTTCGTGACGGAGTTTCCCGCTTCATAGGTGTATGTGGTGCTTTCCTGTCGGCCTTGACTAATGGCGGAAAAATCAGTTTTCATGGTCGTCAACTTGCTTCCGTCTCTGTTGTAAACCATGTTGACGGAGGAGTACCCGATGCATTTTCCATCGCTGTAAAACGCGGAATACATCCCTGTCACCCGTTTTTGGGAGTCAAAACTAAATTGGACCTTTTGATTGATCCTAACGGAGGGGTTGAAGATTTGAGCCTCCGCGCTCGCGCCGACCAATAGGCCCATCTTGTTGTATGAGAAAATGACTCTTCCATTGATTGTGCGGCCGTCTGAATACTGGATGTTGAATTCCGATCGCCCGAGTTTTCCAGGTGATACAAACCCTTCTTGGATTTGGCCTTTAAACGAGAGTTTTTGGCCGTCGTTGTCCAGAAGGGTCCCTTTGATAATGGAATAGGAAGACTCTTTGGTCGAGTCTGTTTTGATCTCCTGGGTCAACAATTTCCCCATCAGCCCGCTAAGCGTAATGGGTTCCAGCAATGGTCTTTGAACTGCGGATTTTTCTTTTTCCGCAATCCGAACCGATCGTATTTGCTGTTGAACGTCGAGCGCCGCTTTTTCTCCCGGGGATTGGGGGCCCACTTGTTGTTGCCCGTAGGCCGCGTTTAAACGGGCCACGGTTTCGTTGGCCGCGGCTATGTCTCTGGACAGTTTGGCGGTGGATGACGCGCTTCCCGTCATTCGACCGTTGCTGTCGTATTCATACGCGCTTGCCATCGCGCCCATCGGCGTTGCCGACATCGCCACGCTTCCCGCCACCAACAACCCCATCGTTTTGTTAACCACCGCCCACTTTTTTTTGGTCATAGGTTCTCTCCCTTTAGTCCAGCATGTCCCTCGCGGGTCTTTCATTGATGGAAATTTCGCTTTCGCGGTTTCGATCAACAGGGAGTAGATTATCAGCATGGCCTTAAGATCCCCTTAAGAAGTTGTAACCGAATTGAAAAATTTTTGTAAATCTTTGGTAAATGAGTTGTAAGGGATTTGTAACGGTTTTACGGGCGAGCGGCGGGGATGTTGGGGATCAGAATGATTTTTCCGAAATTTTGACGGGATTCCATTCTCTGGTGTGCTTTGGCGGCGTCGGACAAGGGAAAAACGGAGTCAATCACCGGTGTGAGTCGGCCGGTTTGGATATGCGCCATCACTTCCGTTAAACCGCTTTTGCGGCCCATGCGCGTTCCTTGCACAGTGATGTTTCGTCCAAACAAGGTTCGGAGATCGAACTGGATTTGTCGTCCGCTGGTGGCGCCGCAGGTCAATAGCTTTCCGCCTTTCGCCACGCTGTTTAGACTTTTCTCGAATGTCTCTTGGCCGATGTGGTCCACCACCAGATCGGCGCCGCGGTTGTTGGTGATTCGTAGGACTTCTTTTTGAAAATCAGTCTCTCGGTAATTGATCACGTCGTCGGGTCGGACATTCGTCCGGTGAACATTTGCCCGGGGGGCGAAGGCCCCCTTTACCTTCTCTGTGCTTCCGACAGTGGTGATGACGTGGGCGCCTTTTAACTTGGCGATTTGGATGCAGGCAATTCCCAGGCCGCTTCCTCCAGCGTGGACCAGCACCGTTTGGCCCGGTTGGACGTTGCCGTTGGTGACCAGAAGTTGCCAGGCGGTCAAAAAGGTGAGAGGGATCGCGGCCCCTTCTTCAAAGCTCAGCGGGTCGGGCAAGGGCAACAGGTTGGCGGCGGGGAGTTTGACCTGTTCGGCGTATCCGCCGTTACTTTGTTGGCCCAAAATATCGTATTTGTCGCAGAGGTGGTCGTTACCGGCGAGGCAATGGGGACAGGTCCCGCAGGAAAGGCCGGGAGCCACCAACACCTTTTGGCCGGGTTTCCAATTTTTGACGTTTGACCCAACCGTCTCAATCACTCCGGACACGTCGGCGCCCAGAATGTGGGGCAGGGACACGGTGATGCCGGGGATGCCCATGCGGATCCAGATGTCGAGGTGATTGAGGGCACAGGCTTTCACACCCACCACAACGTCGTCGGGACCGGGGGTGGGATTGGGAAATTTCCCGTACGTCAGGACGTCGGGGGTCCCGTGTTGATTAAAGTAAACGGCGTTCATCGTTTTGACGTTAGAGAGAATCGCTTAAAAAAGCGCTTGACTTATTGTGGGGTTATGCTAACATATCCATACGGCACACGGTTG
The DNA here is from genome assembly GCA_041917295.1 of Elusimicrobiota bacterium. GTDB lineage: Bacteria > Elusimicrobiota > Elusimicrobia > FEN-1173 > FEN-1173 > JADKHR01. The sequence goes on from JAYRXX010000013.1 coordinate 28,363, forward strand.
TGCCGTAGAAACTGACAATGTCGTCCCGCCGGGCTTGGGCCCCGCGGGACTTTTTGTTTTCAGACGAAGGCGTCTTGGTTGCGCACGTTGCGCGGCCGGGACGCCTTTTCATTTTCCTGGGGGGGAAAAGGAGAAATTGTATGAACACGAGCAGACGAAAAAAGTCGTTGGCGTTTGTTGTCAATCAAGGGGTGGCGATTCTGACGGCCGGGGCGTTTTTGTTTTCTTCCCTCGGCGCCAACGCCGCCGAGGCCACTTTTTGGGAAGAGCGCGCCGCCGCCCGGAGTCGGCAAATTCAAGGGGCGTCCGCCCCCCTGCTTTTGGCTCAACTGCCGGTGTCCCAACCGCTTTCTTTCGGAGGGACGGCACAGACGGTTCTTCCGTCTTTTTCTCCAAAACTGTCGACACTGCTGGCGACGGCGCCCCGCTGGGCTCAGGGGGCTGTGACTTCGTTCGCCGACATTCGATCCGTTCGGGAAGGAGCTTCCGGCTCCCTTCGGGTCTTTTTGGTCATGGACGCCCATGACGTTTACTCGGCCCAGCGAAACATCGCTCGACTGTTGGCCCATTTGGGAAAACAGGGGAAAATGCTGGTGGGCATTGAAGGCACATCCGGGGCGTTTGATTTGGAGCGGCACCGGGGGCTTTTGCCGGGGGCCGGGCAAGGGCAGTTGGTGAACCATCTGTTGAAGAAAGGATTTTTAAATGGCCCGGAAGCGTTTGGTCTGACGGCGGAAAAGACCCCTGATTTTTGGGGCGTGGAAGATGCCGCTCTTTACGACGCCAACGTCCAAGCCTATCGAGACACCTTGTCAATTGAAGTGGAGACCCAATCGGCCCTTCAGAAATTAAAGAAGGAGACATTGGAACGCCAGGCCAAACTGTTTTCACCGGAACTTCAAGCGTTGGAACGGGAAGTTCAGGCCATGCACGAGGATCGGGGGGATTTGGGAAAGTATGTGAAGGCGGTTCTGGAGGGAGCGGGAGTGGAAAAAATGACTTCCCCTCATCCGGCCCTTCGGGCCACCTTCTCCCAAGAGGAGAAGGAAAATCAACAGGTGCGGCGGTTTGTGGAGGCGAAATCCAAGGAGGACAGTCTTTCCTTTCCCGCGGTGGAGCAAGCGCGGGCGGCGTTTATTGAGCGGGTCTCGCCGCGGTTGTCGCCTTTTGAATTGGAGGCCTTGGTCAAGAAAACCACGGCGTTTCGCGCGGGGTCCGTTTCGGCAAAAGACTACTATCGCGATTTGGTGAGCGTGGCCCTCTCCAAAGGGGTTCCTGTCTCGGCTTATCCCGCGTTTCAATCCTACATCGAGTATGTTTCGTTGACGGATGGGTTGGATGTGGTGGCGCTGATGGATGAGATGGAGGAGATCGAAGGCCGCGCCTATGGGCGGTTGGCCAAGGGAGACGCGAGACCGTTGGCGGAATGGAGCAAAGATCTTCGTTTGGCGGAACGCGCTGTGCAACACGCCATGACCCCGCGGGAATGGACTCAATATGAGGAGCGTCGGGGAGAACTGGCCCGTTTGGCCGACCGGGCCGTGTCGTTGGGAATGTCTCAGGATTCCGCGGAAGTGGCGCAGAAGAATTTGCCCCGGTTCGCCGCGTTTTTCGAAGCGGCGACCGCCCGCAATCACACGCTGTTGGAAAATGCGTTGGCTCAAGCTCATCAACGGGGGGCGACCACCGTGGTGTTGGTGACCGGCGGGTTTCACGCGCCGGCGTTGGAAAAACTGCTGAACCAGAAAAATATTTCACACATGGTTTTATCGCCGCGCATCGAAGAGGTTCCGGATTCCGCGGCGGGCTATTTGGGGGCGTTTGCCCCGACGCGGACACCGCTGGAAAAACTTCTTTTGGGCGATCGGCTGTTCATGAATCCACCGTCGGCCACGGCGGCGTCGGTGGCGGAACCCACTAATCCGTTTCACCAGTCGGGCACGGCCCTGGCGAATGGGACGCTCGTTTACGGCGCGGCGTTGGCGGGCTCCGGCGAAAAGTTGAAGAGCTTTGTTGATTTATGGAACAAAAGGTTTGGGAATTTTGGACACGCCATCGTTCGATTTGTAAAGGGATTAATTGAAATTCGATTGAACAAGAACAAGGGGGCTGTTCTCCTTTTGGCCGCAAGTGAGACGAATGGAGGCATCTCCGGTAATAGTGACTATTTGGATCAAGGAATTACGGACCGGGGAGGAAAAGTTGTTGAGCAAGGTCAGATTGGGGACATTCGTTATTCATTGGGGGGGAGAAACATCACCTCCATTTTCCCGGAATCCATCGCGGCTTTGGGGTTTGTCATCCTTTATTGGGGGAGCGCTCTTTCCCCGCCGATGTATGCGGTCGGCGTTTTGGGGTGGATGGTGTTGGGCGGAATTTTTCTTCGGGCCATTCTCTTAGGAACCCACCATCTCCATGAGATGGGGCATGCCCTCCCCCTTCAGTGGCTGGGGGGACAGTCGGTTCGAAAAAGTTGGGCTCAATATTCCGAGTCCATTTCTCTAAAGCAGATCATCCCCTTTTCCAATATTTTTATCCCGGGTCTAACACCAGAGGCACACTCTCCGCGTATAACCGCGGATGGCCTGTCGACGGGGTGGAAAACACGTTTCACGGCGCTCATGGGGCCAGCTATGAATCTTGTCGCCCTCTCCCTTCTGTATCCGTTGGCCATGACCGCTGATCCTGTGAGCGCACAACAATTGCTATTGGCTTCTGCGGCGGGATTTAATCTGTGGGCGACGATCACGTCGGTGCACGACATGCAAAGCGCGGTGACGGGTTTCGCGACGTTTTTTGCCTGCGGGGTGGTGAGTGGAAGATTTGTCATTTCCAATCCGGATTCGGAGGCGATTCCAAACTTCGTTGAAGCTGAGGCCAGGCAGTCTTTTGTTCACACGACTCCTCGTGGGTTTCAAGGGGGGGGGGGCGGATTTGTCGTTAAGCGAATATTAGAAGATGGAACGGTGGTGTACGAATTCGTTGTTTCTAAGAGAGCAAAGGAATGGGATCGCCGTGAGTCATCTTCCGATATGCTCAATGACGTGATGGAAAGGTTGAACCAAAAAGCCCGGGATGGAAACTACGAGGGGGACGATGTTGTGGCGTACATTGGGCACTCTCGTCTTGGAACAAATGACGCCGAACAAGAGGAAAGAAACGCGCATCCTTTTACGAGCCAGGTCAGGCTTCAGCCCATTGCGTACATCGGAAATCAGAACTTGGTCTCGCAGTCTGAAAAGTATTGGTTGCCTCCCAAAGAAAACCCCGTATTGAAAATAACTACCCAGAACCGGGGCGTTTTAGCGGCCGCAAATGGGGATGACAATAAGACCGTTTTGACTGTTGTGCCGGTTACATTTGATCAAACATCTCATTCCTACGTGGAAGGAAGCGAAATTGTTTACATGAGCAATGGTGAGGATGCTCTGCTTTCGGAGTATCTCACAGGTGTAAAAAATGTGGCGGACGGTGATTCGCCTCAAATACCAACGCGATTGGACCGATGGACAAGCATCGGTTCTGTTAGGGATTCCTTGAGGCTTGCTTTATCCCAGGTGGGGTTTGATTACCTGGGGAACCACTATCAGCGTTATGCCAATATCCAACAAGGCAAGGGAATTGAGTTTCCATTTTCGACCATTCAACAATTCCAACCATCCCCTGAAAGGGTCTCCGCATTAATGTTGACCAAAGCCATGGACACGTTTCACCAGCAGGTGGAAGGACTCGTTTCTGATTACGCATCGGTTTCAAATCTAAGGGAGTTATACGCCAAGTTGGGTGCCGTTGTCGAGGACCCTGGGCAGGGGAGTGACCCTAAGAAAGTTGGGAAGGTCTGGAATTTGGGCGATGCTGTTCCCCTAAAAGCAAGTTCCGAAATTGAAACCCTACGGAATCAATTAGCAAATTCGGCCAAGGGATTTTTGACCACCATGGAGTGGTTTAATGAAGCGAGTGACGCGGATCAGGAACGATACTCCGTTCTTTTTGCCGATCTTTTTCTTAAGTTTTATTTTACGCAAGACTTCCGCAGTGCGGGGATCAATTTCCTTCGTAGAGCGGACCTCACTTCGACTTATGGAGTGGCGGCTCTATCTCTCTCTCAGCCGAAAGATCCTATGTGGATGTGTTTGAGACAGGATTATTATCTCTGGGTGACTGAAGACGGGAAAAATGTGACCGGGACCAGTGCCTCCAAAGCACATTTAAGACAAAGGGAAGGCGGGGCTCGGTTTCGATATCGCTTGACGATGAGGGATGGCGAAGTGGCTACCCTGAACGGGCGGAAGTTGGTGATTGACCACATGGATCAAGGCCGCGTGGCTGAATTCGATTTGGACAATTTGGCAGCCGAGCAGAATGGGGACTCGCTTGTCAATATGAAGAGTCGATGGTTGGACCTGGATCACAGCCCGTTCGTCAAACGGACCACCGGTGAGGTGACCCCTCATGAGGAACGAACCTTAACTGATTTTAAAATGATTCCCAAGGTTGAAGCCGGGATATCGGAAGATTTTAAAGACAAAGGACGAGGCAAAAATTCCAATAATCGATTGTCGGGATTGGCTTTTGTGAAACTCGTATTGGCGGCAAAAAAGAAATTAAGGAGGGGAACCTCTTCTGTCGAAAGCTTGGATTTGGTGATTGTGGGGTTGGAAAAAAGTTTTGACGCGGGAGATTTGTTCAGGAAAGCGGTGTTGAAACTGGCGAGCATGGCAGGGCGGCCGCTCAAAGTTGAAATAATCAATGCCGCGGAATTCGTTCGGGAGGATTTGGTTAGCTTGAGGGACAAAGGGTTTGGCCCGGAGACCGTGGTTCTCGGATTGTCCAGTTCCGGACAAACGGCGAACACCATGTATGTGTTAAATAATCTTCATGATGCTTGGAGATTTCTCCTTGAGAAAAATGAAACGGGAAGTTCCGGAGGGAAAACCCCACCGCATTTCTTGGTGTCCGCTGACATGGACAACGCTTATACCGAAAATGTCCTCGGGCAGGGGTATCATGAGGGCGATCCGTTTTTGGCCAGGAATTTCGTGACATTTCCCGGAAACCTGGATTCGTTTCATCCCTCCGAAGCCTCCACAGTGACGGACAAGGCCACTCGATTCTTGCTCAATGAATTGTTGTTGCTAACGGCTATCGATTTAGACCGCGTAAAAAAACGAAGAGAGGGTCAGGGAAGCAACGTCAGGAGTCTCTCCGCCATTGTTCATCCCCTTCTAAACAACCAAGCGGAAACGAATCGGGAAATTGTGGGCGTGGACGAGAATGACCGAACGATGCCGATTAAATCTTCAACCGTTGGTGGGGAGAAAGATATCCCTGAACAAGTGGAGATCGTTAAAAATCGGTTGAAGCAGAGATTTTTGGAAACGCTTTGGGGGGTGGTGGTTGCGGCTCCCCTCTTCGTTACTTTGACGTTGGTTTTTCATCAAACACCCGCTTCCCTCTTGTTGGGGGGATGGTTTCCCAACGCCCTCTTTGTTTTTGCGGACGGGTTACCCGTCTTGGCGGTGATCGTGGGCGTGGTGGGGGTTGCCGTGGCCTACTGGAAAGCGCGTGCGTGGAAATGGGATTGGCCCTTCCAAGTCCTCGGTGTTGTGATGGTCTCTTGTGTGAGTTTGTTGGGGGGAGAAGTCGTGGTTGTCGGATTAAACGCGATCAGCCAATCTTTGGGGTGGGGATTGTGGGGGTCGCGTTGGGGGGTGTTGCCAATCATCTTGGATGTGTCCCCCATCAATCTCCTCAATATTTTGTCTTACATCTTTTTCACGTTCGGGTTTATTCATTTGTTGAGATGGATCCAGAAACGCCCGACCATCGATCGACTGGGGCCCATGGTTTTGGTTTTCTCAGACTATGAAAAATCCACTGGACGTTCCATTAGCCGGTTGTACCAGAGGTTGTACAGCCTTCGTTATGGGTGGATGGGACCGTCCTCCACCAACTTTTCTTCAGAAGGGGAATTTACTCACGGGGAACTCAATAATTCAGGCGGTCGGGGAACGATTGTTGTTCACGGGGAAGGGCGTGGAGAAGAAAGTAGCGGGGCCTCTAAAAACAAGAATATCGCTGGAGGGTTGCCAAAAGGACGGGGGGCCAAGATCTTGCAAATCGGGGTTGGACATAGGCCTCATTCGGAGGGAATTGCTAATTACGATTTATATATTTCCTTGTTCAAAGAGGGGGATGATATTTCGGAGAGGGATCCGGACGTCGCGGCGCTCCAGGAGTATATTTACGATGCTCAGGTTCGACATACGGTGTTGATGCGTTTGGGAGTCGTGATCACAGATGAAATTTCAAACATTCGGCCCTTAAATTTCCCGACCGGGACGGCCAATGAAGCGTCGGCCTCCACAACGGCACAACCAAAGTCACTCATCCCGACAGAGGTGGTCGAGAGGATCTTTAATGTCAACGAGATAACGGCCACTCGGAAAGGGCCCAATTCCAGAGATTCTCTAAATTCTTTGGCTGAATTTTTAGGCTTAACAGAATTTTCAAATCTTTCCATGCCGGATTTGAAGAAAGGAATTCGTGAAGCCTTGAATAGCCGAGAGGCGGACGCCTCCCCCATCCCCGGTGTTCATGAAGAGGCGCTGTTAAGCGCGTTGGCGGGAAAGGTCGGGGGCGCAACGGCGGTTCGGATTCGGTTGGGCAATGGGTCGGAAGATCCTTCTGTGACCATTGCAAAATATCGGAAATTGAGGAATTTGGGAGAACTGGAGGCGCCGGAATCTCTCATTGTCGGTTTTACCGAAACCGAAGGGTTTGTCGTTCGTTTGGTGTCGTTATCTGAGGAGAATGGGGAACAACCACCCGTCCCTTCGACAAATGGAACAGGTGCCCCTTCTCACAGCGAGAACCAATCCGGAACCGTGGTGGAAGCCGAAGATTTGGAGGACGGGGTTCCGGGGGAGAAAGCAAACACTGAAACTGAGCAGGGGGTGACGGAATCACCAAATCTTCACGGAACTGATCTGGCGGGACTGACGGCGTTGGCGGATTTTCTGGGGATCCCATCTTCGGACCTGGATACGGTCGAATATTTGAAAGGGCAAATTCGGATTCATCTGATGAATCGAGCAACGGCGGATATCCCTGCTGTTTATGTAGCGCCGTTGCTTGAAGTGTTGAAGGGGGCTCCAGAGGCTTACCTAAGTCGGGTTTCGATTCAGGAAGGGAATTCGAACAACTCGTTAGGATTGCATGATATTTCGGCAAGGAGTCAAGAATTTCCAAAAGGCCCGTCCTATCGGGTAACTCATGATGAAGAGAACGTGTTTCATCTTTCTCTGTCCCCATTAGAGGCGGTCCGGGTGGAGGAGAATCCGTCGCGGTCGATCCCCGTTCCATGGGGCGGTGTGGCGCAGCCACGGGAAGCTCTTTTGGATTTGGCAACCTATTTGAACCTGGGAGTGGATGATGTTGATTCGGACGTTCTCGTGGCGGAAAAGATTGAAGGGGCATTGAAGTCACCAGAGAAACCCGTGCAGATCCCTGGCGAATATTCGGACGGGCTTATCGCCGTTTTGGCGCAGGCGAGCACACGGCAGGAAAATCCTGCGCATGTGAATTTTAACCAAGGGATTCCCAACGGTTTTCCTATCAATCTTGATTCGTTTATTTCCCGGAGATCCATCCAAATCCCCTGGGAAAATTATTACGTGTCGTTCAATGTTATTGCCCCCGGGTTGTCTTCGTTTTTGGTTTTTCCTTTCGCAGAGGAGGAATCGGAGGGGGAGAACTCCGAAATGCCGTCCGGAATCTCTCCTAAGAGCGCGGTCAGCGATGTCTCTCGGGATGCCTCCCATGAGACGGAAGAGAAACCATCGGGGGAGGAGAGCTCCGAAACGCCGTCCGGGACCTCCCCTGAGGATGCGGTCATCGATGTCTCTCGGGATCCCTCCCATGCGACGGAAGAGAAGCCCTCGCGGGGGGGGGGTGAAGAGGCGGGCTGGCGGGAATTTTATCGAACGTATTTTCTTCAACCCCTCCTTAATATTGCGCGGGTGACGGTGACCGTTTTTGGGTTGGTGATCCTTCTAACGTCGTGGGGGGGGACGGTCCTGTCTTCTGTGGAATGGGTTTTCACTCAAGCGTTTGAGAAAACGGAAGCCGTTCAATCATATTTCACCTCAGTTAATGGCGGAGCTCAGGGCGTCGATTCCAAAATCCCAGAAAATGCTCCGCGGGCGTTTGTGAGTACGAAACAAACTCCTCTGATGTCGTTTGATCGCAATCCCTCCGAGAAAAATCGGGTGGTGGTACGGGTGGGCGCCCGTTCCTCTGTGAAAATCGTCGAGCGCAAGGGGAACTGGGTTTTGGTGTCAACAGTGTCGGGGAAGCAGGGATGGGTGAAGGTGCAGTTCTTGGAAAAGGGGACGGGGGAACGGACGCGGGTGGTTCAGAGGGTTGCCTTGCTTGAACATACGCCGCCTCTTCGGATGGCGAATTTGCCGAGGGGGGCGGAACTGGCCGTGCTCGATGTTCAAGGAAAATGGGCCAAGGTTGTGCCCGTTCAAAATTCCGCTTCCCCCGTCTGGGTCAGTCGGGAATATATTTTGAACGTCCCCCCTGCGCAATCGTCTAAGGTAAAGGCGGTGCCACCTGGGGTTAAGGTTGATTCCAGCCGCGCCGGGACGATCCTACTGCAATTAGGAAAACCGGTTCCTGTTCTTGGGCAAATGGCACGGCGAGCTTTGGACGCCATTGGTTCACAAAATAGTCCTGGCTTTGTTTTACATCAAAGACTCTTGGCGGGGTCACTCCAAGAATTTAAAGCAGGGCCCACCCGTGAAATGGCCGAGGCCTTGGTTTCATTTGTCGATCATCCGGGAACCTCTTCCATGGATTCGGTTGAACAACAAATGGTGTTGGCTTTAGGATATGGGGCGGTGGCCGGCGAAAGCTGGTCGCAAGCGGGGGCGCCAAAGGATCGGGCCCTTTATGATGATTACCGTCGAACCCGAACGGCCACCAGCCGGGGTTCGCTCTCGGCGAGCGCGGGGCGGGCGCTCACTCGGTTGGCGCGCAGGGCGTCAGGGTGGAATTTGAGCACCACTCCCACTTTTGCGCCGGGGGCGTTGCCGGTCATCAATCTCTCCGAAGAGGGCCAAAATTCTTCCCTCATCAGCCAGTGGGCGGCGGCGGTGGCTCGGGGCGATCGAGACGGAGAACCGGCTCCCGTAATGGTGGCGCGCAATGAACGGCAGAAAGCACAACTTTTAGCCGCTTTGAAGGAATGGTTAATCGCCCACGAGGAAATAAAGTTGTCGGACGAGGCCATTGGCAAGTCTCCATGGGTTTTCCTGGACGACCAGGAAGAGAATGTGGTTCTCCGGGATGGGGAAGGAAACCCTCAGACTGTTCGGTTGGGCGCGATGTTGAACGCGGCCCATATAAATCTGGATCAGATACCCGCGGGGATTGATGTGGTAAGCCGACCGGGAACCTCCTTGACGTGGGACCGTTCGGACGTGCCACAGAACATTGTCGTTCGTCTGATCATCGGATTGTTAAACACTGTTTCTCTCTCGGCGTCTTTGGAAGAAGCGCAGATCGCTCTCCGCTCCGCCCGCAGGGCCCAGACGGCGGCGTAATCGGAACTTCCGCCGTCGGGCGCTGTTGGACCAATGCGACGAGCGGGTGGTGTGACGCGAACGGCAACGAAGAGGCCGAGCGAGTGAACGGGGCGCTTTGCGCTCCGTTGGAAAACGCCCAAAACGCTGTTCGGTCGGTTCGTCGCTCTTTAGTTGCCGCTTAACCCGAAAAGTTCAGTTGGATCGCGGAATTTGGGGTAAACCCGCTGAAGCCCGCGATTCTGTTGGGAACGTCGGGTCGAGCCCGGACCAATTGTTTTCTCGCCCTCCCCTTGGTCCTCCAGTGGGGGAGGGCGAGTTTTTTGCTAGAATCGTCCTCTAATCCCATTTCAATCGGAGCGATTATGAAAAAACTGAAGCTCGGCATGCCCAAAGGCAGTTTGCAAGAGTCCACCATCGAACTTTTTAAAAAGGCCGGCATTCGCGTCAATGCCTCGGATCGGTCTTACTTCCCCACGTCCGACGACGATGAGTTGGAAATTATGTTGGTGCGGTCTCAGGAAATGGCCACCTACGTCGAGGACGGCGTGTTTGACGCCGGCCTCACCGGAAAAGACTGGATTATGGAATCCGGCGCCAAAGTGAAGGAAGTGTGCGAACTGCTTTACGCCAAGTCGGGCTTTCGGCCCGTGCGGTGGGTGTTGTGTGTGCCGGAATCGTCGCCCATCAAGTCCGTCAAGGATTTGCAGGGCAAGCGCATCGCCACCGAGGTCGTCAATATCGTCAAAAAATATTTGGCCAAAAATAAAGTCAAGGCCAAAGTGGAATTTTCCTGGGGCGCCACCGAGGCCAAAGCCGGACGCTTTGTGGACGCCATCGTCGAACTGACGGAAACAGGCTCTTCTTTGCGGGCCAACCATTTGCGGATCGTGGAAGAGTTGTTGACCTCCTCGACGCGCTTTATCTGCAACGAAAAAGCCTGGGCCGATCCGTGGAAACGGGAGAAAATCGAAAACATGGCCATCCTCTTGAAAGGCGCCCTCGCCGCCGAGGGGTTGGTGGGCATCAAAATGAATTTGAAAGAAGCCAACTTGGCGGCGGTCACCGCCCTTCTTCCGGCGTTGCGCAAGCCCACGATTTCTCAGTTGACCGAAAAAGGCTGGGTCGCCTTGGAAGTCATTATGCCGGAAAAAGAAATTAAGAAAAACATCCCCGCGTTGAAACGCGCCGGAGCGGAAGGCATCATCGAATATCCGCTGAACAAAATCATTTACTAATGGCTCCCGTTCGCGTTCGGTTTGCCCCGTCCCCGACGGGGTTTTTGCACATCGGCGGTGCCCGTACGGCCCTCTTCAATTGGCTCTACGCCCGCCACACGGGCGGGACTTTTATTCTCCGCATTGAAGACACCGACGAAACCCGTTCGACCCAAGAATCGGTGGACGCTATTTTTAACGGGATGAAGTGGTTGGGTTTGGACTGGGACGAAGGACCAACCTCCGCCTCCGATCCCAGCGCCGTCAAAGGGGCCTATGGCCCCTACTTCCAAATGCAGAGGTTGGTTCACTACAAAAAATACGCCGACGAGCTGGTGGCCGCGGGGAAAGCGTTCTACTGTTTCGCCACCCCCGACGAAGTCCAGAAATCCAAAGAGCGCGCGGCCCTTTTGAAAAAAGCCCCCAAGTTTGTGAGCCCTTACCGGGACCTCACCCCGGCCCAACGGGACGAATTAATCAAAGAGGGCAAGTCTTACACCATTCGATTTAAAACGCCCTCCGTTGGCCTTGTGGAGTTTAACGATCTCATTCGCGGCCCCATGAAGTGGGAAAACGATTTGATCGAAGATTTTATTATTCTTAAAACGTCCGGAATTCCAACCTACAATTTTGCCTGTGTGGTGGACGATCATTTGATGGAAATTTCTCACGTGATCCGCGGCGACGATCATTTGTCCAACACCCCGCGGCAAGTGTTGTGTTACAACGCCCTCGGGTGGGCGCCGCCTGTTTTCGCCCATCTGTCGATGATTCTGGGGCCCGACGGACAGCGGCTCTCCAAACGCCACGGCGCCACCGCCGTCGAGGAGTATCGGGACGCCGGTTATTTGCCCGAGGCCACGCGCAACTATTTGGCCCTTTTGGGTTGGTCCACGGAAGACAGCCAGGATTTGTTTACCCAAGACGAGCTGGTTCGTAAGTTTACCGTTGAGCGGTGCGGCAAAAGCCCCGCCATCTTTGACCCCAATAAGTTGGTCTGGATGAACGGTGAATACGTTCGCAAAATGCCCGTTTCGGAACTGGTCGACCGGGCTATGCCCTTCATCAAAAAGGCCGGATTTTTGGCCGGGCAGGAAGAGGCCCGCCGTCTTGAAATTGCCGCCGCCGTGGCTTTGGAACATGAGAAAATTAAGCACCTCACTGACGTCCCTGGCCTCATCGACTTCTTTTTTACAGAGGTGGTATTTGACCCGGGTTCGGTTGAGAAGGTCCTTAAAAAACCCGGGGTTGTGGATGTTTTGAAGGCGGCCATTCAGGCTTATCAGGCTCTGCCTTCATTTACTGCCGCCTCAACAGAAGAGGCCACCAAAGCCGTGGCTCTTAAACTCGGAATCAAAAATGCCGCTGTTTTTCACCCGGTGCGGGTGGCTGTGTCCGGGCGGACCCAAGGACCCAGTTTGTTCCATATGCTGGAGGTTTTAGGACGAGAACGCTCTCTTCAGCGGGTTCAAAATACGATTGATAAATTGGGTGCGAGCGCGTTGTAGTTTCAGGCAAAGGTGACAATCATGACAAAATATGTCAAGATTGTTGGGCAGGATAAAATATCGGTCACAGGAGACTCTTATGGCAATTGAACGCAAAAATGGAACCACCTTTAAAGGCAACGGGCTTACCCTTGTCGGTGAAGCCGTTAAAGTCGGACAGAAAGCCCCCAATTTCAGAGCCGTGGCCGGCGATTTGAGCGAGGTCTCGTTGGCGTCTTCCGCCGGGAAAACCCGTTTGATTATCGCGGTCCCTTCCCTAGACACTCCGGTCTGCGATCAAGAAACGCGAAAATTTAATCAGGAGGTCTCCGGGATCGCGGGTGTTCAAACTTATGTTGTCAGTATGGATCTTCCCTTTGCCCAAGGGCGGTTTTGCCAGACGGCCGGTGTGAAAAACCTCCAAGCAATTTCCGATCACCGTGACGCCTCTTTTGGGCTGGCTTACGGAACTCTTATTAAGGAGCTTCGGCTTCTCTCCCGGGCCATCTTTGTCGTTAATGCCCAGGATGTGGTCACCTACGTGGAATATGTCCCTGAAATGACCAACCACCCTAACTATGAGGCGGCTTTGAACGCCCTTAAAACCCCCGCCGGCGTTTAATTCATTCTAAGTTGTCCGGCGATTTGCTAGAATGCCCCCCATTCAGTCGTAGCTTCGCCTGAATGGGGGGCTTGTTTTTGCCGGATGAGGTAACGGTAGCCTGCCAGGCTCTGAACCTGGTCGTCTAGGTTCGAATCCTAGTCCGGCAGCCAATATAAGTTGTCTTAGAAAGACGAAGGGAGACAGCCCTGCGACCGGGCCGAGGGAGGCCCGGGAGTGGTTGAAGGTCGCAAGACCTGAAACCAGTCGTCTAGGTTCGA
>JAYRXX010000014.1:0-3674 GCA_041917295.1 Elusimicrobiota bacterium
GGCAAAATCCACCCTCGCCGCCGCAGTTGTGTAAGACCCGCCAAAACCAAAGCGCCGTTTCGCGCTTGATGGTCTCCCCAAAACGGCACCCGCGCCGATATTGTTTCACCCCCGGGAACGCGAACCGCTATGCGCTGGCCTTGCCCAGGAGACAACCGCTTCATAGATGAGAGCTGAACCTCTCGCCCGAACGTCCATGTGGGAACACCCTGGGCGACCGCCCACCGAACCGATTCCGGCCACAACCGAGCTGGAATATGCTGAACCAAAGGGGTGCCGGGCCGCGCCACGCCGCGTTTTTCCCGATAGATGTGTTCCACCGTTGGGCCCAACCACTCGGTGTGGTCCAATCCGATGGACGTAATCACAGACAGCTCCGGCGCGGCCACGGCGTTCACCGCGTCCCACCGCCCGCCCAAACCCACTTCCAACACCGCAATGTCGATCCGAGCCTCTTCAAACACAAGAAACGCCGCGAGGGTCTGGGCCTCAAAAGCGGTCAAACCCAGCCGAGTCGAACGATCAAGATCCCCCACCCGCTCGGTGGCCCGCCGCCATGGGGTGGGACCCACCGGGCGGCCCGCCAGAGAGACCCGCTCCCGAACATGAACCAAGTGGGGCGACGTGTAAAGACCCGTTCGGTACCCGGCCTGACGGAGAACCGATTCCATCATGGCGCTGACCGACCCTTTGCCGTTGGTTCCCGCCACCACAATCGAAGCAAAAGATTCTTCCGGATGGCCCAACAGGTCCAAGGCCCGCCGAACGCGGGTCAAACCGGGGCGAATCCGTTGCGGAAAGGCGGGGGACAACGAACAGGGAAAAAGCGGATTACGCCGCGGCTTTGCGCGCGGCCGTAAAAAAGGCCAGGAGGTCCGCGAGCCGTTGTTTGAGTTGGGGACGATCAACCACCATATCCACCATGCCGTGCTTCAACAAAAATTCCGATTGCTGAAACCCCTGGGGCAAAGTCTGACGAATGGTTTGTTCGATCACCCGGGGGCCCGCGAAAGCAACCAGGGCTTTGGGTTCGGCCACGATCACATCGCCCAACATGGCGAAACTGGCGGTGACCCCGCCCGTGGTGGGATCCGTCACCAAAGAAATGAAGGGCAACCGGGCCTTGTCCAACCGGCCCAGGGCGGCGCTGGTTTTGGCCATTTGAAACAGGGACAAAATCCCCTCTTGCATTCGCGCCCCGCCGGAGGCGGACACAACCAACACGGGAATTTCGTCGGCCACGCCCCGTTCGATGGCGAGGGTCACTTTTTCCCCCACCACACTGCCCATGCTACCGCCCATAAACCCGAAGTCCAGAACAGCCGCGGCCACGGACTGGCCTCCGATTTTTCCGACCCCGGCCACCACGGCCTCTTTTTCCCCGGTTTTTTTACGGCTCTCTTTGACCCGATCCACATAGGCGGCGGAATCGCGAAACCCCAACGGATCGGCCGCGGTCAAATGTTCGGCGAATTCGGCAAAGGTGCCTTCATCGAACAACTGGTCGATGCGTTCCCGGGCCCCCGCGCGAAGGTTGTAGTGGCACTTGGGGCACACCTTAAGATTTTTTTCCAGTTCTTTGTTGTAAATGATTTGCTCGCACTTAGGGCATTTGGTCCAAAGCCCCTGGGGCACGCGCTTTTTATGTCCGGTTTCTTCAACGGCCATGGTCGGTTCTCCTAGTGAATGTCTTAGGAGAGTAATTAAACCATTTTTTCGGGTTCAATCCTCCAACCCCCACCGGGGGGCCACGGGCTGGCGGGAATAGGGCTGATTTCGCCATTCGGGATGGCGGTTCCAAAAGGCGGGCCACCAACCGGCAGGCTCATTCTTATCGCCGATGTATTCGGTGGGTCGGTTCGTGTCACCCCCCACCACCAGACTGCCCACGTAATCGGCCTTCTGATACACTTTGTTGATCTGCTCAGCCATCAAGCGGGCATCGTCTTCCGTTATATTGCCGTCGCTGGTGGCCTTGTAAAACTGCACCGTCACCCGTACGGGAAAGGCCGGATCGCGCTCGATGTCCAATCCCGCGATTTCGGTAAAGGGACCCTCCACTTCCCCATGACCGATGACGGCCACTTCCATTCGACGTTGCGCCAATTTGGCGGAGGGCGCAACACACTTCGCGGCCATGTCCATCGAATATTGGGGGCGGAAAGATTGTTTTTGCTTAAGCGGAACCTGGATCAGGAGGACCATGTTCATTCCCTTGTCTGGGTCTTCCGCGCCCGCGGGCGCCTGGCCGGAGGCGATAAAATCGCTCAGTCTTTCCCCCGTGAGGCTGGCCCGTTCGCCGTCCTTGTTAAAGAACAACCGCTGGCCCCAGGTGCGCCCCGCGGCGAAACCGTCTCGGGTGTTGTCGATCACCGTGACGCTGGTTCCTTCCCGGGTGGCGAGGATGGTGAGCACCGCGGGGTCCCCCGCCCGGGATTGGTAATTGAAAAGCACGGGATTAAATTCCGCCTTTCCCGCCGGTGGAATGGGCAACAGACACGATTGGGCGCTGACCAAGGCGTGCGTATCCCGAGGGGCTAGTGTAGTGATTCATAAATACCTTTACTTTTGGCCGGGCGATTTTGTGGGGCGACAAGGAGCGAGGATGGCGCATACCGGGAGTATGCAACTGACGAGCGACGTAGCTCGCCGCGCAAAAGCGCCCGGCCCTTCCTCATGATAAGCCTCGCTTTTGCGAGGCGATAAGAAGGAAAGGGAAGCCCGCCTCCGTCCGGCTTCTTCGTTGCTCGTCGGTTACGATGTCCCGCATCGCGCCCTCCTCACGCCTCGAATCCGAACGGATTCGGGCCTCCAAAAGTAAAGGTATTTATGAATCACTACACTAGCAGGGATGCTTTCCGTCCCGGCCACGATTTCGGGTCGTGCAGATACCGCCGGGGTTTCGCCAGAAAATCTTTCAAGGTGACGCGGCGGAGGTCTTGGCCCTTTTCGTTTCCCACCAAGAGATAAAATTTGTCCAAGGGCACGTCACCGGTACGGTCGGAAAAGTTGGGATATCGAATAACCGGCATGCAGTAGAGGGAATAGGCGCCGGTGTGGGGGTCTTTGCGCTGGATTTGGATGGTCATGTCGCTGATATTGGGCCCAACGGCGGAATTCTTGTATCGGCCCGTATCTTCCCAGGTGAGATCAACCAGGTTCAACCCCTGCCTCTGGTTAACGGCTTGTGCCTTGGGGTCCCTTACCATGGATTGGACCCTCCGAAGGGTGTCCCACTCATCGGTGAATTTGTTCGTCGCTTTGGCCCACCCGGTTGAACTCAAGACGAGCGCGCATATTAAAAACAAGGTATTTTTCATGACCGTTTCCCCCTTACGAATTTTGCCTTCGTCAGGTTCGACACCCAGCCAGAAAAAAAGTTCCCCCCAATTAACGGAGCCCCTCTTTGAGGGACGTTCTTTATATAATAAGATAACACAAATACTCCGTCGACTGTATCGATAAATTCGAGAAAAATTCCAAGAGACATCCCCATTTTTTTCGCGGTGTCTTTCTTTTGCATTCCCAACCGATGGAGTCGTGCATCCGTTAGCATCGACTTCGCCAAAGAAATGGCATTATCGGGCCCCTTCCCGGAAAGACAATCGCTTGATCTCGAAGCTGGACCACCTTATCGTAGGTCCACCCTTCCCGCCCTAATGTGATCATTCCGA
>JAYRXX010000015.1:0-23353 GCA_041917295.1 Elusimicrobiota bacterium
AATTCTGGTGGTGGTGATGGCCCCATCAGCAATATCGGTCGCGACGACATCGGTCAACGCCGCCCCGCTAATCGCCGGAAGGGGCCCGGTCAGTTTCGCGGCGGTCATACCAGCAATCTTTTCGTCCGTCACCGCGTCGTTGACGATTTTGTTTGTCTTAATAGAGCCGTCTGCTACCGCCAATGCGTAGGGGGCCGATACAAGCCTTTGGCGAGGGGATAACTCTTCTCCGCCATCAACCGTTATCCCAACCAAGACCTCCTCATTCGAAAACCATGGGGTCTCAACAGGGACCAACACTGAAAATACCCCCTTTATCGGGGTGACCGGTAGGGATATTTCGGTGGAATTCAGCCTGATTCCGGATCCATTGTAAAATTTAAATCCAATTTGAACGGTTGTCTCAATGGGATTTCCTTCTGGGGTGGTTATTTTCCCTTGATAATTAATAAAAAGCGGCGCATCGGCACACAAAAGGTTACCCGCTCCCAATATGGCAAAAGCCATTAAAATTCTTCGAATTGAGTGGTTTTTTTTCATAGAGATAACCCTCTTTGAGCAATAGTTACTTCGCCTTAGTCATATGCGACATTACGGCCAAAGATGGCTATTTTATGGGTCGGACTAATTTGAATTGCGGGAAACGATTATTCCAAGGCAAGAAACGGAGCCGCATGCGCAGGGGACGGGGTCGTCTCGGAAGGAATAGCCGTAGTTGTAAGTAATTTCTTCACCTTTCAGAATCGGTCGGACGGAGCAAAGCCAAATCTTTCCGCCGACATTGGTGCTTCGCGCGTTGGGAGAACAGGAGTGGTTTGCGTGTCTGCCCAAATTCCAGGCGACCGAACCGTCGATGGATTCCCGCCGGTTCACACGAAAAATGAAGGGGTTTCCCCCCAGAGCCAATTGGATTGCGTCTCCGTTGGACAAACGCGGGCCGGCGTATTCCACGATCATCGTGTTTTCAGGGATGTCTTGCCGGGCAAACAAACCTTTCCCGTGAATGGGCGAGTTGTTTGCAAACACCCACCGGTTATTGTCTCGCTTTGAAAAGGGTTTTGAAGAGGATTTTCGATTCAACGTCGCGCCAACCCGTGCTGTTTCTATTGCCCCAAAGCGGAATGAATGGCCCGTTGAATTTCTTCCGACAATGGTTCTTGCCGAGTCCCAAACCGCGCGAGGACCTGTCCGTCTCGGCCAATAAGGAACTTATTAAAGTTCCAAGAAATCGTCCCCGAATGGGCGGGGTTCGTTTCCTTGGAGGTGAGCCATCGATAAAGGGGGTGAATGTCTTTCCCTTTTACGGATATTTTTGAGAACATCGGAAATGTTACGTTATACTTGGTTGTGCAAAAAGTTTTAATTTCGTCGTCCGTCCCCGGTTCTTGCCACAAAAAATTGTTCGCCGGAAACCCAAGCACCACCAGGCCCCGATCTTGGTACTTTTGATAAAGAGATTCCAACCCCGCGTATTGGGGCGTGAACCCGCATCGACTGGCGACGTTCACGACCAAAAGAACTTTGCCCTTGTAGACTTCCAACGAAACCGGCTCTCCGGAAATATCTTTCATGGTAAACTCGTAAATCGTTTTCATTTCTTGCCCCCGGGCAATTGTTGGGCAAATCACCGCCAGTCCAAAAAGGAAAGAACAAATAGTCGGTCTCATTTACCTTAATTCGTCGATTGCAAAGATTCGACCGGGAGTCCTTGTCGTGTCCATTCCTGGATTCCCCCCTTGAGGTTCAGAACCTTTTTGTAACCCTGCTGTCCCAAGATTTTCGATGCGGACACAGACCGATTGCCGGATCGACAATAAACAAGAACGGGACGCTCTTTGTCCGCGGGAAGGTCCGCGAGCCGCTGTTCCAGTTCCTGCACAGGGATGAGGGTGGCGTTGGCCAGATGGCCCGCTTGATACTCGCCCTCGGTTCGAACATCCAACAAAAACGTGCCCGGGGTCTCCAGAATTTTAATGGCCTCGGCCGCGTTCACATCTTCGTAAACGCCGCCTTTGGCCACACAGCCCGTCAATACACCCAAAACCAAAAATAAAGAGCGGATCTGTTTTTTTATTTCCATAGGGAAATTGTATTATTTTTTATCATTCGATTTCCTCAAATTGACGGGCAAACAGGATGTCAGGGATGCGCTTATGGCAGAGTCTTCTTCCTCCTTAAAACTTCTTTCCGGTAAACGGTTTCGGTCCGTTTCCGTGGCGGTGATGCGGCGGCTCGACGCGAGGGCCATGGCCAACGGACTGTCGGCCGAAGTCTTGATGGAAAACGCCGGCCGGGCTCTGGCCGAAGCGGTTCTGATGTTTCCACACGCCCGGGCGCTTGTGGTCTGTGGTAGCGGAAACAACGGCGGCGACGGGTTGGTTGCCGCCCGTTGGCTTTTAAACTTCCGCCGAAAAGTCCGTGTCATTCTGGCCCACTCCCCGGCTTCGTATAACAAAGAATGTTCTTCCCACTGGCGGGCTTTGATGGCTTGTCATTCGCGCTGGTTCCAGTGGACGCCCGGTTTTCGTTGCGTGGATTATGGGGAACCGGTAGTTGATGCTTTTTTAGGGATAGGCCTTCGCCCGCCCCTGCGGCCATCGGCTTTGGCGTTGATTGACTGGATAAACCGACGCAAGGGACCAAAAATTGCCGCGGATATTCCGTCTGGTTTGGACGCCGACAGCGGCCGTCCTTTGGGCTCGGCTGTCCGGGCAGACTTGACCGTGGCCATGGGTCTCCCCAAAAAAGGTCTTGTGGCCATCCAGGCCCGTCCCTATGTCGGGAAGTTGTTCGTCGGGAATTTGGGGGTCCCGTTTACCCCTCAGTCCCAACAGTCGAGTCAGATCGGGTAAGGGGAGATGTCCATTTCGCCCCCTTTTTACATGCGCAAATGGGCGAGGATGTTGAATGTGCCGCCGCCATTCACATCACCGACCTTGAAAAAGAAATGTTGATAGTCCAGGCTCATGCCCAACATGGCGCCCTGAGATACTTTCATGTCGAAACCCAGCCCGATCAGCAATGTGGGGCTAATGTCTTCTTCGTTGGTGCCTTGAACAACAGCGGGTCCAGAAACCGTTGAATTATCGATGTTTACTTGCGTGCGCGCCAACCCCAATCCCGTTTTAAGAAAAGGAGACGCGCTCCCTTTGGTGGAAAGATTGCGGTGAGACATGAGCAGGGTGCTTAAAACGCTGACCTCGGTGTCCACTTGATCTTTGGAGGCTTTGCCGAAAGAATAATAACTCACGCCGACTCCATAGCTCAAGTTTCGATCGACCTCGTGCATCACCTGCGCTCCAAAAAAAAGGCCTGTGTCCGAAATGTCCGCCAAATCCCCCACGGCCGGAATGGCGAGCCCGATTTGTGAAAACACTTCCGATGTGTTGGGCGGGGTTTCGGCAGACGCTGAAAAAGAGTTCCCGCTAAAAAACCCAATTGAGACCAAGACTAACGCAAACAATTTAATTTTCTTTCCGATAGGAGACATTGTGATTCCTCCAGAATGTAAGTTGATTCACCTCGATCGTGAACCCATCCCATTATTTCAAATTTCGGATGGTTCTTCTCAAAAAAATTAAATGGCTGCATAATTCGCAAGTGCTAACGGAAGAAAGCGGCACAGGCAATACCTAATTACCAAAATGCGTCCCCCATTTGTAAAGTATTCCGCCCCACAGTTCATGAGGTGTTACGTTGCACCAGAACACTCGATTTGAAGAGTCCGAGCCAGGCGAACAACATCAGCCGTTAAAGAGTCTTAACTTTGTTGAAGGATTAATTTATTCCCGCCTTCTTCATTTCTCCAATTCGATTTCGCCCGGTTTCCACGTTTTGTCAAACCACGGTTGGAGGGGGCCATACAGGCGCAGGATGACATTCCAGCCTTTGCCGGGGACGGTCTGCACCCAGTTCGCCTCGTGTCCGGCAGGCGGCTTCGGGCCGAACCAAACATCGACCGACGAGTCGGGATTGATCACGATGCCTTGGGTCTGACTTCCGATGCTGGGGAACCGCACATCGGTTTGAAGCATCGATCGGGTTTGGTTGTCGTATAAGACAAACGACCAGAATTTATTGACGGGGATGTTGGGCGGGAGGTGGATCTTGTAGGTTTTTCCCCCATCGAGCGGCCTGCCCTGAGAATCCACGAATGCGCAGGCATATTGGGAGCCCGCGCCAACCATCTTCGCGGACATGGCTGGACTGACGCCCGTGGCGTAGTAAAAGAACATAGTTCGCGCGTCCAAGTTGCGTACGCCCGCCTGAGAGAGGAATTCATGGCTTCCGCCTATGAAGGGCGTAATCCAGGCGCTGTTTGGGAAAAGGGGGGCATCCTTGAGACGGCTCTTGAACACAATGGCCCTCGCGGTGGCATTGCCGACGGATGCGGCCTCTGTGAGTATTTTTTTCATCCGGGCATCCGGCGCAAAGGGTTTGCCTTTTTCTATGCCAATGGCAGCAAGCAGGCCGAGCGTCTCCGGGTTGAGCGCCTCATTGGGTTCTTCTTGAACAAGATGGTTGATCTCCTCGAAGAATGAAAAATCATTCGCGTGAATCGTGTTAAACGCCGTTCCGGAGACATTGATAAACTTCATCGGCGGCGGATTTTTGGCCATCGTCAACGGATAAACTTTGGCGAACCTTTTCGTGTTTTCCACCGCCGGTTTGGGGTCGCCGTTCACAAGGAATCCGCGCCAAAAATAGATATTGCCGAATGTCGCCGATCGGAGAACAAAGTAACCTTCCGGCACATTACCCTTGTATCCGGGAGGCAGAAGAAGAAACTTCCCCCCCTTCCCTTTGTCCGGGCCCACGTTGCCCAGATCGCCGACGTAGTTGAACCAGTGGTCGTCAATGAGGCCGAGGATGTTCGGGGGAGTCTCAATGACCAGCGGCCCGTCCTTCAAGTCCAGCCACATCAAGTTATAAACGGTTTCAGTGTTCGCCGTAAGGAACAGAGACTTTGAGTCCATCCGGGTTTCCATAATAAGGACGGTCTGGTTGTTCGCTCCCTGGTCGCGGAACCCTTTGCGGAGCGCATAGACCGACGCGCCCGGCATGGCGTTCAAGAACGCCTCCACTCCGCGCGAGAAATCGAGGTGGTCATAAACTTTCTCAATAGTGGCCTCATCCGGGAACCCATCGAAGAATCTGAGCGTCCCCAGCCTGGATTCGACAGACTCCGGGGTGGTGATCTCCGCCGGGATGACCGTTGACATTTTCATCTTAGAACCGCTTTGGACATCAGCGGCGAACACGATGAAGGCAAGCGCCCCAATGAGGACGGAATTAATGAAACTTTTCACGTATATGACTTTCATCGTAAGCGGCTCCTTTCTGAATCCAAAGAATTGACGATTGGCTTTTCAGCCAACCTGCCGAGCACCGTCTCTATTTGATCTCTTCATGGAGGCCACTTTATTTACCATTCAGCGCTTTTTCAGCGCCGGTGTCGTCGACTCCATGCATGTCAGGCACATTGATCGCGTGATCGCCAAGCCACTTGTTGACCGTCACTGGCTCAAAGCGCCCCTTGGCCTCTACGGGGAAACGGATCGCTTGACCGGGCTTGACCGGCAGGACCTTGCCCTTGTTCACGACGATGGTGCCGTTCACGATCACATAGGGAATGCCTGTCGGGGGGAGTCCGTTCTCGCCGGCCTTGTAAGTGGCGTTGGCTTTGACGGTCTTGGGGTTGAACAAGGTCAGGTCGGCGATCTTGCCGACTTGCACACGGCCGCGTTCCTTCATCGCTTCAAGCCCCGTGTCTCCCAGGTGCTTGGCGGACCAGTAACTTAGCTGCGAAAGGGTGAACATAAGAGGCACCCCTTGTTCTCGGGCCATCTGCAGCGTCGTTGAATAGCTGGAGCCCGTGCGCGGGTGACCGGCATAACGCGAAACATCTGCGTCCCAGGGCAAAATTTTGCCGTCCTTGTCGAGCCCCACCATGGCATCCGACCCCACCACCATTTCGGGCATGGTGAGCCAGTAATTGATCCAGGCTTTTCGAGCCGGAATATGGGCCACGATCGTAAGGCCCGGGCGTTCTTTTACGGCTTTAAGGTATTCGTCTTTGGTCAGGAATTTGTCAGCGGTGGGGTCGTAAATGGTTTCTTCATACTTGTACCCATTCTCCTTTTCCCACAGTTCAGGCCGAAGAAAATCGGCGCTGACTAGAGTCGATCCGGCCGCGAAGGGATAATACTCACCCCAAACGTTGTGGCCCTGAGCGCGGGCCAGCTTAAGCTTCTCTTCGTTTTCCCACCATCCGTAATCATTGTCATGCGCTAGGATCATGGGCGCGCGAAACAGCATGGCGTTGGTCAGTATTTCATCAAGAGCAATCGGCGCTTCGGTCGGTGTCTGTGAACTCAAATGATAGCGGGTATGGACCGATACCAGTCGGCCATATCGGGCCGCGGTGCGCTGGGTCTCAAACAATTCATAGCTGGTTAATCCACGCGCCATGTAGGCTGCCGGAACGCCAATCCCGAGCGCTCCTTGGCGAAGATCCTCATCAAGGAGCTTCATGACCTGGTTCATCTGTTCGATGTTGCTGCGCGACAGGGACCAACCGGCAACTCCGTCTTCCCTAGCTTTACCGCCATAAATAAATAGATTAGTGGCGTCGACCACTCCTTCGGTCTTAATCTCGGGATCATGCACACACAGACGGGCCGCGCCCAAAGCCGATGTGGTCCCGTAATTGAATTGGCACCCGTTTTTATCCCTTTCGGCATACCAATCGGCCACGGGCATGGCGCCGGCCTCAAGGTCCATGCCTGTCGTAATGCCGTCTGCCACACCAACCTTCGTTCCGAATACGTCCACGGCATGAAAGTGGGTGTCGATAAACCCCGGCGCCACCACCAGGCCTTTAGCATTGATGGTTTCCTTGCCCTTGATCTTGTCTTTATTGATGACGGCGATTCGGCCGTCTCGAATGCCCACGTTGGCAATATCGTCGAACATCGTCTCCGGGTCCATGACCCGGCCATTCAAAATAACAAGGTCGTACGTCGGTTCCGCCGCAAACGTGGTCCCTACAGTATTGAACGACATGAACGTGACTATGGCCAATACAAATATTCGTTTCATATTAGCTGTCTCCTTTTTAGCTGGTTAAATTCAGCTCGGTCTTCTTGTCAATCACCCTGTCCTTCATGATGAGCAAGAGGAAATTGGCGATCGCCAGTCCATATACAGGTTTCAAAGGGTTCATCCCCTTTTTGAAATTCTATTTTATAGTTGGCAATTTGAAAACACCACGCCTCGCAAAAAAAATGAACCGTAAGGTGATTCCGACCCTTGGTCTTTGGGCGTCCGGAGAATTAGATTGAAGCCGTTTCCTGTCGACTGTCTGATAAATCCGATGTCGGGCGAAGGCAAGAAATGGGTTGACGGGAAATTTTTCATAGCGCGGAATAAATAGAGTGGCCCCGCTGGTCGCCGCGATAGGGGTCGACGGGATTTCCCCTTCCCCCGCCGCCTATCGGAGGCTCCTCCAGGGGCCGGCCGCCCTCGCTTCTTCTGCCCATGGGCAGCGCTCGGGTCGGCTTCAAATCCCGAGACTCGACCCTTTAAAACAAAAAACCCTCGCCAAATCATCAGCGAGGGTTTCTTGTTTTAAATGGCGGGGTCGACGGGATTTCCCCTTCCCCCGCCGCCTATCGGCGGCTCCTCCAGGGGCCGGCCGCCCTCGCTTCTTCTGCCCATGGGCAGCGCTCGGGTCGGCTTCAAATCCCGAGACTCGACCCTTTAAAACAAAAAACCCTCGCCAAATGATCAGCGAGGGTTTCTTGTTTTAAATGGCGGGGTCGACGGGATTTGAACCCGCGGTCTCCGCCTTGACAGGGCGGCGTGTTAACCGAGCTACACCACGACCCCAAAAACGAGCTATGGTTTCAGGCCTAGCAGCCTTCAACCACTTCGGCGGCTCCTCGGCCGCCGTCGCACCACAACCCCAAAAACGAGCTATGGTTTCAGGCCTAGCGGCCTTCAACCACTTCGGCGGCTCCTCGGCCGCCGTCGCACCACGACCCCAGAATTGGGAATAACATTCGGCCGCAATAAAAAAACGTGGCGAGCGCCACGCTTGACGATATGTTAGCAAAAAAGAATCATTATTTCAAAATTTTTGTCTAAATTCCTCACAATCTCCCGCACCTTGTTTACCAAGTCGATTTAGTGACTGGGTCCAATGTCGCCAAAGTGCAAAAAGGTGTCGTCAAACGCCAAACCTTTGTGCTCGTCTATTTTCATCCATCTGGCCAGTTCGGGGCTTGTGGAATCCGCACGCTAATGGCCCGGGGTTTACAACACGTCTCCAGCCCACAAAGCCGAGAAAAAACGCCGACAGGGCTCGAGATGGACCCCGTGAACAACGCGAGGGCTCTTTTCGTTACAGACAAGGATAGCTCTTTTCTGTCGATTGTCGTCCATAAACGCGCGCCCTATAGGCCGCAGCGTCTAGGAATCGCGAAAATGCCGGGATGTTGCGCGCCAGCCCTTCTGCGAATACCTCCATGCCCGACCGCCCAACAGGTTCGCGTGACCGCGTTTTAGTTTTCGGGCGCTGGAGCCGCACAGGAGGAAAGACAGATTCTTGTTCTCGATCAACCAGTGGATCTCGTCCAGAATGACGGCACCTTCTGAAACTCGTCAATGACAATGGGCTTGTGGAGAGACGCCGCATCCGCGGTGGCCAATTTTTGGCGAAGCCTGGACGGTTCTTTAGAGAACTCAAAAAACAGGTCGGTATCCAGCAAATCGAAAACCAGGCTGTCGGGGAATCGCTCGCGAACCAAAGTCGATTTACCGGTTTTCCGAGCCCCCCACAAAAATGCCGACTGCCGTGGCGGCAAGTTCAGTAATAGATGACGTTGATATTCGCGCATGGAGCGTCCTCCACATTGGTTTAACTAATTAGGAGTATGCTCCATTAACTAAACAATTGCAACGGGAAGAAGGTTATTGAAAATGTCGTTGGACCGAAAATGCACTAAAGAAGACCGCCCGGGCCCGTCTTAATTGGAAAACGCGTATCCCAGGGTGATCCAGTGGGTGGTCCCGATGTCGCCGAACGGGAGGAAGGCGTAATCCACGGTCAAATCTTTGTGTTGAACCCCCATCCCCAGACTGAATCCCGTGAACCCGTCCACGTCGCTGGTTCGCGTGTTATAGCCTCCCCGCAGCCCCACCGTCCAGGGCTCCCCCAGTTTCCAGTTGTATTCCGTCCCAACACCCATGTAACTGTCCGACCCCTTCGGAAACGTTAGGTCCCCCACCACCACCCATTGCTTCTTAATCTCATACCCCGCCCCCGCCTTAATCTGCATCGGCAGATCGTTGCTCTCCACATCGTATTTCAACGACCCCATCAGGTTCTGTCCCACCAAACCCAACGTCAACCGATCTTTCATCAGACTGCCTTCCACACCAACATCCACGCTCACCGTGCTTGCCGTGTCCACCAACGTCGACCGAATATACTTTAATCCCCCGCCTACCCGCACAGGCCCCACCTCGCGGGCGTATCCACCCGTCAGCGCCACATCATTAGGGCTCAAACGGCCGTCCGCGTTTCCGCTCGTGTCCGTCTTATCAATGCTCCCGGCACTGAAATACTGGAACCCCACCCCCCACGCCCCGATCTTGCTCTTCGGGTTCACATACGACACCGTGTCCGAAAACCCACTGTCCACATACGCCCCGTGCGTCCCCACCACGCTCGCTCGATCCAACCCCGCCATCCCCGCCGGGTTCAACTGCAATACGTTCGCGTCCACCGTCGCCGCCACGCCCCCTTCCCCCATCGCCGCGGACCGCGCCCCCGCCGGCATCGTCAAAAACATCCCCGTCGATCCACCGTTGCCAGCCGCCCACAAAGACCCCGCAATTATGATGAGCCCGAACGCTGAAATTGTTTTCATTGGTATCCCCTCTTTCAGAAAGTCTATTCCCATGGCACTTACCTCTGAACGATCACTTTGAATATTTTAGATTCCCCATTGCCTTCCGCTACCCCAAAATAAACACCGCTGGAAACGGGTGCTCCGTCATCGTTGCGCACTCCCGCCCAAACCACTTCGCCCTCGTCTCCCGCCGTCATCGATTTTACCAGCTGACCGTTCATGGAATATATTTTTACAGTGGCTCCTGGGGGGAGTTGGTCGATTGTCATGTCTGTATGTCCTTGACTTGGACGATAGGGGTTGGGGTAAGGACGGGCGTTAAACTCTTGTGGCTCATGCTCTCTCGGGTCGTAAAACTCAGCGAAATAGGCCGGGCCGGAGCCTGCGCCCATGGACGTAAAATCCCCCCCCACCATGAGATGGGTGCTCCCATTGTGCAAAGAATTTACATCACCATTTGGGGCCGGGTTCCAGCTGTCCAGCTCTCCCGTCGTTGCGTCCAAGGCCGCAAGGTTCATTCGGGCAGTGCCATTAATACTAGTGAAGTCTCCGCCCACATAAACCCTTCCATTGTTTGCAGAAAGAGCTTTAACTTCAGGAGTTGCATCGTCAACAGAAGGAGCCCATGAAGTTAGAGCTCCCGAACTTAGTTCAAATGAGGCGAGACGGTTTCTTGTTTCATTGCCAACCTGGGTAAAGGCCCCACCCACATACAATGTCCCTTTATAAATGGACATAGCACTAACACCACTATTGAGATTAGAGACCCAATCGTCCAGGATCCCCGTTTTAGCATCAAATCGCACGAGGTATTTTTTTGATTGATTTGCGATGTTTGTAAAGGCCCCACCCACATAAATTTTCCCGTTATAAACTTGGATTGAGTGAATAAGACTGTTTGGGTTCGGGGCCCAGGTTTCATCTAACAGGCCTGTTGCGTCGTTTAACCTGGCAAGATTATTTCGCAATCTGTTTTGCACAGAATAAAAATACCCGCCGATGTAAACGACATTGCCATCAACAGCAATAGAAAACACCCCCGGGTTCAATATGTTGTCCATCGGAGTTGCCCATTGAACATTTCCCAAGGCAGGATCGCATGACAGAAAGTCCAAACCCTTATCCCCAATAAAAACTCTTTGTTTGTCCCCGCTTATACCGAAGGACATTGTGTCGAAGGTAACAAGGGCTGAACGGTTTGGGTACCATTCCAACACATCCCCTGTGGTAGAATTAAATGCGGCGACGTATTCTCTCTCTAATCCGCCAACTGTATCGAATTGCCCTCCCAAATACACGGTATTTTCTGACTGCAAAATCGTGTAAATCACTCCTCCATTAACTCCCAACCGGTCTTCTATCGGAACGTCCGACAATCCCCAAACTGTTGATACGGTTATGGCCATCAGCAAGTTCATGATTAAGGCTCGGACTCTTTTCATTTGGTTTCCCTCCCGCGGTCTACGCGATCAACTAAATATACCCCGCCAAATCTTAAAAAACCAGGGTTTTCAGTTACTCCCCCATCCGGCGACAAAGTGGCCAATTCATATTTGAATGGCCAAAAAAGTTCATTTGGACAACGGGGGGATTTTAACACACAAGACCCGAAGATCCCCTTAAGAATTTGTAAACTTTTAGTAAATATTTTGTAAATTACATGTAAATGGATTTCTTTGGATGTTCGGGATTGAATCGGTCGATTGTCATTATTATAAGTTGCCGGCCCTCGTTCAAATGGTTGGCTTTGATGGGCGTTTTGGTGTTGGGGGTTGGCTCGTTTGGGCGATGTGACGAAAAAGTTTGGGTGGAACAAGCGATCGGCGCTTGGGACCGGGGTCTTTTGGAAGAGGCTGTTGACGCTATCGATGTCCGGGTTAAAACCAAACCCCAGGATGTCACCCTGGCTTACTGGCAAAGCGTCGCGGCGTTTCATCTGCTTCTAATGAGTGAAAACCGTTCCGGCGAACTGGTTGAGCCCGTTTTGGCCACCGTTAAAAGGGCTTACCTGTTGAACAAGGATCACCCCGAGATCAACGCCCTGTTGTGCGTTCTCTACGGCATGCGAATCAAAGAAAAACAAGTTCGATCGGTTTGGTTGGGGCCCCGACTTATGAGTCACAGCAAAAAAGCGTTGGCTTTACCGGAAAACCCGCGGGCCCTCTATCTGGTCGCCACCTGTCATTATTACGGCGGCCATGATAAAAAAGATTATGAAGAAGCCCTGCGCTTGCTCACCCGCGCGCAAGCCTTATTCGAGGAAGAAAGCCGAACACCCACCGACAAAGAGCCCCGTTGGGGCCCGGCGGGGTGTGCCAAGTTTATAAAAATGACCAAGGAAAAATTAAGAGGGTATACGACTTAATCGGATGCGATTGTAACGTTGAATGATTATGCATGGAAGGTTGCCCGCCAGGGCGTAAGCCACCATGAGCCATCCCACCCAGGGACGGTTCCACAAAAAAAAGAGGGGGCCCATCATCATGGCCAGCCAATGGGCCAGTTCTCCCCGGCAAGTTTCTAACGCAAACCGTTCCAAATAGTCCCTTGACCGTGACGCCAGGGTCGCCTTGGGGAACCCGCCCTTGAACCACGGCGCGGCGTCAGGCAACCGGTCCTTCCACCTTTTCACGCCGAGGGCCTCATAGGTTTTTCCGTCCCGTTCCCATTGACGCGGGCGGAAAATCCATCCGTTCGGGTTAAACCGGTTTGAGTGAAGAACAGTTACCCACTTGGAGATGGCGAATTGAATGACCAACCAGGCCAGTATGTCGACAATAATTGTTACAGGTGTGGGAAAGAAAAGAATTCTCACCTCGCCTCCTGATGGGTTCGTCCTTTCCAGGTTAAGGGGCGGCCCAACAGCAAAGAACCGGCGGACTTCAAAAACACGCCCACAAAAAAAAGCGCCGACACGGGATAAAAAACCGAAGTTAAAAATCGAAAAGTGCCGATCTGTTTTAATCCGCTGTGAATCCGCCAAACATAAAGCCCGTAAAGAAACGACGCGGTCAGCAAAGTTGGAATTTCTGCCTGAATGGCCGCGCCGATGAGTATCCGCGTTGTGCCCAACGAACCCGCAAACCACAGGCCCCACAATAACAAAACAATTTTCGGTGTCCCTTTCCCGCCCATCGCGAACGATTTTCCCCATCCCTGGGCGATCTCCCTTACCCCGCCGGAATACATGCGAAATTCAACAGCGCCTTTTCCAGCGTAACAGGCCATGGGTATTTGCGCTTTTTGAAAAGACTCCGACAAATCGAAGTTTTCCACCCAACGGTCTTTCACGGGTTCGTATCCGCCCACGCGCTCGAAGTGTTCTTTAGAAAGGCCCAGGGCCGGCCCGAACAGGCGTTTGTTCCTCATCCGGTCCCCCCACAGCGTGAAAGCGTTGGACGCCGCCGCCTGGACCAGATTAAAAAATGCCGACAGATCTTCCACCCCTCTGACGGTCCGGTGGTAAGGCAACACAGACACCACACCCTGAATTTTCCGACATGCCGAAATAATCTTTTCCAGCGAGTGACGACGAAGGGTTACATCCGCGTCCAAAAACAAGAGCCACTTGCCTTTCGCCGCCTGTCCCCCTTGGTGGCACGCCCATGTTTTGCCGCGCCAGCCCATCGGTAACGGTTCCGACCGGATCACCGTCGCGCCGGCCCGCTGGGCAAGTTCGGCCGTGTCGTCGGTGGAATGGTCATCAACCACCAGCACTTCCAAAGGAGGGCGGGTTTGGTCTTTAAGGGTGTCCAGAAGCGCCGGCAACCGATGGGTTTCGTTGCGCGCCGGGATGATGACCGATACCGTTTCTCCCCTGTCCACGGTTCCCGGAGATAGCAACTTGATCCGCCAAAAAACCACAAAACCCAACAACCAAAAGAAGCCGTAAACAATCAAAGAAATCATGGTTTGTCAGCGAGTATTTTGTCCCGAACCAGTTGACCCGACAACACCACCATCGGCATTCCCCCGCCCGGGTTGACGCTCCCCCCGACAAAATACAGGTTTTTGTAGTGGGCGCTCCGTTGCGGGGCCTTAAAGCCCAGGTTCTTTTTCCGGTCGGAAACGACGCCGTAAATGGACCCTTTGTTGGAGTAGTAGCGGCGTTGAATGTCCACAGGCGTCCAGGAATCTTCCGTGACAATGTGTTTGCGCAGGTCCGTGAGGCCCATTCGCTCCAGCTTGAATAACAGCCGTTCCCGCAGGGCGGCGTAGTCGGCCGGGGTGAACGGATTCGTGTCTTGCAAATGCGGAATATGGGGCAAAACTTTGATCACTTCGCACCCGGCGGGGGCTTGGGTGGGGTCGGACTTGCAGGGCGCCACGAGATAAATCGTGGGGTCTTGGGAAAGTTTCTTGTCGTGGAACAAGGTGTTGAAATGTTTTCGCGCGTTCTCGGCGTAGAAAAAGTTGTGGTGCGCCAACTGGGGGTAAAGACGGTTCACCCCCAGGTGCAACACAAGGCCCGAACAGGCCGGTTCGAACTTGTCGTATTTTTTAACCAGCGACGGGGGTTCCTTGAACAGGTCGCGGTAGACGGGGATCACTTCCATGTTAGACACAAAAATGTCCGCGACCGCCCGCCGGTTGTCCCCCAACAAAAGGGCCGACAGCCGCCCGTTCGATCGGTCGGCGCCCACCACTTCGCTGTTGTAATAGATCTTTCCACCCAACTCATTCAAAAGCCGTTCCAATCCCCGCGCCAGTCCGTAAAGGCCTCCCTTCACGTACCACAACCCATACCCAAACTGAATGTGGGGCATCAGATTCAACAACGCCGGAGAATCATAAGGCGACGATCCCACGTATTTGATGAAATAGTTGAGCGCGTCCACCAGTTTTTCGTTTTTGACAAACCGGCGGACACCGCCGTCCAACGTGCGAAACACATCAAAACCGGCCAGGCTTCGGAGCGGGCCATAAAATCGCACCAGTTCCCAGAACGTGTCGAGGCCTTTGGCGAAATAGCCCTCTTCGGTGATTCGCGTCAATTGCCGTGAATAATTAAGAAAATCCCAAAACCCGTCGGTGTCCCCCCCCGGAATCTTTTTTAGTTCTTCTTCCATCCGCCGCATGTCGGGCGTGAAATCAAACACCGTGCCGTCTTCAAAAAAGTTGCGCCAATGGGGAATGACTTCTTGGAACTGGACGTAATCTTCCATGCGTTTGCCGGCCCGGTCAAAAAGCGTTCTGAAAATGTGCGGCATGGTGAGAATCGAAGGGCCCAGGTCAAACGTGAAACCGTCTTTTTCCAGGATGTTCAATTTCCCGCCGGCCCGTTCGTTTTTCTCATAAACATCGACTGAAAATCCTTCGGTCGCGAGTGAGATCGCCGCGGACAGTCCACCCAACCCAGCGCCAATCACGGCCACTTTTTTGTTATTGTCCACGTGATCCTCCTTTCTTCTTTTGTGCCTGTCGAAAAGCGCGCATGAAGCCCCACAAACCTTTTAATTTGGCCAACAGGGGTATCTTTAAAAACGACATGTGTAGATAGATCCTTAAATTTTCGTAAACGGCACGACTGTAGGGGAACCAGTTCAGTTCCCGGGGGGCTGTGCCGCGATTAACCATAACCGATTTTTCATAGGTAAACGCCCTCAGACCTTCAGGGCCGTGGTAACGGCCAAACCCGCTCTGCTTGATTCCGCCAAAGGGCAGGTGGGGGTTGCCGATATTTTTTAACACGTCGTTGACCACACAATTGCCCACCGCCAACCGAGAGGCCACCCGGCGGCCCCGTTGCAGGTCTCGGGTCCAGACCGAGGCGTTAAGGCCGAACGGCGAATCGTTGGCCAAAGCGACAGCTTCTTCTTCCGTCTTAAAAGACATCACCGGCAAGACAGGACCAAACGTTTCTTCGCCCATGACGGCCATGGTGTGGTTGGTGTTCGTCAAAACAACGGGGCTCATCAAGGGGCCACGGGCCCACCGTTCGGTCCGCAACCGAGCGCCCTTTTGCAGGGCGTCGTCGATGTGGCGGTTAATGATCTCCGCCTGGCGGGGATTGGTGAGCGGGCCCATGTCGTCTTCCATGGTCGTGCCAATTTTTAATGCGGTTGTTCGTGCCACGAGGGCGGCGACAAACTTGTCGTGCAAGTTTTCGTGCACATAAAGCCGTTCGGTCGAAACGCACACTTGCCCGGCATTGCAAAATGCGCCGTAAACGGCGCCCTCCACCGCGCGTTCAAAAGGCGCGTCCTCGAACACGATCATCGGATCTTTACCGCCCAGCTCGAGGATCACAGGAATTAAATGGGTCGCCGCGGAGGCCATGACCTTTTTGCCGGTTTCAACACCGCCGGTAAGAAACAGCAGATCCGGTTTTTCGTCGATCAGCCGTTGCCCTGTCTGGCCTTCCCCCGGGACGACCGCCACCGCGTCTTTTGGAAAACCTGCCCGACGAAAAAGGCTTTCGATCGTTTCTCCCACTGCGGTGGACAACTCCGAGGGTTTCAAGATCACGGCGTTTCCCGCGGCCAGGGCTGTGGCCATGGGGACCAGCGACAATTGAAACGGAAAATTCCAGGGAGAAAGAATGAGCACCCAGCCCCAGGGATGTCGTTCCACGTAAGAAGCGCTGTGACGGTAGGAAAAAGGCGTGGACCGCTTTTCGGGCGAGAGAACCCGGTTGAGATTATGTTCTAAATATCGGAGGTTTTCGACCGAAGGAATGAGTTCCGTCATCACCGCTTCCACAGGCGGTTTTCCGGTGACCGTGTTTAAACAGCCGGCCAACATGTCCATTTCGTCAACGATGAGGTTGCGCAACCGACCAAGACAGTCGGCCCGTTCTTGGAACGTCGATCGGGCCCAGGATGCCCCGGCGCGCCGGGCCCGTTCGGCTTGATTTTTGATCGGGACCGCGGAAAGGTCGCCGACGGAGTCCATTACGCCTTCGCGGGAAGTGACGGAACCGGCGGAAACGGCACCCCGTGTTTCTTGCAAATGAGGTTGGAAGATATCCGCGCGGATTCGTAAATGGTCGGCAAACCACTCCCCGGATGGGTGCCGCCACCAACCAGGTAACAATGGTCCAGTTCTTCAAATTTGTTGCGGGGCCGCAAATACAATAGCTGCGAAAAGGTGTGGGCCAAATTGAACGTGGCTCCCTGATAAATGAGTCCGTCTTTTTCCCAGTTAAGCGGCGTGATCACCCGTTCCACGCGAATGCGGCTACGCAAATCTTTGATGCCGGTCCGTTCCACCACCAAGTTCATCACGTGGTTTTTAAAAGTTTCTTTTTCAGCGGCCCAATCCACCGAACCCGATTGGTTCGGCACGGGAACCAAGATATACAGCGCCGATTTTCCCTCCGGCGCGAGGGTGGGGTCTGTTACCGAGGCATTTTGAATGTAAAACGAGATGTCTTTGGAAAGCACCTTGCGCGTGGAAATGTCGTGCAGGTTCGACTTGTAGTCTTTGGCGAAATAGATGGTGTGGTGGTCCAGGGGCACCTTGCCATCCACGCCTAGGTAAATCATGAACGTGGAACAGGAATACTTTTTTTGGGCCAACTTTTTTGGCGAGTATTTTTTAACTTTCCCCTCCGGAACCAAATGGGACATGGCGTGGGCAAAGTCGGCGTTGATAATCACTTCATCGGCCATCACCGTTTCGCCGGATTGCAGTCGAACGCCCGTCACCCGCCGGCCGTCCAGAACCAACGATTGGACCGGCGTCGAAAGATGAATTTTTCCCCCCTGTTCTTCCACCACCCGGGCCATTGCCGCGGATATTTGGTTAAGCCCCCCCATTACGTGTTCGACCCCGTAGGCGTGTTCGATGTAGGGCAACATGGTAAAAAGAGCCGGACATTCCCAAGGCGACATGCCCAAATATTTTGCTTGAAAGGTGAACGATAGTTTCAGTTTTTCCGGTCTGAAATAACGGCCCAGGTTTTCAAATAACGATCGGCCCACCCCCAGGGCGGGCACGGCTTTCAACAGATCCAGTGACAGAAAAGTTCCGAGGCTGGAGTAATCCCGTTGGATGCAGGGATAGAGCTTTTCATACCGTTCCCCTTCTTCCTTCAGAAACCGATCGAAGCCCGGTTCACAGCCGGGAAACACCCGGCCGATTTCTCGACGCATGGTTCCGTGGTCAGACGAGACCGCCACCTCCCGATCTTCAAATTTCAAACGGTAAAGGGGATCCAGCTTTTTAAACGTCAAATACTTTTCAACGTCGCGGCCCGCTTCCTGGAACATTTCCGCCAGGATGAACCGCATCATTAAAAACGTGGGCCCCGTATCGAACGTAAACCCTTCCGCCCGAATGGGTGCGTTTCGGCCGCCGACCACGGATTTGGCTTCGTAAACGGAAACGTCAAAACCCCGTTTGGCCAGAATCATGGCGCTGGTCAGACCGCCGGGACCAGCGCCGATGATGACGATTTTTTTTGGTGAGGAAGTCGAGGTGGACACAAATTACCTCCCTGTATGAAAAAAATCTGGGCGGTGAGTGGTTTCCGGCCTAGCGGCCTTCAACCATTTCCTCGGCTCCCACGCCTCAGTCAGGATTTGTTGACTTGAAAATCTGGGCGGTGAGGGATTTGAACCCCCGACCCTTCGCGTGTAAGGCGAATGCTCTACCGCTGAGCTAACCGCCCATCGGGACTTCGGGTGCTCTGCACCCGCCGATGGTCCTCGAGCCCTGCGAGAGGGCCAAGGGCCAAACATCGAGTTCTTCGTTTTTCGCGTGCCCCGCTAGAATCATGCGGGGCGTGTGTGCTCGGTCGGTCCAGTGGGTCCGACCTCCGCGCACACGTCAATAACCCACCATTTTTAAAAAATCAGGCAGACGGTGAACCGTCAAAAAGCGGTTTCTTTTTTTTTCTTCCCCCAAAGTGGCTTTTGTGCCGGAAGAGGAATAATTGTGCCCGGGGTACAGTGTCGTGGTCGAGGGGAGTTGGCCGATCACGCGGTTTAAACTGTCAAACATGTCGCTGGGGTTGGACCCCGGCAGATCGCACCGGCCGCACGTGCCTAAAAACAACGTGTCGCCGGACAACAACTGTTCGTTGACCAGAAAACATTGGGATCCCGGCGTGTGGCCCGGCGTGTGCAGGAACGTGATCGACGTGTTGCCCATCGTCAGTTTGTCGCCCGATTTGACCGGTTTCACCTGGTCGCGCGGCAAGTCCAGATACAACCCCCGCGGCGCCCCTTTGTCCAAATAGTCCAGTTCTTTGGGATGCACGTAGATGGGCACATTTCGTTTGGCCAACAATTCTTCCACGGCGTTGCAATGATCAAAATGGCCGTGGGTGATTAAGGCCCCTTCAACGGTGTATCCGTCTTTCTCCGCTTCGGACCAGGCTCGGTCCAGTTCCCAGGCGGGGTCCACAATGACACATTTTTTGACGTCCGTGTCCCCCACCAAATAAACAAAATTTTCCATGGGCCCCAACGGAAGTTGTCTCAAATAGAGGCTCATGACAAAATACCCGCTTGAATAAACAATTTTTCGAGAGGGACATTGCCGGTATAGCGAATTCCTCGAATACCATGTCGACGAGAAGCTTGTATAAAATCCGCCCGATCGTCCACATAAACGATGTTTTCAAACCGGTACCCCGTTTTTTTGGGCAACATTTGATAAACGCTTGAATGAGGTTTCATGGCTTTTAAGCGATGGGAACCCCATTTCCAGCGGGCGCATTTCAGGGCCGGATACGTGCGAAACAGGTAGGCCCAATGGATATCGCTGGTGTTCGATAACAAAGCCGTGTCGTGCGTTTCGGACAGATTTTTCAGCAGTCGAAGATTTTCAGATATCGGTGTAAAAATGTCTCGAAACGCTTCCGCAAATTGCCCGTAAGCCATTCGAAACGTTCCGGCCTGTTTGAAAAATTCGCGTCCTGTAATCTTCCCCTTTTCGAGGGCCACCCCTAAGGGGCTTTCCCACATGGCTCGTGCCAAAACAGCGCCCGAGCCCGGATCCACACGGTCAAAATTCGCCCGGGCCCGATCCATGCTGAACCGCAACAGCACATTTCCGATATCAAACACGATCATGCGTTTGGGTTTCATTGAAGGTCATTATACCATTCCCTGGATTTGGTAAAATACTCGTCGATATGAAACCCTCCGAAAATCAAAGAGGTCCCCAAAATCGTTGGGGCCGCTTTAAAAACTATGCCCGGTTTTTAAAACTGGAGCACACTCTTTTTTCTTTGCCGCTCCTTTTTGCCGGGAGCCTCTTGGCTCAGGGGGGGTGGCCCTCGTGGCGTGTAATCGGGCTTGTCCTTGTGGCGGGAACAGGCGGGCGCACGGTGGCGTTAGCGCTTAACCGCCTGATCGATCGGCACATTGACGCTAAAAACCCGCGCACGGCCAACCGAGAATTGGTAACCGGCGCGCTCCATTTCTTTGACGCTATTTTTATCGGCCTTCTTGGCCTGTCGGTTTATTTGTGGGCGGCGGCGTCCCTGAACTGGTTCTGTTTGCTGTGGAGCTGGGTGCCCGTTTTGCTTTTTGTGGTTTACCCTCTCCTAAAACGGTTTACATGGCTATGCCATTTTGGATTGGGGGTCACCTGGTCCATGGTTCCCCTGGCGGGTTGGTTCGCCGTGCGGCCGGGGTTTGAAGGCAGTTGGCCGGCATGGGTGTTGGCGCTGTTTAGCTTATTTTGGACCGCTGGGTTCGACATCATTTACGCCACCATGGACGAGGATTTTGACCGTCGCCACGGGCTCTTTTCTCTGCCCGCGCGGTTCGGCCGCCTGTCGGCTTTAAAAGTCTCCGCGGCCACTCACTTTTTGTCGTTCCTTTTTTTGGCGGGGCTGTTTTTTTCCACCCTGTCGGGTGTGAAAGCCGCCTATTTGTGCCTCATTGCGGGTGTGTTGTTGTTATTGGAACATATGGTCGTGGATCACATCGACTTGGCGTTTTTTAAGATCAACGTGGTCACCGGGTTTGTTGTGTTTGCCATGGTTCTTATGGGTGTTTCGGGGTTTAAAGGAGGATAACATGCGTATTGTGCTTGGCATAACAGGAGCGTCCGGATCCATCTTCGCCGTGGAATTTCTACGGCGGCTGGGAGAAGTTGAGTCCTATTTGATTCTTTCACGGTGGGGCAAATCGGTCCTTCACCAAGAAACCGGATTGACACCGGAAAGTTTGGCCACATTCACCAAGCGCATATTTGCTAACGACGATTTAAACGCTCCCTTGGCTTCCGGGTCGAACCCCTTCGATGCGTTCATCGTGTTGCCTTGCTCGGTGTCTACCTTGGGCAAAATAGCCCATGGGATCGGCGATAACCTGATTACGCGGTGCGCCGCGGTGGCCCTTAAAGAGCGACGTAAACTGATCATCTGTTTACGGGAAACGCCTCTCTCCACCATTGATCTGGAAAACGCCCACAAACTTTCCATGGCCGGCGCGATTATTATGCCCGTGTGTCCGCCGTTTTATCAGAAACCCCAATCGTTGCCGGACTTGATCAATGGATTCGTGGATAAGGTCCGAGGCGCTGTTGGATTGCCAATCGAAGCGGGTTGGCGCGCTAAGGATATGTGATCGGCTAGGGACCCGAAAAATTGGCTAACCCCATTCAAGACCTATCGGGATTTATCCGTGCCCTTGAAACGGCCGGCCAGCTTAAACGGGTGGCCGTTGAGGTGGATCCGGCCCTGGAAATGACCGAAATTGCCACGCGGGTTGTCAAAACGTGCGGCCCGGCCTTGCTGTTTGAAAAAGTGAAGGGCTCTCCTTACCCCGTGGCCATGAATTTATTTGGCTCCGAAAAACGCATGGCCATCGCTCTCGGCCGGCACCCGGCGGAAATCGGCGAGGAGCTATTTCGCGCCGCTGAATCGTTTATGCCCCCCACCCCGGGGGCATTGTGGCGCCATCGGGGTCTGCTGTGGCGGGCCACCAAAATGCCCCCCCGAATAGTGTCTCGGGGGCCCGCCACCGAAATTACCGAGTCTCCCGACCTGGACAGGTTGCCCATTTTGACCTGTTGGCCCAAAGACGGGGGACGTTTTTTTACGTTGCCACTGGTCATTACCGTTGACCCGGCCGGAAAAACCAACGTGGGCATGTATCGCCTTCATACGTTTGATGGGTCCACCACCGGCATGCATATCCAAATTGAGCGAGGCGGCGGGGCTCACTATGCTCAATGGGAAGCCCTAGACAAACCCATGCCCGTGGCGGTGGCCTTGGGGGGCGACCCGATCACAATTTTGTCGTCCATTTTGCCCCTCCCCGAAAACATGGACGAGCTGGCGTTCGCCGGCTTCTTAAGAGGGCAACGGGTTCCTTTGGTAAAACTCTCCAATGGGGTGCGGGCCCCCGCGAACGCGGAATTTATTTTGGAAGGGTTTGTCCCTCCCCGGGAACGCCGAACGGAAGGTCCGTTTGGAGACCATTTCGGCCATTACAGCCACGCGGCCCCTTACCCGGTGTTTCATGTTCAAAAGGTCCATCGGCGGAGAAATCCGATTTATCCCGCCACGGTCGTTGGAATTCCCCCGCAAGAAGATAAATTTATGGGCAACGCCGTCAACGACATGTTAATCCCATTACTAAAAGCCATGCGGCCTGAACTGACGGATTTATGGACTTATCAAGAAGCGGGCTTTCATAATTTGGCGGTGGCTTCGGTGAAACAGCGTTACGCCAAAGAGGGCGTTAAAACCGCCTTGGGGTTGATGGGGCAAGGACAAATGTCGTTGACGAAAATTGTGATCGTCGTTGATCCCACGGTTAACGTGCGCCACTTTTCCGATGTATTGGACGCGTTGCGGAAAAATTTCGACCCGGCCGAAGATTTCATTTTAATTCCCGGCACCGCCCAGGACACGTTGGATTTCACCAGTTTTAAAATGAATCTGGGTAGTAAAATGATTTTGGACGCCACCGGCGGAAAAAAGCCCCTCGCCCGCCCCCCCGTTTCGCGCCAGGGACCGTCGGCCGACGGAGAGATCGTGGAATCCCGAAACCTGCGCGACTGCCTGTTGGTGGTCAAAGTGAA
Source organism: Elusimicrobiota bacterium (assembly GCA_041917295.1). GTDB lineage: Bacteria > Elusimicrobiota > Elusimicrobia > FEN-1173 > FEN-1173 > JADKHR01. Next base: position 22,908 of record JAYRXX010000015.1, read on the forward strand.
AGGCGCCGGCCGTCCCGTCATTGAACGGCTGGTAAAAGACCCGGCCTTCGCTGGGTTTTCCCTCATTGCGGCGGTGAGCGAGGATGTGCCCCTTGACGACGAAGAACGGCTGATCTGGGGAATTTTTACCCGGTTTGACTGCGCCCGGGACGTCGTGCCCTGCGGTGCCCGGCTGGAGGGCGCCTGGCCAAAAATCTGCGGTCCCCTGGGCATCGACGCAACCTGGAAACCGGGCTACCCCGACCCATTACGCATGGATCCCGATGTGATAACCCGAGTCAACCAAAAGTGGAACGCTTTCAAACTAGGGCTCCCTGAAAAAGTCATTTTCAAATTTGTCTAGACGACAGGGACACCGGCCCGCTGGTGGCGGCCATGGGCCCTTGCGAACCGCAGGGAAAACCGGTGGGGTTACGCGACCGCGCCTGACTCCCCCAGCGATCCAC
>JAYRXX010000016.1:0-12019 GCA_041917295.1 Elusimicrobiota bacterium
CGATTTCAACGTTTTCCGCTCCGGTCCAACGGAAAAGCCGCGCGGCCAGAGGCCGCGCCCCGCTTCCGCCCCGGCCCCGCAGGGGCTCCACCTCCCGGCCCGCCGGTCTCCTATGGGCTTCGCCCTTTCTTCGCGCGCGCAAACCTAAATCAAGTGGAAGACGTCGGGCCGGGAGGTGGACTCAGTCCCCTTCGGGGCCTGAGCGGGGCGGAATTGTGCCCGAGCGGGCACATACCCCTCCGGGGTATACAGATGACAGGCCAAAGGGGAGAAAGACGAACGTCTCAATTCACGGCCGGATCGGGGCACGTTTGCTTGCGCCCCAATTCGGCCGCCAAGATCCAAGAAAATTCAAAAAGGGCCAATACCGCGTCCGAAAAGACCGGCCGCCCCGCCACGTCAACAGCCAAGGCGCGGCCTTCGGCCGAGATTGGAGCCGTCGCTCTGCTCCGGAACAATTAACGGCAGCCAGAACGTGGCCCCTCCCCCCCACGGTTCTCGCTTTCTTTTATTTTTGGGTTGCTGACGTTTTTGTCGCTTTCTATTGTCTCTGCTTCGAGTCCGACGGCCGTGGCCAGGCCCCTGCATAATGGCAGGGGCGGGGGCGGGGCCACTGGCCGCCGCCCGTACAACCCCCCCTCCCCCTCTTCAAGGGCAAAATCAAAAAGATTGGCCAAAACGGGCGCCGAAAAGCGCGGCGCGCCCGTCGCGCGGAGAATCCCGCGACCAGCCAAGTGCCCAATGATGCGGCCCGCGAAAAACGCGGGCCGCCCGTAACACATGGCGCCGAATTTCACGGCTTGCAAAATCGGCGCCCAATGGGCGCCCCAAGAAATTCAAAAGCGCTTGGTGGAAATCCACCCAGCGCTTTTGAAAATTGCTTACGAATGCTTGAGGGGGGCTCAATAAACCCGCGCTAGCCCCCGATCAAGTAATTCTTGATTCAACCATCGCCCATCCCGGTAAACTCGTCCCCACTCCATTCGTTCGTCAAGGCTGTAGAACACATGGCCTACAAACCGCCCATGCACATCTTCCTTGCTCGTCCTAATCACTATCTTTTTGGACTTCGCCATTTGATCTCGCACATAGGCAAACGCATCCTCTCCACCGTCTTCATTTATCGGGGGAGCGTCCACCTCCGCCAGCCGAATCCGCTGGCCAATCAACACATCAAACCCAAGGTCCAGACACACAAGGAGTGTATCACCGTCGATGACCCGAAGAATGGACGCCCGGTAAATAAAGGGTTCTCCTGCCGGGCGCTTTAGTTGTTTTGGATGGTTATCGTTCCCCTTTGTGGGATCTTCGCCGAAATGATCCGCCTGGATTGCCTTTACCAGTTCGTCCCTCGTCCATTTCTTTTCTATGGCCATCGTCTCGTAGAACTGGCGGGCCTCGTCATTCTTTACCGACAATAACTCTCTGACGTGAGCCCATGACAACGGTGTATTTTGGGGAACGCCTTTCGGGTAATACTGGTGGTAGAGAACACACCGGACCAGGGTTGTCCGATCGGCGTGGAGTTCATTGGCCAGGCGTTCCATGATCGACTGGCCATACCCTGAGTTTTCTGTTAATCGCTCCCGCGCGATTCTGGCACCGCAATTCCAATACGTTCGCATCAATTCGTAATTCGCCACCGCCTGCGCCCGCGCGCGGCCAGCGTCAATGATCTTTCGAAGATCAATAACGAGCTTGTTGAAATCCTGGCCACTTAGGACCAAGATCTTTGTTGCGTTATCTTTCTTTACGGGTAGACCCATTAGCGTCTCTTCAAAACCAATTCCAATCCCTCCCGCGCCTTCGCGGCCACGGTTTCATCAATTGCCAAAGAGTCCAGGTATCCACGGAACAAATCTGCCGATACCTGGTCCGCCGCGCCTTCAATGGCGGCGGCGAGCGTCAACATCTTTTTCCAGTCGTCGCCGTTTCCAAGCATTCGGCGCAGGGCTTGAACTTGGCCATCCAACCGGGAGAGACGATGGTCCAATATCGTTTGACGGTTTTTGGTTACATTGCCGGGGATTTTTTTTAGTGATCTAATCATTCAGGGGAAAGCTCCTCATTGCCCACCAGGTTCGCTGGATTCCCTTACGGCAAAAATCCTACAAAATCAGGCTTGACCATGCTCTTAGCGCGAAGTAAATCAAGATTCCTCTGTAAAGTTGTGTTGACCGTCGCTCTCAATGCTCCACCCAGCGCGCTTGTGAGACCGAAGTTTATCTGGTAACATTACGTTAGTGAAAAATATCATTGTCATTTTCCTTTTCGCCTTGTTCGCCAACGATGTCGTCGTCTTAGATGTCTTAGGCTCAGACTGCACCACGTCGGCGTCGGCGTGTCACAGTTGCGTGTGTGGCCCGCATGTGGCCGCGCCGCGGTGCATGTCCGGTCTTCAAATGCCCTCAACAATGGTTTCCGGATCGTTCCCGGCGGCCTCCCTGCCGCCCGAGTCAATTTTCGACAAGTCGTTTTTTCACCCTCCGGCTTCCCGCCTCACCTACTAACCAGTCCCTTGTTTCCACTGATTTGAGCGGTCGGCCTTGCGCCGCCCGTGTTCCCGTTTCGAAATCGTCTGTCCAGTTCCGTCCGCTGTCTTTGACGGATCAATGGGCCGCCGATTTCCCGGCGTGGCATACCATCCGCGTTCTCTTCGCAGGAGGATTCATGAACTATAAAAGAAAAAAATCGATTCCCCTTCGTCTCCTGTTGTTCGGGTGTGCCTTCCTGGCGTGGACTCCGGCCAAAGCGGAGCAGGCGGTCTCACTCCTCGCCGACAATTATTCCCTGGCGGACCTGCTGGATCTCGCCCATAAAAACGCCCAAATCCTGAGCGCACAAGACGCCCGCGCCGATGCGAGCCGCTTGGCGGCATCCCAAACCCGGATGTGGTCAGGCATGACCGTCGGTTTTTCAGGCGGGAAGAAAAAGGTGGGCGGGCTCAGCGGTTCACGATCGGAATGGACCTTCGACCAGCCGTTGCCGCTCCTGGGTAAACCGGGCGTTCAAGGCAACATCTTTGAAATCGAATCGGAATCCTGGCGCGGGCGGCGGGAAGCGACGCGAATCGCCATTGCGTTCGATGTTCTCCGGTTCGCCTACGATTATGCCGTCAACCGCCGAAAAACCGATTTCGCGGAGAACCGTCAACGACGCTTCGACCTCATCCAAGACTTCTTGTCCGGCCGCTCGTTCCCGACCCCGCAGAGAAAAGCGGAGAGCCGCATCGTTCAGAACAGACTGAAGGGCCTTGCGGCGGAAGCAATCCAAAGCCAGGCGCGGGCGGGGTCCGCGCTTGAAAACTTGAGGATCTTCATCCCCTTCGCCGCCGGCGCGCGACCTGTTATCGATTTGCCCTGGTTCACGGGGAAAAAACCGCTCGACCCGATGGAGTGGACGGCCAAGGCCTCGGATAAAAATCCCGACCTCCATCTCCAACGGCTCGCCGTTAAAAGCGCCGATCTCGAGGGAAAGCTGGCTTCCAAAGAAGGGTGGCCCGATCCGGGGCTCGCGGCTTCCTTTGAGGAGGCCAAAGCGGGGGAGACGGAAAAAATATACGGGCTGGGGATGACCCTGGCCTTCCCCTCGTGGAACGCCAACCGGTCCGGGTATCGGAGCGCGGAGAGTAAAAAACGCGCCGAGGAAATGCAATTGGCCTTCCAGGAGCAAAAGCTCAAGGCCGATATTCAGCGCCTCCTCGTGGAGTACGAGGCCGCGCGCCGCATCGTTCTTGAATATCCGGAGGCCGTCCTCTCCGAGATGGAAACACAGATTCAAGAAGCGGAGGCGGGGTTCCGCAAAGGCCAGCTGGATCTCCTCACTTTTCTTGAGCTGGATGGCTCCGTCTCCGACACGTTCAACCGCGTGCTGGACGCGCAGGCGGACTTCGCCGCCCGCGTCGCGGACCTCCTGGCCGCGACTGGCGAGTCCGACGTTCTGGAAAAACTCGGTTCATTTTAAGAGGGAGGCCCCATGATTCGTATTTTAGAATGGATTTTAAAGAACAGGCTCACGGTCGTCCTTTTCTTCGCGCTCGGCGCGGGGGCGGGTCTCTACTCGGTCGCAAAGACCCCGGTGGACGCCGTCCCCGATATCACCCCGGTGCAGGTGGTGGTCAACACCAAGACCGGTGCTCTGGACCCGGAGCAGATCGAAAAAACCGTTTCCTTCCCCATCGAGACGGACATGAGCGGCATCTCCAACGTCAAGGACGTCCGCTCCCTCTCCAAGTACGGCCTCTCCCAGGTGGTCGTGATATTCGAGGACGGAACCGACATCTACTGGGCACGCCAGCAGGTGGCCGAGCGGCTCCAGGGCGCCGCGGGGGAACTTTCCAAAGGCCTTTCTCCGGAACTTGCGCCCATCAGCACGGGGTTGGGCGAGGTTCTCATGTACGCGGTCATGGCCAAATCCGGCTCGCCCTTGGCCGCCAAGCCCGAGACGGAAAGACTGCTCGCCCTTCGAACAATCCAGGATTTTGTCGTGGCGCCCTACCTCAAGCGCTCCGTCAAAAATGTCGCCGAGGTGGATTCCACCGGCGGCTACAAGAAGGAAATCCACATCGAGATACACCCCGAGAGACTGGACCAACAGGGGGTGACCATCGAACAGCTTATGGAACGGCTGGAGGGCATCGGGGAGAATTCCGGCGGCGGCTACATCCAGCCCAAGGGCCGGCAGGTCATCGTGCGTTCCTCTGGCCGCCTCCAAAATCTGGACGAACTCCGGGGTTTCCCCATCAAACTGGACGTGCGGGGCAAACCCCTCCCGCTGTCCAAGGTGGCGGACGTAAGAGAGGATTATTCTCAACGGATGGGGGGAGCGACTTACAATGGAGAGCAGACGGTGCTGGGAACCGTGCTGATGCTCTCCGGCGCCAACTCGCGGCGCGTGGCCCTGGACGCGGAGCAGGCGCTGAAGGACGCGCCGTTGCCGTCCGATGTGGAGTTGAAACTCCTCTACAGCCGCACCTACTTGGTCAACGCGACACTCAAGACCGTGGTGAAGAACCTCGCCGAGGGAGCCGCTCTCGTTGTGGCGGTCCTTCTTTTAATCCTCGGCAACGTCCGCGCCGCGCTCTTCGTTTCATTGGCCATTCCACTTTCCATGCTCTTCGGGGCCATCGGCATGCGCTGGTTCGGCGTTTCCGCCAGCCTCATGAGCCTGGGGGCCATCGACTTCGGCCTCCTGGTCGACGGCGCGGTGGTGATGATTGAGAACGCCCTGCGTCGTCTTGAAGAGCATAAGGGGCCCCTCGGGCCCCAGGAACGGCTGAGCCTGTTCTTGGACGCGGCCGCCGAAGTGGTCAAACCGGTGACCCTCGGCCTCTTGATCATCATGCTGGTCTACGTGCCCATCCTTTCCTTGGAGGGGGTCGAAGGCAAGCTCTACCATCCCATGGCGGTCACGGTCCTCATGGCCTTGGGCGCGTCTTTGCTCGTGGCCGTCCTGCTGATGCCCGTTTTGGCCTATCTCTTCCTTCGGGCGCCCGCCCACGGCGGCAAGATGGAAAACCGGGTCTACCGGACGATGCTCCGTCTCTACAGGCCGTTGTTGGATGTCAGTCTCAAACGTCCCGCGCTGGTCTTGATTACCGCCGCACTACTGTTCGTCGGCTCCGTTCTGGTCTATCGCCGTCTTGGGGCGGACTTCATGCCGCCTTTGGACGAGGGCGACCTGGTCGTCAACTTCACACGGTCGTCGGACATCGGCGTGGACGCTTCGCTCGATATGCAGAAGTTGAGCGACCGCGTTATCGCTCGGTTTCCCGAAGTCGAGAGCGTTTTTTCCAGGATCGGCACGGCGGAATCCGCCACGGACCCCATGGGCGTTCACCTATCGGACACCTTCGTTGTTCTCAATAAGGACCCAGACCAATGGTCCCGAGTGAATGGCCGTGTTCGGACCAAGGCGGAGCTCTACGCGGCCATGAAAGAAGTTCTCGAGAAGGAAGTCCCCGATCAGGAAGTCAGCGAGAACCAGCCCATTGAAATGCGTTTCATGGAAATATTGGAGGGAAGCCGCGCGGACGTGAGCCTCCGCATTTACGGAAAAGACCTGGAGGTCTTAATCGAGCTCTTGGAAAAATCCATCGCCGTTCTGGAAAAGATTCCCGGCACCGAGGAGGCGGAAATGGACGCCTTGAGCGCGCTCCGCAAGAGCCCGGTCCTGAGCGCCCGGCCCAACTACGGGGCCATCGCCCGCTACGGCCTGGACATCCACAACGTCAACCGCCTGCTCGAAACCGCCATGGCGGGGCATGAGGTGGGCAGCTTTTACGAGCAACAGTGGAAGTTCCCCATCGTCATGCGGGTGGAGGAATCGCACCGCGAGAACATCGATACCATCACGTCTCTCCCCGTCGGGATGGACGGCGGCTCTGTCCCAATCCAGAAAGTGGCTGACTTTGAAAGCAAAGACGAGGTCACCACCATCGCCCACCACTACAGCCAGCGTTACGCCGCCGTGGCCGTGTTTCTCGGGGAGCGCGATATCGCGAGTTACGTCAAGGAAGCGCGCGCCGCTGTCGAGCGGGAGGTGCAACTGCCCGAGGGCTATTCCATGTCCTGGGGCGGGCAGTTCAAGAATCTGGAACGCGCGCGCAAAAAACTTGCCGTGATCGTCCCGGTGGTTTTGCTGGGCATTCTCGTCGTTCTGTGGAGGGCCTTCGGCACCCTGCGCCAGGCGGTTCTGATTTACACATGCATCCCCCTGGCGATGACGGGCGGTGTCCTTTCCCTGGCCCTCCGCGGCATTCCCCTAAGCGTTTCAGCCTCGGTGGGGTTCATCGCGCTTATGGGCATTGCCATCCTGAACGGCATGGTTCTGATGACGTTCTTCAACCAACTGCGCGCGCGCGGCGCCTCCGCTATTGAAGCCGCCCGGGAAGGGTGCTTGGCCCGTCTTCGTCCGGTCATCATGACCGCGCTGGTGGCCAGCCTGGGGTTCATCCCCATGGCGCTCAACACGGGCATTGGCGCCGAGGTGCAAAGGCCCTTGGCCACGGTGGTCATCGGCGGTCTCATCACCGCGACAGCCCTAACACTCCTGGTCCTCCCCTCGCTTTACAGCTTGGTGGAAAAGAAAACGTCCTCGCACGAAATCGAAATTTAAAAAAAGGAGATTCGCTATGAAAGAAATTAAGGCCATCCTTCAGACGTCCGTTTTAACCAAAGTCATCCTCGCGCTGAAAGAGCACCCGGGCCTCCCGGGAGTAACCGTGTCGGAGGTCAAAGGCTTCGGCAAGAGCCGCGCCGAGGACGCACGGGAAAAAATGACGCATGAGTCCGTGAACTATGCCCGCAAGGCGAAGCTTGAAATCGTCGTTTCCGATAGCGCGTGGAAAGAGGTCGCGGAGCTGATCCGAAAAACCGCCCATACGGGCAGTTCCGGAGACGGAAAAATCTTCGTCTATGATGTCGCCGAAGTCTTCAAGATCAGTACCGGAGAAAAAGGCGACAAGGCCATTTAGCCCCGGCCTGCAAAGACGCAAAACCGTCTTCGGTGGAATTCGATCTTGGTGCAATGGTTTTATCCGAATCTTAAAATTGGAGGTTTCCCATGAAAACATCGCTCGGTTGGTTGACGGCCGCCGCCATCGTCGTCGGCGGATGCGCCTCTCCCCGTTATGCCCTGGAAACGATCATCAACATGGAGCCCGTACGGAGTCGTGAAGAGTCCTTCCGGCGAAACGTTAAGGTGGAGATCGCCCCCTGCGACAAACTGAACATCGCGTGGGTCCGTTTGAAGCATCAACGTAAAAAAGAAAAAGGGAATGTCGTCGATTATTTGATCGTTGAAGGCTATTTCAAGGACGTTCGCGCGCGGGAGTTGAAACCAGGGTTCACCCTCCGCGTCCAATGGTTCGCCAACGATGGTTTGCAAATCGGCGAGGAAACAAGTTCGGTGAAGGTCGTTCGTCGGAGGAAGGGAAATAGCCTCTTTTTGAATCCGACGTATTTCAGTGTAAAAACGAAGCGAGGGCTGGAAGTCGCCCGGTGCAGGATCAGCGTGGAAAGTTGACGGGGGTGAGGATGGATGAGGTCGAACATTTTTTGGGCGTAATCCATGAGCCCTCTTCGCTCTCAATGCCGGGCATTTATGGAGTTCCCAAGGAATGCTACCCTCTGTCTTAAGAGAGCGTACCCATTGACAGTGGAAGACCATTCGCCAAGAAGTGTTGATCGAGAGAGCGATGAATCCTTGATGAGACGGTTTCAATCGGGGGACACGGATGCCTTTGTCCTATTGTTCAACCGATATTCCACCCATCTCATTAATTTCGCCAACCGGTTCCTATTTTCACAAGAAGAGTCCGAAGATGCCGCCCAAGAGGTCCTTTTGCGTATCCATAATGCAAAGGACCGGTACGATGTTTCCCGCCCATTTCGTCCATGGCTCTTTTCCATCGCCTCGCGCCTAATTTCCAATCGGCTCCGTCAAAAAAAACGCCATCCCCTTATTTCCCTATTCCATTCCACCGAAGACGACGGCGACTCTCCACCAGTGGATCCCCCTGAACGACGGGGGCATGGCCCAGAACAACACATGGAAAACCAGCATTTAGCCGCGCTCATCCAATCCTCCCTTGCCCTCTTGCCGGAGAATCAACGCACGGCCGTGATCCTCGCCCGATTTGAAGACATGACAAACGAAGAGATCGCCCAAACCATGGAAACTTCTGTCTCTTCTGTGAAATCCCTCCTCTTTCGTGCCAAGCAAACGCTCAAAAACGCGCTCAAACCATTTATCCAAAATCAGTCTCCCAAGAGCACCGCAACTTTTTAAGTCCTTAGGTGTATAGAGGGGTGAAAGAGCTACCCCATGAACTGTAAAAAAGTTGTCCAAACGCTACCGGATTATCTTAGTCACGCTCTCGGCGAAACTGAAACCGAGAGGGTCCGTGTCCATTTGGATCTTTGTCCAGAATGCCGAGAAGAATCCCGCTTACTAATGGCCACTTGGGACATTCTTGGTCTTATTGAACCCGTCCAACCGTCGGCCGACTTCCGCGCCCGCTTTTGGGAAAAGGTGCGCCAACAGGAAAACGCGGTTTTCGGGCGTACGGGTTTTTTTGCAAGGTTCCCTTTCGCCCCAGCGCTTGCCGGGTTCCTTTTGCTCTGGGTATTGGGAGTGGCCGGAGGGGCTCGGTTATTTGACCGTCGCCACGAAACCGCGACACCGCTGGAGATCGCCCTGAATCGGTTCACCTCTCCTTATCCACAAAACTCGGTTGAACTCATTTTCCAGGAAGGACGAACGCCCATCGGGCGAATGCCCGCGACAGACCAAGGAGAAAACCTGTGACGATCCGACGATGGACTTTTTGGGGAATAAGCGCACTCGTTGTGTTAGGCATGGCCCTGGGGTCAACCTACCTGATGTTGAAGTGTTGCCACACCCACCCACGGGGACAGTCGTTGGACATGGCCGGCGCCCACCGTTGGCTCCATCAACTCCATTTGACCGAGGAACAAAAAGTAAAACTCATCCCTCTGGAGGCCTCCTTGAAAACTGATTTGGAGCCCATCCAATTGAAATTGGCCGACGCCAGGGTCGCCCTGTGCGGCGTTTTGGAAGATGATACCGCCGACGAAAAACAGGTGGACGCCTATGTGGATCGCGTGGCCGATTTGGAATCCCAACAACAACACCGGATTGTCCGACATCTTTGGGAAATGCGCTCTGTTTTAACCCCCGAGCAAAGGAAAACGTTTTTCTCGTCCCTGACACAAGCGGTCTGTGATAATTGCTTAGTCCCTTTCAAGAAACAGTCGAGCGAAGACAGCAAGGGTATGACGGATTTTTCAATGAAGTAAAACAGTTCAAAAAATCAAGGAGGCAACAAACCATGAAAAGACTCAAAAACGCCCTCATCGGCGTCGGTGTCATCGCGGGGATTTTGGGATTCACGATGCAGGCGTTCGCGGCCAGCCACGCAGAACAGGCGGCGGCCTACGAACAGAAAGCCGCTGATCTGGATACCGTGATCGCGGAGCATACGGCCATGAAGAAAGAAGGCATGACGGACAAAACGCCCATGTCCACCCGACAGAAGATGGAGAAGCACTGTGACGCGATTATCGGCGCCTCGAAAAAACTGCGTGACGAGTATCGTTCCTTCGCCACCTGGCACAAAATGCAGGACAAGGAAGAAAAGGGTAAATAAACTTCTTCGGGGAAGCCCGTTTCTCGACGTAAACGAGAAGCGGGCTTCTTCGTTGAAGGATCTGTGTCCTAAGGAGAAAAACCAATGAGAAACCATGTCATCACCGGGTTCTGCGCCCTGTTGTTTGTCTTGCCCCTGGCCGCCCACGAACACGATATGAAAGGGATGCACGACGAAAAAATGGAAGGGATGGAGATGAAAGGGGCGGCGATGCCTTCTTCTTCGTCTGTCAGCGTGAAAGGGGAGATCGTTGATATGGTCTGTTACCTGGACCACGGAGCGACGGGAGCCAAACACGCGCAATGCGCCAAAACATGCATCACGAGCGGTCTTCCCGTTGGGCTCAAAGCGGAGGACGGAAAGCTCTATCTGTTAGTCGGCGAACATAAACCCATCAATGCGTCTCTGGCCGACGTCGCCGCCAAGACAGTCACGGTCAAAGGCAAGCTCGTCAGCCGCGACGGGATCAGCATGATCGAGAACGCCGAAATCGTCCAATAACGATTCCGGTATGGTCGGCTTTTCATCGTTCCTTTCCCAACTGAAACAACCGGAGTACGTCCATGTCCTCCTGAACCATTGGCCCTTGGAAGGCATGGCGGCGGGGGTGTTTATCCTCCTGATGGCTCTGGTGTTCGATCGGGAGAGGGAACGGTGGGGGGCGCTCCTGTGGTTGACGATGATGTCTGTGGCCACGTGGATGACCATTCGATCCGGCCAAGGTGGGTATGATCGGGTCTCCGCCATGTCCACCCCCGAGGCCCAGGCGTGGCTGGATCTGCATGCCGATCGCGCCAGAGATTGGGCCTTCGTCTTTTATCTGTCCGGCGCGGCGGCACTGGCGTCGTTTCTCACTCGACGGCGTGAGACGCTCTCCCGCCGATTGGCAGTTTTGGCTTTTTCCCTCGGAGTCATTTCCGTTGGACTGGCGGGATGGATCAGCCACGCCGGTGGAAAAATCCGTCATTCTGAATTCCGCGACGGCCCTCCCTCGTCGACGCGGCCCCATGAATAAGTGGTTCAGCGGCCTTGAATGGGAAGATGCTTTTTTTCTCGTCTTGGCGGTGGCCTGGACGATTTTCGGCGGCGGAGAAAGCGTCCTACATCTCTACACGGTGGGCGTCATGGCGCTGGTGCTTTCGCTCAGTCAGCGCCGGGGATTGGTGGCCGGGTTGGTGCGCGTTGCGGTGTCCTATGGGGTCCTGTTTTTAGGCAGGGGAATGCGAGACCATGCCACGCCGCACTTGTGGATGGCCGTTTTTCCAATGTTGGGGTGTGGCGTCTTCGCCGGGATTTTGGGAGATCGACAAAAGCAAGCCCGCGAAAAACTTCAGCAGGGATTTCTGCGAACGCTTGAAGCGCTGGCCCAAACGCTTGAGGCGCGTGACCCCTACACGGAAGGACATTCCCGCCGAACGGCGCACTATGCCGTGGCAATCGCGCGCATGCTGGGATTGGCCCCGCGAACCGTCGCCACGATCGAGCAGGCCGGTCTGCTTCACGACTTCGGAAAGATCGGCACTCCCGACGCCATCCTATGGAAAAACGGCCCGCTGACACCCAACGAAGAAGAACGAATCCGACAACATCCAGAAGTCGGCGGACGAATTCTGGCGGGCATCCCTTTTTTGGAACCCGCGTCCATTCTGATCCGCCATCATCACGAACGGTACGATGGTTCCGGCTATCCCGAGGGGCGGAAAGGGGATTAGTTCTTGACCAGGCACATCGTATCCCCCTAAAGGGTTTGGTCTGTATTTCAGAGAAGACGTTCCTGCATCTTAAGAACGTTTTCGATGGATTGCTACTGCCACGGGGATGGGCACGGCGTTTGCGGCGTTCCCGGCC
>JAYRXX010000017.1:0-16930 GCA_041917295.1 Elusimicrobiota bacterium
GAGGGGGGGCAGTGATTCCCGCCGGTGATAGCGGTCAACGGTCGAAAAAATCGGCAACCCCCTCCTTGGTCCTCCCCCTTTCAAGGGGGCGGAGATTTGAGGAAGTGGGTTCGAATGCTGTACAATAAGCCGCTCCAATTTTGTTTGTTCCTTTGCAACAGGGCCTCCGCCACAGTTTGTTAGATCGGGCGGGCGGGGTCAACCTTCCAGTCGTTCGATAATCTTTTCACCTTCGGTGTCGTCGATGAGAATGAACGATTCCTTTTCCAGGTAATACACGTCGGCTTTCCGGATGTCGAACCAGATTCCGTGAAGCGAAAGTGTTCCGGCCGCCACGCGTTCTTTGACAGCGGGGTGGGTGAGCAGGTTCGCAATTTGTTGGGCCACGTTATTTTTGGAAAGGGCGTCGAGGTCCACCGCGTTGGTCTTGGTGATCTCCTCGGAATGGCGGAGCCAGTTTCGCAGAGCCCCCTCGGGCAGGCAGGCGATATTTTGCGACAAGGCCCGCACGGCCCCGCAATCGGAATGGCCGCACACGATCACATGACGCACGTTTAAAACGTTAAGGGCGTATTCCAGGCCGGCCACGGTCGACCCGCTGTTCGGGTGTTTGGGAATGATGTTGCCCACGTTGCGGATGACAAACAGGTCTCCCGGATCCGTCGAGGCGAACACGTTGGCCGCCACCCGACTGTCGGAACACGCCACAAACAGGGCGTCCGGCGATTGGCCCAGCGCCAGCCTCGCAAAGGTATCCATCACCATCGGTCGGCGGGTTTTTCGAAATTCCATGATGCCGCGGATCAGCTTTTTCATAAGGACAACTCCCTTCTTTTGATATAATCCGTTCGGTCGGAAAGGGGTTGGATTCCGGTTAACCCCCTGCCGGATTAAGTGAGATATTGGGAGGCCATGGGCCTGTGATCGAGTCTATTTTAAAACTTTTTTTGGGAACACAGAACCAACGGACCATCAAAGCCATTGAACCTTTGGTCGGCGCGGTCAATTCGTTTGCCGACGCTTTTGAAAAACTCGACGCCGCCGCTCTCCGCGCCAAAACCGACGAATTTAAAAAACGTCTCGCCGACGGCGCAACGTTGGACGATTTGTTGCCCGAAGCCTTTGCCGCCGCGCGGGAAGCCGCCCGGCGGTCCATCCGCTTGCGCCCCTACGATGTTCAGGTGGTCGGCGGCGTGGTGCTGCACCAGGGAAAAATCGCCGAAATGAAAACCGGCGAGGGAAAAACGTTGGTCGCCGTTTTGCCCGTCTATTTAAACGCCCTCACCGGCCGCGGCGTGCATGTGGTGACGGTCAACGACTATTTGGCTCGTCGCGACCGGCAATGGATGGGGCCCGTTTATGAATTTTTGGGCCTGACCGTCGGCTACGTTCAGCACGACATGCCCAACGACGATCGTCGCGCCGCCTACGCCTGCGATGTGACCTATGTCACCAACAACGAGATCGGGTTTGACTATCTGCGCGACAACCTGGTGCGCGACAAGGCCCAGCGGGTTCTTCGGCCGTTTCATTTCGCCATTGTCGACGAGGTCGACTCCATTCTCATCGACGAGGCCCGCACGCCCTTGATTATTTCGGGGCCGGGGGAGGCGTCCAGCCAACGTTACCAAATCGTCAACCGGTTGGTGCCGCAGTTGAAAGGGCGGCTGATCACCGAAGACGAAGAAATCAAAGCCAAATATTCCGGCGCCGATTTGGGGGCCGGGTTCGACTACATCGTCGACGAAAAAGCCCACACCGCCACGCTTACCGACGCGGGCATCAATAAATCCGAACGCTTGTTGGGTGTGCGCAGTCTCTACGACGACATCTCCGGCGAGTGGGTTCACCACATCACCCAAGCCATTCGCGCCCACACGCTGTACAAAAAAGACGTGGACTATGTGGTCAAAGACGGTGAGGTCATTATCGTCGATGAGTTTACCGGTCGGTTGATGCCCGGTCGTCGGTGGTCCGACGGGCTCCACCAAGCGGTGGAGGCGAAGGAAGGCATGCGGGTGGCGGAGGAAAATCAGACGTTGGCCACCATCACGTTTCAGAACTTTTTTAAGCAGTACAAAAAACTTGCCGGCATGACGGGCACCGCCATGACGGAATCCAAAGAGTTTTGGGAAATTTATAAGCTCGATGTGGTGGCTATCCCGCCCAACCGGGCCGTGACGCGGGTGGACCATCCGGATCGGGTGTATCGCACCGAACGGGAAAAATACGAAGCGATTGTCGACGAAATTGAAGATTGTTGGCGCCGCGGTCAGCCCGTCTTGGTGGGAACCCGGTCCATCGAGAAGTCCGAACGGGTGTCGGCCATGTTGCGGCGGATGGGCGTCCCTCACAATGTGCTCAATGCCAAATACCATGAGCAGGAAGCCCAGATTATCGCCCAAGCCGGTCGCAAGTCCGCCGTGACCATCGCCACCAATATGGCCGGGCGTGGAACCGACATCATTTTGGGCGGTAACCCGCCCGACGAACAGCAGGCGGCGGTTGTCAAAGAAGGGTCCGTCTTCCTTGGGTTGGGCGATTTCAACGTGTTTGAGTTTGAAAAGATGATCAAGAAACCCCGGCCGGTGGATCAACTGATCCTGGATCGAATGGGCGTCGATGTCGCCGGGTACGCCAAGGCCAAAGAACGGGACGTTATTCGGGCGCTCAATGCGCTTATCGATGATCCGGACCTGGTCGACAAGCTGAATCTCTCCCAAGCGCCGGTCGGCGTGTCGGAGGACCAGTGGCGCGGGCGTCCCCAAAAGCCTTTCCCCGAAGGAGCCCCGAACGCCGACGATTTGGCCCGGATGCGGGACCTGAACCGGAAAATTTTGGAATCGTTTTTTGACGCGGGGTTGATGGCCCGCGAGCATCGCGGCGGGTTGCATATTTTGGGCACCGAGCGCCATGAATCTCGACGGATCGACAATCAATTGCGCGGCCGGGCCGGCCGTCAGGGCGATCCGGGTTCCTCCCGTTTCTATTTGGCCCTTGACGACGAACTTATGCGTTTGTTCGGGAACACCGAGCGCATCCAAAGTTGGATGGGCAAGTTGGGAATGCAGGAAGGCGAAAACATCGAACACGGCATGGTCACCCGCGCCATCGGCCACGCTCAAAGCAAAGTCGAGGCCATGAACTTCGACATTCGAAAACAACTGTTGGATTTCGACAAAGTCATGAGCAAACAGCGCGAGGCCGTCTACGCCTTGCGCAACGCCGTTTTGGAAGGCGAAAACATGACGTCGCGGTTGGAAAGTATGATGCAAGAGTCGTTAGACGAAAAACTGGCCTTGTGGGCCCCTGAAAAAGCCCATCCCGAAGAATGGGATTTGACCAGCCTGACGGCGTGGTTGGCGCGCGGTTTTGAGTCGGACGTGAAACTCGATCCCGCCACGTTCACCGCTGTTTCGGATCTTCGAGAGCAACTGGTGGACTTGTTGCAGAAGGCCTTTCGCCGTCGGGAAGTGGATTTGGGTTTGGATAACTTTCAGCACCTCAGCCGCATGGTTTTGCTTCAGGTCATGGACACCGCCTGGGTGGAACATTTGACCTATTTAGAACAGTTGCGCAAGGGAATTTTCCTGCGTGCTTACGGCCAGAAAGATCCCTTGATCGAGTTTCAAAAAGAAGGGTTCAACCTTTTTGAAACCATGATGCAACGGGTGCGCGAAGAATCTTTGGAATTTTTGTTCCGGATTGAGGCGGCTCCCGTTCTTCAACCTCAGCAACGTGTGATGGTGACCGAAAAACCTGAGGCCCCGAAAATTGAATCGTCAACCGATGGGTCTGTGGGGGGGGGCCCTGAGCGCGAGACGGTTGCATCTCCTTTGATCCGCACCGCTTCGGCCCCGACACACGCACCGCGCCTTCCGGTCGCGGCCCAACCACTGCCGGAAGTCCACAAAATCGGGCGCAACGACCCCTGTCCGTGCGGGAGCGGGAAAAAATTCAAGAAATGTTGTGGCAAGTAAGGCGCTGATCGACCGGTTCCGCCGTCCGGCAATTTTACTGTCGGGCGTTCTCTCCGTCTTTTGTTTTCCTTCCTTTAACTTTGGTTCCCTCGCTTGGGTTTTCTTGGTCCCGCTTTTATTGGCTGCGCCGGGTTTGCGGGCGGGGGAATCGTTCCGGTGGGGTTTTCTTGCGGGGCTCATTGGTGGGATGGGAACCCTTTATTGGGTGTACCCCACTTGCCGATGGGGCGGCGTTGCTTGGCCGGTCGCCGGATTGGCCTGGGTCGCCCTTTCGGCTTACGTGGGTTTCTATTGGGGTGTATTTGGTTGGGGTGTTCGATTTTTTTCCCGGGCCCCATTATGGCAAAGGCCTTTTTGGTTCGCCATGGTTTGGGTCGTTGTGGAATGGCTACGGAGTTTCTTCCTGGGTGGCTTTCCCTGGCTCACTTTGGCGTGCTCGCAGTGGCAAGTTCCAAAACATTTGCCCCTCGCTCAGTGGGGGGGTGCTTACGCGGTTTCGTTTCTCATCATTCTTTTTAACGGTGCCATCGCCGTCGCGCTTTTTTCCTGGGCGCGAAAACCCCGCTCCATCGCCGGACCGATTCCCGCCATCGCGACTTTGATCGGTTTAACCGTTTGCAGTGTCGGGCTCTGGCGACAACCGGAGGTGGCGGTGGGCGATCCCGTTTCCATGTCCATCGTTCAGGGTAACATCGATCAGTATAAGAAGTGGGATCAGTCGTATGTCGAAGAAATTATGTCTGTTTATTCTTCTCTTACCCGGGAAGCCGCTCAAAAAAAGCCCCATCTTATCCTGTGGCCAGAAACCGCTGTGCCCGGATGGTTTCCCAACGAGCCCGAACCCACCCAATGGGTCAAGAGCCTTGCACGACAAACCGGCGTGTACCTCTTGGTCGGCGCCGTGACGCGGGAACAAACCGGCGATTACAACGCGGCGTTTCTTGTTTCTTCAGACGGACAATGGGTGGACAAATACCGTAAAATTCACTTGGTCCCTTTTGGGGAGTTTGTTCCGTTTCGCCGTTTGTTATCCCCTTTTATTCGAGTCTTAAACGATTTGGGAACTTTTGATGCCGGTCCTTCGGCCCATGTGATATCGACTTCCGAAACCCGCGTGGGCGTGACCATCTGTTTTGAGGGGTTGTTCCCTCACCTGGTGCGTCGGTTTACTCGGAACGGGGCCCAGGTGTTGGTGAACATCACCAACGACGGATGGTATCGCGACACGGCGGCCGCGGAACAGCATTTTTCCGCCTCCGTTCTGCGCGCCGTGGAAAACCAACGATGGATGGTCCGCGCCGCCAATACGGGATATTCCGGATTCATATCGCCTCGGGGAGAGATTGTGTCGAAGTCGGCCTTGTTGCGACAGGCGGTTTTACACGGTGATCCAATCCCCGTGGAGGCGTTAACATTTTATGCGCGAAGAGGAGATGTGTTTATCCTGCTGTGTGTGATTTTTTTGCTTATCGGCGGCCAATATTTGCTAAGATTATCCCGCGGGGTGGAGCAGCCTGGTAGCTCGCGAGGCTCATAACCTCGAGGTCGTTGGTTCAAATCCAACCCCCGCAACAAAAAAGGCCGCAGGGAGCCATGGCTCTCGGCGGCATTTTTGTTTTTAGGGGGGATCCCGGTTTCCCGGTTAGAAATGGAATTGGGTGGAGGCGGTGTAACGGGTGACTTTGGAAGTCGACGGTCCGTATGCGTCGCCCGGGAAAAACGTTGCCGCGTTAAAGTCGAACGAGACGGAACCCGTGTACCGGTAAACCAGTCCCAGGTCCAGCTCGGCCCCCAGGCTGTTTTGCCCGGACACTTTGACCCGTGAATCGTACGTGTAGTAGTCGATGGATCCCGTCCAATTGACTTTTTGAATGGTGAAAATTCCAAACCCCAATGTTTTTATTCCCGACGCCGCCCCGGGAAGCCCCGTTCCTTCGGATGAAAAAGGGTGGGCCGGATCGTAGGCGTCCGACGGCGTTGCGGCAAAGTGACGTCCCCAACCTTCCCGTTGCAACCCTTTCCACCGTTTGGAAAAGGTGGGCCGAAACGATTCGTCTTTGTCCGTGGTGTCCGGATCATCTCCCGACCCCGACGCGTAGAGCGCTTTGACACCGAATCGACCGAATCGAGCGGAATCGGTTTGGGCTCCCAGTTCAATTTTTTCCGATTGGCCTTGGATCTTGATGTCTCCCGCCTGAGTGGACGCTTTTCCCTTTCCGAGTGCCAGCTCCAGTTTGTAATACGCGTCTTTCAAATCGCCAAAAAGTCGAAGGTCGTAAAAGGTCCGGTTGACCCGCGAGGCGGTTTGCGTGCTTCCGCCTAAAAGATAATTTGACGGCATGTCGTTGGTTTCTTGGATCCAAGCCAGATCCCAGTGATTGTCTCCCCGGATAAGGGATCCCACAACACCGGTCAAGTCAAAATCTTTTTTTGTTTCCAGACCTTCGTTAATTTTTGCGGTGAACAGGTCCAGCCCCAGTTTCCAGGGCAACCGAATTTGGGCCCGAATCGCGTTGAACCCCAACTCGTCGTCCGACACCAGAAGGCCGTCGCCCACCACAATCGATTGGCGGCCTAAGGTCAATGCCAAACGGTTTCCGGCCAGGCGGGGCATCGAGAGATAGGCTTGTTCTATCCACGGGGTTCCATCGGCGGCCGGGTAGCGGGTGGCGGGGGCGTTGGTGCTGCCCTCCAGCCCCCAGATATTAACAGATTGAACCCGCAGGCCGGCTTGCACGTTAGGGGAAATTTGTCCGTTTAAGTAGGCGCGGATTTGGTGGGAATAGTAATTAAGGTCATCGGACGTGGAGGGGTTGCCGTCATTGTTGCCGATTCCCACGGCGCTTAAACCATAATCGAAACCAAGCTGAATGGTGTCTCCATCAGCCCGGGCAAGAGAGGTAAAAAGGGCTAAAATAAAACCCAACAGAAGCACCGAACGATTGGGTGGAAACGCGGGCTTGTTTATTAACGAGCGGGGTTGTCTGGATGTCATGACCGGGATTCTATAAAATTTTTAAAAATGGGGTTGGCCGAAGGCTTGAAAAATTATAGTCTTTGCAAGTCGTCGCCTTTGGCCACTTTGACGCAACAAGGCCAAGTGAGAACGTGTGAACTTATTTTTGTTGAAGGGGAACTTTTGTGACGGAACCCGTAGCTCACGATGCCAAGCACACGCCGGTCCGGCCGAAGCCGGTTCGCGGCCCTATTCATGGTTTTATGCATCGTGTGGTGGGGCCGTTTGCGAAGAAAAACAAATTGCTCTTCATGGCGATGGTGGCGGGTTTCGGCGTTTTGATGATTTTCGGTGTCATGAAAGGAATTGAAAAATTCAAAGGCCCAAAAGAGTCCACGGGAGGCGATGCCCCGAAAAGCGGTGTTTTGGCCGTTAACGTGGTTGAAATGAAACCCGAACATTTTGTCGATCCCATGGTGGCGGTGGGCACCATTCAGGGAGACAAGGAAATTCCTCTGCGGTTTGAGGCCGACGGAGTGATTGAATTGTTTGAGTTTCGCGACGGGGACAAGGTGCGCAAAGGGGAAGTGATCGCTCGGCTCAACCAACGCGACGTGTATTTGAAACTTAAAAAAGCCCGCATCGAGCTGGAACAAATGGAAAAGTTATACGCCATCGGCGGTGTTTCTCTTAACAAACTGGAGGAAGCCAAGGTGAACGCGGACCTGGCGTCCTCGGAATTCGAAAAAACCATGTTGCGTGCGTCCCGAGATGGCATTTTGGGCGGCAAAGAGGCGGAAGTGGGCGAGTTTGTGACGCCGCAAAAAAAGATCGCCACTCTGCTCAATATCGAGAACGTGCGCGTGGACGTGGGCGTGATCGAAAAAGAGATCGATCGGGTTTTCCCGGGGCAAAAAGTGATCGCCACCGTCGACACTTACCCCAACGTGGAGTTTACCGGAAAAATCGACGAAATCAACACCATCGTGGAAGCGGGGCCGCGGACGTTGAAAATTAGCGCCGTGCTTCCCAACGACGGGGGATTGCTTCTCCCCGGCATGTTTGCCCGGGTGCGCATCACCATTTTTGAGCAAGACAACGCCCTTGTGGTGCCCAACGACGCCGTTGAAAAGACCTCCGGCGGAAGCCGGGTGTTTATCGTTGACAAAGACAACAAGGCCCAGGAACGCGACGTGGAAGTCAGCTACGTGTCCAGCCAGTTCTCCCTTGTTTCCAAGGGTCTCGAGCCCGGGGATTTGGTGATTACCCAAAGGCCCAACGACCTGAAGGGCGGGGTGTCCGTAAAAATCATCGAAAAAAGTTAATCGGGGGTTCCTCGCCGATTGGTTTGTAAGGCCCCGTCCGCTTTTTAGAGGGACGTCTGTGTGGTCTTTGGATTCGCCGTTCAAAAAAAATAATCTTGGGTTGATTAACTCCGTTTTTCCTCTTCCGCACCACCCGATTCGATTCTCGACGGAAATAACCTGGCAAAGCCTGCGTGTTACAGGTCCGTTACAGGAGTGTTACAATTTGTTTTCTATATTGTTGCAAGTTTGTTACAAGTTCTTAAGGAAATCTTAAGACGGCTCTTGTATTGTTTGCCCAAGAAACCCTTGATTTTGGTCCGTTCGTCGCATAGAGTTAACTACCGGGAACTGGACCCGGCACTTATATGAAACTGCGTACGCGTCTGAGTCTTTTTACAGGGATTATTATTGTGGCCCTCGTGGGAGGGGTGAGTCTTTCCATTCTTCATTTGCTTCAGAAAGTGTTCTTGGCGGAAGTGCACGCGAGTCAAGAGACCGTTTTGAAAAACTTTTCCAGGGTATGCGAAGAGTCGTTGGTGTTGCGTGATCCGGTGATCATTGTCAGTTACGCCGAAAGCCTTGACAAATCGTTCCCCGGACTATCCTACGCGGTGTTCGCCCACAACGAGTTCCAACGTGTTTTCGGTGAGAACGCGAAATTTCAAGAATTTTACCCGTATTTTTCCCACGTCTTGGATGCGGCCAGCGGCAACCATGTTTTGCGTTCACCCAAAGGAGAATTAATTCAAGAATTGTCGGCGCCCATAATGCGGGGGGGCATTTCGGCGGGAATGGTTCGTGTGGGGTTTGACCAAAAATACGTGGACTCGACGGTAGCGGAAAAAGTTGTGCGCGTGCAGGGGATCGTTTTTCTGGTGGCGGGTATTTCGTTGGTGTTGGCGGTGTTGGCGACACTGGTGATGTCGGCTCAAATCACCCGCCCGCTTAACAAACTGGCGACGGGGGCCAAAGCCATCGGCGAGGGCAACCTGGACACTCAAATCCATGTGGGCCGCAACGACGAATTGGGTTTCTTGGCCCACGAGTTCAATATCATGGCCATTCGGCTTAAAGAGTTGGACCAGCTGAAAGACGAATTTGTTTCGTCGGTTTCTCATGAATTGCGCTCACCGTTGGCGGCCATCTCCGGCTATGTGGAGTTAATGACCCGCAAACCCCTTGAACAGATCCCCATCGAGAAACGGACCAAAGCGTTCAATATTATTTTAGACAGCACCACCCGTTTGACTCAATTTATTAACGATATTTTGGATTTGGCCAAACTTAAAGCGGGGCGAGTGGATATTCGCAAAACCGCCTTTAACGTCGGAAAAGCGTTGGAGGAAACCGTGGGGTTGTTCCAACCCCTGTTGGATAAAAAACACATGACCGGCAAAGTGACGGTTGCGGCGGAGTTGCCGACGGTGATGGCCGACGACGAAAAGGTTCGACAAGTGATCACCAACCTGGTGTCCAACGCCTACAAATTCACGCCGGAGGGCGGGACGCTGACTCTGTCGGCTAAGGATTCGGGGGCGGATATAACCGTGAGCGTGGCCGACACGGGCATTGGGATTCCGAAAGAATTCATCGGGCAGTTGTTTGAGCGCTTTAAGCAAGTTCCTGGAACACGGCAAAAAATGGGTGGCCCGAAAGGAACGGGGTTGGGATTGGCCATCGCCAAGGGCATTGTGGAAGCTCACGGGGGCCGGATCTGGGCGGAAAGTGAGCCCGGGCAAGGGACCACATTTTTCTTCACGCTTCCCAAGGCCGCTGACACGGCGGTCCAACCGAACGCAAGGATTTTTAACTAATGGACGCCGCCGATCCAACCCCGGCGTCCCCGCGTCCTCGGGTCCTGATCGTCGACGACGAGGCGAATCTCCCTATTTTTTTAAAGGATTTTCTAGAAGAGTGCGGGTTTGACGTGTCCATGGCGGTGACGGGAAAATCCGCTCTGCGGGTTGCGTTGGAATCTCCCCCCGACGCGATCATTCTCGACGTCGATCTTCCGGACACCGACGGTTACACCCTGTGCCGGGCCATGCGGCGCACCAGCACTTTGAGGACCGTGCCAATCGTCATGCTCACGGCCCTGTCGGACAAACGCAATGAGATTGCAGGTCTGCGGGCCGGGGCCGACGACTATCTCACCAAACCCATCGACACCGAACGCCTGCAAGCGCGGTTGGAAAATGCCCTGAGCCGCAACATTCGCGAGTTGGACGCGAACCCGCTCACCCATTTGCCCGGCAACACGAGCATTTTGCAGGAAATGGAACGCCGTTTGCGTAAACAAGAATCCTTCGCGGTGATTTACTCCGACTTAAACAATTTCAAAGCGTTTAACGACCGATACGGTTTTTTGCGCGGGGACCAGGCGATCAAATTAGCGGCCCAATGCATCGTTTTGTCGGTGGAAGGGCGGGCGGCCCAATCGGTGGTCATGACGGGCAACTGGTTTATTGGGCACGTGGGAGGGGACGATTTTGTGGTGATCTTGCCGGCGGAAAAAGCGGAAGATGTGTCGCGCGAAATCATTAAACGGTTCGACGCGGCGATCCCGGCGTTGTACGACCCGGAGGACCGGGACCGGGGGTACATTGAGGGGAAATCCCGCCAGGGGGAACCGGCCCATTTTCCGTTCGTTGGCATTGCCCTGGCCATTGTGTCCAATCGCGAGCGCCGTTTCACTCACCCTGGCGAAATCAGTTCCATGGCCATGGAACTGAAAAGTTACGCCAAATCGTTCGGAAAAAGCGCTTTTGTGATGGACCGTCGGGACCGCCCCACAGGCAAACAGGCGGCTCCGGTTCCCGAAACAAAATCCAAGAGCGGGGACGACCTGTTTATCCCGCCGGACATTTTTAGCGAGTTGGGGTTTTTCCCTGACGACTCATCCAAAGGAAAGGGGTAGTCTATGTCCGGAAAAAAAATCCTTGTCATTGACGACGACGTCCAACTGTGCCAATTGACGTCGGATATTTTGGAAGAGCACGGTTATCAGACGATGGTGGCCAACAACACGGACGAAGGGTTTAAAAAGTTGTTTGAGTCGCCCCCGGATTTGATTTTGTTGGACGTGTGGCTTCCCTCCATTGGTGGTTTGGAGTTTTGCCGCCAAATCAGGCAAGATCCGCGCGGACGGCATGTGCCGGTTCTGATGTTGACGGTGCAAGACAAAGAGTCCGATAAAGTGATGGGCCTGGAAATGGGTGCCGATGATTATATGACCAAACCGTTCAGCCAACGGGAGCTGTTGGCGCGGATCAAAGCGTTGCTTCGTCGGTTTGAGCGGGCGGCTCCCGAAATCCTTAATTTCACCAGCGGCGATTTGTCAGCGGACTTAGATAAACACACCGTCCGGGTCAAGGGCAAAATGGTGGATTTGACCCCCAAAGAGTTTGATTTGCTCATCGTCTTGTTTCGAAACCGGAACAAGGCGGTCAGCCGTCAGAACCTGTTGACGGCGGTGTGGGGGTTTGAAACCCCGGGGAACACCGGCACCATTGACGTTCATATTCGACATCTGCGCAAAAAGCTCGGAGCCCATGGGGATAAAATTAAAACCATCCTCGGATTCGGATACCGTCTCGACGGTTGAGGGCGCGGCCGCGTCGCGGATTTTGGTGGTGGACGACGAGGCCGGTTTCCGGGAGTTGTGCGTTGACCTTTTAACAGACTGCGGATACGAGGTGGAAGCCGCGGTTGACGGCCAAACCGCGCTGGAACTTTTGGCCTCGCAACGACACCAATTGGTGTTGGCCGACATCAACATGCCGCACATGGACGGCATGGCGTTGCTAAAAGAAATCAAGTCCCGCCACCCGATGGTGGAAGTAATTTTGATGACGGCGTTCGGAGGCCTTCAGTCGGTGTTGGACGCGTTGCGGTTGGGGGCGTACGATTACATTACCAAACCGTTCACGCGGGACGCTTTGCTGGCCGCCGTGGGCCGGTGCGTGGAAAAACAGCGGCTGTCGGTTGAGTTGAAACGGGTTCAGGAACAGCTGATTGAAAAAGAGCGTCTGGCGGCGTTGGGGTCGGTGTCGGGGTGGTTGGCCCACCGAATGCGCAATCCGCTGAACGTGATCCAAATGTGTGCGCAGTATTTGAAAACCCATTTCACCGCCACCGACGAAAAGCGGGAAGTGGCTCTGGCGATTGAAGACAAGGTGAAAGTGTTGGAGCGCATGACCCACGATTTCATTGGGTTTTCGCGCACATACCAGCCTCGCCTTCAGAAAGAGGACGTTCACGAGTTGGTCAACACGGTGTTGGAAGGGGTTCGCGCCCGTACGGATTTGCAAAAGGTTCAAGTTGAGAAGCGATACGAAGAGCCCTTGCCACTGGTTCCCATGGACAAGGAGCTGATGGGGGAAGTGTTGGGCTATTTGGTGGACAACGCCCTGGAAGCATTGCAAGGGCCGGGAACGATTACCGTTCGGGCCCGGCGGGCGGGGGACAGATTGAGCATGGAGGTGTCCGACACAGGGCCGGTGATCCCGCCCGACGTGCGGGCTCGCTTGTTTACGCCATTTTTTACGACGAAGGAACGGGGCACCGGGTTGGGGTTGGCCATCGCGCGGCGCGTGATTGAGAGCCACGGCGGCGAATTGACCATCCGCGACGGCGCCCCAACGACGTTTCAAATTCGACTCCCGCTGGGAGGGGTCCAATGACAAAAACCACGCCGCCCCGCGTTTTGGTGGTGGACGACGAACCGTCGGTGGGCATGATCTTTCACCGCATTTTGGGTGAAGTTGGATACGAAGTCATCAGCGCCTCCAACGGAGCGGAATGTTTGCGCGTCCTCAAAAAAGAGGACGTTCAACTTGTTTTCCTTGATTTGCAAATGCCGGGGATGGATGGAGTTCAGACGTTCCGAAAAATACGGGAAACCCACTCCAAACTGCCGGTCATTATTATGACCGCTTTCCAAACGGTCAATTCGGCCGTGGAAACCATGAAACTGGGCGCCCTGGATTACCTCATTAAACCCCTGGAGGCCGATAAGCTCAACGCCGTGGTTCGGCAGGCGTTGGATGTGAGCAAAATGTCGTCAACGGTGGCGCCGGTTGTGCCGGCGGCTGGGGACGAGTCCGATGTGGATATGATGGCCAAAAGCCCCGAAATGCAAAAGGTGATGGCGCTGGTCAATAAGGTGGCTCCGACGGAGGTCCCGGTTCTAATTTTGGGGGAAAGCGGGACCGGCAAAGAGGTTACCGCACGGACAGTTCATCGGCTAAGCAAACGGGCCAAAAAACCGTTCGTGGTGGTGGACTGCGCCGCGTTGCCGGAATCCATCATAGAAAGTGAGCTGTTCGGCTACGAAAAGGGCGCGTTTACGGGCGCGGACAACGCCCGGGCCGGTAAATTTGAACAGGCCAACACCGGAACGTTGTTTTTGGACGAAATTGGGAACTTGTCGTTGCCGATTCAGGCAAAACTGCTGAGGTTTTTGCAGGAGCCCCGGATTGAGCGGTTGGGCGCTCGAAAAGGGCCCATTAAGCTGGACGTTCGCATTTTGGCGGCGACCAACGCGGATCTTGAAAAAGCTGTGGCGGCCGGGACGTTTCGGGAAGACCTTTACCACCGGTTGAAGGTTTTCGTGGTGGAACTGCCCGCACTGCGCCAGCGGGGTCCGGAAGATTTGGACGCGCTGATTGTATCGCTGGTGGATGGTTTCCGGAGGCAGTTGGGAAAATCTCGCTTGTCGGTGGCCTCCGAAACGTTGGGTTTGCTGAAGGCATACCGTTGGCCAGGGAACATCCGTGAACTGCAAAATGCCCTCAGAAGCGCCACTTTATTGGCGGACGATGTGGTTTTGCCGGACCATTTACCCATGAGCATTCGAAGCGCCCGGCCAGCCATGGAAACCCAGACATTTTTTGCCGGGTTGGACGATGTGATCCGCAGAGTGGAGCGGGAACACATCGAGACTGTACTGAAAAAAAACTCCCACGATCACACCAAAACCGCCCGCGAACTGGGCCTAGACGTCGCCGCACTGGAAGAAAAAATAAAGAACCTGGCTCTTTAAATCTGAGTTTTGTTAAATTGGTCACTTTGGCGCATGGACTATAGGTGAGCTGTTTTTTTAGGGTGGTCTGTATTAGATTAGTTATGGCGTGTTTTTTCAGAAAAATTACCTGCAAGGGGATGTCGATGGGTATATTGGGCAATAAAACGGGAAAAACGGTTTTATTGGGGTTGCCGTTACTGGCGACCGCCATGTTCCCGTTTTCGGCTTGGGGGGGGATTGTCCCAGAAGTTATTGTGGATCTTTCGACAAGTACAATCACTGATAACTCAATAGGAGTTATGTGGAAATCACCCGTTAAAGATTCGGATGGGAACGATTTACCAGGAAATGTGGATGGGTTCGAAATTAGATATTCCCTTACGGGACCTTTAGACGACAGCAATTATTATTCTGGGGAAATCAGTGTTTTTAGTGATGATGAGCTCCTGCAGGATCGGACCGGAGGTCAGACACAAACGCACACCATTTTGGGACTTACCTACGATACAGCCTATTACGTATCGATAATCTCGTCATTTAACAGTTCCACCTCCTTGGTTGGTCAAGGGAAAGTTTTTGTAGATCCAGATTGGATAGTTAGCCCATTTTGGACCCTGGCACCTACTCCAACTCAGCTATCCCCGAGCTTCCTTCCAGGTGTCGGTGTTCAGTTAACTTTCCAGCCGAACAACCCGGATAATCACACTTTGGCGTATGAAGTTGTCCTTGCTCCAGACAACGACGTCACCCATGAAATTAACCGAGTCTCCGGGTCTTATAGTGACGAGAGCGAAGTCGTCGTTTCTTTTACAAAAGACAACAAAGACGACAATCTCAATCTGAATAGGGATTATTACTTCTTTGTTCGAGTAAAAGGCGGCGGGGAATGGACCGACTGGGTGTCCGCCCCCCTTGATTACGTTGACGCCGACTGGCGGACAACCCTTTCGGCGGTTGAAGTTAGGTCCTCTTTAGTTAAGTTACAATGGACGCCACCTGTGGGGATTAATATTAACCTCGTTGCGGATACTGACGAGTCATTTAATAATTCATCGGGCAACAGAAAAGAAATTACGGGCATCTCAGGCTCCGAAGATTCGATCTCCGGCCTTAAAGCCAACACCGCTTACTATTTTAAGGTTCTTGCGGATGGGGAAAATTTTTCGGACCCGTCCCACTACATTTCCACGGTAACCACGCTGGGCCCTCCTGTCTTTTCAGGTGTTGAACTGTTTCCGGGCGATAAAAAATCAGCAACGATTAA
The DNA here is from genome assembly GCA_041917295.1 of Elusimicrobiota bacterium. Lineage (GTDB taxonomy): Bacteria > Elusimicrobiota > Elusimicrobia > FEN-1173 > FEN-1173 > JADKHR01. The sequence continues at coordinate 15,533 of JAYRXX010000017.1, forward strand.
ATGGCAAGACCCCGCTGATATGACCCTTGGGGATCATTCCTATTTAGTTCGTGTATCATCAGTCGACGCAAGTTTTAGTATCTTGGATAATTACCAAGAATTATTGATCCCCTACCCACCATCGAGTATTAGTTTTGAAGCGTTTTTTGATGGGACATTGTTGGGCAATACAACCCACTACATCCAAATAATCGGGGTTAACCGAGCAGGAGTTCAATCTGTGGGGCCTGACATCTATTCTCCAGGCACCCCGGTCTTTTACACACTGCCGGAACAGCCTCAAAATGTTAAGTTCACTTCTTTGGGGGATAGCCTATCTCCAGAAAACCACGTGGCCATCCAGTGGGAACACGGAACAAACAACCCCACCTTAACAAAATACGAAGTCGAACTAACCACAACGTCCGATGTCTGGCCAGCGACAACTGACAGTAACTTTATTTCGATTCTTGCTGATCCCGGGGCCACGTCCACAGCAACGTTTGTTGGCCTCGCAAACCAAGAATATTTTGTCAGAGTTCGAGCCATCGATACAGAAACCGGGGATAACCCCAGCAGTTGGAAAGAATCCGCGAACTCAACGTTCACCGCTGTCCTTGCGCCAGTTAATCTTTCTGTTGTTGCCGAAACGACAAATACTCTTACTGTTAAATGGGAAAATGCTGTCGATTTTCAGGGAAGATCTTACCAGAACTCGGCGGGGACTAAATTTGACATCAAGCGATATAACGACCCCGGTGATGTTTCCACGACCTCCAACACATCTGTTGAGAACAACCAAGTTGTTTTAGGATTAACTCCATTCGCACCACTTTTGGATCCAAACTCACTGTATTCTATTGAAGTGAAGGCCCTGGCCCTGACTCACTCCTCTTGGCCAAACGTAACAAATTCTACACGAGGCGTTACGTTGGCTCTGCCACCCGGTGGCGTTGATTTCAAAACATTTACAGACTCCGCGACCGTGACTTGGACTGTTATTGCTGATGCTAAATACCAAATCAAGATCAGTAACGAGGGGAATGACAGTAGTCTTGTTTACAATGAAAATAATCTAACGTCAGGCTACGAAGAAATCCCTGATCTTAAACCCAATACAACATATTTCATTAAAGTCCATTCCATTAACCGCGGTGGCAAAGAAAATGGTTCAAGAGGTTGGGAAGACTACCCCCCCCAGGCGACGTCTGCGGCGGAGCCGGTAATAACGGAGTTTACGTTGTATACGGATTCTGGGACGGTGACGTGGAATCCGAGGGGGAACCCGGAGGGGACGCGATACGAGGTGAAGTTGACGACGGGGGCGGTGATAGGGGGCGTGGGAACCCGGACGTTTTTATGGGATCAAGTGGGTGTTGTGGGGCAGCGGTATGAATTGCCGCAAGATTTGATTAAGAA
>JAYRXX010000018.1:0-3140 GCA_041917295.1 Elusimicrobiota bacterium
GACTTGGTAGAAGTAATTGAGTCTTACGACGAATACCTGGTACTCGGCACCGACGCGGGCAAGGAAATTGCGCGTCGAGTTAATGAAACATTGCCGTCCCCTAGGATTTCTAGCCGTTCTTCCGAGACCAAACACGCGGCCATACGGCGGTTCTTGAAGCTATCCGAGCGCGTCCGCGCACAAATGCTTGAAATGACCAACAAGGGGGTCAGCGCCGGCATTGTAGATGAGCAGGCGCTGTTCGCTGGCGTCGGCGAGAGGCGAGATATTCCCCGCTTTCAGCGGAATGCCATGGTTGCCAACTCGATGTTGGCTGGGGTAATTGCCGGAGGACCGAAATTTATTGAGGAATGCATTCTGCCGACCTCGGCGCCCGACATCAGCTACGACCAGGAAAGGGCATTCCCCTTCGACCGAGTCGGTGACGTATTGGGTAACTTGACGACCCACAGGGACAGGGCCTTGTATGCCTTCTGCGCTGCAAGTGGCTGCCGGATTAGTGAGGCGCTGCAATTGCTTTGGCAGGACGTTGATACTGCTACGCGAACCGTGCGGTTGATAGACCCAAAGAGCCGTCCGAACTGTCGGTCATATTTAGCGCTCCGCCCCGAGGAACGCGACCGGTTGGTTTGGAAGGGCAGGGCAACACCAATCACCTTACTCATTGACCCGTTTGCAACCATGTTTTTTGAGGCCTTGGCCTTATATCTTCGGTATGAATACATTCCCCACGGAAGACACGACTTCGTATTTCAGTACGTCAAGGGGGGAAACCAAGGAGAGCCCTATTTCCTTGCCGCAGCGTCTTCTCGAAATGAAGTTCTTAAGCGGGCTATTCGACTTGGCGGAGTTAGACACATTGAGGGGCCTCATTCGTTGCGGCACATGTATGGCACCTATCTACTGAATTACTTTCCCCGCCCAGACGGAACGTACGGCCTTCCGCTTGGGCTTGTGCAGAAACTGATGGGCCATCGTCAAGCAAAGGACACGGCAAAATACGCCCGCCATGACAGGGACCTTCTGGAAGCCGAGCTGAGCTACGCAAATCTAATGGTCTTCGGTAACGGAAAAGTCCGTTCTGTTCACGAACTCAAGCGTCAGGCATTGTTGCAGCGACTCGCAGAGGTTGAGGCCAAGTTGAAGGAAGAAACTGTCGAATGATAAATACTACAAAAGGCGAAATCGTTTTCCTCCAGACAGGCAAGGAACTGCACGAAAGTATTGTGGCGGCACTCCGCGATGCCAGCAAATGGCTGCTGGAAGCATACGGGCTCCAAAATCTGGACCTATCTACAGTTACGACTAAGAACTACCTAGTGGTCGCTTTGCCCGCGCATATTGAGCGATTCATTTTGCGAAAGGATAGCGATGCTTTCGACGAGCAGTATGTGAATGACGTTCTCGCCTTTATCTTAATTGAAGAAGGTCATTGTTCGCCCAGCCTGTATGCGGCTGTGACCCGAATCGACGGTCCTAAGGAGTATCGCAAGGCGTACCTTCCGGCACTGCGCAGGGGATTTTCGGTTTTCTTGGTCGCCTTGCACACTCGCCGGGCAATAGTCTTACCGTACGCGTTTCAATGGCCGTGGGGGTTTAACTTCGGACCTGGGAGCGAAAACCGAGCAAAGCGGGAGTTGTGTCCACTCGGGTATTTGCCGGAGCTACTTCGGTTCATGCGCTCTTTGTATGCCCGCGAAGGGGCTCAGCAAACGGAAGATATTTTTAACGCTTACTCCGTGAAACAGCGAGAACGTCTCGTATGGACGGTACAGCACTTCATAATTGCAGCAGGCTGGCTTGAGCCTGCTGATGCCAATTACGAAGACATGTTGGCGTTCAAGGTCGCTAACGATAAAACTCGATTCGCAAGCAAAAAAGACGACATTGGTCTACTAATGCTGGCAGACCTGCTTGAGCGCAAATATGGAGATGATTCTCCCGTGAATGCGGCTGGCTGGCGTGCAGCCCTTGTTAATTCAAGACCGATTAGAGCGCTTAAAACGGAAACGACCGAGGGGTTCGAGGGCTCGTTCGTAGGCGGGCACACTAGCCTTATGGAGCAGGCGGGGTCGCTTGGTGCCGCATACTTTGCCCCCGAAGTGCTAGCCAAAATAGAGGCACTCCCTGGGCTCGCGTTTGACATGAAAGCAAGCGCGGCCACATGGATTAGTATCGAGCGCACCTTCTTGAAAAAAGGTCGGCTGGAGAACAAAAAACATCGTATCGCAGCTCTAGGGTACTTCAACATCTATCTTTTTGGTTATTTGGCCTATTGGTATGCAGACAATCCTGATTTCAAATTCGAATTCCCTTCGACACCGGAAAAGCTAGTATCCGGGGTTTTTGTTTCGTACCTAGGGCTTCTTGAAGACCAACTGCGACCACTGTCCTTGGTCGAATTTTTTGAGAATTTGGCTCAAGCGCGAAAGTGGGGACCTTCCAGTCACTACGCCACTCTCAAGCAAATTGAATTACTGTTTGGATTTATTGAACAGCATAGTAACTCCTTACCGGAGTCACAAAATTTCCGACAACCGCTTAACAAGCACGATTACCCTGCCCAGACAAAATCTACAGGAACAAATAAGCGGCCGATTCCGCGTCGCGTCTTCCGGCTGTTTGTGTCCTACATTGAGGCTCTGGTGACGGCTTCGAACGTTCTGCTGGAGCGGGTGATGGCAGGGATGATTAGCGACAAGGACCTCATAGGGTTCGATTTAACTCGAACGACTATCGACTGCTTTTCGCGACAAGATACCCTTGGGTTTATCCCTGTGGTTTTTCATAAAGGAAAGACTTACCCTCTCAGGCAGATTCCTAATATTTTCTACACCGAGCCGAAACGGTTGAAAGGCCGAGGCGTGGCAAAGGTGCCTCATCCCCATGCCCTGCACCAGATTCTTGTTGCCCTTTACACCGGCCTGCGTCACAACCACATTCAGTGGCTCGATGCGGAAACGTTTGACCAGCAGGTTACTGATGGACTGCCCAACCCGGATGGTAATCCCCCCGGAAATTAGCGGCGGTTAAAAGTAGAATTTTCTCCAAAGCAGCCCGAGGAACTTTTACATGAAGACGTCACGCTTTTCCGATAGCCAGATCATTGCCGTACTCAAGCAAGCCGAGGCTGGCAGCCC
>JAYRXX010000019.1:0-90853 GCA_041917295.1 Elusimicrobiota bacterium
CCGGGGGTGGAGATGGTGATGCCCGGGGACAACGTGGAAGTGGAAGTGGAGTTGATGGTGCCGGTGGCGCTGGAGAAAGGCGTGCGGTTCGCGATTCGGGAAGGCGGACACACGGTGGGCGCCGGCGTTGTCACGGACATCCTGGCGTAAGGTATGGCCCATTTGATCGTGAAGGGAGATTTGTTTGTGGGGAAAATTCTCGTGACGGTGTGCGTTCAGGCCGCGAAAGCGTCTTTTGAGTGCGCGTTTTCGGTGAACTAGTATGACCACCGCCGCCGCTGTGACGCAACAAAAAATTAGGATTCGGTTACGGGCCTACGATCACCGGATGCTGGACGATTCTTTGACGAAAATTGTCGAGGCCGCCCATCGGACGGGAGCCACGGTGGCGGGGCCGGTGTTGTTGCCAACGGCCATTAAAAAATACACCGTTAACCGGTCTGTTCATACCGATAAAAAGTCCCGGGAACAGTTTGAAATGCGGATTCATAAACGGTTGATCGATATCCTCGAACCGACAGCAAAAACCGTGGAGGAAATGATGAAGTTAGACCTCCCCGCCGGCGTTGACGTCGAAATAAAACTCTAGGGCCATTCGGCCCTTTTTTCACACGGCTGGATTTTAGAAGGGTCTTTTTTGGATAGATAGGGGACGTGGGTGAAGGTGTGTGAGGAATTGAGTTTTTAAGATTTTTGAAATTACTCAGGTCATCTGTCGTCTTTGACGGAAAAGCAAGCCTTTCCTTCTCCTCTTGGGAGAAGGCCCTTCGGGCTCAGGGCCTCTTCGGCCCGTTGCAATCGTGTGCCACTGGCACACGCAACCCCCGGAGGGGCGGATGAGGGACCTGAGCGGTTACAGTAAGTCAGCGATTTCTGAGACGGTTAACAAGATTGCAGGTTAGGAAAACGACAATGTCTGAAACAACGATTGAACAAAAACCGGCCGAAGCGGTAGCGGCCACGGCCCCCAAGCCGGTGCCGGCATTAAAAGCCATCCTGGCAAAAAAAATCGGGATGACCCGCGTGTTTAACGACAAAGGCGAAATGGTGGGCGTTACGGTTTTGGAAGCGGGTCCGTGTCCGGTGGTTCAAGTTAAAACGAAAACGATCCATGGATACGAAGCGGTGCAAGTGGGCTTTTCCGGCGCGAAGGCCAAGAATTTTTCCAAAGCGGAAGCCGGCCATTTCGCGGCGGCCCATGTGGAACCAACCCGGTGGGTGGAAGAGTTTCGGGTTCCCGCCTCGGCGGGGTTCGAGGCAGGAATGGAAATTCGAGTCGATCAATTTGCGGCGGGAGACGTGGTGGACGCGCGGGGCACGATTAAAGGAAAAGGGTTTGCCGGCGCTGTCAAACGGCATCGGTTTAAAGGGGGTGCCCAAACCCACGGTCAATCCGATCGGTGGCGCGCTCCCGGGTCCAGCGGACGGGAACGGGTGTGGCCCGGCAAACGGGGCCCCGGTCATATGGGTGCCGAACCCAACACGGTCCAGAGGCTAAAAGTGGTGAGTGTGGACCCAGGCCAAAATTTGATGCTGATCAAAGGATCGGTTCCAGGACCAATCGGGTCTTGCGTTCGAATTTATAAAACCACCCGTCCCAAACGGGTGAGCAAAGTGGCGCCAGCAAAATCGAAGGCTGTCGCGAAAAAGGCGGCGAAACCCGCCGCGCCGGCGAAAAAGTAAGAGGATCCCATGTTGACTGTCGACGTTCTAAACAAGAAAGGCGAGAAGGTAGACACGGTGTCGTTGTCCGCGGACGTGTTTGAAGTGAAAGCGCCGTCGTCGTTGATTCACGAAGTGGTGACGGCCTATTTGGCCAACGAGCGGCGGGGAACCCATTCGACCAAAACCCGGGGCGAAGTGTCGGGCGGCGGATTGAAACCGTGGAAACAAAAACACACGGGAAACGCCCGCGCCGGATCCACGCGGTCTCCTCTCTGGCGCCACGGCGGAATTATATTTGGGCCGAAACCCCGGTCGTATGTGCAAGGGGTTCCCCCGGCGAAACGACGCTTGGCGTTAAAAGCGGTTTTGTCGTCGTTCGTTCGCGAGGGAAAATTGCGCGTGATTGACGATTTGTCTGTGGCCGAGCCGAAAGCCAAACAGGGCGCGGCGTTGTTGGCGGCGATTAAGGTTGGTCCGAAATCGGTTTTGGTGGTGGACGCGGTGTCGGATACCCTGGACCGGGCATTGCGAAACAATCCGCTCGCGAAAATTCGGTTGGCGCGGGATTTGACGAGCTATCAGGCGATGTTGGCCGACGAGCTGGTGGTGACGAAAGCCGCCTTGGCTGAATTGACAAACCGGTTGGGCGACGGATCCGCGGAGGTCAAAAAATGAGTTTGTCGTTTGCGCATATTTTACGTCGGCCGTTGGTGACCGAACGGTCTACGCGGTTGAAAGAACTGAACAAGTTTGTGTTCGAGGTGGCGCCAGAAGCGACCAAAGGACAGATCCGTGAAGTGGTTGAAGGGGCCTTTAACGTGGACGTGCTGAGCGTGAACACGATGCGGGTTCCCGGAAAGTTGCGCCGGCGCGGACAGCGAACCGGATACCAATCGGAATGGAAAAAGGCCGTGGTCACATTGAAGAAAGGCCAGGACATCAAATACGCGGAGCCCCAGGGATAACGCCATGCCCATGAAAACATTTAAGCCCTACACGCAGTCGCGGCGGTTTATGTCGGTGGAGGATTTTAGCGACCTCACGAAAAAAGCCCCCGAAAAAAGTTTGTTGGAGCCCCTGCGCAAAACCGGCGGGCGCAACAACACCGGGTCCATCACGGTGCGGTTTCGCGGTGGTGGGCACAAGCGGATGTATCGCAAAATCGATTTCAAGCGCAACAAGGTCGGCGTTCCGGCGACGGTGGCGGCCATCGAATACGATCCAAACCGGACGTCGCGAATCGCGTTGTTGGTTTATAAAGACGGCGAAAAACGCTATATTATACATCCCGTTGGGTTGAAAGCGGGGGACGTCTTGATGTCCGGGCCCAGCGCGGAGATTCGGGTGGGCAACGCGTTGCCCTTGGCGAACATCCCATTGGGCACGGTGGTTCACGCGGTGGAGCTGGTTCCCGGCAACGGCGCCCAGATGGCCCGGTCGGCGGGGACGTCGGTTCAGATCATGGCGAAAGAAAATGGGTACGCCACGCTTAAGATGCCCTCCAGCGAGATTCGGTTGGTTCCCGACCGGTGTTACGCGACGGTGGGGCAGGTGGGCAACACCGAACACGAAAATTTGACCATCGGCAACGCGGGTCGGTGGCGGCACAAAGGGTTTCGGTCACAGGTTCGTGGAACGGCCATGAACGCGGTGGACCACCCGCACGGGGGCGGCCGAGGAAAAAGCAAAGGTCACAATCAACCCCGATCGCCTTGGAATCAACCGGCGAAAGGGTACAAAACACGGTCGCCCAAACAGCATCATTGGATGATTTTGCGTCGCCGGACCAACGCCGCGCAGGCTGCGTAAGGAGAAACCATGTCACGATCCAAAAAGAAGGGTCCCTACATCGACGCGAACCTGGTGGAAAAGGTTCAGACCCTCAAAAAGACAGGCGACAAAAAGCCGATCAAAACCTGGGCACGGGCCAGTGTGATCGCGCCGGATTTTGTGGGGATCACGTTCGCGGTTCATAACGGCAAGAAACACATGCCGGTGTATGTAACAGAACAGATGGTGGGCCATAAGTTGGGCGAATTTGCTCCGACGCGGTATTTTCGCGGTCACGGCGAAGCGCACACGAAAGAAGCCTCAGCCAAAACCTAACGGAGATATTTTAATGGAATCCATTTCGCATTCCCGTTTCGCTCGCTTCTCTTACCGCAAGGTGGGGCAGGTGTTGAAACTGATTAAAGGAAAATCGGTCGTGGACGCCATGGGGCTGTTGCCCTGGGCGCCGCGGGTGTCGCGGGTGTTGGTGGGCAAAACGCTGAAAAGCGCGGTGGCCAACGCCGGCAAAGGGGTCGATGTGACCCGGTTGAAAGTGTCGAAAGCGTGGGTGAACCACGGGCCGGCGTTGAAACGCGTGATGCCGAAAGCCATGGGGTCGCGGGCCATGTTTAAACGCAAAACCTGCCATCTCACCATTGTCGTCAGCGACAATTAACGGTTAACGATAAAGGAGAATTCGTTTGGGCAATAAAACGCATCCCAAGGGCATACGGCTCGGATACATCAGGGAGTGGGACTCCAAATGGCTTAACGTCAAGGAGATGCCCGCCCTCATCGAGGAAGATTTTAAGATCCGGAAATTTTTGAAAGACCGTCTGAAACTGGCGGCGGTGTCGAAGATCGGCATCGAACGGACCGGCAAGTATTTGCGGGTGAACATTTACACCGCGCGGCCGGGGCTGGTGATCGGGAAAAAAGGCGCGGACATTGAAGGCCTGCGCGGCGTCATCGAAGAAATGACGGGCCTCAAAACCGCCATTCAAATTATTGAAATCAAGCGCCCCGAAGTGGATGCCCAGCTGGTGGCTGAAGGCGTGGCCATGCAGTTGGAAAAACAAGTTGGGTTTCGTCGGGCCATGAAACGGTCCATGGAACGGGCCATGCAGGGCGGGGCGTTGGGGATCAAAATCATGGTGGCCGGCCGGTTGGGCGGAGCCGAAATTGCCCGAACGGAATGGTTAAAAGAAGGCCGTGTGCCGTTGCAGACGTTTCGGGCCGACATCGATTACGGGTTCACGGAAGCGCGCATCAAGATGGGCACGATCGGCGTCAAGGCGTGGGTGTTTCGCAAAGAGTTGTTCCAAAAGACCGACGCGGATCTCATGGCTGAGGTGCGGGTGATCGAAGAAAAAGAAAAAGAAGAGTTGGCCAAAAAAGTGGAAGCGGGCTTGTTGCCGGTGGAACCGGTGGTGGCGGTGGAACCGCAAGCCGAAGCGGAAGCGATTGAGGAAGAAGTCATGAGCAAGATCCAGGAAGAAGAAGACGAAGCCAAAAAACGCGAAGGGAGCGTGGAGTAATTTATGCTCATGCCATCGCGCGTTAAATATCGCAAGTCCCACCGGGGCCGGTTGAAGGGCCGGACCAAAGGCGGCGCGTTTGTGTCGTTCGGCGAGTTCGGGTTGCAGGCGTTGGAGTCCCACTGGATCACGGCGCGGCAAATTGAAGCGACGCGGATCACCCTGGCGCGAACGTTAAAAAAAGGCGGCAAAGTTTGGACGCGGATTTTCCCTGACAAGCCGGTGTCCAAAAAGCCCGCCGAAACCCGAATGGGTAAAGGGAAAGGCAATGCCGAGTTTTGGGTGGCGGTCGTTAAGCCCGGCCGGATCTTGTTTGAAATTGAAGGGGTGACCGCCGAGCAGGCCAAAGAGGCCATGCGTTTGGCTGGCCACAAGTTGCCCATTTCGACCCGCTTGGTGACGCGGGACCATTTCTAGGACGAGTGCCATGGCCAAGAAAAAAGACGACATCAAATTTTCGGAACTGACGACGGACGAGTTGCACGTGAAAGTCCGCGAAGCCCGAGAAAAGCTGTTTAAATTGAAATTTCAGAACACGACCGCCCCCCTTAAGAATCCGCGGGAAATTCGGACGACCCGGCGGGTCATCGCGCGGGCGCTCACGTTCTTACGTCAAAAGGGAGTGTCCGCGTGACTGTGACCAAGATCGAACGCGCCGATCGGAAAGAAGTGGTGGGGGTCGTTCTTTCCGACAAGATGGACAAAACTCGGGTGGTGGCGGTGGAACGCCGGTTGCGCCACGGCCAGTACGGCAAAGTGTTGACCCGATCGACGAAATTGTACGCCCACGACGAAAAAAATGAAAGTAAGTCGGGTGACCGCGTGCGCTTAATGGAAACGCGCCCGTTGTCAAAACTGAAACGCTGGCGGTTGGTGGACGTGCTGGCTCGGGCGGCGGTGGGCCAGTCGGTGGACGAGGCGTTGGGAGGAAAGTCGTGATACAAGAGCGAAGCATTTTGCGGGTGGCCGACAATTCGGGCGCGCGGTTGGTGCGCGTGTTTCGGATGCACGGCGGGTCCCGCCGGCGGTATGCGTATCTGGGCGATTTGGTGACCGCGTCGGTTCAGACGGCGTTGCCGGATTCGGCGATTAAAAAAGGCGACGTGGTCAAATGCGTGGTGGTTCGCACCCGCAAAGAACGGGCTCGGCCCGACGGCAGTTATGTCCGGTTCGACGACAACGCGGCGGTCCTCATCGACGACCAGGGCGAACCGAAAGGGACCCGTATCTTTGGCCCCATTGCCCGGGAACTGCGCGAACGCAACTATTTAAAAATCATCTCTTTGGCACCGGAGGTGGTCTAAGCCATGGCTCTTTCACCGATTCGTAAAAAAGATAAAGTGATGGTCTTGGCGGGCAAAGACCGCGGCAAGCAGGGTGAGGTGATCGAAGTCGATCACGTTAAAGGGCGCGTGTTGGTGGCAAAAGTGAACATGGTCAAGAAACACGCCAAAGGCAAACCGCCTCAACAGCCCGGCGGGATTCAGGACAAAGAAGCGTATTTGCCGATCGGCAAAGTCATGTTGGTTTGCCCGAAATGCAACAAAGCAACACGGTTCAAAAGCGGCGCCATCTCGGACGGCACCAAAGCCCGCGTCTGCCGCGCCTGCGGCGAAATGATCGGCTAAGGGCGTTCGCCCTTTTTTCGCAGGGCGTGTTTTTAGAGGGTTTTTTGGGGGGTTTTCAGGGGTAAGAGGTAGACAGTTTGGATTGGGGTGGTTTGAATTTCCTTCTCCTCTTGGGAGAAGGTGGCCCGAAGGCGACGCCGCTAGGTGTCGTCCCCGTTTGTAGGAGGGGGGCCGGATGAGGGGTTTGATCGGTTGGGATGATTTTAACTTAAGGGAGTGAGGTTCGGATGTCAAACGAAGAAACCAAAAGAGCGGAACCCCGTATGAAAGAACTGTACCGGACGGCGGTGGTGCCCGAAATGATGAAACGCCACAACTGGACGAATGCGTTGCAAGTGCCGCGATTGAAAAAAATCGTGGTCAACATGGGGTTGTCGGAAGCGCGGGAAAACGCGAAAGTGGTGGATCTGGCCGCGGAGGAATTGTCTTTGATGACGGGCCAAAAGCCGCAGGTTCGTCGGGCCAAGAAAGCCATCTCGAACTTTAAACTGCGGGCCGGCATGCCCATCGGTGTGCGGGTCACGTTGCGCGCCGATCGGATGTGGGACTTTGTGGACCGGTTGGTCAACATCGCCATTCCCCGGATTCGGGACTTTCGGGGCGTTGACCCGAACCGCGGATTTGACGGGCAAGGCAACTATAATTTGGGTCTGACGGAGCAATATGTGTTTCCGGAGATCAACCTGGACAAGTCGGATAAGTCCCGGGGCATGAACGTGACCGTGGTGACCACCGCGGGCAAGGACGAAACGGCGTTGGAACTGCTGGCGCTGTTGGGCATGCCGTTCAAGCGCGATAAGAAGTCCGCGCTCACTCAAGGAGCGTAACCCGTATGGCCACACACGCGTGGGTCGCGAAGATGCGCAAGCCCCTTAAGTTCGCGGGGCGATATCGTAACCGGTGCCGGCTGTGCGGTCGGCCGCGGGCGTTTTTCCGAGATTTCGGCCTGTGCCGGATCTGTTTCAGAAATTTGGCTTTGCGCGGGGAAATTCCCGGCGTGACGAAGTCGAGCTGGTAAGGCCAGGGGAGAAGAAATCAATATGAGCAACGATCCGATCAGCGACATGTTCGCGATGATCAGCAACGCCAATCACAAGTTTTTGGAACGGGTGGATTTGCCGGCGTCGAGCGCCAAAAAAGACATCGCCCATCTGTTGAGAGAAGAAGGCTATATTTCCGATTACAAGGTTTTGCCGGACCGCAAACAGGGCGTTTTGCGCTTGTTCATGAAATACCGTCCGAACAAAGAACGGGTGATCCAAGGGCTCAAGCGGGTGTCGCGGCCAGGCTTGCGGGTCTACCGGGGATACGAAGAGTTGGGGAAAGTGCGGGGCGGGTTGGGGATGTCCATCGTGTCGACGCCCAAAGGGTTGATGACCGACCGCCAATCGCGAAAACAAAAGCTCGGCGGCGAAGTCATCGCCACGATCTGGTAAAAAGGATTCTCGAATGAGCCGTCTTGGAAAGAAACCGATTCTGGTTCCGGAAAAAGTTAAAGTGGCCCTCAATGGGGCGGTGGTAAACGTGTCGGGTCCGTTGGGTCAGTTGACCCGAACGTTGCCGGCGGGGTTGTCGGCCCGCACCGAAAACAACACGGTGGTGTTGGATCGGCGTGACAACAGTCGCGCTCAGCGATCGCTTCACGGCACCTATCGCAAACTGTTGTCGAATATGGTGGAAGGCGCGTCCGCGGGTTTTTCGAAAGAACTGCGCATCGGCGGCGTGGGGTTTCGGGCCACGCTCACGGGAAACAATTTGCAAATGACCCTGGGCTATTCTCACCCGGTGGACTACGTGGTTCCCGCGGGGATCAAAGTCACCGTGGACGCAAAACAGACCACGCTGGTGGTGCAAGGCGCGGACAAAGAAAAAGTGGGCCAGGTCGCCGCCGAAATTCGGCGGTTCCGTCGGCCCGGGGTGTATTGGGCCAACAACGAGCCGGTGGGCATTCGCTACGCCAACGAGCACGTGCGTCGAAAAGCCGGTAAAGCGGCGGCGGGCGCGGCCGGTGCGGCGGGAGGAGCCAAGAAATGAGCTTAAAAAGTCCACAGGAACGCCTGGCGTTTCGGCGGTTGCGGGCGCGTCGTAAAATTTTCGGCACGGCGGACAAACCCCGCTTGTCGGTGTATCGGGCGCAGAAACACATGTACGCTCAGTTGGTGGACGACGCGGCGGGCCGAACGTTGGCCGCGGTGTCGAGTTTGTCGCCCGATTTAAAAAAAGATTTGAAAACCGGCGCGACGGTGGACGCCGCTCAAAAGGTCGGCGCGGCGTTGGCCGAAAAAGCCAAAAGCCTTCGTATCACCCGTGTGGTTTTCGATCGGGGCGGACGAGCGTATCACGGCCGCATCAAGGCCGTGGCCGATGGAGCCCGTTCGGCGGGCCTCAACTTTTAACGTAGGAGATCCTGTGCCAAAAATTGACGCCAACAGTTTGAATCTCAAAGAAACGGTGGTCACCATCAACCGGGTGGCCAAAGTGGTGAAAGGCGGTAAACGGTTTTCGTTCAGCGCCCTGGTTGTCGTTGGGGATGGCGCCGGCCATGTGGGGGCGGCCATTGGAAAAGCCAAAGAAGTCCAGGCCGCAATCCAGAAAGCCGTGACCCACGCCAAAAAAAGTTTGATCCGCGTTCCGCTCAAAAATGGCACTATCCCCCACGAAGTGACGGGCGTGTTCGGCGCGGGCACCGTGCTGTTGAAACCGGCTGTTTCGGGAACAGGCGTTATCGCGGGGGGCAGCGTGCGGGCGGTGGTGGAAGCCGCGGGGGTGCGGGACATTTTGAGCAAGTCGTTGCGCAGCGCCAATCCGTTTAACGTTGTCTATGCGACATTGGCGGGGTTGGAAGATTTGGAGACGCGCGAAGAGTCGTATCGTCGGCGGGGGAAAGAACTCCCCGTCCGCGCCGCCGCGCCCGTCGCCGCTTAGTTTTTTTCGTCAATTTAATTAGACTTTATAAGGGACTTAACCATGATTCGTTTAAACACATTGAAACCGGCACCGGGCTCGCGCCATCGCCGAAAAATCGTTGGACGCGGGGAAGGGTCCGGCCACGGCGGTAAAGGGTCCACCCGCGGCTTTAAAGGCCAAACCGCCCGGTCAGGCGATTCGCATATGCGGCATGGTTTTGAAGGCGGCCAGATCCCTCTCATCCGGCGGATTCCCAAACGGGGGTTTAAGACCACGGCGTTTCGAACAGTTTATTCTTTGGTCAACGTGGGCGATATCGAAGCGGTCATCATGTCCGCGGGAGACGTGACGCCGGACACCTTGCGGGCCGCGGGGCTCGTGAAAGGGTCCCATCCGGTGAAAGTGTTGGGCGACGGCGATGTGGTGAAAGCCTATGTCGTGAAGGCCCACGCGTTTTCGGCGTCGGCCAAATCCAAGCTGGAAAAAGCCGGTGGTCGAGCCGATCTCATCGCTGGACCCGCTGTTTGGAAACGTAAAAAAGCGTGACATCGTTCGTCGACATATTTAAGATTCCGGAACTGCGCAAGCGGGTCCTGTTCACGCTGGGGATTCTGGCTATATATCGGGTGGGGGTGGCGATTCCCATTCCGGGAATCGACGCGGGGGCCATTCAACAATTATTTAAAGCCCAAGCCAACAATTTCCTTGGATTTCTTGATATGATGTCGGGCGGCGCCATGGGGCGGATGTCCATTTTCGCCATGGGCGTGATGCCCTACATCAACTCGTCGATCATCATGAGTTTGCTTCAAGGCGCGCACGTGATTCCTTACCTGGACCGGTTGGCGAAGGAAGGGGAAACGGGCCGCAAACGGCTCAACCAAATCACGCGCTATTTCACGTTGCTGTTGGCGCTTATCCAGTCGTTTGGGTTGACCACGTTGATCACCAAGATCCGGTTGGGTGGCGACATGGCGGTGGTTCGGGAGCCGGGCGCTCTTTTTGTTTTTACGACCGTGATGACGTTAACGGCGGGAACCGTGTTCATCATGTGGTTGGGCGAACAGATCACGGAGATGGGGATCGGCAACGGCATTTCGTTGATGATTTTTACGGGCATTGTGGACCGGATCCCCAGTTCGCTTAACCAGATGCGGCGGATGGTGTTTGAACTGCAGGAAATGTCGTTGCTGACGGCGTTGGGGTTGGGCGCGTTAATTTTGGTGGTGGTGGGTTTGGTGGTGTGGGTGGAAACGGCCCAACGGAAAATTCCGGTTCAGTACGCTCGCCGCATGGTGGGTCGAAAAATGTACGGCGGGGCGAGCACGTTTTTGCCTCTGAAAGTGAACCAGTCGGGCGTGATCGCGGTGATTTTTGCGGTGTCGTTGCTGTCGGTTCCGGTCACGTTCGCAAGTTTTAACCCGGACGGCGAATGGGCGAAAAAAATCTTGGGCGTGTGGAACCATCGGGCGCTGTGGTACGAAGCGGCTTATGCCGGTTTGATTATTTTCTTCTGCTACTTTTACAATTCGGTTCAGTTTAACCCGATGGACATGGCGGAAAACTTGAAAAAGTGGGGCGGATTCATCCCGGGTATTCGGCCAGGGGAACCCACAGCGGACTACATCAACGGGGTGTTGGCTCGGATTACGTTGGGGGGCGCGTTGTTCGTTGCGGCGCTGGCCATTTTGCCCGATATATTGCATCGTGTTCTTAACACGCCGTTCTATTTCGGCGGGACGTCCATCTTGATCGTTGTGGGTGTGGCTCTGGACACGGTCGGCCAGTTGGAGTCCCATTTGATCATGCGTCATTACGAGGGATTTTCTAAAACAGGCCGGGTTAAAGGGCGTTGGTTTAACGTCGGTTCGGGAGCATAACGGATCCTGACTGAAATTGTGTGGCGCGCCGGGAAAATCCGGCCAAGGAGATCACCATGAATATCGTTCTGTTGGGGGCGCCGGGGTCGGGAAAAGGCACGCAGGCTCAGCCGTTGTCGGTCCGCTACAAGACGCCCCACATATCGACGGGCGATATTTTTCGGGACCAAATGGAAAAGGTCACGCCGCTGGGCCTGAAAGTGCAAGAATACGTTAATTCCGGTCGGTTGGTGCCCGACGAGTTGGTCTTGGAAGTCATGACCAACCGGTTGAACCAGACCGATTGCGAAAAAGGGTTTTTCTTGGACGGGTTTCCTCGAACGGTGGCGCAGGCGGAGGCCTTGGACGATTACCTGCGCGGGGTCAAACGGCCCTTGGACAAAGTTCTTTACCTTAGTCTGTCGGAAAAAGAAGTGATTCGGCGGTTGTCGAGTCGGCGGCAGTGTGTGCGGTGCGGAAAGGTGTATAACCTCATGACCCAGCCGCCTCAAATTGCCGACCATTGCGATGTGGACAGCGCCGCGTTGTTTCAACGGGACGACGACCGGCCGGAAACCATTGAAAAACGCCTGCGGGTGTTCAACGATTTAACCGAACCGTTGATTTCGTATTACCACGGACTCGATATGCTCGAGACCATTCCGGCCGACAAGCCGGTGTCGGAAGTGGCCACCATGGTCATTAAAATTTTGGATGGGATCGCTAAGAATTGAGGTCCTCTTTTTTTAGAGCTGGTTGCTGATGGGGTCGCGCAAAATTGAGTTAAAGTCCCCCGCGGATTTGGACAAAATGCGGAGGGCTGGCCGGTTGGCGGCCAACGCGTTGCGCGAAATCGGGCGGGCGGTGGTGCCCGGGGCGACCACGAAAGAGTTGGACCGGTTGGCAGAAAAATTGATTCGCGACGGCGGCGGCATTCCGACGTTTTTAGGGTATCGGGGGTTTACGGCGTCCATCTGTGCGTCGATTAACGACGAAGTGGTCCACGGGATCCCCACGGTTAAGCGGGTCTTGCGTGACGGTGACATCGTGGGCATCGACATCGGGGCCACGTTGGGTGGATTTGTGGGAGACACCGCCGCCACGTTTGCGGTGGGAACGATCAGCGATGAGGCACAACGGTTGTTGAAAACAACCCGGGAATCGCTCGATAACGGGATCAAAGCCATGCGGGTGGGCAATCGGCTTGGCGACGTGTCCTACGCCATCCAAAAGACGGCGGAAGCCCAGGGGTATTCGGTGGTGCGGGATTTTGTCGGGCACGGGATCGGCCGGGAAATGCACGAGGAACCGTCGGTCCCAAATTATGGTACGGCGGGGACCGGTGTAAGATTAGAGCCGGGGTTGGTGTTGGCTTTGGAACCGATGGTTAACGCGGGCACCTGGCGGGTTCAGCTTTTGAAAGACGGGTGGACCGTGGTCACCGAGGACGGCCGGTGGTCGGCCCATTTTGAGCACACGGTGGCCCTCACGGAAACCGGGCCGGAAATATTAACGGTTCCTGACGACGAAAGGAGCGGTGTTCATTGACGAAGGAAGATAAAATTGAGGTGGAAGGACGGGTGTTGGAAGCGCTTCCCAACGCCATGTTCCGGCTGGAGATCGACGGCGGCCATAAAGTGTTGGCCCATATTTCAGGAAAAATGCGCATGCATTACATTAAAATTTTGCCGGGCGACAAAGTGAAAGTGGAATTGTCTCCCTACGATTTAACCCGGGGCCGCATCACGTATCGCGAGAAATAGACCGGGCGTTTTTGCGAGAACAGCGGTGATGTGGAATTTCTTTGAGGAGAAGGATTCATGAAAGTTCGAGCGTCCGTTAAACCGATTTGCAGCAAGTGCCGCGTTCAACGCCGGCACGGCAAAATTTATGTCTTGTGCGAAAACCCGCGCCACAAACAGCGCCAGGGTTGATGGCACGGAAAAAAAGATAAGGAGTTCATATGGCTCGCGTCTCGGGGATTGACCTTCCCAAACACAAACGCGTCGATGTGGCACTGCGTTACCTCTACGGAATCGGACCGGCCCGGTCCCTGGCGATTTTAAAAGTCACGGAGGTCCAGCCGTCCACGCGCGTGAAAGATTTGACCGAAGCGGAAGTGTCTAAAATCAACACGGAGATTTCCAAGAATTACAAGGTGGAAGGTGACCTGAAACGGGAAATCAACGCCAACATCCGTCGGTTGATCGATATCGGCGCGTATCGCGGATCGCGCCACCGGCGCAGTTTGCCGGCCCGCGGACAGCGGACCAAATCGAACGCCCGGACCCGACGCGGCCGACGGCGGACCGTTGGATCGGCGAAGCCGGGCACCACCGCCGGCGCCGCCCCCGCGGCCAAAGCGTAATTTTCCAGGAGAAACCCCGATGGCAGATCAACCTGAAATGAAAAAAGAGTCGGCCCGAGCGCCGGCCGAAACCAAAAGCGCGGCTCGCCCGCCGGCTCGGTCGGCCGGGTCGCCCGCGCCGAAACTGAAAAAGAAAAATTGGCGCGATATCGCCAACGCCCGCGTTTACATCCAGTCGTCCTTTAACAACACCATCGTCAGTATCACTGACGAGCGCGGCAACATCATTGTCTGGGCCACCGCGGGCAGTTCCGGGTTCAAGGGAACCAAAAAAGGCACACCCTTCGCCGCGCAGGTTACCGCCGACGCCGCCGCTAAAAAGGCCATCGGGTTGGGCGTCAAAACAGTCTCTGTCTTTGTGAAAGGGCCCGGGTCGGGCCGCGAAACAGCCATCCGCGCTCTCCAGGGCGCGGGGTTGGTGGTCACGTCCATCAAAGACGTCACTCCCATCCCCCACGACGGGTGTCGCCCCCCCAAGGCCCGCCGCGTCTAGGGGGGCCATTCGGCCCTTTTTACAAACGGCTAGTCGTTAGAGGGTTCCTTTTTGGATGGGTGGGGGATCAGGGAATCAGGTTGTTGCGAGGGGGAAGGAAACTAAGGTGTTCCCTCTCCTCTTGGGAGGCCGGTCGCAGAGCTTCCGGCACCTGGGGCGGTCTCTCCCACGAGACATTTCCGCTAGCGCGGTCAGCATGGCCGCTGACGCGAGGGCAGGGTGAGGGATGTTGGTTATTTCAATTTTTGATTGTTTCATCAATTGGTGTTAACGGAGGTTTTGTGGCTCGATACACTGGTCCGGTTTGCAAACTTTGTCGGCGCGAAGGCGTGAAGCTCTTTTTAAAGGGCGACCGCTGTTACGCCAAATGTCCGATCGATAAGGAAGGGGCCGCTGTTCCTCCTGGCCAGCACGCCCATCGCCGTGCGGGAAAGCCAACGGAATACGGCAAACGGTTGCGGGAAAAACAAAAGGCCCGTCGCATGTCCGGCGTGTTGGAACGGCAGTTCAGGCGGATGTTTGCCGTGGCCGCCCACGAAAAAGGGAACACGGGCGAAAACTTGCTTCGTCTCCTTGAAACCCGGCTCGACAACGTGGTGCGTCGAATGGGTTTTTCCACGTCGCCGCGCGCGTCGCGCCAGTTGGTTTTCCACGGAAACATTTTGGTTAACGGAAAAACCGTGGATATCCCGTCGTACCAGGTTCAGCCGGGAGACACCGTGTCTTTGGCCGAAGGGCTCCGGGGGAATTTGTTTGTGAAACGGGCCCTGTGGGCCGCGTCCCAGCGGGGCTTGCCAGCCTGGTTGGAGTGGGACGGCAGTCTGGCCCAGGCTGTCAAAGGATCGTTGGACACCATCGGGCTTGAAGGCGTGACGTTGTCCGGCAAAGTGAAAACCTGGCCGAGCCGCGCCGAAATGTCGTACCCGGTGAACGAACAATTCATCGTGGAACTTTTCAGCAAGTAACACATTCGATTTTGACCCTTGAAGGAGGAGTTGACCCCATGACCAGCCTTGGATTGGTATTGCCGCAAAAGCTGGAGACCGATCCCGCTTCCACGGAAACCTACGGAAAGTTTGTTGCCGAACCTTTTGAAAAAGGGTACGGGCACACCGTGGGCCATTCGTTGCGGCGGATCTTGTTGTCGTCGTTGGAAGGCGCGGCGGTGACCGCTGTCCGTATCAAAGGCGCTCCGCACGAATTTTCGAGTCTCAAAGGCGTTCAAGAAGACGTGATCACCTTGATTCAACATCTGAAACAACTGCGGTTTCGGTTGCACACGCCGGGTCCCGAAACGTTGACCCTCAAGAAAAAGGGCGGTCAGGTGTTGGGCAAACACATTGAAACGTCGACGGGGGTCGACTTGTTAAACCCGGATTTGGTTCTGGCGCACCTTGACGCGGGGGGCGAATTGGAACTGGAAATCGAAATCAGTCGGGGCCGCGGGTTCGTGGTCGCCGAACGATTGAAACGGGAAGGCCAACCGGTCAACACCATCCCGGTGGACGCGCTGTTTGCCCCGGTGTCGAAGGTCCATTACGAGGTGGGCTCGGCACGGGTCGGCCAAGTCACCGATTACGACAAGCTGGTTTTGGAAGTGTGGACCGACGGGTCGTTGACCCCGGCGGCGGCCGTGGCCAAAGCGGCGGACATTCTCCGCCAGTCCGTCGGCGTGTTCATGCCCTCGGCGCCGGTGTCGGAGTCGTTGGCCGACAGCGCGCCCGAGTCAAAAACCGCCCGGCTCGAAGGGAAAGGGAAATTGAAAGAGGTCGTGGATCAGCCGGTGGAAATGATTGAGCTCACCGTGCGCGCGTCCAACTGTTTGAAAGCGGCCAAGATCCATACCATCGGCGAGTTGATTTCCAAAACCGAAGAGGAACTGATGGACTTTAAAAATTTCGGCCGCAAGTCGTTGGACGAAATTAAAGAGCGCCTGGAAGAAATGGGGATGCGGTTGGGTATGTTGGCACCGGCCTCGTCGGGAGACGCGAAATGAACACCCACGCCGGGCGGAAGTTGTCGCGGCCGACCGGGCCGCGGATGGCCCTGTTGCGCGGGCTGACGGTTAGTTTGTTTCGCCACGAACAGATCCGTACCACCGTGGCCAAAGCCAAGGAGTTGTCCCGCTACGCCGATGGTGTTCTGGCGTTGGCGAAAATAAAAACGTTGGAAAATCGGCGGCGGGTGGCGGCGGAAATCAACGACAAAGACGTTCGCAAAAAGATATACGATGTTCTGGTTCCGCGCTACCAAACCCGGTCGGGCGGGTGCACCCGGTTGAACCGATTGGGAGCCCGGGCCGGCGACAACGCCGAAATCGCCCTTGTTCGATTGGTTCAGTAGGGGATGTTCATCCCCTTCAAACGGGGGTGTCTCACAATGGCATTGACGTGTGCGTGCCCGTCATTGCGGCATGGGGTTGGCCGGGAATCCAGGTTTTTTTGTTATGACGGCTATTAAGGTGACCGCGCGTGTTTGATTATATTTTTAGCTTGTTCTCCAACGACATGGGCATTGACCTGGGCACGGCCAACACCCTGGTGTACGTTAAAGGACAAGGCATCGTTTTAAAAGAACCTTCCGTCGTGGCCATCAACCGCGACACCCGTGAACCCGTGGCGTTCGGATCGGAAGCCAAACGAATGCTCGGGAAAACCCCCGCCAACATCTACGCGGTTCGACCGTTGCGCAATGGCGTGATCGCCGATTTCGACGTTACGCAAGAAATGATCAAATATTTTATCCGGAAAGTTCACAATCGGCGCAGTCTGCTGCATCCCCGGGTGGTGATCGGGATTCCTTCCGGCATCACCGAGGTGGAACGGCGGGCCGTTAAAGAAGCCGCCGATCAGGCGGGCGCGCGGTATGTGGAATTGATTGAGGAACCCAAAGCCGCCGCCATCGGCGCGGGCATGCCCATTTCCGAGCCCACGGGCAACATGATCGTGGACATCGGGGGCGGCACGACCGAAGTGGCGGTGATTTCCTTGGGGGGGATGGTGGTGGCCAAATCTCTCGATGTGGCGGGAGACGAATTGGATGAGTCCATCATGCAATATTTTCGACGAAAGTACAATTTGCTCGTCGGCGAAACCACGGCGGAAGACGTGAAAATCAAAATCGGCAGTGCGTTTCCGTTGGTGGACGAGCAATCGTTGGAAGTCAAAGGGCGCGATCAAGTTTCGGGCCTTCCGAAAACAATCACCATCACATCGGAAGAAGTCCGGCAGGCCCTTTCCGAACCCCTCAAGCTCATTGTCGACGTGGTGAAAGCGACGCTCGAAGAAACGCCGGCCGAACTGTCGGCGGATTTGGTGGACCGGGGCATCGTTCTGGCGGGGGGTGGAAGCCTCCTGCGGGGCGTGCCGGAACTCTTGAGCCAAGAGACGGAACTGCCGGTCACCCGCGCGTCGGATCCGCTCACCTGCGTGGTCATGGGGTGCGGCCGCTATTTAGAAGAGCTCGATAACATCAAGCGCTCTCGCGGCCGACCGAGGTAACGCCTCCCTTTCCGGAACCGCTCCCCGAACGGGGACGCCCCCCAGCGGGGGCAGGGAGATCGATTTTGTTTCAGAGGCACAAAGCGGCACTTTTGTTGGGCATCTATTCCTTCTTTTGTCTGGCCTTTTTGTCCTGGTCAGCCGACCGGGTCGTTCGTTCCCTCCAAACCGTGTTTCATTATCTGTGGGCGCCGTCGAGCCATGTCCTGGTGGATTCGCTGGACCACGCCGGGCGGTTCAGCGCCCGGCTGGGACAACTTGTCCGGGCCGATCAACGGGCCCGCCAATTCGAATCACGCTGGCTTCAGGATCGGCTGGACGCGGCGCGCGCTCAGGCCATCAACGACGAAAATAAAACGTGGACCACGTTGACTCAGTTGCCGCCGCACCCGGACTTTCGGCCCGTGGCCGCGCGCGTGTGGGGCCGCGACGCCGTGGACTGGTTTCATTCCGTATTGGTCCGGCCCGGCGAGGCCGTGTCGGTGGGCGATGCCGTGATTACCGTGGAATCCAACCGGCCTGTCGTCATCGGCCAGGTTCGCACCGTTTACCCCGACAAGACGGCGCGGGTTCTTTTGCTCACGGACTCGTTTTCGGCCCTGTCGGCCAAAGTCGACCGCACCGGCGAGCTCGGCTTGATCGAAGGGCGTTCCAGCGGATTGTTGTTAAATTATTTGTTTGCCGATTCGGGTGTTCGCTCGGGCGATGAGGTGGTGACAGCCGGGTTGGGAGGCGTTTTTCCGCCCGGCCTGTTGGTGGGCCGGGTCACAGAGGTTTTCGAGGCGTCGGGGTCGGTGTCCAAACGAGCCCTGGTGGTTCCCGCGGCGCGGTTGGGCACGCTTCGTGAAGTCCAAATTTTGTCGCGTCTCCCGGCGCCGACGCCATGAAAAAAGACGCGGGTTTCTTCGCCGTCACGTTCGCCGGGGGGCTTGTGTTTCAAAGCCTCTTTCTGTTCGTGGTTCCGACCGGCGTGCCCACACCCCAATGGGTCCTGTTGGCGGTTCTGGCCCTGGGCGCCCAGGGCCGAACCAAAACGGCCACGACCCTGGGATTTTTTTGGGGGCTGGCCCAGGACGCGTTCGGCGTTACCGCGTTCGGAACCCAGGGATGGCTCTTTGCGTTGGCGGGGTTCGGAGCGGGGTCAGTGTCTAAAAATTTGAACGCCGCCAAGTGGGGCGCTCAGGAAACGTTGACGTTGATCGCCACCGCGGCGGTAGCGGTGGGGATCCGCGTTTTGTCGGCTCTGTTTGTGGACGCGCCCGTGGGCGTGCCCGGGTGGGGCCTGGTCACGGTCCAAACTCTTTTGAACGGGTTGGTCGCCCCCGCGGTGTTTTGGGTGTTGGCGCGGTGGGCGGACCTGTGGGCCCTGCCGGACAAAAAAGCGTATTGAGACGTATTATGATTAATCCACTGCCGTCGTCGGGACAATCAACATGGGACGACCGGCGAATCTTTTTGTTGTCGTCGTTGGGAACGGTCATGTTCGCCGTCCTGGTTTTGCGGCTCTTTTTTTTGCAGGTGGTGCGCGGCCCCGAAATGGCCCGGCAGGCGGATTTAAACCGCACCCAAATTTTGCCGTTGCTCGCGCCCCGGGGATTGGTGTGGATGCGTACCGAATCCGGGGAAGAGGTGGTCTTGGAAAACGCCCCGCGTTTTTCGGTGTTTTATTCCCACGATAAAAAAGCCGGGACCAATCTGCCGCACGTGGAAACGGAACTGAAAACCCGCTTGCCTGGGTTTGAAAACGTGATTCGGCGCAAACTCAACGAAGCCCGCAAATCGGGGAAAATCACGCGGGTTCTGAGCAATGTTCCGACCGAGGCGGCGTTGGCACTGCTGGAACGGCGGGTGTTTTTGCCCGGCGTCAACGTGCTGGTGGAACCCCAACGCCGGGCCCGGTACGGATCCCTGGCTTGTCACTTGCTGGGGTACGCCGGGGAAGTGGACGAGTCGGAACTGAAACGCGCCGGAAACCAAACGATTCGGTCCGGCCAATGGATCGGCAAAAGCGGTTTGGAAAAAACACACGACGGTCTTTTGCGGGGGATCGACGGCGGCCTTCAATTTGAGGTGGACGCGGTGGGCCGCCACGTGCAGGTGGTACAGCGGATCGCCTCGGTGCCCGGCAATGATTTGCATCTCACGCTGGACCGGCGGATCCAGGCCGCCGCCGAGGCCGGTTTAGCGGCGTCCGTCACCGGCCGGGGCGCCGCGGTGGCGATCGATCCGCGTTCGGGCGCCCTTTTGGCCATGGCCAGTTCGCCGGGATACGATCCCTCAGCCAATTTGGGGGACTATTTGGGTGACCCGGCCTTGCCTTTTTTTAACCGGGCCATTCAGGGCGTGTATCCTCCGGGATCTATTTTTAAGATCATCACGGCGGCCGCGGCCTTGGAGAAATTAAATTGGGACACCCGCCAAACGTATTTTTGCACGGGACTCTTCGAGTCGGGAAACCGGGAGTTCGGGTGTTGGTCAAAACACGGGCGCAAGGATTTTTGGGGCGCGGTGGCCTGGTCGTGCAACGTGTATTTCTATAATTTGGGCCGGGCCGTTGGCGTTGACGCGGTGGAGTCGCTGGCCCACGAATTCGGTTTGGGGGAAAAGTCCGGGTTGGACATTTCGGGCGAATCCACGGGGCTTATTCCCGGCCGGGCCTGGAAAAAGGCAACTCTTCGCCAGAACTGGTTTGAAGGTGACACGTTGAATTTGAGCATCGGGCAGGGAGCCACCACGGTGACGCCCCTGCAAGCGGCGGTGTATTTCGCCGCGGTTGCCAATCGGGGTACCCTGTGGCGGCCTTACGCGGTCGACCGGGTGGTGACTCCGGACAACCGGGTCCTTCGCAAAACATCACCGCAGGTTCGCCGCCGCGTGGAGTTGCGCGAAACGGTTTGGGCTCAAATTCATCGGGCGGCAGAAGGCGTGGCCCGGGAAGGGTCCGGGCGCGTGGCGTTTCGGCCCGACTTGATTGTGGGGGCGAAAACCGGCACAGCCCAAAACCCCCATGGAGACGATCACTCATGGTTTGCGGCGTATGCCGGCCGGCCCGGGGAACTCCCCGGGTTGGCCCTGGCGGTGTTCGTTGAAAACGGCGGCCACGGGTCGGCGGCGGCGGGCCCGATCGCCCGGGACATGATCAACGCTTTTTATCCGCCCCCAGGCCATCCGTGACGCCCGAAATCGTTCCTCAATTTTTTCGGGCGGGCGATTCCGGCCGGTCCCAGCGCTTTTTCGCCCGGCTGGATTGGAGTCTGGTGGGGGCGGTGGCGGCTCTGACGGGTGTGGGTCTGCTGTTTATTTTTTCGGCCAAGGGGCAGGGCGGACAAGCGTCTGTTTTTTTGGCCCGGCAAGGGCTTGCCACGGCGGTGGGTTTGTTGGCCATGGTGGTGTTGGCGTTATTTCCGTATTCGGTGTTTCAAACCTACGCAAAGGGGATCTATCTGGCCAGCGTGGCGGCGCTGGTGGCCACGTTGGTGGTGGGCACGCGGTTGAGAGGAAGCCGGTCGTGGATCGATTTGGGCACGTTTTATTTTCAGCCGGTGGAAGTGACTCGGTTGGCCCTGGCGGTGGCCTTGGCGGCCTACGCGGCGGCACAAGAACGGGATTTGCGGTATTGGACCGGCTCGTTTAAGCCCCTGTCTCTGGCGGCGGTTCATTTTGGGCTTGTGCTCCTTCAACCGGACTTGTCCAGCACCATCGTGATGGGGCCCATGACCCTGGCGGTGTTGTTCGCCGCGGGGGTACCGTGGGGTCTGTTGGCCACGTTGTTGGCGGGCGTGGTGTTGGCGTTGGGTATTCCGTTGACCGGGACCTACTTTTCCATTATGGGCGATCGGTGGATCGATCGGCCCGTGATCCACTGGATCGGCCGATCGTTTCAGGAAACCGGTCCCCTGTTGTTGGTCTGGACCGGCGTGGCGGCGGGACTGGCGGGACTGTGGTGGTTTTTTCGGCGGTGGCGGGTGAACATCAGCGGGTTCGCTTTAGGCATGGCGTTGGTGGTGGTGGTCGGCGGCGTGGCCGCTTCGTTTGTGGTGGACCGAGCCATTAAACCCTATCAACGCAAACGGTTGATCGCGTTCATTGACCCCGCCGTGGACCCGTTGGGCGCCGGGTACAACATTCGTCAGTCGGAAATTGCCGTCGGGTCCGGCCGTTTTGTGGGGAAAGGATTTTTGTCCGGAAGCCAATCCCAGCTGGGATTTCTGCCGGAAAAACACACCGACTTTATTTTTTCGTTGGTGGCGGAAGAAACGGGTTTTTTGGGAGCCCTGGGCCTGTTGGTTTTGTATTTTTGGGTGGTGTGGCGGGCCTTTGATATTGCCATGACGGCGCGGGACCTGTTCGGCCGTTATTTGGCTGTGGCGATCGGATCGTTTTTTGCGTTTGCGGGGTTGGTTAACATCGGAATGGCCATGGGACTTATGCCCGTCACGGGTGTTCCCTTGCCGTTTTTATCCTATGGAGGATCGGGTTTGGTGGGGGCTTACTTGGCCGTGGGATTGTTGTTGTCGATTCATCTGCGTCGTTATATTTTGTAAAGGGAGAATTAAATGAAACGAGAAATTATTGCCAACGTTTTACCGGAAGAAACCCGTATTGCCGTTTTGGAAGACGGCCAACTGGCGGAGTTCATGATCGAGCGCCCCGCGCTGGGCATGGCGAAGCTGGTGGGAAACATTTACAAGGGAAAAATTGAAAACGTTCTTCCCGGCATTTCCAGCGCGTTCGTGAACACGGGGTTTGAGAAAAACGCGTATCTGTACGTCACCGACGTGGTGAGCTCGTCGAAAGACCGCCACATCGAAAAAATGCTCAAACGGGGCGAAGAGATGATGGTTCAGGTGGCCAAAGAAGCCATCGGCACCAAAGGGATGAAGGTGACCATGGACATTTCACTGCCCGGCCGCTATCTCATCTACATGCCCAAAAGCGAGCACGTGGGGGTGTCCAAACACATCGAGGATCCCGCCGAACGCGAACGCCTGCGCCGCATTGTGGAAGGAGAAAAACACACCGGCGGCATGATCGTCCGCACCGAAGCGGAAGGCGCGGATGAAGAGGAATTAAGAAGCGAAGTGAAATATTTGGCGAAACTCTGGGACGGCATTCAGCGTAAATTTGAAACGTCCCAACCCGGCACGCTTCTCCACCGGGAGTTGGGGCTCACGTTTCAAGTGGCCCGGGATTTGTTGAACGACGACGCGCACATCTTTTTGATCGATGACCGGGACGAGTTTAAAGACGTCAAAGGGTTCGTGGACATGCTCGCGCCGGAATTGGCCGACCGGGTCCAGCATTACACAGGCAAAACGCCCATATTCCAGGCGTTCGGGGTCGACCGGGAACTGGCGCACATCCGCCAACAGCGCATTGATTTGCCCTCCGGCGGATACATCATTATTCAAGAGGCGGAATCCCTCTGCGCCATCGACGTCAACACGGGCAAGTTCATCGGTCACAAATCCCAAGAGGAAACCGTCACCGCCACCAACCTGGAAGCCGCCGACGAGGTGGCCAAACAGTTGCGGATCCGCAACATCGGCGGGATCATCGTGATCGATTTCATCGACATGCGCCGAAAGCGCAACCAGATCAAAGTGGTGGAAGCCCTGGAAAACGCGACGCGCAACGACCGGGCCAAAATCAAGATCTTGCCCATCACGCGGCTGGGCCTGGTGGAAATGACCCGGGAACGGCGGCGCGAGTCGCTGTTGTCGTTGTTGTCGGAACCCTGCCAAGAATGCGCGGGGTCGGGCAACGTGTTGTCGAGAGAATCCATGTATTTGAAAATCCAAAAAGAGATTTTGGAAATCACCCAAGGCCGCACGGAAGGCCGATTAAAAGTGACTCTCCCTCCGGGCGTGGGCGACTTCGTGCAGGAACGCCAAGACCGATTGGAAAAAATCATTAAGCGCCCGCTGACGATCACCATCGACCCCACGCTCCCCTGGGAAGATTACCGGATCGTCATTGATTAATAAAAAAATTAGGGGCTTCCGAGTTTCGCGTCGTTCCTTGAGGCGGCGGGCCGGTCCTGGCGGGGGCGTCCCCCACTCGCTCCGGCGGGCGTTCGCTGCGGATTTCCCGGCGGCCCCCCAACTCCCCGCCTCAAAGGCCTATCGGCGGGATCGGACAGGGGGGCCTGCCAGCCCTGGGAAATTCCTCGCTCACAAGAGCCCGATGTCGCTCGGGGGGACACCCCCGCCAGGCCCTTCGTCTTCCGGGGCGAGGTCCAGTCCAAATCATGATGCCCCGAAAATTAAAGTTCACGCTGGAGCGAGGGGACGACCCACAGCGATGCTCTCGTTTACCCAATCGGGCGGATTTTCAGGGGTACGAACAGGGTGCGTGGTGGATGTTCGGGCCCTGCCGGCGAAGGCCCGTACGGGCTTGACGGTCCTTCGCCGCAAAAAGGGGGGAGGACCGCAACCGTCTCGGCCGGGTCGGGACACGTTTTTCTATCGGTTGACAATCCAAGGCCCGACCGGAGAAAAAACGGTTCATTTAAACGAATCAACGATTCCTCCTTCGGCCCGCCCGCTCATCGCCTACCTCTCGTCCCGCTCCGCCCCCGTCGGGCAGGCGTGAGATTTTTCCCCCTTGACAAACGGGGGAAACCGGTGTATATATTGTTTAGAACGCGCTAAACGTTCAAAACGATATGGATCAAACTCCCGCGCTGTCCGTGGATGCCGAGTTTGCCCGCCTGGCGGGCGAGCTGGCGGAGAGTTTTAGCTTCACGCGGTCTGTCGGCCAGATTTATGGGCTTTTGTATTTGCAAGAGGCCCCCCTGGCGTTGGAAGACATCGGCCAGCGGTTGTCCATGAGCAAGGGAAACGTCAGCATCAACATCCGCCAATTGGAGTCCTGGGGGGCGGTTCGGCCGGTTTCCGTTGTGGGGAGCCGGAAAGATTTTTACGAGGCCAACCGGGACATTAAAGAACTGGCCCTGCGCCGTGTGCGCGAAGGGTTGACCAAACGGTTCGATCGGGCCGACGAACAACTCACCCGCCTGCTCAAAAACAAGAACGGATCGATCCCTCCCGGAGTGGCCAAACGGGTCCACGAATTGCAATCCCTGCTCAGTAAATCTCGCAAAGCGTTGGGGTTTGTCGCCAAATGGCTCTGACTTGTTCGGGCATATTGCCTCCGTTTTTGTTGGAGCGGATGGCCGAATCGCCCAACCCGGCCACACGCCGGTGGGCCATGGAAAACCTGGCCGCGTCCGCGGCCATCCGATCCGAACGGCGAGTCTTGTCCACGCTTCCCCAAATGGCCGCGATCCCTTCCCCCACCGGACGAAAGCATCGACTGATCTACGACGCGCAGAATAAACCCACCCACGTCCTCCCCGGAAAACTGGTCCGCCGCGAAGGCGAGGTGGGCCCGAGGGGCCCCAAAGACCCTGCGATTAGCGAAGCCTACGATTATTCCGGAGCCACCTACGATTTTTACTGGGAACAGTTCGGCCGAAATTCCTTGGACGATCGCGGCATGTCGCTTATTTCCAGCGTGCATGTTGGGAAAAATTACGCCAACGCTTTCTGGAACGGCGAACAAATGGCCTACGGCGACGGGGACGGGCGCACATTCGTGCACTTTACCAAAGCCCTTGATGTTGTCGCGCACGAATTAACGCATGGGGTTGTCACCCACACGTCGAACCTGGAATATCAAGACGAACCCGGCGCTCTTAACGAACATTTCGCGGACGTGATGGGTATCCTGGTCAAACAGTGGTACCGGGGCCAAACGGTGAAACAGGCCGACTGGCTTATCGGTGACGACATTTTGGTGAAATCGCCCACACGGCGGGCCCTGCGCAGTTTTGCCGCGCCCGGGACGGCTTATACGAACGATCCGGACATCGGCTCCGACCCCCAGCCCGCGCACATGCGCGATAAATATGACGGGGAAGATGACTACGGCGGTGTCCATATTAATTCCGGCATTCCCAACCACGCGTTCTATTTGGCGGCCATGAACATGGGCGGGCACGCTTGGAAAAAAGCCGGCCGGATCTGGTACGGGGCGCTCCTGTCGTTGTCACCGCGAAGCAATTTTAAAACCGCCGCCCAAATCACCAGCGAAGAAGCGGCGATTCTTTTCGGCCCCCGCAGTGCGGAAAGCGTTGCGGTGAAAAATGCTTGGAAATTCGTTGGGGTCCAAATAAAGTGAACTTTCCCACACGTCTGCGAAATAAATCCTTGATCCTCTCCCCCTTGGTTTTATCTGTATTTGTTTTTTCCGCGTGTTCCTCTCTTCGGTCGCAGAGATTTAAAATCTTCGAAACCTCTGTTGCCTCCGCCCAAAAGAGCCTTGAAACCGAAATGTCGCGGGACGTGGAGTTGACCCGAGAGGCGGATGTGGACGCCCTGGCCGAAACCAAAAACGCGCCCCTCAGCGAATACATGTTGAACGAGGTAAAAGGATACGGTTGGTCAACGGCGGTGACGGCCCCCCACTGGGAAGCCCGGCTGATGTTGCGCGCTCTGGAAGAGCTGAACGCCGGATTTTTGGGTTACACCCAACTTTTGACCCAGGTGGCGCAGGGCCCTTTCACGGAACCGGAGGGATACACGGCCCTGGCCACGGCCGTCAACCAAAGCCTGCGCGATGCGGAGGTAACGCTGGGTCAGCTGAAGAACCGGCCGACACTTTTTCCCGCGGGAGCCGCCGTGTGTTCCGTTGAAAGTTTAACTTACGTGAATCGGAAAGGGCGGGCCAAGACCCTCCGAACGGTTGTCCAAAAAAATCAGTCCTGGGTTGAATCCCACGCCGCTCACTGCCTGGCGTTGATCGATTTGATCCGCGCGGACATGAAGGCCGCCTACGCGAACCGCATGGAGGCCATTCACGCCCGGTGGGACGACAAACGCACACCCGGCCGAAACACCCTGGCCCGATCGATTTTTAACATGAACGCCGAATACGCCGACGCCATGGACTCTCTCAAAGCGATTAGCCTGTTCTATACCCATATGCCCCAAGCCCATCACGATTTAGTCGACAGCCTTGTCCGCCACGCCGCCCCCTCCAAGGCCCTGGCCGACCTGGCCGCTACCGCCGACCAAGTGGCCCGCCGCACCCACGAGCTGGAGAAAACCCGATGAGGCGAAAACAAGATATGGCAGCCTTTTCCGGAATGAGGCAAGAAACGCGGGGGGTCGACCTGCTCGAATCCCTGGCCGAAACGCGGGTTTCGGTTCTCTATCTTGCTCGTCGGGCCCAAGAAACCAAAGACACGGCCCTGGCCAAAGAGTTAACGGAAAAAGGGCAATCGCTCAAAATTGAAATCGCCCGGATCCGCCGAACACGTACTGTCGAATGGACCAAAGAATCGACCGTCCTTTTGAAGCGCTCAAAAACCGCTCAATCGGAACTGGCCCGGTTAGCGGCAACCGCGGAAAAAAGCGCAAAGAAAACAAAGGCCTTCGCCCGAGCCCTCACCGCCGTTTCCAACATCCTCGCGCTCGCAAAAAAGGTCCTGTGATGGAATCCGTTGATTTTCTCATTGTCGGCGCCGGGATCGTGGGACTGTCCGTGGCCAATGAGTTACGTCAACGCCACCCCAAGGCCAGCATTGTCATTTTGGAAAAGGAAACGAAAGTGGGTTGCCACGCGAGCGGCCGAAACAGCGGGGTGTTGCATTCGGGCATTTACTATTCTCCGGAGACACTCAAGGCGAAATTTTGTTCGGAGGGGGCCCGCCGAATGTTGGCGTTCGCCAAAGAAAACGGGGTGGCCCATCGTGTGGGGGGTAAAGTGATTCTCGCGGCCGGACCTGAAGACATCCCCGGACTGGAGCGGTTGGAACGAAACGCCAAAGCCAACGGGATCCGAGCCGTTCGTTTGACCGCTCACGGGCTCAAGGAGATCGAACCCCACGCTGCGCCGGGAGAAGCGATTCATTGTTTAGACACCGCGGTGGTCGATGCCCCTGGCGTGGTGCGGGTCCTGGCCCAAAAGGTGGAATCAAGCGGCACACGACTTTTCTTTAATGAGGAGGTGATCGCGGCGGAGGAATCCTTTGTGATGACCCGCGCCGGACGGCGCCTCCGATTTGAAAAGCTAGTCAACTGTGCCGGGGCCCACGCCGATAAAGTGGCCAGGCTGTTTGGCCTGGCCAAGGATCATGTTTTGGTTCCTTTCAAAGGGCTCTATTGGAAGTTGAGAAAGGGAGGCGACCATTGGGTGCGGGAAAGCCTCTACCCGGTGCCGGACCTCAACTTTCCTTTTCTGGGCATTCACCTGACCCGCGGCGTGGGGGGCGACGTCTATGTTGGCCCCACCGCCATTCCTGCCTTTGGGAGGGAAAATTATGGACTGCTGGAAGGAATCACCCCTGGCGAAAGCGCTCAAATAATGGGACGATTAACGAAAATGTATTTCCAAAAAGACCCCACGTTCCGACGACTGGTCAACCGAGAGATGGGCCATTACGTAAAAACCGGTTTTCTCAAAGCGGTTCAACGGCTGATTCCCAACCTTTCGGCGGAAAATTTGGTCCCGTCAAACAAAGTCGGCATCCGCCCCCAACTGGTCCGCCGCACCGGCGACCTGGAAATGGATTTCCATTTGGAGCAAACAAAGAATTCCTATCATGTCTTGAACTCTATATCCCCCGCTTTTACGTGTGCGTTGGCGTTTGCGGAGAGGATCGTTGAGAATATGGGCATCTGGGCCGGAAATCCCGTTGTTTCGGCACAAATTTAAAAAGGTGAAAAGGATGAACTCACTTAAATCAAAGTTGGATGGACGGTGCGCGCGAGTTGGGGTTATGGGGTTGGGTTATGTGGGTCTTCCCTTGGCGGTGGCATTTGCTGAGGCGGGACTGCGTGTTTTCGGGTACGATGTTGACGATGTAAAATGCCGTGTTATTAAGTCTGGCAAATCCTATGTAAAAGATGTCTCGGCGCGCGATATTCGGGAAATGGTTCGGGGGCGGCGGTTGAAGGTTTCCTCTCGCCCGGACATTCTGAGAGGGATGGACGCGGTCGTTATATGCGTTCCCACGCCTCTCCGAAAATCAAAAGATCCGGATATCAGCTACATCGTTTTCGCGGCGAAGGCGTTGGCACCATATGTCCGGAAAGGGCAATTAGTGGTTTTGGAAAGTACGACTTATCCCGGGACAACGCGCGAGGTCATTCTTCCGGAATTGGAAGCGCGCGGGTTCGTCGCTGGAAAAGATTTTTTTCTCGCTTTTTCACCGGAAAGAATCGATCCTGGAAACGCCGCGTTTGGGATCCGGAATACGCCCAAAATTGTGGCGGGATTGACTCCGCGGTGCGCTTCATTGGCCAAGGCTCTTTTTCAAAGTGTAACCGATACAATCATTTCAGTTTCCTCGCTTGAGACCGCCGAAATGGCCAAACTTCTTGAAAATACTTTTCGCGCCGTTAACATTGCGTTGGTGAATGAGGTGGCGCAAATGTGCGAACGGCTTAAACTCAATGTTTGGGAGGTGATTGAGGCCGCAGCGACCAAACCGTTCGGATACATGAAATTTTATCCAGGACCGGGAATCGGCGGTCACTGCATCCCTCTGGATCCGCACTATCTTTCTTGGAAGCTCAAAACGTTAAATTTTCATTCTCGCTTTATAGATTTGGCGGAAGACGTAAATTCTTTCATGCCCCGATATGTTGTGCAGAGGATTTTGGGGGCTTTAAACTTGAGGGGGAAAGCCCTTAAGAATTCCGAAATTCTGATCCTGGGAGTTGCTTACAAGCGGGACATTGCGGATGTGCGTGAATCGCCGGCTCTTCAAATAATTGAAGATCTTGTGGAAAACGGAGCGCGCGTGTCTTACTCTGACCCCCATGTACCCACCCTGGCCATTGAGGGAAAGATATTTCGTTCCGTCCAAATCACGAAGGAGACGTTGGCGCGGGCCGATGCGGTTGTTCTTGTGACCGACCACGGCGATTTTAATATTACCCGAATCACAGCTCAGACAAAGCTTTTTATTGACACCCGGAATGCCTCACGAGGTTTAACCGGTGACAATATCGTGAGGCTTTGATTGAAACCGCGTCGATTGGAGGCGCTCATTCAGGCACGAATGAGTTCTCGAAGATTGCCAGGAAAAGTTCTGCATCCGTTGGGTGGACAACCTCTCATTTTTCGCGTTGTGGATCAAGTCCGAAGATCCATCGCCATTCATGGGTTTGCAGTTGTTACCTCATCGGATCCCTCCGACGACGTATTAGCGGAAGCCTGTCGCAAGCGCGGGGTCCCCTGTGAACGGGGAGAATTGGACCATGTGGCCCGTCGTTTGTGGAATGCCGCTGAACGGCGCGGCCTGGACGCGTTGGCCAGGGTGAACGGGGATAGTCCCTTTTTGGATCCGGAGCTTATTGATCGGGCGGTGAGGATCTACCAGGAGGGAAATTGGGATGTGGTCACGAACACCTTCCCTCGAACTTTTCCCCGGGGACAATCAATGGAGGTGGTCCGCACTGCGGCCTTGGGAACCGCTGTCGGGCTCATGAAAGAATCCGAAGAGGCCGAGCATGTGACCCGTTATTTCTACACGCATCCCAAGGAATTCCGAATTCACAATATCGTTTCCAACGAGACCGTCGACGGCGTCTCTTTGTGCGTTGACACCCCGATGGATTTGTCTCGTGCGGAATGGATTGCCGCGCGACTTTCTCCTTTCGGCGGTTGGAAAGAGGCACTTCATTTGGCTCGGACTTACTCACAGGAGGACGCGTGAAAAACCGGCTCGGTTTCGGAATCATTGGATTGGGTGTGGGGCAAGCTCACGCGGAGGCCTTGCGCCGAATCCCAGAAGCGCGCGTCGCCCATTTATGTGATAAAGACCCCGTCAAACGCACTTGGGCGAGGCATAATTTTCCAAAGGCCATGGTGGGAGAGAGCGCCGAGGACGTGTGGTTAAACCCCTCGGTGGACGCCGTGGTCATTAGCAGTTACGACGACGCTCATGCCGAACAAGTTGTGGGCGCGTTGAACAAGAAGAAGCATGTCTTTGTGGAAAAGCCCCTGTGTCGGTCAGCGGAAGAGTTAATCGCCATACATCGCGCTTGGTCGTTCCAGAAAGGGCAAGTCAAGCTCTGTTCCAATTTGGTTTTGCGGTCCGCGGGGCTCTATACCTGGCTTCGGGCAAAAGTTCGATCCGGTTTTTTCGGACGAATCTATTCATTCGATGGAGACTATCTTTACGGACGCTTTTCAAAAATAACGGATGGCTGGCGTGGAAGAGTGGCAGACTACTCTGTTTTGGAGGGGGGCGGCATTCATCTCATCGACCTCCTGTTGTGGATCACGGGTGAACGTCCGATGACGGTGTGGGCGACGGGGAATCGGGTGTGTTCCATCGGTACGCGATTTCAACCCAACGATTTCGCAGCGGCCATCATGAAATTTTCTTCAGGCCTGGTGGCTCGAATCACCGCCAACTTTGGGTGCGTTCATCCTCACCAACACATCATTCGATTATTCGGGACCCGGCGAACGTTCCTCTACGATGACGCCGGGCCCCGCCTGCAGTCGCATCGGGATCCCGGCCCCCCGGCAAGCCCGGTGCGTAAAGATCCTCTGCCCATCCACAAAGGGGCGTTGCTCCCCGGCTTTGTGAGGGCGATTCAGAGAAATGAAAATATAAATTCAAACACGCAAAGTTTTTTTGACGGAATGAGCGTCGCCTTGGCCGGGGATCGTTCATTACGAACCGGTCGAGTTGAGAGGGTTTGTTACCTGTGAAAAATCGGCCCATTCCATTTGGACGGCCTTACCTCACGGACGAAGACCGTTTGGCCGTTCTTGACGTTCTGAAAGGAGACGTTCTGGCTCACGGTTCCCAAGGAAAAGTATTCGAGAGCGAGTTTTCGTCTTTTTTGGGGGGAGGTTATTGCCTCGCGGTGAGTTCGGGCATGGCGGCCCTTCATTTGGCTTACCTCGAAATGGGTATTGGCCCCGGAGATGAGGTGGTTGTCCCCGCTCTCACCCATACGGCCACCGCCCACGCGGTTGAATTGGTGGGGGCTCGACCCGTGTTCGCTGATTGCCTGTCTAAGACAGGAAACATGGATGTTTCAACCATTGAACCGCTCCTGACGTCCCGGACCAAGGCCATCGGATTGGTTCATTTCATCGGTTTCCCGTGCGACATGGGACCAATCTTGGCTCTTGCGCAACGTCGGGGTCTGCGAATCGTCGAAGACTGCGCCATCGCTCTGGGAACGCGTTATGATGGCACCCATGTGGGACTCTTGGGTGATTCCGGTGCTTTCTCTTTTTATCCAGTGAAACACATGACAACAGGGGAAGGAGGAATGTTCGTAACTCGTCATGCGGATGTGGCCCGGCGCGTTCACTCTTGGCGGGCTTTTGGAGTGGACCGCTCGTTTAGCGAACGGACGGTTCCGGGGCTTTACGATGTAACGGAGCTGGGTCTTAATTACCGGATGAGCGATATCAGCGCGGCTTTAGGACGAACGCAACTTCGACATTTGCCCAAATTCATTCAAACGCGCAAAATGTTGTATGCTCGACTCAGGTCCGGACTTGTCGGACGAACCGATATTCGCGTCATTGAAGATTCTCTCCCCACGGTTGATCACAGCCCGTACTGTCTGTCCGTCGTGCTAAAAGGCCGAGTTGCTGAGCGGCGGAATGATCTCTTGTTGAAGCTTAAAGCCCGAGGGATTGGGACCAGCGTGTATTACCCCCATCCACTCCCCCGCCTCACGTACTACAAAAAGAAATACGGGATAAGCCTCGAAACAACGCCCGCGGCGGCGGACATCAGTGACCATTCGGTGGCTCTTCCGGTCGGACCCCATTTGACGGAAAAAGACATGGACTGTGTGTCCGCCGAATTTCAGAAAGCACTGACGGAGGTTGTGAATGAATGACACAATGAAAGGACGACGCATACTCCTTCTGGGTGGCGCAGGATTTATTGGCCATCATTTGGCGCTCAGTTTGAAAGCAAAAGGCGCTGAAGTCCATGTGGTGGACGGGCTTCAGGTCAATAATCTCCTCTACTATTCTTCTCGGGATCACGAGGGACCCAATCGAGAGATGTACGTGAGCTTTATTAATGAACGGCTTCGTTTTCTTCAAGAGGCCAAAATCCCTCTGTGGGTCGAAGATTTGCGAGATTACCATTCCTTAGCGAAGACGTTTGACAAGATCAAACCTCAGACCGTGGTGCATCTTGCCGCTGTGGCCCATGCGGGCAAGTCAAACAAGGACCCGTTCAGCACGTTCGATCACAGCCTCCGAACGCTGGAGAACGCCCTGGACTGCAGCCGAGGGCAGGTGGAGCATTTTGTTTTTTTCTCATCCAGCATGGTTTATGGAAACTTTCTTACCCCGGAAGTGTCCGAAGAACACCCTCTGAACTCCATCGGTATCTACGGGGCTCTGAAGGTGGCGGGTGAAAAGATGGTGGTCGCTTACAACCAAGTCTTCAGTTTGCCTTACACCATTATCCGTCCGTCCGCCCTGTACGGAGAACGATGCGTTAGCCGCCGCGTGGGCCAAGTATTCATTGAAAGCGCTTTGGCGGGGAAACCGCTTCGCGTCGATGGCGACGGCGCGGAAAGGTTGGATTTTACATACATCGGCGACCTTATCCAGGGGACGGAGCGCGTCCTCACGCACGCGGCCGCTCGCAATGAAACATTTAATATTACTTTCGGGCAATCTCGCAGCGTTAAGGATTTGATTGAGATTGTTCGGAACGTGTTTCCCGATATGAAAGTGGAACGTGTGGAGCGGGATAGTTTGATGCCGTTTCGAGGCACGTTGAATATTGAAAAAGCAAGGCGCCTCCTAGATTACGCGCCAGCCTTCCCCATCGAAATGGGATTTCGGCGTTACATCGATTGGTATCGACAACGTCCCGGCCTTTCATGAAATCAAAGAAGCCCTTCCCCACGAAACTTCGTATTCTCTTTGCGGGCCACAAAGAGCGGGGGCGGGCATGCTTGGAGGCACTGATGCGGGACGGATGGCCCATCGTTGGTGTGCTGGCCCACCCGGAAGAAGAGGGTGAGGGGAGCCTTCTCTCCCTGGTGTTCGATCGTCCTTTCCCCATCCTGGCCCCCGTTAACGTTAATGAACCGACGGTCCTGCAGTGGGTTCGAGAACGGCATCCCGATGTTATTGTAATGGCGGGGTATGGACAAATTCTCCAAGACGAACTGTTGGCTATTCCACGTCGGGGGGTCGTAAACTTGCATGGGGGCCTCTTGCCGTCCCACCGTGGGTCTTCTCCTATGAACTGGGCCCTTTTGCGAGGAGAAAAAGAATACGGGATCACTGCCATTCAGGCGGACTTGGGGGTGGACACCGGGGTTATTCTTGGAGAACGTCGGTTCCCCATTCATGAGAACGACACCATTGTTGACATGCAGTCGAAGGCCAATAAGGCGTTCCCTCTCCTTCTTCTCAACGTCTTGCAACGGCTCGCTGAAAATAAAAACCGGCGGCACAAACAGAGAGAATCCACAGCTCAATATTTTCCAAGGCGGTTTCCCGAAGACGGTGCGATATTGTGGGACCAATACAGCGCTAAAGAAATCCACAATCGAATTCGTGCGTTGACCGGACCCTATCCGAACGCGTTCACTTATTTTGGATCGCGTCGTATTCGTCTGCTTCGGTCTGTTCTGAGGCACCGTCCTTTTTTTGGGGAACCGGGGCGCGTTTACCAAAACGATGGTAAAAAGATATTGGTTTGCGCACGAGATCGATGCCTCTGGATTACGGAAGCTGTTTTTGACGAAGATGGAAGGGAGGTTTGGCCGGAAGTCAAACGATACAGTCGATTGGCGACGATACAGGAAGCGGCTTTGGCGTGGTGGGCGCGCTCGTCGGACGAGGGGGGCCTGTGAAACTGGGCCACTGTGATACCCAAGAACGGGTTTTGATTGTGGCGGAAATTGGGAACAATCACGAAGGGAATCCGGCCGTGGCTCGAAAATTGATCGATCGGGCCGCCGATTGTGGCGTCGATGCCGTCAAATTTCAAACGTATAAGACCGAGCGGTTTGTCAGGCCGACCGACCCAGACCGGTTCGCGCGACTAAAATCATTTGAGTTGACTGTGAATCAATGGGATTTGTTTTCCAAGCAGGTCCGCGCTGCTGGACTGCTGTTTCTTTCAACACCTTTGGATTTGGAAAGCGTGGGAATTCTTCGCGATTTGGTGGATGGGTTTAAGATTGCTTCGGGTGATCTGACCTTCTATCCCTTGCTGGAGCAAGTGGCGACTACGGCAAAACCGGTAATTCTCTCTTCGGGATTGGGGAATTTGACCCTGATTCAAACAGCTCTCACAAAAATTCAAGAGGTGTGGAACAAACACAAACAAGACTGTGAAATCGCGGTGTTGCATTGCGTAAGCGCCTACCCTCCCCCTCTGGAGGAGGCCAATCTACTTTCCATTCCGTATCTGGCAAACCATTTGCCATGCCCTGTTGGGTATTCTGACCATATCCCGGGTATTGAGGCGGCGGTGGCCGCGGTTGCCATCGGGGCTCGAATTATTGAAAAGCATTTTACCTTGGATAAAAACTATTCGGCGTTTCGCGATCACAGCCTTTCGGCTGACCCATCGGATATGAAAGAGTTAGTTCGTCGAGTGAGGGATGTGGAAAGAATGCGTGGATTCCCTACAAAACACACCCAACCTTCTGAGGTGGGATCGGTGTTGGCTTTTCGCCGTTCCATTGCGGCGTCGCGGGACCTTCAAAAAGGCCATCCCTTGGCATGGGGGGATTTGACGTGGCTTCGTCCCGGGGGCGGATTGGAACCGGGTCAAGAGCCTCGTTTGCTGGGCCGGCGTCTACTGCGGGAGGTAAAAGGCGGCGAATGGCTGAGTTTGGCCGATGTGGATACAATTGAAGAAAAACGAGGGGGATTCTGATATGTGTGGGATCGCGGGGTACGTCGGAACAAGCGAAATTGCCCCCAATCGGTTGGAAGAATGCTTGCGCCGAATGGGTCGGCGGGGACCTGACCATGCGGCATGGAAGCACTGGAAAGCTGATGGGAACCGGGAAGTTTATTTTTTGCATTCCCGGTTGAGCATCATCGATCTGGATCCGCGCGCCAATCAACCCTTTGTACGTGGCCCCCACTGTATCATCACCAATGGCGAACTGTACAACTATCTCGAAATCCGCCGGGATATGGAGGCTCGAGGAGAAAAATTTGGCACCACGTCCGACACGGAAGTGCTTTTGGCCGCGCTGGCGGTGAATGGTTCCGCGGCGCTTGACCAATTTGAGGGAATGTGGGCTTTTGCGGTGTTTGATGAGAACGATGGTTCACTGACTCTTTGCAGAGATCGTTTCGGTGAAAAACCATTATGGATCCACCGCGATAACACCGGGATCTACTTTGGATCTGAAATTAAATTTATTTCGGCGCTAACGGGTCGGACACCTCGTGTTCGGCGAGACCAGGTCTTCCGCTACCTGGTGAACGGTTACAAATCACTGTACAAGAAGAACGGGGGATTTTTTGAAGATTTCGTTGAGCTTCCGCCCGCCAGCATCCTCCGTATCGACAAAGAGGGGGGAGAAACATTAGACCGCTACTGGAATCCCCGGTGTAGGCCCGATGACGCGCTTTCTTATGCGGACGCGGTCGAAGGCGTTCGCCGGCGCTTGATCCGCTCCGTGGAACTTCGCTTACGGGCCGACGTGCCGCTCGCGTTTTGCATGAGCGGGGGGGTCGATTCCAATTCTCTTATCTCTGTTGCCAAAAGGGTTTTGAATCGGGATGTGCACGGATTTACCATAGCGAATACGGATTCGCGGTATGAAGAACAGGATTTGGTGGATCACGCCGTGAGAGAACTCGGTTTGCGCCACACGTCAATCCCCATTCGATCGGAGGGATTTTTGGAAGATCTTCGTGTTTTGGTCCGCCAACACGACGCCCCCGTTTTCACCATCACGTATTTTGCTCATTGGCGACTCATGGAAAGCATTGCGAAGGATGGCTACCGCATTTCTGTTTCGGGGACCGCGGCCGACGAGCTGTTTTCAGGTTATTTTGATCATCACTTGGCCTATCTCTACGAAGTAAGACGGGACCCGTCGCGTCACGCAAACGCCAAGGAGGAATGGAGAAAAGAGGTTCAACCGTATGTGCGGAACCCATTCTTGAAAGACCCCGATCTGTTTCTTCGAGATCCGGGTTTCCGCGATCATATTTTTCTGGACGCGGATCAGTTTTCGCTTTTTTTAAAAAAACCATGGCGGGAAACGTTTCAGGAAGAACAGTATAGCGGCGACTTGCTACGCAATCGAATGTTAAACGAGCTGTTCCATGAGAACGTGCCCGTGATCCTTCATGAGGATGATTTAAACGCGATGTATTTTTCCATCGAAAATCGATCTCCCTTTTTGGACCGGGACCTCTTTGAATTTGCTTTCCAAATCCCCACGTGTCATTTGGTTCGGGCGGGGCGCGCGAAAGCTCTTTTGCGGGACGCCATGCGAGGTCTTGTTCCCGATCGAATTCGGACCAACCCGCGCAAGGTCGGGTTTAACGCTCCGGTGTACGATTTTTTGAATGTCTCGGACGTGACGGTGCGTCAAACTCTCTTGGGGGAAAGTCC
The DNA here is from genome assembly GCA_041917295.1 of Elusimicrobiota bacterium. Classification (GTDB taxonomy): domain Bacteria; phylum Elusimicrobiota; class Elusimicrobia; order FEN-1173; family FEN-1173; genus JADKHR01. The sequence continues at coordinate 37,347 of JAYRXX010000019.1, forward strand.
CATTTACGATTTCGTTCGAAAAGAAAAGATTGCCGATCTCATCGCAAAGCCGGACCTGCCCAACAGCGAGAGCAAATTTCTTTTTTACTTTGTTAGCGCCAAGATGTTCCTTGAGGAGTTTGACCGATGACTTATTGCCGGCTTTGCGTCACGCCTTCCACGCGCCCCAACGTTATCATCGGGCCGGATGGTGTTTGCAGCGCTTGTCGAACCGCGGCTTCTCGGGTTCGCATCGACTGGGACAAACGTCGGGAAGCGCTCGGGGAGGTCGTTCGTCGAGCGAAAGATCGAAGCGAGGGCTATGACTGCTTGATCCCGGTGAGCGGTGGAAAGGACAGCACCTGGCAGGTGGTCCAGTGTCTGGAGTTGGGGTTGAAACCCCTCGCCGTTTCTTGGAAGCCCCCGTCCCGGACGGAAATCGGGCTAAAAAATCTAACGAATCTCATCGGTTTGGGGGTGGACCATATCGATTATCAAATCAACCCGATTGTTGAACGTCGATTTTTGTTGAAAGCGCTGACGCGTTTTGGATCCACGGCCATACCCATGCACTTAGCGATGTTCCAAATGATTCCACGTCTGGCTGTTCGTTTTCGAATACCGTTGATAGTGTGGGGGGAAAATTCCGCTTTCGAATATGCGGGGGAGGAGGACGAACGAACTGGATTTCGGATGGATGAGGTGTGGTTTAATCGGTTTGGCGTCACTCACGGGACCACGGCCAAGGATTGGATCGACAAAGGCCTTTCGGAAAAAGACTTGACTCCGTATTTCGGTCCCCGCCGCGAAGAACTGGAAGAGCGGGGTGTCACGGCGATATTTCTCGGGTATTACCTGCCGTGGGATCCTGAAACAAGTCTTCGTGTGGCCCAGGCTCATGGTTTTCAACCCAGGCCGGAGGGGCCCAAGACGGGTTACTACAATTACGCGGACATTGATGATGATTTTATTTCAATCCACCATTTTTTGAAATGGTACAAATTTGGATTTACTCGGTCCTACGATAACCTTTCGCTGGAAATTCGGATGGGCCGAATGACGCGTCCCCAAGCGATGGAATGGCTTCGCCGCAGGGGGGATGAGACACCATGGAAGGACATTGATGTATTTTGTCGGTTCGTGGGCATTTCCCAAGATCGATTTTTGGAGATCATTGAACCTTTCCGCAACCGAAAGATTTGGATGTACAAAAACGGACGTTGGTGTCTGGATGGGTTTCTAATTCCGGATTGGAAATGGTGACGGAGATAAAATGGAAATTAATTTTATAGATCCTCCCCGCGAGTTTTGTGTGGGTCTTGGGGGAACGATCCGGATGAAGGACTGCGCGCATATTTTCCTTGGAAACGACGAGCAAGTGACGTTGAAGACCGAATCGGGGGCCGAATACGACTTGGCCAGAAAATCCTGGGGATTTTACGCGACTCCGTCCCTGAACGGGCGACTTGACCATTTTGGGTTGCGCGCGGTCCTTGTCAAAAGTTCTGCGGGCAAATACTTCATTTTTTTGGTGGAGCGAGGGAAGGAAGTTGGGTTTATTGATTATCTTTCCATGGAAAAACACCGTGTGGTGGTGTGGTTGGATTCCACGGAAGCTCTTGAATCTGTGGAAACGCGATTGGGACCCTCGTGATCAAGCCAACGCAACGCTGTTTCTGCGGAAACCGGCGATTCCGGCGGATGAGAGTGTTTCTTAAACCTCCGGTGGGGGAACCCAGCTACGTTTCTCTGAAAGCGGTCATATACCGACGAGAAATATGGTGTTGTTCCACTTGCGGGCATTACCGGGCCATCCACGACCTTCCATTGCGGCGCCTCTACAACAAGAATTACGCCGATGTCGCTCACGGAGGGGGTCGGATGAAAGAACGATTTGATCAAATCATGTCCTTGTCTAAATCGGTCTCTGATAATTTTGGGAGAGTGAACCGAGTCGTCAGTTTTGCGCGGGAGCGTGGTTTGGCCCGCGCCCCCGCGATTTTGGATGTGGGCTCCGGACTATGCGTTTTTCTTGCGGTGATAAAAAAGTTTGGCTGGCGATGCACCGCTCTGGACCCGGACCCTCGCGCTGTTCATCACGCCAAACAAGTAGCGAAAGTCAACGCTCGTTGCGGGGATTTTCGTCATTGGGTTTCAAAACGACTCTTTAATGTGATCTCTTTCAACAAGGTTCTTGAGCATGTTGTGGACCCCGTGATCATGCTACGTAAAGCTCGAACAATGTTGCGTCCCGGGGGATTTGTTTATATAGAGGTTCCCGATGGGGAATCAGCCGTTCAAGAGGGATTCCACCGGGAAGAGTTTTTTGTGGATCATTGGCACGTGTTCTCTGCTTCCTCGTTGGCTTTGATGGGGAGCCGTTCGGGTCTGGGAATTTCACTTCTCAAGAGGATTCGGGAGCCGAGTGGAAAGTTCACTCTGTGTGCGTTTTTGGACCCGCAAGACGTGGTTTCTGTTGCTCGTATTGGTGCGACAACCGACCAATCAACAAGGGGATTTCAATGAAAAAATCTTATTTACCCACCTTAAATCGGTTGAAAAGAATTGCCAATTCCATGCCGGACACACCTTTGTTGGCTGCGGCTAAAGTGGAGGCTATGGTGCTCGTCAATATGCGTTATGAGAAAGTAATGGTGAATCGTCGTTTAAAGATCCACCCCTATCTGTTAACCAAACGGATTCTGACAGAGGCCATCGCCTACCTCACCGCTTGGCGAGACGCCGCTTTCATCGAAGCCCCTTCGGAATCCGTGAAGTTCACCGCGCGTAAGACCGAAGTGAAGCATCACGATCTGTTCCAAAAGCTTTGGGTCAAATTCTCGTCGGATGATTACAACGAACGGATCAATCGTTACACTCACCGGTTGCGTGTAAATGGATTGAACAGGGGGTTTTTGAAGGGCAAGGACTGCATTGATTTCGGATGCGGTCACGGAAACTTCGGCCATGCCCTGTTGCGCGCGGGGGCCAAAAGCGTCTACGGCATTGATTTTGGCAAGGAGAGTGTGGCTTGTGCGATCGCCGCTCGCAATCGCCTGGGTGTGCCCCCCGAACGCATGGAGTTTGAACACGGAACCGTTTACGCTGTTCCTCGGGCCGACAACAGTTTTGATTTCGCGATCCAAAACGGGGTGTTTCATCATTTGGAGGACGAGGACAAGGCCGTGAAGGAAGTGCGGCGGGTGTTGAAGCCGGGAGGGTGGTTCTGGATTTACACGGATGGCAGCGGCGCGGTGAGTCACGACCTCTGGGATGCGTCCGTGCAAATTTTGAGAAACATTCCAGAAGATTTTATCTTGACCAGACTCGATGGTCTTAACTTGCAGGTGGGCAAGCGATACCACCTTGGGGACAGGCTCAAGGCCCCCTATCGGCATACAACGTGGAAAAGAATTACAGCCCGGTTGGCCAGGTTTGGATTTGGAAATTTCCGTCAATTAACGGGGGGATTTCCAACCGATTTTGACTTGGATGCCATACAGGCCGACCGATTCAGCAAGGAAAAATTTGGAGAAGGAGACCTTCGCTTGCTGGCTCAACTGGTCAAAAAATAAAATCCGTTGATTGTACCTCGTGGGACCGAGGGCCTTGGACCCATTTTTCCGGTGGATCGAAAGGGGTGTGATCCAGAAAGGGGATTGATTGATGAACCGTTTGTCTTCAAAAGAGGGTGGGAACGCCCGTTACGTTGTGGATAAAAAAGTTTTTCTTAAAGAGGCGGCCCTATCTAAACCAAAGGAGTACTTCGTCCGTCTTGTTTCTTTGCTCCGAAAAGAAAGGGGGGCCAAACCCTTTTCGTTAATCGATGTCGGTTGTGCTACGGGGGCGTTCTTGAATTACGCCGCCCAACGGCTTCCTGTTCATGAGATTGTTGGAGTGGATGTGTCAACGCCGCTTTTGCGGCGAGCGTCTGTTTTGGTCCCCAAGGCAAAATTTTATAAGGACTCGGTTTTAAGTCTTTCAACCCAAATCGGACGGCAGTATGACGTGTGTACTTGTTTGGGAGTGGCGGCGGTTTTCTTTGACCTAAAACGTATGCTTCGTCGTCTCCTTTCGTTGGTCCGTCCTGGTGGGTCTCTCTGGATATTCGATATCGTCAATCGAGATCCGATCGATACTTTGGTCAAGTTCCGGAGGGCCACGGAAGGGGACGAGCATCCTTGGCAAAAAGGGTTGAATAGCAGAAGTTTGTATACCTGGCGGCGATTGGTGCGAGAAATCAATCCATCCATGCGCTTGACCACATGGGATTTCGAATTGTCCAGGGATTTACCAAAAACGAACGACCCCCTCCGATCATGGACAGCCTATTGGCGCAACGGGCGCCGACAAATTCTTGTTGGAACAGGACAAATGCTCAATTTCAAATTTCTTCGCATCCACAAAACCAGAGGTCGCTAGATTGTGTCCCCCAATTCAGTCCGACGGAAGGAATACCGGAAAAGGAAAAAATGTTTTTTCAGACGACTCTCAGCGAAGTGATTCCCCGGGACCTGCCATGAAGATAAACATTGTTTCTCATATCGGGGATTGGGTCGATCATGAGGCCCTTCGAGGATTTGAGGTCATGAATATTCCGGCGTCTATTCCCGCTCTTTTGGATCTGGAAAGGGAGAAGATCCAATTTAATTCCTTTTCCTCATTCCTCCAACAACAAGACTATTTGGAGATTTGGCGGGAAAGCGCTCGGAATGTGAAAGCGCTGATGGACCTTTCCTTCAATTTGGGACACCCCGACCGACCCAACCTGATTGTCATTCATGCCTACTCCCTGTTTCTCTTGCTTTCACAAATTCGTTTGGTCAGCCGGGGTCTCGATATCGCTTCCGCTGGAAAGCGCGTGGAAGAGGTAACCATCGAAGATCCGGCGGGGCAGGATATTGAGTCGACGCTGTTCTTCGATTCTTTGCATTCGCCCTTGTTTCACGCGATTGCACGTCTGTGGGCCGGTGAGCGAGGAATTCGCGTTTTAACCGTTCCCCCGGGCCCCCGCCCTGTTAAGTGTGTTTGGTCCCAAACTTTGCGAGGGAGGCTTGTGGAAATTTGCTGCAAGGGGCCTGAATACATTCGGTCCGCGTTAAAAGAGGTGTTAACAAAAATTTCGACGGTTTCAAACCCGGTGTTGCTCCGATCTCCCCGAGACAATCGTTTACTGTGTTATTTGCCTTCGAAGGGAGCGTCATTGGGACGTTGGGCGCCAAAATGGGCAATGGATGTGGGGCGGTTCCTGTTGACTTGTCAAAAAACGAATACCAATGGACCGAACGGTTTCTCGTGTGAGGAGATTCAAATTTTCGGGCGCGTTCTGAAAGGACCTGAGTTGGACCTCGTATTGGAGCGTTTCGGTAGTCATTTGCGACGGACCTGGGCGCAAGGTTTCGCCATCTTTTCTTGGTTCTCCCGCTTTATTGAAAATCAAATCGCTTTCGGGTTTAACCCGGTTTTCATGGCGGCGGGTCCATTCACGGATTGGAACTTTCATTCCTATGTTGCGAATGCGTTTCAGAACCGGGGATTGCCCGTTGACGGAGTTCAGCATGGGGGGAATTACGGTTTGATGTTGAGTGGAGGTTTGCCCATTGCTTTTGTCGAGGGATCGGGAAATCGGTTTTTTCATTGGGGACAGGGGTGTGTTGATGAACTTGGGTTTTACGGGGTGTCCATGCCTATCCGTTGGGTCAAAACAGGTTCGCCTCGGATGCACGAACTTCAGACACGAAAGTCGTCCAAACGGTTACCCCGGAGACCTCGTCGTCTATTGTACGCTCCCACCTACTTGAGTGTGATGACAACGATGGGATCGAACATTCCATGGGACGCCTATCTCCCTCTTCTTCGGAGAGTATGTGGGATACTCAATTATTCGAACTTGGATGTTTGGGTCAAGGTTCTCAATAGCGCGGAAATGCATTTTCTTCCGTGGAAAGAGTTTCCACGATTGACTGTTTTGGAGAAGGGATCGTTCGCGGATTATATGGGACCAGCCGATGTTTTATTGGTGGATTACCTTGGGGGATCGCCGATTTATGAAGCTCTCGTCACCCATCGCCCCATTCTCCTCTACACGGGCATTGAAAACCAAAGATGGGACCCCAATTTTTTAAAAATATTAAGTGAACGAGTTCATTGTTTTCATTCCGCACCTGCTTATTTGTCCGGTCTTCAATCATTCGTGAGTGATCCGGAAGGGTTCTTGAAACGTGACACAAAAACAGACGGGGCCGATTTGCTGGAACGGTATATTCCGGCCGTGAACCAGAAAACTTTCTGGCGAACAGTAGAATCGGAAGTTTACGGAAAGGTTGGACAAGCATGACAACTCCCCAGCGAGAGGATTCGTTAAAGATTCGCTACGCCGCCAAATTGTTCGCCAATGGATTGGGATTGGTTTTTGGAGCCGTCACCCAATCTATTACGGTTCGGACCCTGGGCCCGGAGGCTTTTGGCAGCTACAGTTTTTTGATGAATTTTTTCAACCAGGTTTGGGGATTTTTTGATATGGGAACGTCCATGGGATTTTACACAATAATATCCCAGAGGCCCGGAGAAACCGCCGTTATTCGTTTTTATTGGATTTACGCATTGGGTGTCGGGGTCGTGATGTCAACTTTGGTTGGGGTTGCGTACGCGGTAGGAGTCAACGAACGGTTGTGGTTCGGGCACGATCCCCTCTTTGTTTGGGTTGCGCTGGGGTTGGCGTTGTTCTTTGCCTTTTCCCAAATTTTAAACCAGATGATTGATGGTTACGGACTAACCGTGGCGGGTGAGATGGCTCGGAACAAACAACGCGTGATTGCACTGGGTCTTCTCTCTCTTCTTGCGGTGACTGGGAATCTCACGTTAAAAAATTATTTTCTCTACAATTATCTCATCGTTGGGATTCTCGGGTGGTTTTGGTGTCAAAGTTTTGCAAGGAGGGGAGGTCCTGTTGTTTATGGAACTCCTCTCTCCGGAAAAAATGTTCTGAATTACACAAAGGAATTTTTTGGATACGCCTCTCCCCTGGCTGTATATTGTTTTGCCGGGGCGGTCGTGAATCTGTTTGATCGCTGGCTCTTGCAATTGGCGTCCGGATCTGTCGAACAAGGATTTTTTGGATTTGCTTTCCAATTGTCGAGTTTGGCCTTTGTTTTTAGTGGATCGATGACACCTCTTCTAACGCGGGAATTGGCCCTTGCTTACGCGGAGGGAGATCGGGAACGAATGAGGTCTTTGTTTTCACGCTCGGTCAAGACTCTCTATTCTGCCACTGCGGTGATCGTCCTTTTCCTTGCTGTGGCAGCGCCGGAGGTTTCCCGGATATTTGGCGGGCACCAATTCAATGGGGCCACTTGGGCCTTCGGTTTTATGATGTTATACCCCCTATATCAGACCATTGGTCAGTTAAGCGGATCGGTTTTCTTTGCCACAGGTCAGACGAGGGCTTATCGCAATTTGGGGACCGGGATTCTTGTGGTGGGTCTTCCGATTAGTTACTGCCTTTTGGCGCCTGGATTCAGGGGTGGGATGCACCTTGGAGCGGCGGGGCTTGCTTTGAAAATGGTGGGACTACAAATTATCGGTGTTAATTTGCTTTTAAGGTTCATTGCCAAATCACTCGCTCTATCTTATCGGGACTTGCTGTGGCATCAAGTCGTGGTTACAGTGGGGTTTGGGCTTGCCGCCGTTTCGTCAATTTTCCTGGGTCGATTGATGTCCAACACAGACGTGATCCGGTGTGTAGGAACGGCCGCGATTTACGGGTTGTTGGTTGTCATTTCGGTATGGCGATATCCCGGTTTCTTGGGTATGAAGCCGTGTGATTTGAAAACGCTTCTAGAACGGGTCAAACATTGGACGAGAAGGAAATTGTTCCGATGAAGGAAATTTTGGAATGGCTACCGAGAGGAGCCAATCATCTGGCATCCGCTTCCTATTGGAATGATGTTCGAGAAGAAGAAGGAAAACCATTCGACCTTCATTGCGGGGGAAAGGAAAAGCTGATTCGCTATCTTGGAAATGAAACGGGGCTATTGAGTGATTTTTTCCAACTAATGGAGTTGGCAAGGGAACTCGGTCAATTTCCCCAAGGACAGGGGGTAGACATGGCTGCGGGGGCTGGTTGGGGAACCGCACTCCTTTCTCGTTTTCCGGACGTGACCAAAATAACCGCGGTGGATTTCTCCCGTCACCGACTGGTTGATCTGGCCCCCGCTGTTTTTGAAGCCTTGGGCGCGGACACATCCAAGATCGATCGCGCGGTGGGAAGTTTCTACGAAGTTCGTTTGCCCTCGGGCTCTATTGATTTTTGTTTTCTCTCCCAGGCTTTCCATCACGCGGACAACCCCCTGCGTTTGTTGGGCGAAGCGGGAAGACTCCTTCGTCCAGGGGGAAACATTTATATTTTAGGAGAAGAACCTATTTCATTTACAAGAATCGCTCATCAATGGGCGCTGAACATGACGAAAAGACTGCTTCCACAGACAGGGCATTGGCGCCCACCGGTAAGAAAGCTGTTTCCTTCCTTTCGTGAATTGTTTCCTGCGGACACGGTTTTGGGCGATAATTATTACCGATTTGATGATTATCTGAACATCTATCAAAGGGCGGGTTTTCGGGTGGAATTCATTCGGATTTCCCATCGAGCAATTTTCCTTTTAAATAAATTATGACCGGACGGATTTGGACGGTGTGGTTCGAAAAAAGAATGAAGGGGTCTCGGCCGTGAGGAGATGGTACAAGTATCAATTGGCCCCCGCCGCGGGGATGACTCGGGTTTACGAACAGGATGAGAATTTCCGTGACCATGCCCTCTCTATGGGAGGTTACGATGCCGATGAATCTTACGCATCACGGGATCAATTTTTTGACCGGCATTATTTTAACGCGGCTTGGGGCCGTTATGAATCTTATGATCGGTTTCTCCGATCGGTATTGAACAAGAAGTGGAAGATTCTATCTGTTGGGAGCGGTCGCGCGATCAACGAGCTGGTGTTTATAAACGAGGGATACGATGTCACCTGCTCGGATTTGGAGGTGGCTCCCTGCGTTGAAGCGGCCCGAATTCTTTTTCCAAACTTGGTTTACAAACGATTGAATATTTTAAGGGACCCGGACTGTGGTTTCTATGACGCTGTCGTGTCGTTGAGTTTGATTTATTTGTTTGATGCGGACGAGTTGACCCTTTTTTTTCGCAACGTGGCGCTTTCGTTAAAGGAAGGAGGACATTTCATATTGGACTCCGCGGGGGCACCGGACAATGTCTTATCTTACCTTTGGAGGGATGTGTGTCTCCCCTTGGAGACGCGAGTCAAACAATTAATTGGCGCCTTTCAGGGTCACAAGAGGAGGTTTTCAATCAAACGTTTCGGTTATGTTCGAACCGATCAAGAGATTGTTTCGGCCGCGGCAAGGGCAGGTCTTCGTTTAGCAGATTCAATTCGGGGGGCTTATTTGATGGAGTTCCGGCGGAGTTCGTTGATCGGACGTCTCATTGGGAAAGCCCCCTGGTTGGATGGCCTGTTGTCCGTTGTGGGAAGTCGGATTCCTTATATACGAATGTTTCATTTTGTCAAAGATGGGAATTTGTTTGGTTGGACTCAACGCGGTGCGCAAAATGAATAAAAGGATCCAGGAACTTTAACGGGATACTGTTTTAGCCGGCTAAAATTTCTTGGATCTAATCGGTAGCCGGAGATCGATGCGGGGCAAAACAAAAAAACGAAACCGGTCAAGGAGAGCAATGGTCGGCACATGGCGATATATTTTCTAATACCCGTTTACAATGAAGCTTTAAATATTCCCAAGCTTTCCGCTGATTTAAAAGGCGTGTTGATGGGGGAGGAAAAATTTTATTTGTTTGTCGACGATTCTTCCAATGACGAAACAATCCTTCGAATCAACGAATCGTTTTGTGGCAATGCTTACCACATTATCAAAAAGGACAAAAACCTTGGGCCCGGCGATTCGTTCAACCAGGGGTTTGAGTGGATTATTCAACAATCCAAACAAGGGGACAATTTGGTGGTGACTTTGGAAGCGGACAATACTTCCGACCTGAGCATTTTATCGAACATGGTGATCATTGCGCGGTTGGGGTACAAACTTGTGCTCGCTTCGGTCTACGCTCAGGGGGGGGGGTTCGATAAAACATCTCTCATCCGAAAAACCATTTCATTTGTGGCCAATCTGTTATTTCGGTTTTTCTTGAACGTCCATGTTCTCACGATCAGCTCGTTCTACCGCGTTTACCACGTTGAACTTGTTAAGAGAATAAAGTCCCAGTACGGAACAATAATCGAACAGAAGGGATTTGTTTCCATGGCCGAAATTTTGGTTAAAGCGATCCACGTCAAAGCCAGTGTCTTGGAAGTCCCGATGGTTCTTCATTCCGTTAACAGGAAAGGCAAATCGAAGATGAAAATTATTAGAACAACAATGAGTTATTTAAGGTTTTTGATGAGTTGCCGAAATAATATTTCCGACAGACATCCAACCATTAATTCAAAAACCGGGAGAGAAAAATAAATGAAGAAAACAATTGTTGTCACCGGAGCCGCTGGTTTCATAGGCTCACACCTCTGTGACGTCCTTTTGGCGCAGCATTTCAAAGTGGTTGCCATTGACAATCTTTCAATGGGCAAACGAGAAAATTTGTTTCGGTGTCTGAAAAATAAAGATTTTTTATTCCATAAAATAGATGTTACAAACCGGAAAGACATGATGTCCGTTGGGTGTCATTTCCAAACCATCGTTCACCTTGCCGCCTACAAAATCCCGAGATATGGTAATGCCATAGAAACCGCCAAAACAAACACCTTGGGCGCTTTCAATGCTCTTGAGTTGGCAAGAAGGGCTGGAGCGAAAGCGGTTCTTGCCTCGACGTCGGATGTGTACGGCAAGAACCCAAATGTGCCGTTTCACGAGGAAAGTGATTCCGTTCTCGGCCCCAGCACTGTTCAACGTTGGACGTATGCGGCGTCCAAGTTGTTCACAGAGCATTTGGCTTTTGCTCACCAGAATGCGTTTGGATTTCCTGTTTCGATCGCGCGGTTTTTTGGATCTTACGGGCCCCGGCAGCATCCAAGCTGGTGGGGTGGACCGCAGGCGGTCTTCATTAACGCAGTGCTTCGGGGCCAAGAGATTGAAATCCACGGGGACGGTATGCAAACACGAAGTTTTTGTTATATTAGCGACACGATTGATGGACTGATTCGGTTGATTAAAAACGACAAAGCCAATGGAGGAATCTTTAATATTGGGAGCGTCCAGGAAATAACAATTTTGGACTTAGCTCGTTTAATAAAAAGGATATCCGGTGTGCCCGGAAAATTTAAAATCAAGTTTGTGCCGTACAAAAATTTTGGAAAATATGAGGATGTGCGTCGACGCGTCCCGAACATCATTAAGGCCAGAACCCTGTTGAATTTTAGGCCCAAAATGTCTCTTCGAGATGGACTCAAAAAGACCATCGAGTGGCAGAAAACCGAATTGGGCTTGTGAGAGGAGGCCAAGGTTAATGAAAAAGATTTCAAAGAAAATCGGGCTCTGCGGATGTGGTTACTGGGGGAAAAATGTGGCCCGCGTCCTCAACGAAATGGGATCGCTTGCCGTCATTTGTGATCTCGATCAGACTCTAATTTCATCGCATGTCGATAAATACCCCGGTGTGAAATTGACAACAGAATTTGAAAACCTTCTCCGGGATCCGTCGGTTGATGCATTGGTTATTGCGACGCCGCCGAAAACCCATCATGCCCTAGTGAAACAAGCTTTGATGAATCACAAGGATGTTTTCGTAGAGAAGCCCTTGGCCCTCCAAGTCTCTCATGGTGAAGAACTTGTGGCTTTGGCGAAAAAAATGGAACGCGTTCTTATGGTCGGCCATATTCTTAATTATCACCCGGCCATAGTTAAATTGAAAGAATTGATTCGAGAGAATGTCCTTGGAAAAATTCACTATATGTATTCAAATCGTCTTAACATTGGCAGAATCAAACATGAAGAGAATATTTTGTGGAGTTTTGCTCCTCACGATATATCCCTTTTTCTATCGATTGTTGGCGAGAGGCCGACACGTGTTGTTTCCCTGGGTGGCATCTATTTGCCCCACGCGGTGGAAGATATTACTTTAACCTTTTTTGAATTTCCAGGGGGAACCAGAGGACATATTTTTGTTTCGTGGTTGAATCCATACAAAGAGCACAAGTTTGTTGTCATTGGAGAAAAGAAGATGGCGGTTTTTGATGATGCCAGCAGTGACCACAAACTGGTTCTTTACCAGCATAAAATCAACTGGTCCATGGATCAAGTCCCGGCGATTGAAAAGGCAAATGGAGAGGTTGTTGAAATAAGCGGGCGGGAACCTTTGCAAAAAGAATTGGAACATTTTCTTGAGTGCCTTCAAACTCGGCGGGCTCCGCTGACGAATGGAGAAGAAGGTTTGAGAGTGCTGCAAATTTTGGAGCGGGCTGAGAACTCACTAAAAAAAGGGGGGGATCATGAGTGATTATTATGTTCATCCTTCCTCCGTCATCGACCCCGGTGTGTCGGTGGGGAAAGGAACAAAAATCTGGCATTTTTCCCACGTGATGAAAGACACGAAAATTGGGAAAAATTGTGTTTTGGGCCAAAATGTGATGGTGGGTCCAGACGTAAAAATTGGGCGGAGTTGTAAAATTCAAAACAATGTGTCGCTTTACAAAGGCGTTGTTCTTGAAGACGACGTGTTTTGTGGACCGTCGGCTGTTTTTACCAACGTGCTCAATCCCAGAGCTTTTGTTGAAAGGAAAAATGAATTCAAAGCAACCCGGGTAAAAAAGGGGGCGACCATCGGGGCCAACGCAACCGTGATTTGCGGGACCACCATTGGACAGTATGCCCTGGTTGGGGCCGGTGCCGTTGTGACGCGAAATGTGGCGGACTACGCTTTGGTGGTTGGCATTCCGGCCAGGCAGATGGGATGGGTGTGCCAATGCGGAACAACGCTTCGAATTAGTGGCGTTCTCATCCACTGTAGCGGGTGTGGAAAAAAATACGAACAAATCAAAGGCAAACTCACGATGATCAATAAAAAGTGGGATAAAAAATGAATGTCCCAATGCTTGACTTAATTAGAGAATATGAATACATGAAACCCGAAATTGATTCAGGAATTCGGACCTGTTTGTCCCATCAGAAATGGATTCTGGGCCCCGAGGTGGGGGAATTGGAATCGAGGATTGCGACCTATTTAAAGTCCAAACATTGCATCGGAGTTTCCTCTGGAACCGAAGCGCTTGTCCTTTCGCTCAGGGCCCTTTCCATGAATTTGAAAGGGAAAGAGTTTTTTGATCGGGAAGACATGATTCTCACGACCGCTTTTACGTTCGTGGCTACCGGGGACGCCATACTGCGGAGCGGCGCAACTCCCGTTTTTGTGGATATTGATCCGAACACGTTCAACATCGATTCGACGCAAATCCGGTCTTTCGTGGAATCACTTCCATCAAAAAAACGCATCCGGGTGGTCGGAATCATTCCGGTTCATCTGTATGGCCTGACGTGCGATATGGATGAAATAAATAAAGTCGCCAAGGACCACCATCTGTTTGTCTTGGAAGATGTGGCACAGGCGTTCGGGGGACAATGGAAAGGCGCTAAACTTGGCACGATTGGCGATGCCGGTTGTTTCAGCTTCTTTCCATCGAAAAACTTGGGGGGGTTTGGTGATGGAGGAATGGTGTCGACCGAGAGTGACGGAATTGCTGAATTCGTGCGAATCCTGTTGAAACACGGTGGCCGAGACAAGTATGACTCAGGATGCCTCGGATTCAACGCCCGGCTGGACACTCTCCAGGCCGCGGTCATTCTTGCCAAGCTCAAATATTTGGATGAGTTTAATGAAAAAAGAAAACGTATCGGAACTCGCTACACGGGGCAATTAGGAGGGTTAAAAGGAATCGCTTGTCCCGGCGATCAGAGAGGAGGCCATGTTTATCATCAATACACCTTGAGAGTTAAAAATGGCCGACGTAACGAATTCCGTGCGTGCCTGCATGAAAATGGAATTGCAACCATGGTCTATTACCCCATTCCTCTTCATCAAATGAAACTTTTTAAAAATCGGTGTGTCGTATACCAAACTTTGATGGAATCAGAAAGGGCGGCCCAGGAGGTTGTTAGTCTTCCCATTGAACCGTTGTTAACGGAACCGGAAACACAGTTCGTTATCGATACAATAAAAAGGTTTGACAAAAAGGGGCAGGCGGGTTAACTTGAAAACCGTTATCGTGGTGGGAGCACGACCTAATTTCATTAAAGTATCTCCCTTGTTGGCTGCGATCGACAATTACAACAAGGGCGCCTTGCCTGGAAAAAAGATTTACGTCACATTGGTCCACACAGGACAACACTACGATGACACGATGTCCAAGGTGTTCTTCAAAGATCTTCAACTTCCCAGGCCCGGAATTCATTTGGGAGTGGGTTCGGGGAGCCAAGGCGAGCAGACGGGGCGGATCATTTCGAAATTTGAGAAAGCGCTGGCGTTCGTAAAGCCGGACATCGTGGTGGTTATGGGCGATGTCAATTCGACGCTGGCCGCGGCTTTGTGCGCGGCAAAGTTGCGGATTCCCATTGCCCACATCGAGGCGGGTTTGCGGAGCTATGATCGAAGTATGCCTGAAGAAATCAACCGGGTTTTGACTGACGCTGTATCCGATTTCCTTTTTACACCTTCCGCCGATGCCGATGAGAATCTCCTCAAGGAAGGGATCCCCGCGGCGAAGATATTCCTGGTGGGGGATATTGTTGTGGACAGTCTTTTGCGCAACAAACAAAAAGCGGAGTCATCCTCAATCCTTTCACGGCATCACTTAAAATCGGGCGACTACGCGCTCTTGACCCTTCACCGAGCGGCGAACGTCGATCGCCGGCATGTCCTGGACGGTGTCTTAAAAGCGGTCAAGATTATTTCAAAAAGGATTCCCATCGTTTTTCCCGTACACCCCCGGACAAAAAAACAACTGAAACAATTTCGTTTGCAAGGATATCTCAAGAAGGGCAGGATTATCATTACCGACCCCGTGGGTTATCTCGATTGCCTGAAGTTGGAAATGAACGCGCGCTTTGTTATGACGGATTCGGGTGGAATGCAACAAGAAACGAGCTGTCTGAATATCCCTTGTCTAACTCTCCGGGAAAACACCGAGAGACCTTTGTTGCTGGTCCGTGGCACCAATCAATTGGTTGGAACCAATCCCCAAAATATTGTCCGGGCGGCATTGCAAGTTTTATCAACGAAGCGAAGAAAAAGTCGGCTCCTTCCTTGTTGGGATGGTCGAACGTCGGATCGCATTGTGAAAATATTGGTTTCGTCTTTCAACAACAACTGGGTTCGGGGAAATAAATGAAAAAATTCCGACCTTTCGTGTTTTTCGTCATGCTGATTGCCCTAGGTTTTTCCATTTGGTTCATTAACCCCATCCGGGAAATGCCTCTTGAGGATGACTGGTTTTATTCACTTATGGTAAAAAATCTGCTTGAAACTGGCCGATATTTGATGCATCCGTATGCGGCGGCCAACTCCCCCTTTCATGTCCTGTGGGGTGGATTTTTCTCCCTGGTGGGAGGTTATTCTTTTTCGACGTTGAGAATGTCTGTCTTGGTTTTGTCCTTGATTGGAATGATCGTATTTTACTTATTGGCTAAAGAAAATGATATCGATAAAGAGACATCGATCTTGTTGACGTTGGCCTATATTTCAAGCCCTTTGGTCCTTAGGTTTAGTTTTAATTTTATGACGGATGTTCCCATGTTGGTTTGTTTAATGGCCGCCCTGGTGTTATACATTCGCGCCGTTCGTGTTGGAAGTTTTCCCCTTATATTTGTTGGATCTCTGGTCGCGTCTGCGGCCATTTTAACCCGCCAGACGGGAGCCGCGGTGGTTCCCGGCCTTTTCATGGTATGGCTTGTGGACCCAAAACGAAAGGAGCGAATCTTATTTTATTTGGTGGGGCTCTTCTTCCCATCGATCGCCGCCGGATGGCAGTATGTCATGATAAATGGGTATCCAAATTTCGCAGCCCATCGTGCGTTGCATCTTCAACATATATACCAGTCAAACCTGGGCATCGTGTTAACCGGTGTCTTTTATCGGTTGGTCGCCATCCTCCATTACCTGGCTTTGTTTTCATTGCCCTTGGTCCTAACGGCGTGGTTGGAAACGTTGTTTTCAAAAAATTGGTCGCTGTTCCATAAAATTACGATCCCCATTGGTCCCCTCACGATATTAACTTCATTGGCCGTAACGACGTTTATCCCTGGTTCAACGGATTTAGCCAAAACATTGATGTTGGGTGGAATGGGAGCGTCCCTGGTTTCAATAATTTGTCTTGTTGTTTCCCGAACCCTTCGAAGGGAGGAACTGAAATACCCCCCCCCTTTAAAAAAGACCGACTCGCTTTTTCTCACATTGGCTTGGGTTCTATTTCTGATGGCCACTGCGGGGATCGTCGTCCTTTTGGGATCCCCCATGCCGTTTGGGGGGTTCAATTTTGACCTTCTTAGGGGCCAAATGCCAATCAGGGGATTCGTAACATTTATCACGTCGGTCGGGGGTATTCTTTTGGCGAGAATGTTTGTAATTAGGTATTTCGATAGGGAGATATGGATTGACATCCCTCACGAACAGAAGACAATGGATTTCACCGCGCTTTTTAGTTTATTGTTTCTACTTCCTTTTTGGTTTTTCGGGGATGAATACATTCTTCCCTTGCTACCTATATGTCTGATCGTCGCAGGTCGTCATCTCAAAAAAGGGTTGGAAAAGACGTCGATGCGATTTGTATTCATCGGGGTTTGTCTGACCAGTCTGAGTTTCTCGGCCGTTGAAACACGGGGAGTGATGGAATCCGATGAGGCGATGTGGAAGGGTGGAGAATTTCTTAGGGGTCAGGGAGTTGAACCCGAAGACGTGTACCACGTTGATGACGATTCCACTTACCGTTACTGGCGTCTTTACAACAGTCATTTTTTCGAACAGCTTTTGGACGAAAGCGGTTACAATGATAATCCTTCTCCGACCGTGGCGAATTGGGCTTACAATGACCATTACGCAGTGAAGGAAAAGAAATGGGCCATAAATGCTAAATATTGGGTGACCAAATCTTCGGACCCGAGCACCTGGTCGACCAGCATTATTGGACCGCCCATTAACGAAAAATGGGTTGTAATGAACAAAATTGCTTACGAAAGTTATTTTCTCCGTAGGAAATTTGTGTATGTTATGAAAAAGGAAGAAGGAAAGGGGTTCGACATCATGGCGGGAGATGGAGCTCAGTTAAAAGGAAAGTTCAAATGATTGCAGCGCTTTTGCTTGGGAGGGAGGGGAGTCAAGGGTTCCCCGGTAAAAATGTGTTCCCCATTATGGGCCGCCCTTTGATGAGTTATCCCTTGTTGGCGGCTCGGCACGCGCCATCGGTGGATGTGGTTTACGTCTCGACCGATTCGAATAAGATCAAAGAGATTGCGCGATACCACGGGGCCAAAACGATCGATCGCCCGCCTGAACTGGCCGCTCCCAACGCGTTGGGAGAAGACGCGTTTCGACATGGGTATGAGGTCGTTCGGAATGAATGCACACAAAGCGGAGAGACACTGGAACTAATGGTATTGCTGTTTTGCAACGCGGCAACGGTAACGTCTTCGTCCATTGAGGACGGGGTGAATTCTTTAAGGGCTTGTCCCGGAGCGGATTCGGCGGTCACGGTATCCCGTTACAACATGTGGAGCCCCCTCCGTGCGCGGCGGGTTGGCAAGGACGGTTATCTGCATCCTTTCGTTCCTTTGGAGGTGTTTGGCAACCCGGCCACCCTGAATTGCGACCGGGATTCGCAAGGAGATGTGTGGTTCGCCGATATGGGATTGTCGGTGGTTCGGCCTTCTTGTTTCGATAAAATGAAGGACGGATTGCTCCCTCAACGGTGGATGGGAAAAAATATTCTCCCCCTTCCTCAGTGGGGGGGGCTGGACGTTGACTACGATTGGCAAATGCCTCAGGTGGAGTTTTGGTTGAGGAGACATGGTTTTACCGAAACTTCCACGCCCTATGACCGCGTTGGAGAGACGTCATGAAAGGACAGCGCGCTTTGGTTACGGGGGGGGCCGGATTCATCGGGTCCCATCTGGCTCATCGGCTCTTGCGCAACGGCTATCGGGTAACCGTCGTGGATGATTTGTCATCGGGACACAAAGACAACGTGCCTTCCGGTGTGGATCTCATCGAGGCGGACCTATCGAAAACGGAACAATTCGATCGATGGCAAAAAACGCCGTGTGATGTGGTGATGCACCTGGCGGGGCAATCATCGGGCGAATTGTCGTTTCGAAATCCCCGTCACGATCTCGAGAGTCATGTTTTTAGCACATTTAATGTCCTGGAATGGTGTCGAACGCGAGGAGTCCGTCGATTCCTATACGCGAGTTCCATGGCGGTTTACGGGGACCCCGTCAAATTTCCCGTTCGCGAAGACGGTGCCTTGTCTCCAAAAACGTTTTACGCGGCGGCGAAAATATCCGCTGAAGCTTATACGAACCTCTTTCATTCTTTGGGGGTGAACACGACAATTTTCCGCCTGTTTAGCGTATACGGGCCAGGACAGGATCTTACCAACAAAGCCCAGGGCATGGCCAGTATTTACTTGTCCTATGCACTGGAAGGTGTCCCCATTCTCGTAAAAGGGCGGTTGGATCGGTTTCGTGATTTAACCTACATTGACGATGTGGTTGACGCTTGGATTGGAGCGATCGAGCGGACGAACACGCATGGTAAAACATACAATCTCTCCAGTGGTCGTCGGACCACTGTCGCGTCTTTGGTGGACGCAATCCGTCAGGCGGTGGGGTGTTCTGAACACCCAGTGATTTGTCAAGAGGGAACTCTCGGGGACCAATTCGGGATGGAAGGCGATTCCACCGCCATCACTAAGGACATCGGGTGGCGTGTTCGCATTCCGTTGGAAGAAGGGTTGAAACAAATGGTGGCTTTTGAGCGAGCGCGAAAGGAGGTTCGATGACGGAAGAACCGAGAAAAGACCGATTGCATCACGATGTCGCGGGGAGCGATCTTTTTGATGTGCGCGATCAGCGCGTTCTCGAATATCGTCAGAAATGGGAGGAAAACCCAAAACGGCTCGACCCAGGGGAATTCCCCATTCATCTCGATATCGAGGTGTCGAGCCGGTGCAACCTGAAATGCCCATTTTGCGCCACCACGTACGGGTCGGACAAATTCAGCAATGGCCTTATGTCCTGGGACACCGCGAAACGGATTTTGGATGAGGCGGGGACGGAGGGGGCTTATTCCTGCAAATTCAATATTCGTGGAGAACCGTTGTTAAACCGCGAAACGCCTCGGTTTGTGCGGTACGCTAAAGAAAAAGGCCTTGTCGACGTTTTCTTCAACACCAATGCCACGTTGTTAACCGAGAGTGTGGGACGTGAACTCATCGAGGCCGGTCTGGACCGATTAACTGTATCGTTTGAAGGATTTGATAAATCGATCTATGAAAAAAGTCGAGTGGGGGCCACATTTGAAAAGACGGTGGCAAACATCGTTGGATTCCGAAATCTTCGAGACCGCTTGGGGAGAAAGACCCCCAAGATTCGTCTCCAGGCTGTACTCATTCCGGAGCTCACTGGCCGTTTGGATGAATTTGTTGCGTTTTGGAAAGACAAAGTCGATCAAGTGTCTTACAACGAATTATTGCCCAACGTGCCGAACAGTTTTGAGCCGGTGCGATCCGCCTGGATTTGTCCATTTCCGTACCAGCGATTGGCGGTTTTTTGGGATGGGTCCGTGACAACCTGTTACAATGATTTCTTCGGCTATTCCGTCATGGGAAGTGTTCACGAGACGACCTTAAAAAAGTGTTGGATCGTGGAACTCGAACGATTGCGTCAGCTTTTTCTCAAGGGGCGCGCGTATGAACAGAAAGCTTGTTGGGAATGTCCGTTGCGGATGACCGAAGTTAAAAAAATGGGGGGTGGCCCCATGGAGAATGTGTGAAATTATCAGTGTCGAACATCGCCTGGCCTCCCAGTGAGGTGGATCGTTATTTGGACTTGTTGAGATCCGAAGGCTGTTCAGGTGTTGAAATTGCGGCGAGCCTGTTGTGGCCAGAGCCAACGGACTCTGTGCCGTCAGATCGTCATCAATTTCGGCAAAAAGTGGAGGATCGGGGTTTGCGCGTGACAGGTCTTCAAGCGCTTCTTTTCCTTCGCCCTGATCTTCAATTGTTTGTTGGAGATGCGTCCCGGCGCCAAACGGTGGATTATCTCATCCGATTAATGGATGTGTGTGTAGACTTGGGGGGAGACGTTTTGGTTTTCGGATCTCCCCAGAATCGGAACAGCCAGGGGATGGAAATTACAACGCGCCAATCCATTGCAACGGACGTCATGGGCCGTTTGGCCGAGGCCTCCGCCGCTCGGGGTTTAACTTTTTGCATCGAGCCTTTAGGACCGTCTGAAACTGATTTCATCAATTCGACCCGCGAAGCGGTTCAATTTCTTGACACGTTGGGTTGGCCATCCGGATTGGGTTTGCACGTGGATATCAAAGCGGTGATGGAAGCGGGTGAAACAACGGATCCGGGTTTGATTGCGCGTTTCGCACGCGCCCGTCATGTGCATGTGAACGATCCGGGGTTACAAGCCCCCGGTAGCACGGGGGTCGATCACACGCCCGTGGCCCGTGCCCTCATTCAGAGTCGTTACGATCGATTTTTGTCGATCGAAATGCGGCGGGTATCTGGGGATGAAGAGCTGTCGGTGCGGCGTGCCATCCGGTTTGTCAAAGGAGCCTATACTTCCTCATGCTAACGCCCAAGCCTCAAATTCAAGATTTAAAGCGTGTTCAAGAGACCGAAACATCACGGTTTTACAAAGTTCGTTTGGACCGGAGCGAACGCACACACCCCTTTTCATCCGAATTTATCGACCGGATTCGTTCTCGAATCGATGGGGATTGGATCATGACGTATCCGGAACCAGAACCGCTTTACCAACAACTTGCACGGTTTCTGAATCTCTCCCGAGATTGTCTTCTTCTCAACAACGGGTCAGACCAATCCATCAAGGCAATTTTTGAGACGTTCGTAGGTCCACAAGATCGCGTTCTTCTCCATCAACCGGGGTATGCCATGTATCCGGTCTACGCCCAAATGTTTGGCGCCCGAACGGAGGCGGTGGAATGGGACTCGAATTTGCATCTTGATTTCGACCGTTTCTTGTGTTTGGTTCGGCCCGGTCTTCGGTTGGCGGTTTTGGAAAATCCAAACGGATTCATTGGAGCGGCACCCCCCGAAGCGGCGCTTCGTGCTTTTATCGAAAGATGCGAACGGCACGGAGTGGTGGCGGTCGTGGATGAAGCGTATTATTTTTTTCATGAGGTGACCGTCGCTCAGTGGTTGAATGAATTTGAAAATCTCATCGTTGTCAGAACATTTTCCAAGGCGTTGGGTGGAGCGGGATTGCGGGCCGGATACACCATCGCCCATCCGGATGTGATAAATCATTTACGTAAAGTTAAACCGATGCATGAGGTAAACGGTTTGGCGGTGTTGGTCTTGCTTGAACTTCTGAATTGCCCGGAGGAAATATTTTCATTCGTTCGGTCCACGCGGGATTCCTTAAAGTTTTTGAAATCCGGATTGACCGACCTTGGTTTTCGGGTGAGTGACAGCGTGGCAAACTTCCTTGCGGCGGAATTGGGAAGTCGGCTGGAGGGGGCTTCTGTGTCCGCTCGTTGTCGTGAGGTCGGAATACTTCTTCGTCGGCCGTTTCGAGAACCCACGTTGACGCATTGGACTCGGATTGGGACGGGCCCGATTCCCGAAATGCAACGGGTGTTGGATCTTTTGAAATCGATGTTGGAGGGCAAGGAGAGACAGTGTGCGTGAATGTCGCTCGTGCGGGGAGATAAGGATGCGCCTTGTGGCGACTGAGATTCGTGAGGGGAAAGGCCGCATTGTCCAATGTTTTCGATGCGGTTTGGTCCGTCAGGATTTGAACTGGTCCAAATCGCGCCTGCGGCGGTATTACAACGATGTTTATCAGAAGACGAATTCCTTGGAGGCCACCTCCCTACAATCGCCGCGGTGCCATTTTGAGAGTCGTCGCCAAACGCTTGGCCCTCTCTTGGCCCGATTAATTCCGGCTTTAAAACCGACCATGCGTGTTTTGGATTTGGGTTGCGGGGCGGGTGAGCTTCTGCACGCGATACGACCGAAAGTGCGGGAAGTCGTTGGTTTCGAAATCAACAAAAGATTTGTCGAATTTATGCGGCGAAGCCTCGGAATAGAAGCGTATCATGAAGACTTTACGAACTTTGAGTTTGGAGCGCGTCGCTTTGATCTGGTTCTCTCGATTGATGCCCTTGATCATCTTCCCAATCCCGCTGAAGCATTGAGGTCGATTCGCCGACTTCTCGCTGCGAACGGTCGGGCCTATCTGGAGGTTCCCAATGTGGAAGAGGCGCTCGGTGCAAATTTGCCGGAGAAAACGCGAGCGCTTTATCGAACTTTTTTTTGGCACCGTGCGCATTTTTCCTATTTCTCAAAAAAGACATTGAAGGGGATCCTGGCCCGCAACGGATTTCGTTCTTCAATTTCCTGTCGTCACCAGTACACCTTGAAGAATTTTTTAAACTGGTATTTTTGTGGAAAACCGCAGTCGACATTTGTTGATGCAGCCACCAATCTTCAATGGTTTGAGGGGAAAGATGAGTTTGAGCGGGGGATGAATCGAATTTTTCGGTTGGCGGAACGACAGTTTCACGCTTGTTTGGGGAAAACCGGGCGCGGGGACACGTTGTGTTGTTGGGCAGTTCCTTTTTTGGGTCGGGGATGAAAAAACTCGTTGTTTTAGACGAAGGCGATCCTAAGGTCGAGCACCTCCGTGCAAGGTTCGGGGACGAGTTCTTGGTATTTCCATTGTCCTCCTCCTTGAGCGCAAATGAGGCCGTCGCGGGTATCGGTCGTGAGGCGGGTGTGCGCGTGGTGTTGATCGATTCCGGTGTGAGTGTTAACCGTGCGGCCGAACGGTGTCGAAGCCGGGTTGTTGATTCCATAGGCAATTTATCCCAAGATTTGTTTCGGACTGGGGAGACATTGTCCGAGTATTTTTCCTTCCACAATGGAACCACATCGTCTTGGTGGTTTTCCCGTGTGATTGAAAAGAGTCCGTATAAATCCTCCTATTTCCAGCAATCGGTTCAAGTGGAGGCCATTCAATTTGAACTGCGAGCTCACGATTGCGATGAATTGATTTATGCCGGGGAAGATCCGATCTTATCTCGTTGCCTGGGCCGAGTGGCACAGAACAATGGATCACGATTTCGAACAGTGTCCGTGAAGACAAAAAACCCGACGCGAGCCCTTTTGTTGTGGTTGAAACGACACATCGGAATCTGGGACTTTATCTTATTGTTGCATCGCTTGGGAACACTCTTGTGGGTCGGGTGGCTCCGGAGGCGATCGATACGAAGAACCCCAAGAAAACCACTGCGGGAAGGTGGCCTCTTGCTCTGTTCTCATTTTCCCGGTTTTAACGAAGAAGAGGCGCGTTTGGGTCATTACGTGAATTCTTACTTTGGTCCCCTGGGTCCCTATCTCAAGGACCAACATCAAGACGTTTCGTGGATCTTGATCTATGCACCATCCGGCCGATGGACAATATCGCAAGCGATCCAGATGGCGAACCGGTTTATCCAAAACGGCGAATCGTTATGTTTTGCCGAGGAATTTATCGATTTTTCCCTTTTGGCACGGACTTTGTGGGATAACTTTCGAATGGGGATTCGATTTCGATTTCGTCGTCAGGAAATCATTGAATTGTTTCATCGAGCGGGGTTGCCTTGGTTTGAATTGGCGGAAAAAGACTGGAGCAGTTCATTTGGGGGCAGCGCGGGTTTTGAAGGCATACTGTGGTATCACGTGTTCTGTCGATTTTTTACGGCCTATCGTCCGGGGAAGATTTTGTTTTCCACCGAGGCTCACGCGTGGGAAAAAGCCCTTCTGGCGGCGAAGCAGACAACGGGGCTGAAATCGATTGCGCTTGGTTACCAATCCGCATCGGTTTCTACATATTTGTTAAATTATTGGAACACACCCGAAGAAATTACTGGACCAAGGAGAACTCGGAGGCTCCCTCTCCCAGATGTGTTGGTTTGCAATGGGCGGGCCCCCTGGCGCGGTTTCCGGTCTTGTGGGTGGCCCGAAGATCGTTTGGTTATCGGGGAGGCTCTTCGGTATAAGAATCTTGATTTCGCTCTTCAAGTGGAGGCAGTAAAAAAAAAACCTGTCTTGTTGGTTGCTCTTTCCATCAATCCCCGCGAAGCGGTTATGACGCTTCGCTTTCTCGCCGTCGCGTTGCAAGGGTGGGAGGGGGGAGAGGTCTGGATTCGACCACACCCCTTTTTAGACCTCAGTCGATCTTACCTCAACGCGGGGATTGTCGCTCCGAGGTTGTTTAAAACCCCGGCGGAAAAGGATTTAAGAATTCTTCTGAAGGAGGCGGCGGTTGTTGTAGCGGGCGAATCCAGTGTGTCGTTGGAGGCTGTGGCTTTTGGGTGTCGGGTTCTGGCGGTGGACGGGCCGGAATGCATCAACATGTCGCCCCTTCGAGATTACGAGAGCAGCGCGTATGCTTCTTTCTCTTCTCCGAGTGCTTTGCGCGAGGAGGTGGAACGATGTGTTTCCAGACTCCCTTGTGTTTTGGTCTCCGATGAAGAACGCAGGAGGGTGATTCGGGATTTTTTCGAATTGGCTTGGGACAAACCAAATCGAATAAGCGAATTGATTCGGACGGACGTTGAAAGGAGGATCATATGAAAATTCTTTTTTTATACCCCAATCTCCACGGGATGAACATGCTCCCTCCCGCGATTGCGCTTCTGGCCACGCTCTTGAAGCAACGCGGGCACGATGTCGATTTGTTTGATTCAACGAATTACCGAATCCCTGGGGAAGAGTGGTTCGATAGCGATAAGGAAAAGGAAAAAAATCTTAACGTTCGTCCCTTTGATTCGGGCATCCTCGACAAGGCCATCCATACCTCCGATGTGTTTGCTGATTTTCGAACCAAAATTCGTTCCTTTTCCCCCGACTTGCTCGCTGTGTCCGTCACGGAAGATATTTTTCCTGTGGCGATTGAGCTCTTGCGACGTGTCCGAGATTTTGGGGTCCCAACTTTGGTGGGAGGTGTCTTTCCCACTTTTGCCCCCGACCTGGTCCTCGGGTACCCGGAAGTGGATATGATCTGCAAAGGAGAAGGAGAAGAGGCTTTGGTGGAGCTCTGCGAGCGAATGCGATCGGGAAAGAATTTTGAGGACGTGCCCAATATATGGATTAAGAAAAGAGATGGAACCATTGTAAAAAATGAGATGGGTCCACTAGTGGATGTGGACAAGATGCCCCTTCTTGACTTTGGTCTGTTCGAAGACGCTCGTTTTTACCGCCCGATGCAAGGACGGGTTTGGCGAATGTTGCCTGTGGAGACCCATCGGGGATGTCCCTACACCTGTGCCTTTTGCAATTCGCCATCTCAGAACACCCTTTACAAAGGGGAAATCAATCAGAAGTTCTTTCGGAAAAGGGCATTTCGTAAAGTCCACGAAGAGTTAAGACATTACATTGCCAGCTACAAGGCGGAGGCGTTTTATTTTTGGGCGGATACGTTTTTTGCCTACACCGAAAAAGAGTTTGACGAGTTTTGTGAGATGTACTCGGATATCCGTCTTCCGTTTTGGTGCCAGACTCGAGCCGAAACAATTACGGAGGAGCGCGTTCGCAAATTGCAAAACGTGGGATTGATGCGAATGGCTTTTGGTGTGGAACATGGGAACCCGGAATTCCGACGAAGGGTGGTCCGAAGGCATCTGTCCAACGAATGCATGATTGATGCGTTTCGGACCGTGTCTCGGGTCGGGGTGCCCTTTAGCGTGAACAATATTGTGGGTTTCCCAACGGAAACGCGGGATTTGGCCATGGACACCGTGATGTTGAATCGTCATTTTAAAGCGGACAGTACGAACGCTTACAGCTACAGTCCGTTTCACGGCACTCCTTTGAGGCAAATGGCCGAATCGTTGAGATTCGTTGAGCCGGGAACCATTGCGCGTTCGGTCACCAAACGAAGTATGCTTAAAATGCCGGGTTTCACTCCGAATGAAATTGAAGGATTGCGACGGTGTTTTGTGATGTATGTTAAAATGCCCGAAAAGTATTGGCCCGAGATCAAAAAGGCCGAATCATTGACTCCGGAAGGAGATTCCATTTGGCGTCGTCTTCGTGATGAGTGCGCAGAAAAATACATGCACTGGACGGACAGCGACGGGGTGCACGCGGGGGAAATGTCGGTTGGTTGAAAATGGATTACTCGGGGAATGAACAGCGATGACAGCAAAGAGGATTTACATAGCCACCGCTACCTTTGGACAAACGGACCGGTCCGTTTTTGATTTGCTGCGAGCCCACCGTTTTGAATACCACATCAATAATTTAGGCCGCACGCTTCGCCCATCAGAGATGAGGGAGAAAATGGGGTCTTGTGTGGGCGTCGTGGCGGGTTTGGAGCCTTATACGTCCGAAACCCTTCCAGGGCTTCCCGAGCTTCGGGTCATCAGCCGATGCGGCGTCGGGATGGAAAACATCGATCTTCGTCTTTGTCAAGCGCGTGGGATCGACGTTTGTTCCACTCCCGAGGGCCCGACTCAAGCTGTGGCCGAACTGACCCTGGCGCTCGTGTTGAATTTGCTTCGACATGTGTCGGTCGCCGATCACAACTTGCGGACGGGGCTCTGGGCAAGGCAAACGGGGTTTCTGCTCTCAGAAGTGATCGTAGGGGTTCTTGGGTTGGGGCGCATTGGGAGGCGGTTGGCGGAAATGGTTCGCTCCTTGGGGGGGCATGTCCTTGGGGCGGATCTTCGGATCAATCAAGAATGGTGTCGTCGTCATGAGATTCATACGTGTTCCAGGAGCGAATTGATCGAAAAATGCGATGTGCTGTGTCTGCATCTTCCGATGGCCGAGGACCTGAGGCACGTGATTGGGGAAGCGCAAATGGCGAGTATGAAAAAAGGGTCTTTTCTCGTGAACACGGCGCGCGGAGAGTTAGTTGATGAATTCGCTTTGGCGCGTGCGATCGACTCTGGCCATCTGGCTGGGGCCGCTCTTGATGTGTTTGAGCGTGAACCGTATGAGGGCATCTTGAAGGATAACAAAAACGTGATTCTCACACCTCACATCGGGTCTTACGCTCGCGCGGCGCGAGAAACCATGGAACGCGAAGCCGTCGCAAACCTATTGTCCGCGTTGGAAAAGTTGTGAAGAGGGGCCAATCTCGAACAGATTCGAAAGGAGCGAGCATGAATGTGATTGTTTTCGGTGGGGCGGGTTTTGTGGGAAGTCACGTGGCCGATGCGTTATCGGAGGCGGGATATGTGGTTACAATTTTTGATAAACGACCATCGTTGTATCTTCGGGATGGTCAAAAAATGATAGTCGGCGACATGATGGATAAGGCGTTGTTGTCTCGAGCGTTGGAAGGACAAAAATTAATTTTTAATTTCGCCGGTTACGCCGATGTCGAATCATCGAGGGATTTCCCGATCGAAACGGTTCAAAACAATATTCTTGTCAACGCTTTGCTACTCGACACCATAAAAGGCAATGACATCGAGCGGTATGTGTTTGCCAGCACGATGTATGTCTACAGCCGATTTGGAACCTTTTATCGCGTCAGCAAGCAGGCCTGTGAGGGGTACATTGAAACTTTCAACGAGATCCACGGAATTCCTTATACGATCTTGAGATTCGGATCCCTCTATGGGCCCCGGGCCGATGAAAATAATGGCATTCAATTCTTGATCCGTAGCGCCATGAAAGACGGGTGCATTTCTTATTGGGGAAGTGGGGAAGAAATTCGAGAGTATATCCATGTTCAAGATGCGGCGCGGAGCGTGATTGATGCGCTTAAACCCGAATTTAAAAATAGGTGTCTTCTCCTTACGGGCACTCAACCAATGAAAGTCAAAGACCTCATCGCGATGATTCAAGAAATCATGGGGAAAAAATTGGATGTCGTTTTCAAGGCGCAGGATCGGATCCCCCTTCGGGGTGCGCATTATCATTCAACTCCCTATTCTTACGATCCCAAAATAGCCCTTAAAATTGTTCGGACCGAATTCGTTGATTTGGGCCAGGGATTGTTGGGATTGATCGAGGACTTGGGATCGTTGCGGTGAGGCAATACAAGAATAGGACACGCCGGAGTTCGTGGAGGCGAAAAAGCGGCGTGTCGCCTTGGCCAGCCGCGGTTTTTTTTGACTGCGATGGGGTTATTCTTGAATCCACAAATATAAAGACCCGGGCGTTCCAGTCCCTCTTCGGCCATGAAGCAAATCATTGGCCAGCCATACGCCGGTATCACTTGAGTCACGCAGGAATTTCCCGTTTTCGGAAGTTTTCCTATATTTATAGTGAAATTCTGAAGCGTCCTTTTCCCCAATCGGAGCGTCTCCGCGTGAGTCGCGCTTTCGCCGATTATGTTAAAAATCGTCTTCTGGCCTGTCCGCTGGTTCCGGGAATCGCTGATTTCTTGCGTTATTACCGGTGCATTCCTAAATTTGTTATTTCTGGCGCTCCCCAATCCGAATTGCGTTGGCTGTTGGAAAAACGGAATTTGTCCCGTTGGTTCACCGGCGTTTATGGATCTCCGCGAACGAAAGTTTCGTTGACCGGATCGATTTTAAACCGATTTCGTATTGTTCCCGACAATGCTTTGTGGATCGGAGATGCCCTGGAAGATATGGACGCGGCGACCGCTTGGGGTGTTCCTTTTTTGGGGAGAGTTCGGAATCCTCGATCGAATCCGTTTCCTCCATCGATTCCCACCATTCACGTTTTTAATAACCCTGATGGGGGAAGAATGATCAATTTACCTCGCCCCTCGGCGATCGAACCAGGATAACCTTGAAAAAAATGTGGAAAGGGAGCCCCTATTGATTGGAATTTTGATGGAAGCGGCTCGTTGCGAGAAAATCGACAAGGTCCTATCGGATTCGATTCGAACTTACAATGCATTTTGATTCGTTTGGATGTGTGAGTCGGACCATCTTGGATGTCTTGTGGTGAATTCATTGGATATATCGGTGATAATTCCGGCCTACAACGTGGAGCGTTTTGTGGAAGCCGCTGTGCGGAGCGCTTTGAACCAAACTCGGCCTCCCCGGGAAATTTTGGTGGTGGACGACGGTTCAACTGATGGGACTTCCACCATTCTTGCCCGCTTCGGAACACCGGTTCGGGTAATTCATCGAAAAAACGGGGGAGTCGGAGCCGCCCGGAATTCCGGTATTCTACAGGCGCAGTCGACTTGGGTGGCTCTATTGGACGCGGATGATATGTGGCACTCCCAAAAGTTGGAACGGTTCGCCGCTCTCATGGACACAGGTCCAAAAGCGGATTTGTTCTATTCCGACGCTATACAAATAGATCAGGAATCCCGGCCGGAAAGATTATTGCGTGTTCCAGATTCAATAGATGGAATTCGCGACCGTCTCTTATGTAAGAATTTTATCGTGACTTCAACCACTCTGTTTCGACGAGAGGCGGCCTTGTCGGAGGGACTTTTCCGAGAGGATTTTCTTTGCCCAGCGGGTGTCGAAGACTGGGAATTTTTTTTGCGTCTGGCAAAAAATTCAATTGCACGGGTGGCGGGAGCATGGACTTTTTACCGCCGGCATTCATCCAGCGCCATTCAAACCAATTACCATCGTTTGCTTAAAGATGCCGAACGCGTTCTTGCAATGAATCGAGGTTGGGCTTCCGCGCGTGTCATGGCGGAGGCCCAATCTCAGGTCTATTTTGATAGTGGGATAAGACATTTGTCGGCTGGGGATATGGCCGGAGCTCGTCGGGATTTCCGATCCGCTTGGAAAGGACCTGCAACAAAATGGGCTGGAGGGGTTTTGTGGTGCTTCACTTTTTTTGGTGCTGGCGGAGTTCGTGTTCTATTGGGTTTGTGGCGATTTTTTCGCCTTGGGTGATTCTGATTCGTTTGCCTATTGAAATGTTTAATTCCGGTGGAGTAAGAAAAAAACTGCAAAGGGAAAAGTTTGCTTTGGTTAAATATCCCTCAGTTGAGGAAGCATAATGATCGGGACCCCTCTCGTTTGTTCAAATTTCACCAGATTTGTTCCGGATGAGAGAGCAAAAGGCGCTAAGCGAGTAGGAATGGGATTTTTAGCATGAGTTTGTCTATTCTACACATCCTTCCTGGGTTGGCGGTAGGAGGCTCGGAGTTGACGGTGTTTCGGCTTGCCCGTGAGGAGCGAGAGCGCGGGATCGACAGTCAAGTTCTCAGTCTCCAGGGCGCTGGACCGTTAAGTCCCCGTTTCGACCGAGAGAAAATTCCAATCAGGGGTCTTCGGTTTTCTGATGTGGTAAGCGTCTTTTCTGTCGGAAGGTTTCCTTTGGGATCAAAGCCTCATTCTTTCGATGTGATCGATGGATGGCTTTACTCCGGTAACTTGGCTGCGGGGTTGCTCGCAGGAGGGGGGCGCAAGATCCCGGTTATCTGGAACCTCATGCAAGGCAACTTGGGTCCCGAAGTGAACAGTCCTAAAATTAGAGCGTATATAAAGATCGGCGCCCGTTATTCCAGTCGCTGGCCGTCGAAGATCGTTTGCAATTCCGTGTTAGCTAAAAGGGCCCACGAAAATATCGGATACGACTCAACGCGGATGATGGTCATTCCAAATGGGATCGATACCAACACCTTTCGTCCCGACCCGGCCAAACGTACCCAGTTCAGAGAAAAATATTCATTGTTCAATAAGACCCTCGTCATTGGCCATCTGGGCCGATGGGACCCTCACAAGGACCATCGAACGCTTTTGTCTGCGTTTGGCTTGGTAGCGGGGCGGGAGGTGAACGCCCACCTCTTTTTGGCGGGCCCCGGTGTGTCCGCAGCGAATTCGTTGCTGATGGAGTGGGTCCGCCAAACGGGGGCCGCTGACCGCATCCATCTCTTGGGCCCTGTGGAGGACTCGCCCGGTTTCCTGGCCGGTCTCGACCTGTTTTGCCTGTCCTCGGTGGGGGAAAGTTCCTCCTACGCTCTCGCGGAAGCCATGGCGTGCGGTATCCCGGCCGTGGCAACCGATGTGGGCGACGCGCGGGATGTGGTGGGGGACACCGGTGTTGTTGTCCCACCCGCCCAACCCCAGGCTTTTTCCGAGGGCATCCAGCGTTTGGCTTCTTTGACCGCCGCGGATCGAACCAGGCTGGGCGCACAAGCCCGGGAGCGCATCGTTCAGAATTACTCGTTCAAAAAAATGGTGGATGCGTACCAATCCTTGTATCAGGCTGTTCTTGGGAAAGATTGCCATTCCTAACCGGGATCCCCGGTTGGGACAGGTCTCCCGTCGACAGAGCGTTGAACAGAATTTTCCAGCCGCTGTCGATGAGACAGACCGGTTAACTGATTTTTTTGGGCTAATATCGTGATGGTTCTGAGCGGTCAAAATAAATTAATAAATTATCGATGTCTCATTTCTCCAAACGCCTTTAAGGGGTCGCTGACCGCCGGTCAGGCGGCGAGAGCCATGGACGTGGGCGTTCGCCGGGCGGGGGGGGCGGCTGTTTTGTTGCCTCTGGCCGACGGAGGGGATGGAACGTTGGATGTCCTTCAAAATCCGCTTGGTTTGAAAATCGGAAAATCGCGGGTGTTGGATCCTTTGGGACGAGCCGTGACGGCGCGGTGGGGATATAATCCAAATACCCACTGGGCCGTGGTGGAAATGGCCCGGGCCTCCGGTCTGGCCCTGTTAAAAAACCGTGAACGGGATCCATTGAAAACCACCAGTTACGGAACGGGGCAACTGATCCGTGCGGCGGTTCGGGCAGGGGCTCGGAAAATATTATTGGGGCTCGGAGGAAGCGCCACGGTCGATGGGGGGCTTGGCCTCCTCCAGGCGTTGGGGGCCACGGTCACGATTCAAAATGCCGGGCAGACGATGCGCCTTAACCGGTGCGTAACCGGGGAAGATTTAGAAAAGATCGAAGATGTGGATCCCTCTTCTGTGATGCGACTTCTGAAGGGTGTTCAACTTCGTGTCCTGTGCGACGTGCAAAATCCGTTGTTGGGGCCGCGGGGGGCCGCGCGGGCGTTTGGTCCTCAAAAGGGAGCGAGTCCGGCCGATGTGGCCCGGTTGGAGCGGGGTCTGAAACGATTGGGGGCGCTCGCGTCTTCCCAGGGAAAAGATATTTCAAATATCCCCGGGACCGGGGCGGCTGGCGGGGCCGCGGCGGGACTTCTTGGGTTTGCAAACGCGCGCCTCGAACGGGGCGCGGAAACCATTTTTCGTTTGATCCATTTGGAAAAACAGATTCAGCGGGCGGATGTGGTGATCACGGGGGAAGGGCGGGTTGACCGTACATCCTGGGAAGGCAAAGCGTTGGGACATTTGCTTCGCTTGTGCCGCCAACATGATAAACCTCTCATTGTATTGGCTGGCGGGGTTGGCCCCGGGGGGACTCGTCGAGGGGTCCGAATCGTTTCTCTTGGAACCCCGGCGATCAGTCTGAACAAAAAAATGCGGCGGGCCAGATCGTTGATCACGCAGGCTTGCATGAACCTTTTGTAAGGGCAAACGCTGCGTCGAATTCAAAATATGGATAAGGTGATTTTATTGGGACGGATGATTCCATAAAAAATTTTGCCTAACGTCCCCGGTTTGACTACAATTTGACGAGCATGACTGATGAGGTGCTTTATGGATAAGACGAAAAAACGCGTGTGGGTCGGGTTGGGACTGTTGGCGGTGGCGGCGGTTTCGGTGGCGGTGGGCCGGCAGACGCCGGGTTTTTCCGGTGAGGCCCCGGCCTATCGGCAAAAGGGGCCGGCCCGGGCCCGGGTGGTGATCACGGAATATTCGGATTTTCAGTGCCCCAAATGCGGTCAGGCGGTGCCGATCATCAACAACCTGTTGGCCACGTACCCCAACGACGTACGGTTGGTGTTTCACCATTCTCCGTTGAAACAACACAAGTGGGCCGTGTTGGCCGCCCAAGCGGCGGAGTCGGCGGGGTTGCAAAACAAGTTTTGGGAATACGCCGAACATTTGTTCAGCAAGCAAACCGAATGGTCTTCCGTTGAAGATCCAAAATCCTTCTTCACCGCTTACGCCAAAGAAGTCGGTTTGGACGTGGACCTTTTCTCCAAAGATCTCGAAAGCCCCCTTGTGGTTGAAAAAGTCCGTAAGGAAAAAGAGCAGGCCGACGCTCTTGAAATTCCAGCCACGCCCACTTTTTTCATTAACGACCGCATGCTGGTCGGCGATACCCAACTGGCGGGCAACGGAGCCCGATACATAGAACAGGAGTTGGCTCGATGAAAAAAGCGTGGACATCTTTTTTGGGATACGCGGCGCCTGTTTTTCGGGTGGCGGCCGGGGCCGTGTTGGCCCTGTCGGGTTATTTAAAGGCGGTGCGTCCTCCGGCGGAGTTTGAGGCCACGTTGGCGTCTTACTGGTTTTTCCCGGGCGTGTTGGTGGCCGTGCTGGCGCGGGTTTTGCCATGGGCGGAGTTGATCTTGGGCCTGTTTTTGGCGGCGGGCTATTTCACCCGCGCCTCAGCGTTGGCGGCCGCGGCCCTTTACGCGGGATTTGTGAGCGTGTTGGCCCAGGCAATTTTGCGAAAAGTGCCGTTAAATGACTGCGGTTGCTTTGGCCAGGTGGGGCCCCATTTACAGCCGATTCAGGCGCTGAGCTTGGACGCGGCATTATTGGCCTTTTGCCTGTTGGTTTTTTTTGACCGAGAAATGAAGCTCACCGCCGATCGGTGGATTGAACGATGAACCCGATCCCTTTCATGAATTTGACGCCGGTTCACGAACCGTTGGAATCGGCCTGCGTGGACGCGTTTCGCCAGGTCTATCGCAAAAACGAGTACGTTCTGGGCGAGGCGGTTAAACTGTTTGAGGAAGAGTTTGCCCATCGGACCGGCGCGGCGCACGGCGTGGGGTTTTCGTCGGGAACAGCGGCGTTGGAAATGGCTTTGCGGGCCGTCGGGGTGGGCCCCGGCGACGACGTGCTGACCACGCCCTTCAGTTTTTTTGCCACCGCGGCGGTGATCGTCTACGTCGGCGCCCGGCCGGTTTTTGTGGACGTGGACCCGGGAACACTGAACATCAATCCCAAAGGCCTGGAACAGGCCTTCACCCAAAAAACCAAAGCCATTTTGCCCGTTCATATTTTTGGTCAGCCAGCCCACATGACGGCTATCAACGATTTCGCCCGGGCCCGCAAAATTCCCGTGATCGAAGACGCCTGCCAAGCCCATGACGCGCGCTGGCATGGTCAGCCCGTGGGGGCGTTGGGACGCATCGGGTGTTTTAGTTTTTATCCGACCAAAAATTTGGGTGGGTTTGGGGACGGGGGCATCGCGGTGACCAACGACATGGACCTCGTGGAAAAGTTGCGGCGCCTTCGCAATTGCGGCCGGCGGGCCCAGTATGAACATTTGGAATTGGGTTACAACGAGCGGTTGGACAACCTTCAAGCGGCTTTGTTGCGGGTGAAACTTCCGCATTTAACGGCATGGACCCAGGAACGACGGCGGTTGGCCGCCCTTTATCGTCGGGAATTGGCCGATTGCCCGGCCCGCCCGTTGACGGTGACGGATGGAGCGGACCCGGTGTTTCACCTGTTCACCGTGCGGGCTCCGCGGCGGGACGCGTTGCGCGACCATTTGGCGGCGGCCGGCATCCAGTCCGGAATCTTTTACCCGATTCCGCTTCATCTTCAACCGGCCTTCGCCGGTTTGGGCGGCAAACCCGGCGATTGTCCCGAGGCCGAGCGGGCTTGCCTTGAGGTATTGTCGTTGCCTCTCTATCCGGGACTGCCGGAAAAAAGCGTGTTGCGCGTGGCCGCCGCGGTACGGGATTTTTACCGGTAAAAATTAATGGTTAACCCGCCCACCTGGGGAATCCGGGTTAATCTCCGGGCGACCGGGACTCTTTTGTTGGCCCCTCTTTTATTGGCGGGCTGTTTTCGCAACCCCATCACGTCCAAGCGGCAAACGAAACTGATTTCCGAGGAGGCAGAACGCCAAATCGGGGCTCAAACCAAAATCAACATTCTTAAAGAGTATGGCGAACTGAAGGACCCGGTTTTGGTTCAGTATGTGGCCAACCTGGGCCAGAAGCTGGCGGCCGTGTGCGATCGTCCGAAGGTGGATTATGAGTTTCTCATTTTGGACACCGATCTGGTAAACGCGTTCGCCGCGCCGGGCGGGTTTATTTTTGTCACCCGGGGCCTTCTTCAAGAAATGTCCAACGAAGCCGAACTGGTTTCGGTGTTGGGCCACGAAATCGGCCACGTGGCCGGGTGGCATTCTATCGGCATGATTCAACGTCAAATGGGATACGGAACCATTGCCATGCTTGGGGCAATTGTGTCGGGCATTCAGTTGGGTCCGGAAGCGATGATTATGGTGGCCCAATCGGCGGATTTGTTCACCAGCCTTTACCTTCTGGGGTACAGCCGGGAAAACGAATTGGAGGCCGACCGGGTGGGATTGCGGTACATGTTGTCGGCGGGGTACGATCCCAAAGCGGCCTTAACCTTTTTTGAGCGGTTGCGGGCCCTGGAATTGAAGGAAGGGCCCGATACCTGGGAAAGCTACTTGCGGTCGCACCCGCCGACGGAACAGCGCATTGCGTTGGCCAAACAGTTCATCGATCGCGGTTTCTTTTTCTTCCGCAAAACGGAACTGAACACGGCTGTTTACCAGGACATGAAATCCCGCCTGCCAAAATTGAAACCGGAAGAAGTGGGCCAAACGGTGGGGAAACGCTACGATTTGCCGTTGTTCGGAGTGTCGCTTAATATTCCCGAGGAATGGAGCTGGGAAACCCAGGGGGGCCGCGCCTTGATTGGGTTTCGCAAGGTGGGCGGTGAGGCCTGGGGCCAACTTCGTCGGGAGGAAGGCGTAGGGACTTTGACGGCAGAAGAGTTCGCCGTCAAATTTGCCCAGGACCACCAATGGCAATATTTGCAAGGGCGGCAGGTGCTGTATCCTGCCGGCTACGGATTTCTTGGCCAGTTTTACGGGCCTGGTGTTTTGGGCGGGGCCTACGTGTACCGGGCATTCTTTATAGTCCGCGACGGAACCGGGTGGGCCCTGCTGTGCGCGGCGGCCCCGAACCGCACCTTCGAACACCTCGTCCCTTTCGAACAGATCCTCCGATCCTTTCAATTAAGATAGCGAGAGTCCTTTCGGCGTGCTATAATCAGGGCCTTCCTCCTCGCCCACAGCGCCAGGACAGGCCCATGGCCTCCTTCTTTACGCCGACCTCGCGCAGAGTGCAAGGACGGGCAGGCGGTCGCAGAGCGACCGAAACCCTTGCCGAGGTAGCTCAGTCGGTAGAGCACAGGTCTGAAAAACCTGGTGTCGTCAGTTCGATTCTGACCCTCGGCACATTTTTTAAAATGAAATTCTCGCGGCGTATTTTTTTGGCAGTTGCTTTGGTGGGATTTTTTTCTCCGCCCTTTCAGGTTTCTCAGGCCATCGCTTCACCGAAGACCGCCGCGGTGGAAGATTCCCGCGAACTTTCCAAGACGGTTTACGTCACGAAGAGCGGAAAGAAGTATCACCGGGCCGGTTGCCGCTCGCTTAAAAAGAAGGGCACGCCCACCGATCTGAACCAGGCCCGCCGGTCAAAGACCCCCTGCAAGGTGTGTAAACCTCTCCCCTGACCCTCTCGGCCACCAGCGGTTCAAGGCCATCCAGACGGCGAAGGCCATCACGGCGCCCGTGATGACGTCCATGGTGTAGTGGTTGCGCATGACGAGGACAACCGCCATTTCGCACAAGGCCACCATTGCGCCGATCACGGTGAGGATTCGTTTGCCCAATCGGGAGAATTCCAGCGCGCCGAACACGGCGAAGGCCGTGTGACCGGAAAAAAAGAAATCGTTGCCCACGCTGTAAGTCACCAATAAAGACGGAAACCCAGGGTCCCGCCAGAGCATGCCCGGCGGCGCGGGGAGAGCGGTGGTGGCTTGGGCCAATTGGCGAAGGGCGAACAAGATCATGACCCCCGCCAGGGGCCGGGCGGATTTCCCGAACAATCCCCATCCCAACAGTCCCACTCCGATGAGGTCAATCCCCAAGGAGCTCACGATTAAAATCCCGTTAATGAGAGAAGGTCGTGATTCAAGAAACGCGTGGGGAACGGCGGTCAGGGTGTGAATTTGATCCCCGATGGTTTGCACAGGCGGTCGGTTTCCCAGAAGGGATTGGGTCAAAAACCAAAGACCCAAGGCCGCCGTCAAAATAGTGCCGCGTTGAATAAGTCGTTTGGTCATTGCCAGGGCACTCCCGGTTTCGGGGCCATGCCCAGGTCCGTCATCACCTGGGCTTGTCGATCAAAAAGATTGTTTGTTCGTAAAGCGCGGACAAATCCCCCGGGGTTTCTGGCCAGGAGGGGCGGATAGGAAAAGACAGGCAGGGGGAAGTCTGTTCCAAAAACCATCCGATCCAGGAGTTCCGGGGACCGACGCAGACGCATCATCATCCCCACGCGGTTGGGCAAAGTCAGGGCCGAGGCGTCCCAGTAAAAATGGGGATAGCGTCGAACGAACTCGTTGATGGTTTTCCAGTGGGGTTCATGGAAAAAAAGGCCTTGGCTGGCGCCGTGGGCGGCGATCACGGTCACCCCTTCCTCCAGGGCCAAGCGCAACCGCGCCGGGTCGCCGACGGACTGATCTTTTCCGATCAGACTGAATTCAAACCCCACGTGGGAGAGAAACGAGAGTTTGCTTTTGGCCAGCGCTCGGAAAAAGGGGCGGAACCGTTCCTCACCCGGGTTGAACTGTTGGGTGTTGGGAAGGACCTTGACCAAAAACGCGCCGCGTTCCGCGCATCGGCCCACTTCGTCCAAGGCGTCCCGTCGGCCGGGATTGATGGAAACGCCCGCCAGCAGTTGGTTCGGATGATCCGCCACAGTTGAGAAAACGTAATCGTTGGAAATCATAAACTCCGTGGCGGATTCATTAAGCCGCCCGTCCGAATCGTACACGCCGTCCATGCCCAGCACCACGGCTTTGTCGAGAACAGTGGATTGGTTGATGGCCCGAACCAGCCGTTCCACAAAGGTCCGGTTCGCCTGAGCCGGATCCTTCAACGAAAGGCCCAACCGCCACGCCACGAACCGAAACAACGGCGCGTTGAGCATTTTCTTGGAAATGAAACACCCATTCTGCCCGTCCGGCAACCCCGCCAGGTGCACGTGAACATCGATTAACGATTTTTTATCAGACATCGAAGGGCCTCCCTCCGAAACGGATCATGATCTTTCCCCACGTCAACAACCATGCCGGGATGACGAATGAGGTCGGAATCCATCATAAATGATTACTCTTCCATCCCCAATGATCTTCGAAAGACATCGTATCCCCCGGCTGGAGAATAAGGCAATGGGTTTCGGATGTTTGGGAGGTCAGGAGGTCCCGAAACGTTTCGGGCGGTGTTGAGGGCCGACCCGTGACCCAGTTGCCAAACGTTTCCATGTGGATCGGAATGCAGACTTTGGGTTTGACCCAGGCCACGGCCTGGGCCGCGTCTTCCAGGGTCCATATGTTGCCGATCACGGGCGTTCCCGCGTAGGGCATCAACATGAGGTCAATGTTCCGGGCGGAAAAGGTTTTCAATTCGTCGAACAATTTGGTGTCCCCTGTGAAGTAAATTTTTTTCCCATCCATTTCAATAATGAATCCCAAATTGTGCCAGGCGTTGTGCCGTGCCCGCACGGCGGTCACCGTCGTGTTTTTGTGTGTCCAGCGTTCCCCGGGTCGAAGGGACACCACCTGAAACCCCTTTGAGCGCAGGGACCTTCCTCGGCCCCAGGGCATGATAATCCGTGGACGGGGGGATAATGTTTCCAAAGCCTCGGTGTCGAAATGGTCGGGGTGGGTGTGGCTGATCAAGACCGCGTCCAAAGGAGGAATTTGTTCGGGCGCAAGAGCCGCGGGAACACGTCGTTTGAGCCAGAGCATCTTTGATTTGAAAAATGGGTCTGTCAGCAAAGTGGTTTCCGTTCCTTCCATCAACACCGTCGCGTGGCCCACAAACGTCAGCCGCGGTTTGGGAACAGCGGTCGACTCGGCCAAGACCATCGCCACCCCTCCCAACACCAACGCCCCAACGGCGGGTTTCATGGCACACTTCCGTCAATTTCAAAGGGTGTTTGAAACAGTATCCACTTTTCTGAATCAATAGATTCAAACGCCCGTTCAAAACGGCTGGCCGTGTCTGTTGTAATAGTACGAATGAAAATTTTTGTAACGCGGTTGGGAAACTCGCGGGCGATGGCGCCGTAGATCTCGGGATCTCGTTCTCCGCTGTCGCCGACAAAAATAAACATCCGTCGTGGAAAATCGTTGAGGAGGGAACGCAAAACGCTTTCCTTGTGGTGCCCGTTCGAATTTAAAAGAGATTCCGCCAGCGTGCCACGGGCGGAAAAAGGCCGCAAATGGGTTGTGCCGGGGGGGAACCCTTCCCGATCAAAAAAGGATTCGAGTTCGGTTTCCAGGGGCCAGGGACTGTTGGATACGTAATGAAAAACCGCCCCTTCCTGGCCCCACTGTTGATACAACGCGGCCATCCCTGGCACGGCCCGCCAAGGACGAAAAAATGTGTTGGCCATGAGTTCTTCTTTCACTGTGACGGAACTGATTTTGATGGTGTCATCGATGTCTGAAACCACGCTAAGACCTTTCGACCCGATCAAAAGGACACGCCCTTCAAAGGTTCTCCCGCCCTCCCTTAAACGGACCGGAAGGTTGGTTCCTTCTTTTGTCTCCGGCCCGGACAAAGCAAAATCCTCCCATCTCAGTTCTCCTTCTTCCCCCGAGCGGATTTTTTGGGTGGGGCCCTTTCCCCACTGGACCTGAAGCGATTTGCCTTCTTCGGCATCCACGAGAAAGGTCTTGAGGCGATTGTGAAACAGCGCCCGGTCTGCATCCAACGGGGCGAACCGTGTAAAAGAATTAGAAAGGGTGTTCCTCACCAGCGAATCCTGTTCAGGTTCAAACACCCAGCCTCTCAAGCGCGCCTGCCATTCACCGCGGGAATCTTCCCAACGGGCGTAGGAGGGGAAAAACCGCACCTCTTCATCTTTCGAGAGCGCCAAGGCCGTCGGGGTCAGAAAACACGTTAATAAAAAGAAAAGAAAGAGTTTCATTGATCCAGACATTGGAGGATCTTCCGGCAAATCTTTTCAGCGGCGTTGGGACGGCCGAGCCGACGCGCGGCGCGGGAAAGAACGACCAATCGGTTTCCTTTTAAGAGCGCGCTCATCCGATGGGGCAAGTCCTCCGGACGGTTCACTTTGACGGCGGCCCCTCGCTCTAAAAGAAAATCGCTGTTGGCGAATTCTTGTCCGGGAATGGGGTCCACAACCAAGAGAGGGCGTCCCAACGCCAAGGCCTCGGAGGTGGTGAGACCGCCGGGTTTCGTAACAATGAGGTCCGACGCCGCCATGAGAAAGTGCATGTTATCGACAAACCCGAACACCCGGGTGGGATGCCGATGGGGAAGGGATTTAAGTTGTTGCTTCAACACCGTATTTCGACCGGCGACGACGGCGATTTGAAGGGGAAGGGGAACGGCGCTGAGCCGCTGCAGAATTTCTTTGACCGGTCCCATCCCAAACCCTCCCCCTAAAACAAGCACGACTTTTCCTGTGGAAAACCCCAGGAGATTTCGTGCTTGTCGGCGATTCGGTGCCAGACGAAAACGTTGAGACACCGGGATCCCGAAGGCCGAGACCCGCTCCTGCGGAACGCCCCGTGCCAAAAGGCGTGCCTTTGTTTCGGGCATGGCCACGAACGTGTGATCCACGCAGGGTTCCATCCAAATGGCATGAGCTTCAAAATCCGTGACAACGGAGGCGATGAACGGTCGCCTGTTTTCCCATCGGGGAACGGACCCCAAAGCTTCCGGAGGAAGAAAATGAGTGCAAAGAACCGCGTGGGGTCCATACTCCTTGACCATTCGGATGAACCGACGCGCGATGACCCCGGCCAATTTTCGTCGCACGGGAGACGCTTTGAGCATGAAACCAGCGTCGTCACTTTTCCAGAAAGAGCGGGCATACTCACCCGTCCCTGATTTAGGCTACATTCTGGCCGGGCGATTTTGTGGGGCGACAAGGAGCGAGGATGGCGCATACCGGGCGTATGCAACTGACGAGCGACGCAGTTTGCCGCGCAAAAGCGCCCGGCCCCTTCGGGGGAGCCCCCTTTTGCCCGGCTTCTTCGTTGCTCCTCGGTTACGATGGCCCGCATCGCGCCCTCGTCGCGTCTCGAACCCGGACAAAATGGGGCTCCCAGAATGTAGCCTAAATCAGGGACGGGTGAGTAAAGTTCCGGCGCGTGTTGGATGACTTTAACGTAGCCTTGACTGTAAATTCGACGAAACGGCGCGGGCGTGTATTCCAATACATCCACCCGTTTCACGGCATCTCGCGGTCGCAGAGCCTTCCAGGCTTCTTCCAGAGCCGCCCCGGCCTGCACGTGGCCCGCGCCCGCCGTAACAGTCGCAATTAAGATTTTCATCACGGTTTCGCCTTTATTTCAGGAAGGAGGCGCTGGATGACGACAACCAGTACGAGGGTCACCCCAACCAGGACGGCCCAAAACAAGAAGGACGTTTCTCCCCGACGCGGGGTTCCCCAGGTCCACCGGGTTTTGATTTTTTCTTCCGGACCTAGAAAAACCCGGGTTTTGTCGGCTGAAAGAAGTTCATCGGAAACCATCGCGGCATCGTAGACGGGAAACGGGACGTCGGGATGTCCGTAGTACAGCCAGAGCGGCCCGCCGGGTTCCGTTTTAAACACCAGGTCGTAGGTTCGATAATAGACTCTCACCTTTTCAAGGGTCAAAGGCGCGTTGTCACCGTCTTGAATGGCGAGCATCAGTCGGTCCCGGTCGGGCGGACCGGCGAGGGAAAGCAGCAACCGGTCCTGTTCGCCCGATCGGACCCACTGGGCACGTGCCAGAGAACGGGCGTAACGATCCCCATTGGCCGTTGATAACTCTTCGTAAAGATGAAGGGTTCTCTGGAAGATGGATTCTTTCGCACGCAGTTCCACGTGGGAAATGGGAATTCCATTCGTAGGCAATTTTATTTCCCATCGGGTCGTGCCTTTGGGTTCAGGGGACATGGTCGACGGGGATAAGTCAATAAAGGCATGGGGTACGATTCGGTTGTAAACAAATGGGATTTGGCGCCCGTCCCGCACCAAACGAACGTCGCGTCCCTGGGGAGAGCTCTGAACAAGAACCGACAGGGGGATTTCCAGGGCGTGTACCCCAGAACTCTTTATGTCAACAGGGGACCGGAACGCCCACCCCTTGCTATCAAAAGCCCCTCCCAGCGGAGCCAAAAGTGGAACCACTTCCGGTTTCGTATAGAGGGGGTTTTCCTTCACGATCCCGGTCGTGGCCCGGCCGGGTATCAGGTCGGTCGCGGGCCAATCGTAGCGGGCGGTGGGCGCGCCGGGGTGCCCCGCGGCGAGAGCGACGGGGGACAGATCGCGTGAAAAAAATAAGAGGCGGGTGGGAATTTGGTGAACCGTGAGAGAGTTGACCTGAAGCGGTGGCGCATCGCCGTTGGTGATCATCAAATGAATTTCACGCGCGGGAATTCTCGCGTTGATCGGAACGAACAGGTCTTCGAAAACGAGCCCGTTTTCGCCAGGCGCGCGAAAAAGGGTGCCGTGCCCGAGAGGAAATTCAATAATTTGTTGGCCGCCCCCCGGATTGGATTCCCGTCTCACGTGGCGCAGAACCACGCGGACGGATCGTTGAAAAAGAGGGTCCGGTGTTTCAACGGTCACGCCGTCCACGTAGAGGTTTCGGCCCGGCAGGGAGACGGTGAGATGGGTTTCCGCGAGTCCGTCCTCTCGCGCTGAAAGGACCGCCGGAATTTTTTCTGTCCGGGGAATCGTGTCCGCGGCCATCCGGGCGGAGGCCCCCGTGAAGGGGATGGGGTCGTTTTTCCGGTCGTCCACCCGAACTCGAAATCGACCCAACCGACGGGCTGGGAATTCGATTTCCAGATTGCCGGGGCCGGAGAAGGAGCGGTAAATGGGTCGACCGGTCCACACGGTTTTCCACCGTTTTTTTTCAAAGACGTCCAGAGCCACCGATTTTAAAAATTCACCCGAAGGAGATTCCAACCGTATCGCGTCCACGGGGCCCGTCGGACCTTTTCCTGTGAGAACAGTTTTTTTGTTTTCCAGGACCGATTGGAAGGATGTCCACGGAACCCATTGAACCGGCGCGCGGGAAATTTGTTGAAGAGAATAGGGGAT
This sequence comes from Elusimicrobiota bacterium, assembly GCA_041917295.1. Taxonomy (GTDB): domain Bacteria; phylum Elusimicrobiota; class Elusimicrobia; order FEN-1173; family FEN-1173; genus JADKHR01. Next base: position 80,748 of record JAYRXX010000019.1, read on the forward strand.
CTCTTCTCCCGACGAACGGAAAAGCCGCAGGTCGTGAAGGGTGGGCGACGCAGGGTCTAATAGATCGACGGGAACCGTGACGTCAACGAGTCCGGGTTTCGTGGGGGTGACCTCCGCGGAATGGGACCAGGACCGGGGAACGGGTTCGGTAGCGCGGGCGTATCCCACGAGGAGAAGGACCAGCGGCGTTCCATAACGGATCATGGTCGCACCGCCGATGATTTGTTTTGAAAGCGTTGAAAGAAGAAGGAGCCCGCGATCAAGAGCAACGCCAGACCGGCAAAGGCGGCGGACCGGAACAGGAGCGGCAACCGCCACACATCGTGCAAAAACAACTTTCCGACAGTGACGCCCAACAGCGACAGCCCCGCCCACCGGGCCGGAGCGGTTCGTTTGAAGAGCCCCACCAGCAGGAGGCCAAACCCGAAGACCCCCCATCCCAGGGTGTACGCCAGGTCTTGGGAAAGACTGCCACGAAAATCAAACGTGATGACCGCGCCGGTGCTGAAAAAGTCGGCGATTTCGATGTTCAATAACAAGAAAAGGAGAATTGTCCCAAAAGAGGTTGTGAGGGCCTTCGCGTTTTCCAACAGGGGAGAAAAAGGGTGAGGTTTGGCCGGGGGCTCGTCCCACGCCCAAAGTCGTGCCGCGGCCCATTGACAGAGGATCACCACGCCATAGGTGTAGAGATACCAGTTGACTATTTTCATTCCTTGCCGGGGGTGATACGAAAAGACCGCGGGGTTAACAGCCAATCGGGTGAACGCGATCGTCAGTAAACCCAGCGCCCAGATCTTTAACCCCTTGTGCGGAATCCGCCGATGGAGCCACAGGAGCGCCACCCCTTCCAGCGCCCATCCCAGGGTGATCCACTGCTTGTCAAACTGGAGGGGGAAGATCAGTGAAATGAAAAGGAGACAGACGGCGCCAAACAGCGCCACCAGTCCCTGACGATGAGAATCGTCCGGGATCGTTCGCACCGCCCCGATCAGCGCGCCCAGGGAAAGGAGGCCCCACGCCAGAGGAACAATTCCGATGTGGGAAGCCAACCCCCAACGGATCGCGCTTTGATAAAAAAGAAGAAAATGCAGGGGCCCGCTGAGGGCCGACGCGACCCAAACCCAACGGCAGGATCCAAACCGGCCCGGAAACACGAACGGCAAGATCAAAAATGTGAGGGCGAACCCCGCGAACCACGGGAAGCCAAATGCCACGGTGTCGGCGGAAAGGGCCGCACCCTGCCAGGCGTATTGGACCAAAGCGGCCCCCGCGAGGGCGATTAATCCCAGGACGTCTGTTGATCCTCCTGGGCCCTTGATCATCCCCAACAGCAACAGGGCAAGGAGCCCGGTCAATCCAAAAAGGCCCGCGGGATTTTCCGGGCGTAGCCGGGCCGCCGCCGTGGCCAGAAGAAAAAAGGGAAGAATGCTGGAAAGGGCCGGCAGGAAGATTTTCCAGGGGTCAGGCCACGTCCAGGATAATTCCGGGGTTTCAGTTTTTGTTTCCGGGGAGGTGGAGTCTTTTCGTCTCATAAACAAATAGCCGGCCCAGGAAAAAACGGCCGCTATGGCGCCGATCACCAAAAGAAGTCCAGCCATGTCGTCCAACGCCAACCGTGGGATCCAAACCCAGGCGGTGAAAAATGTCATGACCAAGGCCCCCAAGGCGGCCCACAAAAATCCTGTGGCGAGCGCGGCCAAAAGGGCTATGGCGTTAAGCCCAAAAATCACCGGCCACACGAGCACAGGGGTGACAAAATCTTTCAAAAGGCCCAGAGTGAGCGGAATCAGAAGGGCGACCGGGAACAGGTGGCCCAAGATCACTACTTCTTTGGGGGCCCCTCGGCGATAGAGGACGAAGGATAAGGCCCCATGCAAACCTCCAAACGCCAGGTACGCCCCCAAAGCCACGGGTAAAGAGGACGGTGTGAGGGAGCCTTGTGTCCAAACCAAAAGAATGAGGAAAATTAAACCGCCCGCGGCCAGGTGGTAGTGTTGGTATTTCCCAAAACGGACCGCCAACCAAGCCGTGACCAGGTCCGCGCCGAGGAGAATGAGAAACGCCGGTAACGGTGGCTCACTTTTGAGAGTAAACAACGCAAGGGCACCAAGAACGATGGAGACCAGGGAAATCACGCCGGCTCCATGGACCGTCCAAGGCTCTTCCTTTACACGTTTGTCCATCCACGCTCGGGCACCGGCAAAGAAGAAGGGAAACCAAAGACAGACCGCGGTTGCCGTCAGCATTTTTTCAGGCATAAAAAATGTGTTCCACCAACCGATCATCAAAAGGGCGGTTCCCGCCACGGCGAATCCCCACAAAAATCCCCATCCTCGAACCGCCACGAGGGCCAAAAGTCCCACGTCCAACAACGTCACGTAGGCAAAAAGTCCAAAAGGTCGATCCACGCCGGTGGAGATGAGGGGCGGCACCAGGAACCCTCCCACCAGGGCCAGGATCGCGATGTATTGGGAGTTCATTCGCGCCGACAACAAAAAAGCCAACACGGTGACCAGGGAGAGAAAAATAAAAGTTTCGGTGGGTCCAAGGAACCCGTAGAGGGAATGGGACGCAAAGGCAACCGCGTAAAGGATGGCCGCTCCCGCCGCCGCTAATGTTTGAGCGGTCACGGTGTAGCGGGTTTGAATTTTGAGTCCGGTGATGACCGCCGCTGTCCCCACCACAAATCCTATGACGACGCGCAGGACCGGGGAAATGAGTCCGTGGTCAAACGAGTACTTGGCAAAGAAAATGGCGCCCAAAAAGAGTGCAAAGCCGCCGATCCAGCTCATTAATTTGCCAGCCGTGAACTTTTCCCAATCCATGGTTTTCTTTTTGGACTCCGGGAGAGAGGGCCGAACGGTCGAAAGGACGGGAACCGCTGAAACAGATGTTTCCTGGGGGCGATCCACAAACGGGTCCGAGGGAACAGGAACGACTTTAGGTTCCGGGGCAATCACGGGCGGTTCGGGGGGGATTACGATTGGTTTATCCACGGTTGCGGTGGACCTGGGGTTAAGACGTTCTTCGAGGCGGCTCAATCGTGCCTGAAGACTCTCTCGTTTTGTTGTCTCTGGCGTATAGTTCAACAAATCGAGTTCTTTCTGAATTTCGTCGACGCGTTTTTTTAATAGTTTTGTCTGAAAAAAAGAGACAATCGCCAGAACCGGGGCCAGAAGGACTGCCCCGATCACCAACATCCATAACGTTCCGAGCATTTGCATGGGACGCCCCCCTTAATGATGAGTATGGATAAACGTGCCCGATTTTAGAAAGGACACAACATTGTTGGTTGTCTCATCGTGTACCAACAACAGCGTGTGCTCTGAATTCACCTGCACAAAATCTTTTGCCCCATCCAAACGGGCGCTGGAGAGGGCGACCGCCCCATCGTCGTCGCCGTCCAAAACAGGATTAAGTCCGTCGTCGTTTCCCAAACCCCCGGCAATGATGCCAAACTCACAGGCCGGAATGCCCAAGGCCTTGATAAAAGGGCTGTCGGCTTTTAACTGGTGGACCGCCTTGTCCCCATAGACCCAGCGAAACGTGTCGAAGGAGGACAGGAGGTCTATCCACTGGGACCCGTGGTTCGGCGGGGCAATCTGCACAAAACGTCCCAGATGGTTGGGCGGAGTTGTCGACAGATAGTAGCGCGCCACCATGGATCCAAGGGAAAATCCAACGAAGTGGGTGGTCGTTGTCAAGTTTTGTAACTCAACAAACTGATCAAGGTCTGCGGCATACTCTTCAATGGTCTTCTCCGTTGATTGGTATGCCCAATTAAGTACCCGAAATCCATTTTTTTCAAGCCCTTTCTGAATTTTTTTCATGACAAAGGGACGGTTCAAAATTCCATGCAAAAGCACCACCGATTCCCGGGGCGCGTCTTCAGCAAATGCGGCTGGAAAAAAGGAGCCCAACAGGAGACTAAATAAAAGTGTGCGCACACTCATTTTGAAAGCGCTCCCCAGAGGCTTTCTGTCACATTTTCCACCTCTTGGCGAAGGTCGTGATCGATCGCGTTTCGGATGCGGGCAATACAAAGACGGATAATGCTCCCCATCAAAATCGAAGCGCCGACGTATGGATCCATTTCCCGAAAGACCTTTGCCTTTTGGCCGGAAGTGACCAGATCCAACGCCACATGGCCGGGGTGCTTGAAAGTGGGGGGAAACCGATCCAATTCCCGATGTTCGGACAGAATCAGATAGGTGAAAAGGTCCCGCTCTGTTTCAAACGCTTCAAAACATGTCGTTATATAGGCACGAACCTTATTCCTAAAATCTTTAACCTCCGCTACCCGGGAAGCCAAATCAAGGGTAAAATCGTTAACGTGGACTGCAAAAAGATGGTATGCCAACTCTTCCTTGCTTTTAAAGTGACGGTAAAGAGCCCCTTCCGAAACGCCGCTTTTGGCGGCGATGTCTTTGGTGGTGGTCCCATCGATTCCCTTTTCAACAAACAGGCGAACGGCGGCCCGCATGATCTTGGGCAAGAGCGTTTTTGTTTTTGACTCCTCAACAATAAAGTGCATGACCCCTCCATGTAAGTGAATGAACACTTACTTTATACCATGGGGTTGGTTTTATGTCAAGGGGGGGGGCGGAACTTTTTTCAAACTTCGGAGTCCAAGGGGCATGGAGGAAATAATCATGACCCAGAAAATCATCAACCTCATTCGCACTGCTTCAACGGGTCCCCAAAAGGGGGAAGGGAATAGCCTGCCCACCTGGGAGTTTTTCTACACCGGGACCCTGTGGCGTCTTTCGCGGGGATCCAAAACAAGAAAAATAAATCGTAAACCGGCCGATTCGCCATTTTCTTTGGAACGGTGATTTTATATTCTCAGGGGGTCCTATGAGAGGGATATTGCTTTGCGCCCTTGTTGGTTTGCTCTCCGTTGTCTATGGCGGTGAGCCCGTCCCCGGCCCGTTGGTTCAAGGGAACACGCGTTTCGCCCTCGCAATGTACGAGCAACTGGCCGCGGAACCGGGGAACATATTCTATTCTCCCTACAGCCTTTCCGCCGCCCTTGGGATGACCTCCGCCGGCGCCCGGGGCGAGACGCTGAAGGAAATCAACCGGGTCTTTCACTTCCCTGAGGGCGGCCCCCACCGGGGATTCCTGGATTTGGACAAATCCCTTCTTGGATCGGACAAACCGTACGAACTCAACATCGCCAACCGCCTTTGGCTTAAGAAAGGGAGCGACTTCCGGCCAGAGTTTGTCAAAACCCTGGCCGACCATTACGGTGCCGGGGCCGAACGGCTGGACTTCGCCGGATCTCCCGAACCTGCCCGCCTGACCATCAACCGCTGGGTCTCCGACCGAACCAAAACCAAGATCCCGGAACTGATCCCAAGCGGGGTCATCAACACCTTGACCGAAGCCGTATTGACCAACGCCATTTATTTCAAAGGGCTCTGGGCCAGTCCATTCAACAAAAATGATACGAAGAAAGAACCCTTTCACCTGGGGAACGGACAATCGGTGCCCATTGATCTGATGCGTCAAGAAGAGTCTTTCCCCTACCGGGAAGACGAACATGTCCAAATACTGGAACTCCCCTACAAAGGCGACGACCTGTCGATGATGGTGGTCCTTCCGCGCGAGGGCGTTTCCCTGACGGCTGTGGAGAAAGGGTTGACGGCCTCGAAAATCGACGATTGGATGAAGAGACTTTATTCACGGGAGGTCCAAGTCTTCCTGCCGGCCTTTAAGACCCGCTACAAGAAGAGCCTTCCTGGCACAATGAAAGCGATGGGAATGCCCCTGGCCTTTGATCCGAACCGCGCCGATTTTTCCGGCATCCGGGAATTGACCTCCGGAGAAAACCTGTATGTCTCCGACGTCATCCACGAGGCTTTCGTCCAAGTGGACGAAGAGGGCACCGAAGCCGCCGCAGCCACCGCGGTGGTGGTTAGTCTACGAGGGGTGGCACTGCCCCCGCCCGTCTTCCGCGCCGACCATCCGTTCCTCTTCCTCATCCGCCATCGCCCCTCCGGCACGATCTTGTTTATGGGAAGATTAATCAATCCCCAGGATTAATAATTTCATGGACCTCGTTGTATGAGAAAAACCACGATCACAGGGATGGTTGTTTTCGTTACAAACGTAGGTTTGTTTCTATTGACCGTTCCTTTTTTCCTCAACGAGGTCCACCACCATTGGATTATTCCGGTGTTTGCCGCCTGGTTGCTTTTTCAAACGATCGTATTCGTATCGATTGATCCCAAATGGGGTCAACCGGCTTCGCGCGCCATCATGGGCTTGAGCGTTTTAATGGGGGTCCTTCTTTTTTGGCGACAATTTTCCATGTTCCACTGTTTTCGCCATTGCGAGGGACGCCTCACCGTGGGCCTGTTGCTCTTGGCCGGTGCGAATGGCATCGCTTGGCGGTATGGCCCTTTCAATAGGTCTCGATGGTTGTGGGGCGCCACTCTTGTGTTTTTGGTCTGGGCCATCATTGTCATGGCCATTGGAATGGCCTTCAACACCTGGAATTTCAGCTGATGCCGTCCCAGTTCCGTTCCGGATCCAGGGAAACCGCTGGACGGCGCCGCAGGGGGGCATCACGAATTCACATTCATTGAGCAACTCGCCGGGGGGAATTTTAAATCGGTCGGGGACGCGTGGATCGGGTGCGCCACCCAAAATTTGGTCGATGGGGCGAACCGTTCTATTTCCGCTTTCCCATTTCCAATATTCTTCCACGTTCGGCACCGTGCACAGGGTCGTCAGAAAATACCAAGGCAAGGCTTGTGGCGGTGTTCTTGGGTTCTATATCGATATGGATGGGGTTGGTCATGGCCAGTCGTTTCATTATACAACCTGACCCGCTGAGAAAATGGAACTTATTGGGAAAGAATTCGTTCCATAAACAAGGAGAAACCCATGAGCACCCGAACGAAATCTATGGAAATCCATCGCGCGAAAGATCGGTTCCATTCAAAAATTGACTGGCTTGATTCTTGGCACAGTTTCAGTTTTGGGCATCACCATGACCCCCGTAACACTCATCACGGTCTTCTTTTGGTGTTAAACGACGATGTGATCAAGCCGGGAACCGGTTTCATGACTCACCCCCACCAGGACATGGAAATCGTGACTTGGGTTTTGGAGGGGGAACTGGAACACCGGGATTCCGAAGGGAACCAAGGGGTGATCACCCCGGGGTTGGCCCAACGCATGAGCGCGGGGACAGGCATTTGGCACTCGGAAATGAACCCCAGTTCCACCACGCCCGTACGGCTCATCCAAATGTGGGTTCCGCCGGACACGCGCCGAATCAAACCCTCCTACGAACAATTGGATGTTTCCCAGGACTTGGCGAAGGGCGCGTTGATCCCCATCGCTTCCGGGAACCGCACCGGGGCGATTTCCATCCGGCAAAAAGGCGCTACCCTCTGGGCCGGTCGGCTTCTTCCCGGAGCCGTGGTAAATATTCCAGACGCGTCCCATGTCCACCTGTTTGTGGCCACCGGGGAGGTGGCGCTGGACAACCAGTTCCCATTGAAACAAGGCGACGCGGCCCGGTTGACCCACGCCGGAGCGCGTCCCTTATCGGCCGGCCCAACGGGTGCTGAAATATTAATCTGGGAAACGCATCTCCAACCGAACTTCGCGGTTTCTTAAAACAGCAACCGGGTCCGGCTGATTATTTTTTAGGAAAGGCCGAGGGCGGTGAAGGGAGGGGCTCGTCAAGATCCAATTCGTCGGCGACATCGGGAAGCGATGAATCCAGCCGGAAATGGTGCCCGACCCACTCGACGATTTTTTCCTGGAGAGATCCGTCGATCTGGAAAAGAGGAAGCCGAAGAATCTCTCCGTTCTTTGTCGTCAAAACCAACGTGAAATTGCCTTTGGAGACGGGCTCAAACTGGACCGCCCCCAAATCCGACCATTTTAGATCGGTGGTTCCCTCCGGCGCCCGCACGCTGATCCCTTCGTTGTCTAATTTCCACGTGGTGAACGGTTGGACCGGTCGGGCCAACAGAAGAATTGTCCCGCAAATAACTGACAGGACCGGCGCCAAAATTCCATAAACTTTAGGGGGCCAATGAATGTGAAGGTGCCGGTCGGCAAATCTCGAGAAAGCGCCGCGGAACACAAACAAAAAGGGTAGTACAATCAACAACCCCAACGCAAAATACTGGAGTTCAACGGGCAACGTCCAAGACATCCACTCGACGAGAATGGATCCGGACTCTTCTGTAAAGGTGTAAGGACGAGCCATCATGACGCCTCCATTCTAACATACGAAAAAGGGTTGCATCCTTCGGCGCACCGCGGCCCCATCACGACACCACGGTCAAAACACTTGACCTGTGCCGAAGGTGAATACGGGCGACCGTTGGCCGTTGGTGGCGCGGGTGGGCCAGGCCAAATCAAACCGCAGGACCTGGCCCAAACTGGCGCGGGTGAGATGAAATCGCAAACCCAGTCCGTACCCGGCCCTCAGATCGCCAAAGTCCAGCGCCGTGCCCCGGGGCCAGACGTATCCCACGTCCACAAATCCCACGGCCCCGATTCCAAAAAACTCGAACACCTCGTCCACCAAAAACAATCGGTTTTCCACATTGGCCAGGAAAAGTCGGTTGCCGGAAAAAGCATTGACCGGATATCCCCGCAGACCGGACGTGCCCCCCAAAAGAAGTTGAGTGTCCTCATCGGGGTTGAACACCTGGTCCCAGGCCACATGACCGGCCCAGGTTGTCCAGGATCGAGCCCGGTCATAGAATTCGGTGTCAACGCGGGTTTTGACGTTTTTCCATTCGGATTGGTAACGACCCTCTTCTTTGAGGGTTAATAATCCGAACCGATCGGACCCCCACTGTCGGCCTTGGCTGAAAAGCCCCTGAACAAAGGTGGCGTTGGTCGCTCCACGAACCCATCGGGCTTGGGAGACGCCGACATTGGCCCCCACCACCGGTCCCAAATTAAAATCTTCCACGCGGGAATAAAGGCGGATATGATCTTTTGTAATAAAGTTCACTTTTTGCCAATCGAGGCTGGGACCGAACAGGTGATAGACGTCGTCTCGCAAAAGCCCGGCGGTTCCCTTGGTTTCCGATAATCGTTGATGAACGAAGCGGTAGCCCAACCCCAGCCGACGTACCCGACGAACGGTGGATCCCACCGAGAAGGCCACCCCGCCCCCCAGATCTTTGTTCTCCTCCGTGTATCGATTAATTTCTTCACCGTTTTCAAGCAACACGGTATCGCTCTTGGCGTAAGCGCCGGATGTTTTAAATCCAAACCGAGTGAGGGTGGAAGAAAAGGGTTTTTCAACCGAGAGGGCTCGCGAAGAGCCTTCCGCGGTATCGGCGTAATCGCCCGTCAACCGAAGGCGGGTACCCAACAAGGCGGGATCGTCGTAAGAAAAACTGCGGGTCACCAAGTCCGGTTCTTTTTTGTAGATAAACCCCACTTCTTTTCCATAACCGGCCAAATTGCGTTCCCTGATTCCCATGGTGTACTTGGTTTCTTCCCCGGACCCGGAGACGCCGATAAAGGGTTCCGTGGTCCAGGTGTCTTGGGCCTCGACCAAGATGTCCACCGCTCCGCGGCCAACCGGCACGGGACGCACATGCACATCCCGCAGGCGCAAAATCCGCCGCAGAGCGCGTTCGGTTTCTTGGCCCAGGGCGGGGTCGAACAGGTCGCCTTTCTTAAAAAGCAACTGTTGTCGGATGGTTTTTTCTCGCGTGGAAATATGCAGATGGTTAATGGCCCGATACACCAGCTTGTTTTCCGAGGGGATCGACGTGTCGAAAATTTGCCGGCGAATGACATAAATGTTTTCGATCCGATACCCGTGGTAAGTGGGGTCTTTTTTTGCGGCCGTCACGAAGTGAGAGAGTCCGCACAATAGGACCGCCGCCAAGGCGCATGAACGGCCTATTTGAACCGGGGAGACGATCATAACTTTTAGTATAACGGATTTTGGCAAAACATCCAGGCCGTCGAATTGAGCGGCCTATAATGTAACCCTGAATAAGGGTGTTGTGCGGTTAAAAATGTAACCCTACCTCTGCAAAGAGGAGGGCTCATGCCGAGCTTAAAATCAAAGATGGAATATCTCGAAGCTGTCTACCAACGTTACC
>JAYRXX010000020.1:0-39223 GCA_041917295.1 Elusimicrobiota bacterium
CCTAAAAAAAAGACTCCGCCAGATCGAAATGAAGGCTGGAATTAAAAACCAAATCCCACCTAAAGGAGGTTCTGCCTCGGTTACCTTTTGAACCGCACAACGAATCACCTCACGGTTACATTCTTATACCGCTTGACGCGTCTGCTTTTGACCCCCTGCCCTTTATCTGGCTCAAAAAGTAAATTTTTTTTGAGTAATAGGCCTACCTATTTTTTCTCCGTGGAAATGGGCTCCGTTTTGGGAACCGACTCAGCCGCCGGAGTGGCGGAAGAAGATGTCTCCGGCGCCACCGCTTTATCCGGAGCCTTCTTATAGGAGTCCTTGATTCGTTCCCGCGCGACCGTATTGCCGCTTCCGAACCCCAAGGTTACGGAAATCCGATGGGCTGGATGGCGCGACACTCCCGCAAACGGAGACAGCTCGTCGGCGTAATAGGCGTAATCCAGCTTAATCAACGGCCAATCCAATCCCACCCCGCCGGTAAAGTAGCCCTGGTTGGCGCCGGTGCGAAGGCGAAGGAACAACCACCGGTATTCCGCGCCCAAATGAAAGTGGGTACCCGCCGTATCGGCCAATCCGCCGTCGGCAAAGATTTTGTTTTCTTTGTTGGCAAAGTCCCGCACATCCGCCGCCAACACCAGCCGATCGTGCAAAGGAATGCCGAACGTTGGCAACCCCACATGGCCGGGTGTCCAGGCAACGCCCAAGTTCCATTTTTCTTTAATTTCTTCGGTGCGGGCCGCTTTGGCGGGATATCCCTTTTCCGCGGCCAGCGCGTCGTATTTAATTTTTGTCCCGCGAAGGTCGGACACGGCCAGGGCAACATTCCAACGCGAAGTCGGTCGATAAAGTGTTCCCACATCGACACCCAGACCGGAACCCTGTTGAGCGGGGGGAGCCTCGTAGTCGTCAAGCGCGGCCACAGAAACCGATTTTTCCTCAACCCGCCCGCGCATGATGTATTTCACATTAGAGCCTACCCCCAAAGAGCCGGGGACAAACGGCAACTTCTTAAAGTTGAAGGCCAGGTTGGTTGTGGGAATAAAGTCGACTGTGACGTCATAATACATTTCAGGCACCGCAATGATGGGCTTAAAACCGGCCTGACCCGTCACTTGGCCGAACACCCCAGCCCCCCAATGAAAGGAACCAAACATCGGACCGGACAAGTAGCTAATGTTGGGTGCCGTGGCGCCAAAGGTTGGATTCAACCCCACCATTTCGGAATTAATTTTGTTGACGAGGTCAATTTGGTCCTGCTGGGACAGGTTATCGTAATCTTTAAGGCTCTGTTCGTTGTCGTTAACGAATTGGTAGAAGTCGATGGCGTCTTTGCTGGCCGTCAACGACAGGTCAACGAAGTTCACCAACGAACCGGTTCGTTGAGTGCTCCCGGCCGGGTTGTAGAAAAATACATTTTGATCGTCGGCAATGGCCGTCAGAGCGTCACCCATCCCAAGCGACCGGGTACCGCGAATCATCGCACTGGGTTCCGAGGCCAAAACCGACGTCGTGGCGCACATCAACAACAGGAAAAGTTTTTTCATTGGAAGTCCTCCGGAATGTCTTAACACGATTTATAAGCCGTCGGTCGGACTCACCGGACGACCGGCAGCGTCCTTTGAAGCCACCACTTCGATGCAGGGGGGATCAACATAAGTGCGATATTGAGTAAAGAGACTGTTGACATCATTTTCGATGTCGTTTAGGGTCGACCCCGACACAAGGCTTAACTTCGTGGCGGCATCGCGCAGATTCAAATATCCCCACACGACATTTTTAACGGAATCTTCCACCACATCGCATTGGCCGGCGGTAAACGAATTGTGGTCGACCAGCTCCACAACTTCAAAAGATTCCCCTGTATCGCGAATATCCAGCAGACCGTTTGAGAGAGGGGAGGTTGCGGCTTTGAGAACTCGGGCCACACCCAAATTGATCAACAGAGAAGGATTGTCAGGGGCAATTCGACCATCGCCAAAACCCATCCTGATTCTTTCCAAATTTTCGATGACAGTCGCCAACGCGACATCCAACGCGGCGTAGTCAATTCCATAAAGCAAACTGCGTGCATCCACGGCGGGCGCAATGGCTCTCCGTTCGGTGGATTGAGAAAGATGCACGGCCAGCGAAGCCCCACTGGCGCCATCCGAGGTGAGGTTGGCAACCAATTGGCCGATGTTTAACCCCGACATCCCCATGGCCGCGGCGGCTTGGCCGTAAAGGGCATCGGAATTTTTGGGGTCTTGGGCCAAGGCCTTTTCAAAATAACTATTGGCCTTGTCGTAGTCCTTGCTGGCCAACGCGGCGTTGGCGTCGGCCACCAAACTTTCGGCGTCGCCAGAACCGTCGTCGTGCAAGCCGCCAAAGAGATTGTTGTTTTTGCATCCACTTATCAAGATAACGGCCAAAAGAGCCGCAAGGCCCCACAGGGTTTTCTGTTTGGTCATGAAACGGGTCCCTCCTTTAAGGGAATTGGATACTCCCGCAAGCATAACCCCAAAACGAATATTTTTCAATAGAAAAAAAATCCCGGGAGCCAGACATCCGCCCCCGGGATTTTTAAAAAAACTGAATTGAATTCAGTTACTTATGTGCCTTCCTGCCAAGACGCCAGGTATTTTTCCTGTTCAGGGGTCAACGTGTCCATTCCAACCCCCATGGCGGCCAGCTTCAATCGAGCGATGTTTCGATCAATTTCCACCGGCACGCTGTGAACTTTTTTGGCGAGGCCCTTGGCGTTTTTCACCATAAACTCGGCACAGAGGGCCTGGTTGGCGAACGACATATCCATGACGCTGGCCGGATGCCCTTCGGCGGAAGTCAAATTAATTAACCGCCCTTCGCCCAAAACGTGAACGCGGTGCCCGTTGGGAAGCGTGTATTCGTCCACATAAGGCCGGGCCTCCCGCTTCTTTTTGGCCAGTTTGGCCAGAGCCGGGATATCGATTTCCACGTTGAAGTGACCGGAATTGGCAAGGATGGCGCCGTCTTTCATTTTCTTGAAATGTTCGGCGCGAAGAACCCCGATATCCCCCGTCACCGTGATGAAAATATCTCCCTGCACCGCCGCTTCGCCCATGGGCATCACAACGAACCCGTCCATCATGGCTTCGAGGGCCCGGAACGGATCCACTTCTGTCACGATCACATGGGCGCCCATTCCCTTCGCCCGACTGGCTACCCCACGGCCACACCAACCGTAACCGGCGACCACAACCGTTTTGCCGGCAAAAAGAACGTTGGTGGCGCGGATGACACCGTCCAAGGTAGACTGACCGGTCCCATACCGGTTGTCAAACATGTGTTTGGTCAACGCGTCGTTGACGGCGATGATGGGATATTCCAACACGCCGTCTTTTTCCATGGCGCGAAGGCGGATAACCCCGGTGGTCGTCTCTTCGGTACCGCCGATCACGTCGACCAGCTGGGCCCGACGGTCTTTGTGGAGAACACCCACCACGTCGGCCCCATCGTCCATGGTGATTTGAGGTCGATGATCGAGCGCCGCGTAAATGTGCTTGTAATACGTCTTGTTGTCTTCGCCCTTAATGGCGTAGGTGCGAATGCCATGCTTTTTGACGAGGGCCGCCGCGGTTTCGTCCTGGGTGGACAGCGGGTTGGACGCGCACAAAACGACGTCGGCGCCGCCGGCTTTTAAGGTGATCGCAAGGTTGGCGGTTTCCGTCGTGACGTGCAAACAACAGGCCATCCGAATATTTTTGAACGGTTTTTCTTTTTCAAACCGTTTCTTGATGAGGCGGAGAACCGGCATTTCCCGTTCGGCCCAGGTGATGCGATCTTCTCCCGCGTTCGCGAGACGTATATCTTTGATGTCGTATTTCATGGATTAAGCCCTCGCGCCTTTTTTCAGTTCGGCGGCCTTGTTGGTTTTTTCCCAATAGAAATCAGAATCTTCCCGGCCGAAATGACCGTAAGACGCCGTCTTTTTATAGAACGGCCGGCGCAGTTTAAGATAGTCGATAATGCCGCGCGGTGTGAGCGGAAACACGTCGCGAACGAGCTCCACCAGCTTGGATTCCGGCACCACGCCGGTTCCGTGGGTGTCCACCATCACGCTCACGGGATCCGCCACGCCGATGGCGTACGCCAGTTGAACCGTGCACTGTTTGGCCAGCTCGGCGGCCACAATATTTTTCGCCACGTGGCGCGCCATGTAACAGGCCGAACGGTCCACCTTGGTGGGATCTTTGCCGCTGAACGCGCCGCCGCCGTGGGGGGCCCAACCCCCGTAAGTGTCCACGATAATCTTGCGGCCGGTCACGCCGGTGTCCCCTTCCGGGCCGCCCACCACGAACTTGCCGGTGGGGTTCACGTAGAATTTGGTCTTTTTGTCCACCATGTTTTTCGGAAGGACAGGGAGAACAATTTTCTCAATCATTTCTTCCCGGGAAGCGTTGGTGATTTTTTTGCCCGACCGATCCAAGATAGACGGATCGTGTTGGCTGGACACCACCACCGCGTCGATGCGGCACGGATGGCCGTCTTCGTATTCCACGGTGACCTGGGATTTCCCGTCGGGGCCCAAGTAAGGCAGAACATTTTTCTTGCGGACGTCCGCCAACCGTTTGGTGAGGTTGTGAGCGAGGCTGATGGGGGTGGGCATCAACTCTTTGGTTTCGTCGCAAGCAAACCCCACCATTAGGCCCTGGTCGCCGGCGCCGCCCGTATCGACGCCCTGGGAAATGTCCGGCGACTGGCGCCCGATGGCGTTTAAAATACCGCAACTGGCGGAATCAAACCCGAACCGACGATCGGTGTAACCGATCTCGGCCACGACGGAGCGAACCAACGAGGGGACATCCACCCACGTTTTGGTGGTAATTTCGCCGCCCACCACCACCAACCCGGTGGTGACGAACGACTCACACGCCACCCGCCCCATGGGATCGTCTTTTAAAATGGCGTCCAACACCGCATCGGAAATTTGGTCGCACACCTTGTCCGGGTGCCCCTCCGTCACGGACTCCGAAGTAAACACATATTTGTCACGGCGCATATCAACTCTCCTTAATTGAACCGACTTTGGGGTATTGGCGGACAAACGCCATCATAGATTATACAGAATGACTCATCTCACCTGTTATTAGAAACCCAATCGGCCGCGGCACCCACATTGGCAACAAACGGCACATTATTTGGGAGGCATGTCTTTTCCTGGTTTCCATATCCTGTCGCTACCAAAATCGGTTTAACCCCGGCGGCCCAACCAGCCTCCACATCGATTTTTTTATCCCCGACCATGTACGACCGAGTAAGATCGATTCCCAGCTCTTTCTCCGCTTGAAGAATTAGCCCTGGTTTGGGTTTCCGGCACTCACACCCCTCCGCCGGACCGTGGGGACAAAAATAAAATCCTGAAACATGTATGCCTTCTGTTTCCAACTCTTTGGCCACACGATCGTGCAAAATTTGGACGTCGGACACCCCATAGTAACCCCGCGCCACACCCGATTGATTCGACACCACCACCAGCCGAAACCCCAAACTTAATATTTTTTTTAACCCACTCACAGCCCCGGGTATCCATTCCCAATCCTCGTACCGGAAAACATATTCTTTCTCGACATTCAACGTTCCATCCCGATCAAGAAAAACCGCCGCCGGTTTCACTGAGTCTGAGCGGCAATATAGCGATAGGTTTCGGCCAGCCCGTCTTTCAACGCCACCCGCGGTTTCCACCCCAACACCCGAGCCGCTTTTGAAACATGGAGGACACTCCGGAACAGTTCTCCCGGCCGCGCCGGTTTTCGCTCGAACGTTGATTTCGCGGGGTGGCACGAACTCAAAATTTCATAGAGTCGATTGACATCCGCGGCCCGCCCGGTGCCGATGTTGATGGATTCCCCCTCGCCCCGCGAGAGAGCGGCCACATTGGCCTGGGCAACGTCGGAAACGAAAACATAATCCCGCTGTTGTTTTCCCGTTCCATAAATATATGCTGGTGCGTTCGCCAACAGCCGTTGACAAAAAATCGCCACCACGCCGGCTTCCCCGTGGGGATCTTGCCGAGGACCATACACGTTGCCGTAGCGCAACACCGTGTAAGGAAGGGAATGGAGAGAACGATACGCCCGCAAATAAAATTCGGACGCCAATTTGGAAATCCCGTACGGAGACAGAGGACGAGGAAGATCCGTTTCCCGGGCGGGACGGACACATTCCCCATAATAAGTCCCACCGGACGCTGAAAAAATAATTTTTTTTACGCGCGATTTTCGAGAGAGTTCCAACACATTGAGCAAACCCAGGATATTCACATCCGCATCGAAAACGGGGTTTTCCACACTGCGACGAACATCGATTTGTGCGGCCAAATGGTTGATCACATCGAACCGACCAAATTTAAAAACCCGCTCCATCTCTTTTTCCCGCACGTCGGCTTTTACGAATCGAGCCCGTCGGTTCAGATTTTTCACATTTCCCGAAACCAAATTATCGACGACCGTGACCTGGTGACGGGCTGATACGTAGGCGTCCACAACATGGGATCCAATAAATCCGGCCCCACCTGTCACCAGGATGCGCATGGCCCCTGGGAAAAGCGCTGGCAACTACTTTTACAACAAAACAATGTTTTTTCGATCGGACACATTGCGAGCCGCGTTGCGAGTGTCAAGAAGGAGAGGAGCGTGGGAGGCGACCCAAGACATATCAAAATCGCTGTGATCGGTGATTATCACCACGGCGTCCTGAGATGATAAAGTTTTGGTAGTTAAATGTTTTCTCTTCAAAGTCTGTCCCTCTAGTCGCATCGAGGGAACAAATGGGTCCGAGTAGGACAGTTGAGCCCCCAACCGGAGAAGTTCTTCACTTATCCGTAAGGCCGGAGACTCGCGAACATCCGAAATATCTTTTTTGTAGGCTACCCCCAACAGCAAAACTCGCGACCCGTGCACGGCCTTCCGACGGGCATTGAGCGCTTCGGTCAGCCGATCCACCACGTAGCGTGGCATAAAAGAGTTTACATCCTCCGCGAGATCAATGAAGCGCGAATGGAAGTCGAGTTCTTTTAGTTTCCAGGACAAATAGTGCGGATCCAAGGGAATGCAGTGGCCCCCAATGCCGGGACCTGGAAAAAACTTCATGTAACCGAATGGTTTTGTCGCCGCCGCATCGATCACTTCCCACACACTAAGTCCTAGACGGTTGCACATCAACGCCACTTCGTTGACAAGGGCGATATTGACCATGCGAAACGTGTTTTCCAACAGTTTGCTCATTTCCGCCGCTTCCAAAGACGACACCGGAACGACCTGTTTTGCGATCAAACCATAAAACCTCTTAACGATATCCAAACAGGTCGGGGTTAATCCGGAAACAATTTTGGGCGTGTTGTCCAATCCATAGTGAGCATTTCCCGGGTCGATCCGCTCGGGCGAAAAAGCCAAAAAGAAATCTCTCCCAGCGCGAAGCCCGGTCGCTTCCAATTTTGGGAGGATCAATTCCCGCGTCGTGCCGGGATAGGTCGTGCTTTCCAAAACGATCAACTGCCCCTTACGAAGAACCGAAGCCAAAACATCCGAGGCGGCGACAATGAAACTGATATCAGGATCTTTGCTTTTACCTAACGGGGTTGGCACACACACCACCACCACATCCACTTTGCCAAGGGCTTGTGCATCGGATGAGGCATCAAACAATCCCTTTTCAACGAGAGGTTTTAAAACCGAGGACGGGATATCGGGAATATAAGAGGTGCCTTCGCCAAGAGATTTACATTTTTCTTTATCCACATCAAAACCAATGACTCGGCATCCTGCCTTAGCAAAAGCAACCGCCAAAGGAAGCCCTACATAACCTAACCCCATTACACCAATAAAAATCGATTTTTTTTCAATCTTTTTTGAAATTTGGCTTAAAATATTCAAATGGACCCTCCAATCATATTTTATCACACAAATTATTCAAATTACCAGCTAAAATCATATAAAAAACCGGCGAATTTCAGACACGACGCGTTCCACTTCATCGTCTCGAAGTTCGGGATACATGGGAAGAGAAAGGACCTCCCGGGAAATCTGTTCCGTTTTTGGCAACTGAAAGTGGCTCAGTTTTAGTCCCAACTGTTTGTGGTTCGGTGTCGGCCAAGAAATGAGAATTTCAATCCCATTTTCCCGAAGATGTTTCACAAGGGCGTCCCGTTTTTGCGAGCGGATCACGTAGTTCTGGTACACATCATAGTAGTCGGAAGAGGACACCGGTGGCGTTCGCACGTCCCCCACCCCCGCCAGGGCCGAATCATAGTGGCGAGCGATGGCGCGGCGGCGTTTAACGTCTTCATCGAAGTAATCAAACTTCATATTTAGAAGAGCGGCGTGTAAATTATCCAACCGGGTACACCACCCAAAACACTCAATTTGTTCCACAGAATCCACACGCCCGTTGTCCCGGAACGCTTTCAGTTTGCGGGCCAAAAGATCATCATTGGTGCAAACCATCCCGCCATCGCCCGCCGTCCCCAACATTTTGGCGGGATAAAAACTAAAAATGCCCGTGTCCCCCATCGACGAAGTTCGCCGGCCTTTGTACGTGGCGCCCAAAGCCTGGGCCGCGTCTTCAATTACCTTAAGGTTGTGGCGTTTGGCAATCGATAACACCACATCCATGTCCGCGGGGTGACCGTTAAGATGTACAGGAATAATGCCTTTAGTGCGGGGCGTGATGGCCCCCTCAATTTGTCGAACATCCATATTGAAGTCGTCGGTTACATCAATAAGAATGGGTGTCGCACCGCACTGGGCGATCGCCCCGATGGTGGCAACAAACGTGTGCGCCACGGTAATCACTTCGTCGCCGGGGCCAAACCCCAGCGCGTGAGCCGACAGATAAAGAGCGTCGGTTCCCGTATTCATCCCAATGGCGTGCTTAGTCCCCACGTAGGTGGCGATGCGCGCCTCAAAATCCGACAAATGCTTACGGAGGATAAACTCGCCCTGGGACATAATTTCTTGGAACACCCCGTTGAAACGGTCTTTCCACCGCTCATACTGCCGCGTATACCCGACAAAACGAACTTTTTCCGCTGACAAAGTGGGACTCATGACATCACTCCTTTTGTTTTCTCTGCAATTTCTTTATAACCAAAATAGTAGGCCTGCTCCAGGGGTGTGCTGACAGGAGCGGGGATGTCCGGCAAGGTGATCCGGACCACCGGAGCCCGAAGAACGGATGGTCCCGCTTCAGCCGCCAAGGCCGCCACTTCGGCCGCAAATCCGCAGGTTCGCCACCCTCCATCGATCACCACCAATCGGCCAGTTTTCTTCAGCGAAGACAATATTAAACCCGTATCCAGCGGTTTAATGGTACGCAAATCGATAACTTCGGCATCGATCCCGTCTTGGGCCAGCAGATCCGCCGCCCGCCGTGTTTCCTTCGCCAAAAACGACGCCGAGACCATCGTGACATCTTTACCGGGCCTTCGCACGATACCCCGCCCCAATGGAATGGCATAGGGTTCTTCGGGCACATGCTCTTCCTGCGAATACAACCAGCGATCATCAATGAAGACAACGGGGTCGTTGTCTTGAATGGCGGAAATCATCAGACCCTTGGCATCGGCGGGAGTCGATGGCATCACCACCTTTAAACCCGGCGAATGGGCGAAGAGGGCGTGGAAAGATTGAGAATGCTGAGCGCCCTGCTCACCACCCCGATTAACAATGGCCCACAATACCATCGGCACCGAGGAACGTCCTCCAAACATGTAACGCCAGTTGGCCGCCTGATTCAGGATGGGATCAAGGGCATACACCAAAAAATCAACCCGCGGGTGGACAACGATGGGCCGAAGTCCCGCAATGGCCATGCCGACCGCCGCCCCGGTCACGGCATTTTCCGAAACCGGGGTGTCTTGCACCCGCAATGTTCCAAATCGCTCGATCAATCCCCGGGTGGTATTTCCCACATACCAGGGGCTTTTCACGCCCTGACCGATTAAAACAACGCCTTTGTCGGCCTCCATCATTTGATGAATCGCCTCATTGATCGCCAAACTAAACGTCAAAGGCCGAGATTTTTTTCCGGTCTTGATGTCCGCAGAAACAGATGGGGCTAAGGCAGGCATGGGGCGGTCTCCGTTTCAAAAACATTCTTGGCCAAATCACGAGCCAGGGGGGTGGAACTTTGGCGGGCAAACGTGTGGGCGCGGGCCACTTCGTCCATGGCCTCTTTGCGAATTTTTTCTAACTGAGACGCGGAGACTCCCGCCTTGCGCAACGTTTTCTCCAACCGAATCAGCGGATCCTTTCGACGCCAGCGGTCCACCTCGCGGGCCGGACGAATGTCCGTGTGGGAACCTTGAACGTTATCGTCAGCGCCCACATGGCCCCGCAATCGGTAAGTGACGCATTCCAAGAACACCGGCCCTTTCCCCCCCCGGCAGAGGGCCACGGCCTTGGCGGTCTCCTGGTAAACACCCATCACATCGTTGCCGTCCAAACGAACCCCTCGAATTCCAAAAGGGATAGCGGTCTGAACAATATTGTCCTTCAATCGACATTCGCGCATGGGCATGTGGGTGGAATAATAATTATTCTCGCAAACGTAAATGATGGGCAACCGCAACAATGACGCCAGATTGAGCGATTCGTAAAGCACACCTTCCCCCGTGGCCCCGTCCCCGAAAAAACTCACGACGACCTGATCTTTCTTTTGGATTTTGGCGGCCATGGCGGCGCCGGTGGCCAACGAAATGGTGCCCGCAACGATAGGGACGACCCCCCAGACCCCATTTTCCGGAGAGATCAAGTGCATGGATCCCCCTCGCCCGCCGGAACAGCCATCACTTTTGGCAAAAATTTCAGCCACCAGGGTGTTTATATCTCCCCCTTTAGCCAGATAATGCCCATGCGAACGGTGCCCGCCAAAAATCGCGTCGCTTTTCTTGAGGGCCGAGCACACGCCCACCGCAATAGCCTCCTGGCCCGAACAAAGGTGGCAGGGGGTTTTTATCTCGCCCGAGAGTATCGGGTCGACCAGACTTTCCTCGCAGGCTCGAATTCGGAACATTTCCGAATACAGATTGAGTAGTAAGTCGTTTTTTTTCATCGGTTTAGTAGGGCCTTCGCATCGATTGTTTTTTTTAAAAGGAGTGTCCGCGCGGTCATCCAGAGGATCGCTAAATCTCCAAATAAAGAATGCCGGTCCACATATTTCAATTGCAATTTCAGTTTGGTGGGGCGAATGAGTTCCATGTAACCCCGTTCCGGATCGGGATGATCCTTCAGGAGGGCCCCTTCATCGGGGTTGGCCAGGGACGCCCAATCGGTGATGCCGGGGCGTACGCTTAAAATTTTTTTCTCCTCCTCCGTGAACATGTCCACATAATGTTTCACCTCTGGGCGAGGGCCCACCAGGCTCATATCCCCCCGCAACACATTCCAAAGCTGGGGAAGTTCGTCCAACTTTTTGCCTCTCAACCAGCGGCCCACCTTTGTGATCCGAGGATCCCGATCCGAGGCGGTAAACCCCCCGATCTTATCGGCGTTGACCACCATCGTTCGAAACTTATACAGGGGGAACATTTTTCCGTTCAAACCCACCCGTAATCCGCCATAGACGACCGGCCCCCCATCTTCTCTTTTGATCAGGAGAGCGATGAATCCGATCAACGGAGAGAGAACGATTAAGCCGATCAATGAAACGACAAAATCAAAGAAACGCTTCATGGGATGCCCCTTCCTTTGTGCACGTAGTCCCTCCCACATCAATCCCTTTTGCCAGGGACTCCACGGAATTAGCGTAAGAGGCGTAAATAACGGACGCGTCAAACTTTTCACGGTAGAGTTTCGCGGCATTGGCAGAATACAACCGGTACAAATCAGGATTTGAATGAAGACGGAGAAGAGATTCTACCAAATCCTGCACATTTCCGGGAGCATAAAACAACCCAACGTTATCGTTAACAATGGTTTTATGTATTTCCCCACCAAAGGAAGAAATAACCGGAAGGCCCGCCGAGAGATAGGCGAAAAACTTATTGCTGGGAATCTCCAAAGGAATCGCAGAGGGGCAAACTCCAACATGGGCTCTACGCAAGACAAACGCCAATTCCGTTCGATTAAGCCAACCCGTGACGGTCAAGTTCGAAAGTCCAGCCGATTGTCGTTGAATTTCTCCTAGTCCTTCTCCATCCCCAGCAATAACAAAATGGAGGTTTGTCGATTTCAGGAGGCGTGCGGCCGTCACCAGAATGGAGGGGTTATGATAAGAAGGAGAGATCGTTCCAACGAAGAGGACAACGAATTTATCTTTCCACAATTCTGCCTTTTCTTTAAGGATTTCAGAAACAGTCCCACCCATACCAACGAAAGTTGAAAATCCCAGGCCCATCACCTGATCGACGGGAGACTTCTTTCTCCCTGCGAGGGAGAGAGCCCATGCTAACATTTCTTCCGTGACGGAAAACAGAACGTTAGCCTGTCTTAATGCTTTTTGAAGTTGCCGACGTTCCCCAAGAAGAAAAATCCGTGCCAACCATTGTAACGGTTTTGGGAAGTGGTCCACGAAAAGATCTGGCCACGGATCACGGATGTCAACAAGAAACGGGAGCCCCCTGTCTTTGGCGAAGCAAGCCGCTTCGTAAGCAAGGTCATAGGGCGGTGTGGAAACCACCAAAACATCGGGTTGTTTTAGAGTCGGTGCGATCTGCCTAAACTTCCTTGCAATAAACCGATGATCCAAAAACCGGGCCAATGATATGTTTTTCTTATATCCCATCCCACCCAGGGGGATAAAGTCAAACCCAGGCCGAAACGACACTCCTCTATTCGGGGTGAACAACCATTCTTTCTTGAAGTGATCAAAAGCGCTTCCCCACCACAAAACCCGATGCCCGCGTTCAAGCAATTTCTCAACCAAGTATCCGGTCCGCATGGGAACTGAATTTTCATTCAAGCGCATATTTTCGCCTACCTGAACAACCCAAACAGAGAGTGATTTCATCGCTGGGAGCCCATCTGATTAGCCGGTTTAACAGCCCAAACCGAGAACGCCGCCAACATCCAAAACACAAGGGCAACCTCGGCATCATCAAGGGCGCGCTCGGTCACATTAATGAAGAGTAACGAAAAAAAGGAGGCAAAAATCCCTACCGCTAGCGCATTCATGTTTTCCTTGGAGCCACCGATAAGCTCGGGAGATAGGGAATCTTTCTCCCGATAAAACCGATATCCCGTTAGCAAAAATACCCCAAGTAACCCCACAGCCACAATAGATCCTGGAACTCCCATTTCCACCGTTCTTTGAAGATAATAGTTATGAAGATCCCCCTCTTGCCCTTTTGGGTTGGGTGGAAAAGCGGGATCGGTTTTGTAGAATTGCGTTGCCCTTTTGATCTGCCCGGGCCCGACTCCAAGGACAGGGTGACGCTTAAAAAGATAGAGACCTCCTTTCCAGAGAGACACACGGTGATTTTCTTGAATGCCCTTCGAAGTTAGGACGCGGCCAATTTTTTCACGGGAAGCCGGACTGACGAACGCCAACAGCCCAAGGAAAAGGACAGGGAGGACCAACCGCATTCGCCGTGGATGAACAACGAAAATCAAAATCAATCCCATCACCGCTCCCAAAAGGGGCCCCCGTTGCGCCGCAAGGACAAGGGCCCCCCCCGTCAGGAGAAAACCGAATAAGAAATTCCACCCCTTCCTTTTTTCTAAAAAGCGAGCCCCCCAGAAAAAAAATCCCGGCAAAAGAAGCTCGCTGTAGGTCATTAAATGGAGAGCCCCATGTATTCGCTCATCTTTTGGGGAAAGGGAAATGTATTTTTGCCACTTCTCCCCCAATGCCATGAACCAGCCAGGCAGTTCCCCCGCTTGAAAATCATAGATCCCTTTCCAAAGGAAGTATTGTGCAAGACCGTACAACACATTAAGGCCACATCCAATGAACAATCCCCACAAGACGAATTGAAGTAGCCTTCCCCGATAGGAAAACAGGAGCAGATAAAACACCATGACATGATGAATGAACCCTGTCTTTTTGAAACTCTCTACAGGCGAGAAGCCCGCTAGTCCCGCGAAAAACCAAACACAAAGGGCCCCCATCAACACAATGTCGAAAGGTGTCCGATGAAAAATCAGCGATGTTTTTTTTCGAACCAAATCCACAGACAACAATAAGATGAAGAGGAACAAAACCACGTTAGCGGCGGCAATGGAAAAAAAAGGGCAAAACCCCAAAAGGAAAGCCACGCCGCTATGAAAGGGCGTTAATTCACCCCCCTTGGAATGATTTAGAACCATAGCAGGGGTTCAACCAGCGGGGACTTGATCCCGTGGTGCCGACACACCTTCAGCGGTGTATTCGGGGATCCATTCCCGAAGTCCGATTTTTACTTGTTGATCTGGAAGAGAACAATGTTTCTCAATCCACCCCTGCAGGTCTTTTAAAAAACAGGATTGAACTGGCCGAGCCCGAGCAATGCGAAGTTTTGGGTGGTGAGTGGGAAGAGTGAGCTCTTGATCGGCCAACAACTCTTCTGTAATTTTTTCTCCCGCCCGAAGACCTGTGAAAACTATTTTAATTTCGTCGTTCTGAAATCCCGAGAGGCGAATCATGTCCTGGGCCAAGTCCACAATTTTAACAGGGGAACCCATATCCAAAACAAATATTTCACCTCCCTTCCCCATCAGCCCGGCCTGCAAAACCAATTGAGCCGCTTCCGGAATGAGCATAAAGTAGCGGGTCATGTCAGGATGGGTCACTGTAACAGGACCACCCCGGGCAATCTGTTCGCGAAACTTGGGAATCACACTTCCGGTGCTTCCCAAAACATTTCCGAATCGCACAACAACGAATTGTGTATTAATCGACATTGAATGCAACCCTTGGCATACCATTTCGGCCAAACGTTTGGTGGCGCCCATAACATTGGTTGGGTTCACGGCTTTGTCAGAAGAAATAAGGACAAACTTCTGAACCCCATACCGAATCGCCGTTTGAGCCGTATTGAGAGTTCCCAACACATTATTTCGAACAGCTTCCCAACAGTTGTCATTTTCCATTAAAGGCACGTGCTTGTAGGCCGCTGCGTGGAACACAACTTGGGGAGAAAACCGCTCAAACAGATTCGCCAATCGATCAGAATCCCGAACGTCGGCCGCCAGCGGAACAATGGCAATTTGGGGAAAGCGTTCAATAAATTCTTGTTCGATCCGATAGAGTGCGTATTCGTTGGATTCCAATAAAAGAAGCTTGGAGGGGGAGAATTGGGCGATTTGTCGACACAGTTCCGATCCGATGGAGCCCCCGGCCCCTGTCACAACAACCACCCGATTAGTCAGCAAAGAGTGCAAGCCTGCGTCATCGAGTTTCACCCGCCCACGCCCCAACAAATCCTCCAACTCCACTCGCCGGATTTGGGAAACGCTCAACCGGCCAGAGATCAGATCTTCCAAACGAGGTACTGTCAAAACCGTTAGGCCCGCCGCCGTTGCCGCTTCCACAACAGTCCGCCGACGCCCCGGCGAAGCCGATGGCATGGCTAAAATCACTTGGGTGACACCGTGTTTTTGGGCATGGTCCGCCAACTCAGAAACAGGACCAAGTACCGGGACGCCGGACAACATACGTCCTTTCTTCTGGACGTCATCGTCCAACAAACCCACCACTTCCCACTGGGCTCCCCGAAAGAGTTCACGCATTAACAACGAGGCCGCGTGACCCGCGCCCAACACAAGAACGGGATTCGCCGACAACTTTCGAATTGGAATCAGATGTCCGTCTTTCCAAGAACGGTATAAAAACCGACTTCCCCCCATCAAGGAGATCAACAAAATCGGATCCAAAATAAGGACAGACCGGGGTACCTGCTCCAGCCGGCGATAAAGGAACAATACCATCACAAAGGCCAGGGTGGACGTCACAACCGCCAAAAAAATCCGACGAAGGTCAGGAAGACTAGCAAACCGCCAAAGGCTCCGATAAAGCCCAAATCCCCAAAACACGCTTCCTTGAACGAGAATGACAATAGCCAGTGAGCGAACGAGGCTTTCCCTATTTGACTCTGGAATCAAAAAATTAAAACGGAATTGGAAAGCAAGTATCCACGCAACACCTGACATCAGCACATCGTGGAGGAGAACCAATGCCTTTTTTAAATGGATCGGCTTCTGAAATGACATCTTAATAATCTTCCGTCGGGACTTTTCCCAGATTAAGAAAATGAAGAGAGACCCTCTTATTGCCCACTTTCACGGAACCTTTCCCATGTGGGTTGAAGAATTTCCAGGAAGAAGACAATCCTTTGGACCGGATGGAAGTTTAAGAAAGAGCCAGCTAAACGTGAGCAATGCCCCTCCCGCAAAGAATAACGACACAACATTATATTTACGACTTACCTGGTCGGAGTTACTCGCGTAACTAACAATACGCATATTGGCAATGGGGACCTCTCCCGCTAACCGAGTCCCGCTTAAATTACCAAAAATCAGATCAAGGCTTTTTTTTGCCAACAATAATTGGCGATCCAGTCTGTCCAAAGTTCGGGTTCCCTCCCCCACTTCTTGCAACACTCGTTCTAAATCCCCTTTATCCTTTCCGATCAGTTTTCCAAGCTGCTTTTTCCGATTTACAAGAATGGATAATTCCACTTCGTTATTGCTAATTTTTTTTTCAAGATCGGAATAAATAGGGTTCGAGATATAATTCACAACCCCATACACGCGAGGACCGTCTTTGCCGAAATCGGGGAGCGACCTAAACGCCGCTTCCATTCCTTCCAATCCTCGACCAGGATTCCCAGGAAAAATGCGCTCGTGCTTTTTTAATTCCTCTTTTAAGATAGGCAACGTGAATTCCATCTCTTCGATGGTCGAATCAATCAATTTCAGTTCTTCCACACGCTTAACAAGGAGAGACTCCAACGATGTCGCCTCGGATTTTTTCAATGAGACTTGGGGGGAAAGCATACACATTCGCACATTAAGGTTGTCGGCTTCTTCTGCCAACTTTGAAAAGGGCCCACTTAAAAGAGACTCTCCCTTTTGAAACATTTCCAAACGTTGATGGCTTACTGTTTGTATAACCAAATCTGCCCAAAGATTTACAGCGGAGATCGACGATAGCGGGTCTTTTGATTCGGCTGTCAATTTCACCAACATCGTGTTGGGAATCCCTTTCGCTGAATAAACGACCGATTCATGCTTTCCCTTCTCATTCAGTTTGGAATTGACCGTCCCGATAACATTTTCAGTTCGGGCAATGACTTCAATGGTTTTAACCCGCACTGTCTGTTCAAACTTGGCGTCCCTTCCCTCCGATTTTTCTAACCGGGTTGCTGATCCCACAACCTGTTCGACGGGATTATCCGTAATTTCAATAAAGGCCTCGGACTGATATTTTTTCGGCAAAGCGAGAGCCAAAAGAAGACCCAAAAGGGCGCCACACGCTCCCCCAAGAACGGAACGAGGCAAAAAAGAAACAATGAGGGAATGGATCATCCGAATGTCCACCACCCCTTGCTCAAGAGAGACTCCGAAACTTTCAGGCGTCCGCCCTAAACTTTCGTTGCTTGACATGAATCATCCACTCCTATTAAAATTAATAAACCCTTCAAGAATTAAAAAATCGGACCCTTAGAAACTGCCTCCAGAAATTAATTGACCCTACCGATTGGAGAAACCCGACGATGGACCCCAACCCATAAAAAAAATGGAGCAGGAAAAAAGTGAGGGGCAAAACGCACAACATGCGCAACGATTTTCGGGCGGAAGCCTCTTTGTATGAAAAATATGCCGACAGGAAACAATACGGGATAACAATCCCCGCAAGGGCCACCACACCCCATTGCAACGAGAAGAACATTAATAGAGTGGCCGACAGGAGAAACGCCACAAAAAAGAGCGGAACGAGATGCCGAATCGAAACAGGGACGATGTCGCTATACTTGAACGGAAGAATAGCCCATTTCCCATTGGTCCAGTTGTGCCGACAAAAATGAAAAAGATCGGACCTCGCATAATAACGACTACATATTGAGGGAATTAGAAATATCTTCCCTCCTGCTTTTTTTAGCCTTAGATTGAACTCCATGTCCTGACTGTGCACCAACCGTTCATTAAACAATCCGATGAGTTCGAACACCTCCCGACGGTAACAACCGCCAAAGACCGTATCGGCTTCAATCGGACCATTGGAATGGGTGCGAAACTTTGAGTTCCCCACACCAAAGGGATGGGAAATAACACAAAGGATGGACGCAGAAAAAAATGTCGTCGATCTCGGAACAGGGACAATGCCCCCCCCCACGTTATCAGCATCCAATTGCTCCAACGCTTTTACACACCGAGAAATATAATCCGATGGATATTGATTATGTGCCCCCATCAAAAGGATATAAGCCCCCCTCGCTTTTTTGATCCCCCGGTTAAAGGCCGCGGGTGTGATCCTTTGCGGATTATCAATCAGTTGAATGGCCGGGTTGGTCGATGCAAAACGGGCGATGACATCTCTCGTGCCATCCTCACTCATTCCGTCCACCATCAAGATTTCCAATTTTTCTGCAGGATAATCCTGAGATGATATACTTTCGATGCAACTATTAATGTGTTTTTTTTCGTTTCGACAGGGCACGATCACCGAGACGAATGGGGGGGTGTCTTTTTTTGAGAGTATCGGTGAAGATAATCTTGTTGGCAAAGTCATACCGTTAATTCCTTGGTCCAGAACCGGACGACAGCGCAAATCCCCTTAATGGCATCTCTCCACCCGATTTTTTTCCCATCCAACAATGACCGGGGGTGGTAATCAATTGCAACTTCAGCAAATGTGAGGCGACGGAGAGCCACCTTCACAGCGATCTCCGCTTCCATTTCAAATCCGCGAGATTCCAAGCCAAGACATTCCCACTGGTTAAGACGCATGAGTTTAAAGCAAGTATATGTATCCGTCATACGGACCCAACACAATAAATTGATAAACCATGTTAAAACTTTGTTTCCCAAATAGAAACGGAGATAAAGAGTCGGATTTTTTTTCATAAAGCGCGACCCGTAAACCACATCCACTTTTTTATTTTTTATCGTTTCCAAAAGACGTTGATATTCAGAAGGATCGTATTCCAAATCGGCATCCTGAATCGCCGCAAACTCCCCCCGGCTCACCCGGAGGGCGGTTTGAACGGCGGCCCCCTTTCCCAAGTTCTTTTGATGAAACCACAACCCCATCCCCTTTCGCACGTTATTTTTCAAAAGATCGCGACTTCCATCTGTTGACCCATCATCGATGACAACCACGTCTTTGTCCAGCGGCAACGCTAAAATTCGGTCCAGCAACTGCACGACGTTTTCCTTTTCATTGTAGACCGGGACGATAAAAGTAATCTCGGGTGGGGATGATTTCCTGAAATCGGAGACAGCAATAACATGCGCCGGAAGAGAACCGGGTTCTTTAGATAAATTATCCATCATTTTACTTTTCATCAATGGTCTCCCAAACGAATCAACAACCGACGCCCAAACATCAGCAAACCAAAGCAAACCAAGGGCGAAAAAAGGCTGACTATTGAAACCCAGGAGAAGCTTGTTATCTTGATTTCCCTCTGAGCGAGCGTGGGCTCGGCCAAAACAAAACCGTCGAGACCTCGCTTTAGGACAATGTTTTCGCCCTTACCATCTTGCGCCCGAAGTTCAGAAAAAAATGTGATGGGGAGGCGGATAGGTCCATTAATCCCCTCTTTTATATGAAAAATCGCTGAAACGCGCGAGTAAAATATTTTCGCAAACGTCTTTTGCATAAATTCCGACACGTTTCTGACTTGGTAGACATAGACGTCGCCTGTTAACCCTGTTTGAGACTCCGGATGTTTTTCAAGCCATCGGCTACCAATACGGAATTGCCTGATCAACAAGAGGCGATCATCCTTTATGTCGGCATCCGCGCTTATGAGAATGGGGGATAAGCTGGCCTCTGAAAATCTCAGTGTTTCGTTTAAGAGGCCTGGAACTGGGGGGAAAAAATTAATGGGTCCCTGACCTGTCAATCTCGAATAAAGTTCACTTGTGTTCCGGCTATAGGAATAGCGCCAATGAAAAAACGATCTTCCCCCCATCAGTTCAGGATATTCGATTAATGGAAGCAACTTATCATTGCGACCGCGATCTTGAGAAACCGTGCCCTTGGCTATAGGGACCACCGAAACGCACCGCTCGCCAGTCAAGGATTCTTTAATCGCTTGGGGCAAATCCCGGTACAATGACCGATAAATCCCAAAATCTACGTTAGAGGGCACTGGAAACCCGTAGGAGAGAATGGGTAAATAAGTCATCGGCACTAAAACGAACAAAGCCAGAGAAAAAGCTTGACGATAAACCTTTGATGAAAATCGTTGGTTCAACAAAACACCAACTGCAAAGAGCAAAGGAAAAACGGACAAACAGTGTCGGATCAAACTTCGCACACCCAACAACGAAAATTCTCTCGTAAAAAAAAAGCCAGCAAGAAACCCATCTGATTTCGGATTGTAGAATCCCATGTTAATCTCTCTAAAAAATACGGCCAAGGCGAATAGGACCCAAAAACCATAGCCTTTTTCCAAGTGAAAGTGAAATAGCGCTTGTTGAAGATCATTTAAGTGAAAAACAATCCACAAATTAACCAGAAATGGGATGATGGCTAAATGATACCGCATCGCCGATGGAAGTTTGGCCCGAAGAGGCTCCACTCCATGACAAACAACCCCAAACAAAAATAACGCCGCAACCAAACCCAACAAAATCAACAATCGAAATGCAAGACGCGGTTTTTGGGGAGCCAAAAGAATAACCAGTCCCATAATTGGGACATAGGGTAAAATGTAAGCGCTGACTGGGCCGGCAAATTGAGGATAAACAAGGCTTTTCAAAGCATCCTTCAGAAATAACGCATTGTAAAGAGACAGGGACCATCCAGACCCCTGAGAAACGACCATATCGGCCCCCGCTTGATGAAGACCCACGTAACGGACATAAGAAAAAAAAGCGAAAGCCGCACCGGCCATGACCGCGATGAATAAGCATGCTCGGGATCTTTTTAATGTCTTGTCAAAAAGGGCCAGAAAAAATGCCAGAGCTCCAGCGATGAAAAAGACATGAACATCCGATAGACCGATAAAGAGGGAAACGGCGCCGGTGAAGAGAAGAGATGACGTCGCAGAGGGCTCTCGGACAAAAAAACGAATGGCTAAAATTAAACCGGGAATGGCATAAAAAACAGCGGAAAAATGATGGGCCACATCTCCAAAAAACATGGGCGAAAAAACATAGAAAAGGAGAAGAGGAACTCGAAATCCGAACCCTATCTGAGTGCCATCCTTAAGACCAAGGTCCTCTTGATCAATCAATCGGTCCAAACAATAAAGACAATAAACAACAAGAAAAAAAGACCGAAACGCCAAGCTCAACGCATCTCCGACAAAAATGGAAAAAACAACACCAGGGTCAAAGAAATGGGGGACCACCTTTACGTCAAGCATGACAGGGCTACCCAGACCCTGCAAAAAGTCCACCGAAGAGAACGGATTACTTAATAAGGCGGCTTTGGCCCAAGCGACCCGCCCCAAGACCATCAAATCGTTCCAGAGAAGGTCTTGTCCCGGAAATCGAGCCAACGGAAAATTCAAAGACAAAGAAATAAGCCCGACAAAGCAAAAACAGAGCAGGCGGTTCAAACCACCGTCCTTCCCCCAACTCTGAAACTTCTCGTAGACGAACCATTCACTTAAACGCACATTCCCCCCGGGGTAAAAAAACAGTTGTCCAACCGACCTCTATCGCGATCAAACCAAACCCCATCATGGCATGCTGCCACGAAGATTGGAAATGACCTGCCGGGTGATTAAGTCTGTTTGCAATGGCTCAATCGGTAAGCTCAAAACACACCGGCTGGCCGCCACGGACTGGTCCAAGCCCCCCCAGGAACGGCTTCGTCCCTCAAACACTTTCATTTGATGCAACGGGAAAGGATAGTAGACCATGCTTTGAATACCACCGTTCGTCAACGATTTTTGGATATCCTCCCGCCGCTCCGCTGGAACTCGAATCGTGTATTGGTGAAAAACGTGTCCGTCAGCAATAACCGGTGTGGTAACCCCATGACAGCCGGAAAATCCCTCGTTATACATCTTTGCGATCTGCCTTCTTTTTTGGTTGAACTCGTCCAAATATTTCAATTTTGCCAACACCACCGCCGCTTGGAGGGTATCCAAACGTGCGTTGTATCCAATGTGTTCAACATTGTATTTATCACGGCCCCCGTGCTTAAGAAGCATGCGGACCAAGTCCGCCAATTGGTCGTTGTCCGTGGCCACCATTCCGCCATCTCCAAACCCGCCTAAATTTTTTGAGGGGAAAAAACTGAATGCCGCGGCCGTCCCCAAGGATCCCAGTTTTTTTCCTTTCCACGATCCACCGAAAGCTTGTGCAACGTCTTCCAAAACAAAGAGGTCTCGTTCTCGCGAAAGAGCGGTCAATTCGCCCATGTCACAGGCCCGGCCATACAAATGCACGGGAATCAGGCCCACAACGTTTTTCCCGCCCGGCGAGCGAAGGTAAGAACGTACGTGTTCGGGATCCATGTTGAAAGTGGCCGGGTCGATATCAACGAACACCGGCGTGGCGCCCGCGCGCAGAATGGCATCTCCGGTCGCCGTAAACGTAAACGGTGTTGTCAGAATTTCGTCAGTTTTTTCAAAATATTCTTTGCCTGTCCTTTGAATAGCCAAGGCCCGCAAGGATAGGGCCAAGGCTTCCGTTCCCGAGGAAGCGCCGATGGCGTGACGAACCGACAAATAGTGAGAAACAGCTTTCTCCAGGGACGCCACCTCAGGCCCCAGAATCCAATGCTGATGATCCAAACAGGCGGAGATGGCGGCGTCAATTTCCTTCTGCATGTGCCGGTATTCGGCTTTTAAATCAAGCATAGGCACTTGTTGAGACATAAATTACTCTCCCTGGGTAACGATCCCATTTTTTTGGGTGAATGATGTTCCACAGTATCCGCAATGGGCTTTTTCCGCTTCAAATTTCAATGTCGTACCGCAGACGCAGGCCCACCCTTTCTGGCGTGCCGGAACCCCGACCACAATCGCGTAATCGGGGACATCCTTTTTCACAACGGCACCTGCTCCCACCACGGCATATCGCCCGATTTGAACACCGCAAACAATCGTCGCGTTGGCACCGATTGTTGCCCCTTTTTTAACAAGGGTTGGTAAAAATTCATTTTTCCGTTCAATAAAGGCCCGCGGGTTGTACACGTTCGTAAAGACACAGGAGGGGCCACAAAATACATCATCTTCCAGGGTGACCCCCTTGTAAACCGACACATTGTTCTGGATCTTGCACCCCCGCCCCACAACGACGTTCGGCCCCACAACAACGTTTTGGCCAATGATACATTTTTCTCCAAGGGTTGACCCGCTCAGGATATGAGAAAAATGCCATATCTTAGAGTGATTTCCGACAACGACGTTCTCGTCCAACACCGCCGTCGGATGAACAAAAATCTCGGAAGAGTGCTTGACCGGCTCTTTGCTCAATAAAAGTTTTTCGGCTCTCTCGAGCACTTTTAAAACGCGAAGTCCCTCTTCCCCACTCGTTTTTGGAGTTGTCCTTTTGGCAACACAATCAAGAAAATGAAGGAGCTCTTTGCGCAACGGTTTTTCCGTATCTATTGGAACCACAACATGGGCGGCCTTTGTAGCCACCGGCAACCGTCCCCCCTTCCATTCGATGAGATGGGGGTAAATCACCAGTTTGTCTTTCGCCACGTCATCAAAAACCGCCATAGATTTCGACCCGACCACTACTAATTTTTGCTCCTTAAAAGGATGAAGCCAGCTGACAAACACATGGGCTTTAACTCCGTTCAGGAACTCCAGAACCGTCAAGGTCGTATCGCAAATCCCCTTGTTGATGTAATCCCCACCCGACGCCAAAATCCGGGCGGGTTCGTCCTCCAAAAGCATCAAAATCACTGAGATGTCATGGGGGGCAAAACTCCACCAAATATTTTCCTCGGTCCTTAATTTTCCTATGTTCAGACGATTCGAATAAAGATATTGAATCTTCCCAAGACTTCCCTCAGCGATCAGCTCTTTCAATTTAACGACAGCCGGATGATACTGGAGAATATGGCCCACCATGAGGATTCTGTTTCGCTTTTTCGCCAAGGCCAATAGCTCTTGTCCATCGGACACAGTCAAAGACAAAGGCTTTTCCACAAACACATCTTTATCGGCCAACAAGGCTTTTTTGACTAGATGGAAGTGCGTTGTCGCAGGGGTCGCAATGGCAACAGCCTTAATTTCCTTATCCTCAAACACCTCGTTTGCGTCGGACGTAAAGTGAACATCCGGGAACTCATTTCTTTTTTCCAAAAGAGTCAAATCGTGGGCGTCGCAGGCCTTTCGCAACACACCCATTTGAGCCAGGTCTCGCAGAATGTTTTTTCCCCAATACCCCAAACCAATTAACCCGACATTTCTATTATCCATGTTGCGCTCCATTTGGTGTAAAGGAAAGCAGTATCCGCGCCATTCTCCCGGCGGCCTGGCCGTCACCGTAATATTCCGGCCGGTTTTTTTGGCAGGACCAGCTCCCCTTAAAATTTTCGAAAAGAGTATTCCATCCAGACCTAACGGTTTCAACCCATTCGGTTTCATTTCGAAGCGTCACACACGGAACTTTTGCCCAATAGGCTTCCTTTTGCAATCCGCCGGAATCCGTCATGACCATCACCGCATTTGATACAAGCGCCACCATGTCCAGGTAAGGCACCGGTTCAATGACTTGAATAAAATCCGGGAGACCCACCTTCGCCTTTTTTAATATCCCCTTGGTGCGCGGATGCATCGGAAAAATCACCCTTTTTCCATCCACCACCCGCCGAACAAAACGAATGATCCTTCGAAAAACGTCGACCTGGTTTGTGTTTTCCGCGCGGTGGATGGTCAACAAAATGTAGCCGCGCGGTTCCAGAGATAAATGTGATAACACGCTGGATGTTGTTGTCGCTTCCGCGCGAGTCATCTCAAAAACGTCTCTCATAACATCCCCTACGTTGATCGCCAGGGGGTGATCGATATCACAACCCAAATCTTTGCGGGCGAGTCCGGTCCGAGGCATAAGATTTCCTCCACTGAGACATCGGACTCGCCCCTCGCTTCGCAGCACTGTGATGGCGTTTTTACATGAACAAAAAAGGAGCGTGGAAACGCGATCGGTCAAGATCCGGTTGACCTCTTCGGGCATCCGCTTGTTGTAACTTCGCAACCCCGCTTCAACGTGGGCGACAGGGATATGCATCTTGACGGCGGCCAAGGCGCCCCCGAGTGTGGTATTCGTGTCTCCGTAGACAACAACCACATCGGGCTTTTCCCGTGCGAACACCCGTTCCGCGCCGCGGATGATCTCGGCTGTTTGTTCCCCATGAGCTCCCGACCCCACGTCCAGATGATAATCCGGAGCGGGAATAGCGAGGCCCTCAAAAAAAACATCCGACATATTCCGATCGTAATGCTGACCGGAATGAACGACACGGTTTTTTAGGTCGATGTTCATTTCTTTTTTCATCCGTGAAAGTGCCAGAGCCACGGGCGCATACTTAACAAATTGAGGACGAGCCCCAACAACGTGAATGATCTTCATCGATACCCCAAGAATAATTTACCTCTATCCCCAAAAAAGTCCAAGGCAGGAGTTGAGGAAAGGAAAAAAATTAATCGGCCAAATAAACGAATGAACCTAAAAACGATAAGCGCTTTCATTTTAGCCGATGACAATCCAAAAGGCAAGAATTCTTACTCGGATCCTCCAATTCAGACCGCGCTTTTTAATTTTTTCTCGATTAAAGGATTGTTCTAAGCACATTTGCCGATGGATAGTTAATGAGAACGCCCTTGAGGGGACCGTGATAAACAAACAGGCTCCCGGCAGCCAACGCGGAAACGCCAGCTCCATTAACCGCTTTTGAAAAATCCTCCGGTTGACCGGCTCCCCCCATGGCGACCACGGGCATGGTGACACGCTGAGTGACTGTTCTTAACAATTCCATGTCATACCCTTTCATCACCCCATCGTTGTTCACCGAATTGATTATGATTTCTCCGGCCCCCATTTTTTCCATCAAAACAACAAATTCTTCCACCTTGAATTGAGATTTCTTTTTTGCGTTATGGGTCACCACCTGATAGGCCCCTAAGGTCTTTTTCAACACATCCACCGTCACCGCAACGCTTTGAGAGCCAAACACGGTCGCGGCCTCCCTGACAATCAAAGGATTTTCAACAGCTGCGGAAGACAACGTCACCTTTTCAACGCCAAGAGAAAAGAGTGTTTTCATCTGATTTATGTTTTTAATTCCTCCACCGTAACATAACGGCATAAAACATTCGGACGCAATGTCCTCAACCATCTTGTAATCGGGTCCCCTATTTTGCACGGAGGCATCGATGTCTAAAAAAATCAACTCATCCACTTCTTTGTCGTTAAATATCCGCACGGCATTGATCGGGTCTCCAATATACGTTGGATCCTTAAATCGGACGGTCTTGTAGAGTCCCCCTTTATGCAACAGCAAACAAGGAATGACCCTTTTATGAAACACCCCTAGGCCTCACAAAAGTTTTTGAGCAATGCCATCCCAAATGAATGGCTTTTTTCGGGATGAAATTGAACGCCCATGATATTGTCTTTCTGAACCGCACAAACAAACACACCCCCATAATCCGATTCAGCAACGACATCTTTAGGGTTGGAACAAACAACATGAAAAGAATGGGTAAAATAAAACCGCTGCCCTCCGGACAAGCCAGAAAAAAGTGTCGAATTCTGTATCACTTTGATGGAATTCCAGCCCATGTGGGGAATGGGCAATTTTTTCTCCTGACCAAGAAATGAAAACCGCTTCGTCTCAGCCTCAATCCAGCCAAGCCCCGCCTCTAATCCCTCCTCGCTCTTTGTTGTGAGAAGCTGCATGCCAAGGCAGATCCCAAGGAGCTTCTTTTTACCAACACAGACTTCGTGATTCAGGACGTTGAGAATACCCGACTTAAGCAAATTTCTCATCCCTTCATCAAAGGAACCCACGCCGGGCAAAATGTATTTTTCTCCCCTGGCAATGAGGTCCAAATCCGATGAAATGATTGACGTATGGCCTATTTTTTTTAGCATGGACTGAATGGATCTGACGTTCCCCATGCCATAATCCAGAATGACGATCATCAGAGCCCCTCCCAAAAATTCATTCCGTCAAGAATAATTTTCAATTCCCCTGCCCAAAACCCTGGACAGGGTTGCCTGCACCTTTTTCATGACCGTATAATATCGTTCCATGTTGGGAAAATCTCTGTAACTGAGTGATGGCCTCTTAAGTATTTCCTCAAACTCAGGCAAAGAGACACCGAGCTTTTTTGCGACATATTCCTTATCTGAAATCAGTTCTTTCTCGACAAAGAGGGGCTTTTGTAACTCCGAGAGGGCTTGATCGCGTGTGATCTGCCCGGAAACGATTAAACTCGAAAGGTGAGGCTTTCTTTTATCATACCCAAATTTCATCGGCAAATAGTAATTCTGAAAAAACTTTGTAAATATCGACTCTCCATGTTTTCGCTCATACTCTTTGTAACCGACTCGCTTTTTTAGAATATCCAGAGCCTCCGATTTGACGTAGGGCATAAAATTTAAAGGCCGGACAGTTTTCATCCTCTTGAAAAACGGGTAATAAAAATAATACTCAAAAAAACTAATCGTTTTATACTTTTTTAATTTCACTTTTCCATATTTCTTGTGAATCGCCCTCAGATTGATGGCGTCCATCGCGGCCCAATGCCACGCGCGCGGGAAAATGGATTCGGTGGCAAGATTTCCGCCGCTCAGTATGTATCGTATCTTGTGCTTTGTGGCATAGTGGTAGATAGAGGCAAAAAAAGCATGATCCTGGGGAACATCTTGATTCGCTATTCCCGATTTCATATAGGCCAATTGCAAGTCACGCATTTCCTCCCAGTCAATGACTATCGTGTGGAGGTCCCAACCGCAATACTTGACGACCTTTTCAATGTTTTGGACAGCAAGCTCACTGTTCCACCCGCCGTCCACATGGATAACAAGGGGACGAAGGCCGACTTCCAGAACTTTTATGGCAAGGTATGAGCTATCGATCCCTCCACTTAAACCCAAGATGCAATCATACGGCTTGTTTTTTTCATCCCGTTTTATTATTTCAACGATACTTTGCCATTTTCTCTTTCCCTCATCATTGGGGAACCATGATTTCGAGAGAACCACCCTAAAATCAAGGCAATGGTTGCATACACCATTCGCATCGAACGAGATGGCAGGATCGCTTGTGTCCATGACGCACTGGGAACAAACTTTAATATCAGTCATCTTTCCCTCCCTTCAGAGGCTCTCCAATAACTTTCTGGAGGAGGTTTCATGAAGTAGTAGAGGAGTATCATAAACCCAACGCCACTGGAAAGAAGCGTCGTTGTGTATGCTTGCTCCAAAATAAGTACCGCAAACGTAAAACCGACGAACAAACCAACGGGGTTTCTATCCACGAGATATAACTTGTCTAGAAAAAAGAATATCGCGGGGATACAGATAACGGCGCCAAGATATCCGGCCAATCCTCCCTGACCAAACGCCACCAAAAACGCATTGGTGTTTGCGTTTCCCAAAGAGTTTCCCTCATATCTTTCCCCGATAAAATAGGTGACGGAAAAATCCGATTTGTTTAGGCCGAAAAGAAAATCCCATCCTTCCGGAGGGTTGTTAAGAATCATATCAAAATAGTAACCTTGGGTCTGCACATTGGAAGAAAATACTCTCCTAAAGAAATAGTCAGCGACGTAAGAATAACCATTGATTCGCCATTCTATCAGAAAGATCCCAAACAAAAAGAAAACCACGCTCATTGCAAGAATGGGAATACGGGTCGTTTTCTTGTGTGCCACAACCCATCCTAAACCATACGCGGCCAATCCATATAAAAAAGTGGCCTTGATTCCCAGAAGCCAATAGAAGAAAATAGCTGTGAGAAATGGCACAATCAATAAGACAAGATTTTTCCTAAAACCAGCCCAAAAAGAGAGGAAAGGTGCAATTAGGTTCGTCCCCATTGAAATAAGATAGGCGATCAACGACCCCGCAACAAAAAGGGTTCTTCCTTCAATGCGCCTGCTGTAAGAATCCGATAAGCTAAACCCGGCGGAATGTGGCATATTCAAATAACCCCATCGAATGACCACGAAAATCAGCAACACCAGAGCCATTACAACGACCCGGCTCTCCACGATAGGAATTTTCGGGACAACCAACCTGATTTTTCTAAATATCAACATCACGAATGTGGGCAAGGAGGCAATCAACAGAGTGAGTGCCAAATTCGAATCATCAATGTAGCCAGAGGCCGAGTAAAGAGCCGCCAGCGGACTCACCAAGACCAAAAACTGGAACGTCAGAAAAAAATCGGATGGAAGAAAATATTTTTTATTGAGGTGGGGAACAACGATGAGGCAACAAGCGACCAATACCAGAAAGCCAACGGGACCCATTTTCCACGCATTCATGCCCGCCTCAATAAACACTGTTTGCAGTCGATGCGGAAGAATAATCCCCCCCAGGAACATCACGAATAAAATGAAGGTGATTCGCCCGCTCAAAGTGTTTTTTTCCCTTTGCTGAATCGGTGGGACATTACACAATAGACGCCATACAATAACCCATACCCCATGCTGTAGATCAAAAGGGCGCTTTTATAACTTGCCGGCAACGTAAAGGCAGACCAGGTGAACACGAGAAGAGCGGTTTGCCAGGCCAGGTCATACTTCTGTTTTTGTGCCAAATACAGGGTGTAACTTAAGGGACTGGAAATAAACCGCATGGCAAACATCGGAGTTAGCCAGACACAAATTGTCCCCGCCATCCTCCAATTTTCTCCGTAGCCAAAAGAAAAGAGGGGTTCGCTTATTATCATGAAAAGGGGGACCCCGACCGCCGAACAAACGGCCAATGCTTTGAAGGTATGCCAATATTCTGTTTCACATTCCCCTCTAGAAATAAAGGCTTTGCTCGATGAATTTTTGAAGACATCTCGAACCGCTCCACCCAACAAGGCGATGGGCGCACCAAAAATTCTTAAGGCCAGGGCCGTCCATCCAGCTACGTCACTCCCAAACCTTGATTGAAGGAGAATGAGGGGCAACTGCCCGGCCGCTGTATTTATTGCGTCTGCCGGTAACGCATAAATAGGGAATCGCCTGTAACGACTCGACACTTCACGAACCGATCTCACCGCATCTGAAAAACTAGTGGGAAAATAATTTTTCTCCATGGGGACATAACGAAGGGCCCAGAGAACAGCGAGCAGAGCCCCCAAGGAATGAGACAACGCAAGTTGTGCCGCCGTCGGGTCTATCAATCCGGCCACAATCTGCAAGAGAGTGACTGAAAGCGCTTGTGTGATTCGAAGACCCGACAAATCCTTAAATTTTCCGTCACAAGCCGCGAGCGATTGCCAGATTTGGGACAACGCAACAAACAATCCTGATGGAACAAGGAGCATTACCATCAAAGATGGCATGGGTATAGAAATAAACCCCGCAAACACGAAAAACCCCAACAAAAGAGTAGCGGAAATAGAAACAAAGAGGGTCAGTAATATTGCGGCGGCGGCCAATCGAAATCGAGCCGGCCCTAATTCCTCAAGGCCAAAAGCCTGTTCCATTCGGCCTGTTATCACAACGGAAACGATGGACACATATCCCCACCAAATAGCATAAACTCCAAACTCAGCCGGTCCATACACCCGCGCGATGACCAAAGAACCAATCAGCGGAATAAATTGGGCGGTAATCATTCCACCAAGAACTATTCCGACATCGCCCCAGTATCGCGATTTTAACATTGTTGCTGAATTTGTTCTGAGCGCATCAAATTAAGAATCGGGATGTTAATAATTTCCTTCGCACGACTTTTCATAAATCGGCGGTGCCCTGTAAACGTTCATAAAGATCAATCAACTTTTTTGACTCTTTTCCCCAACTAAAACGTTCCTCCACAGCCTTGCGACCATTTTCCCCCATTTTCTTCGCCTCAACCGGGTGAGCCAGGATCCATTCTAAAGCACCAGCTATTTGGACAGGAGAAAGAGGGTCGACACAGATTCCGCACTCGTTTTCAAAAACAAACCTCTCCCACAAAGGGAAATTGGAAACGATAACTGGAATTCCCGCCGCCATGTATTCGAAAAGTTTGTTGGGTTGGGACTTGGTGTGGTTCGGGAGAGGATGGAACAACACTAACCCAACTCGAGATTGAGACAAAAGGCGGCTCACTTCAGTGCGATTGACCAATCCGTGAAAAATGACCCTTGAGCCCACCTCATTTCGGCTTTTAATGGCTTCACGCAAGTTTGATGGGATCGCTCCAGCAATATGCAAACGAATTTCAAATTTCGGCGACACCAGGTCAACGGCCTTTATCATTTCCATAAACCCTCTCTCCCTGGAGACAATACCTACATAAGAGACAAGATTCCCTTCGATGGAACTCCGGGCCGAAAAGGTGGAGCTCATCTCTGAAATGATCGGGAAATTTTGAACGACAACCGTTTTATTTCGCTTGAATTTTTTACCAATGTGGGGGGTCGCCACAATAATCCCCGCGAAGAAAAGGGAACACACTTTTTCAAAAAAATGAAATAGGAGAGCGATGGGCTTTCTATACAAAGCGGGGATCCACTCCCGATGGAGGATAGCCGCTGAATAGTCCTCATGAACATCGTAAACTACTTTTTTACCCAGCAGGGACAGGATCACGCCAGCCACCAACAACTCAGGATCATGAAAATGGACAACACTCGCCTTTAATTTTAATGCCGCCCAAGGAGCAGGGCCGAGTGAAGCCCAGACGCGCCTTATTCGTCCGCGCCCTTTTTTTAATGAAACTATGTGAATCCCTTCCAGATTGACATCGCACTCGTTCTGAACCACCAAATACGTGTCGAATCCCGCTGAAGACAGGGAACGACATTCTTTGTAAAAGATTCTAACATCAAATATGGGATGTGCCGTTGACAAATGGCACACAATCAATGGTTTATTTTTCATCGGACTCATTGAAATCGTCTCGTTTGGGTGGGGACAGACCCAAATCCATAAAAATTGACTTTGCCTCCGCTTTGCCATGGCATAATAACCCACCTGGTCCATTTTAACAAACTTTTCAATCCTCTATAGAAAAGTTTTGCGGCCGTGGTCGAGGTGTTATAAAATGGCTCAGTGGAAAAATTCATCTCCTCACTGTTTTTTCCCATTTTGGGGACCCTGCTAATTTCGTTGGGGAACGGGCTCGGTCAAGCCCAAGACTGCGATTGGGTCCTGGCCACGCAACACGCCGGATGGAGCCCTCGTGACTCGGCAATTGAATTTGTTTTTAAGGATAACATATGGGTGATTGGAGGTTGGGACTCGTCTCACGCACCAGGGCCAAGGGACGTATGGAAATCTCCCAACGGAAAGGATTGGGAAAAAATGACATCTACCGCCCCCTGGAAACATGGAGATTTATCAACCTCTTTTGTATACAAAGAAAA
This sequence comes from Elusimicrobiota bacterium, assembly GCA_041917295.1. Lineage (GTDB taxonomy): Bacteria > Elusimicrobiota > Elusimicrobia > FEN-1173 > FEN-1173 > JADKHR01. The sequence continues at coordinate 32,599 of JAYRXX010000020.1, forward strand.
GATGTGGTTGATGGGTGGATGGTTCGGGGGGCGCGCGCAAAATGCTTCCGCATCCAACCAAGTTTGGTCCTCAACGGATGGGGTTCATTGGGATTTGGTTTCCAAGAAGTCCCCGTGGTCACCACGATTGGGAGCCGCAGGAGTTGTTTTTAATAATCGAATGTGGCTTTTTGGGGGGGTGGAAAAATATTTTACCGCAAAGGAACGCCATTTAAAAAACGATGTCTGGTTCTCAGAAGATGGCAAAATATGGAAACGCGCCGTTATGCACGCTCCCTGGAGGCGGCGCGCTTATCATTGCGCATTAGTGTTTGACAATAAGATCTGGGTCTTGGGAGGAGGAAATTACCTGACAAAATACAATGGCGAAAATGATGTTTGGAATTCGGTTGATGGAATTTACTGGAAAAAGGTTGAGACATCAACCGTATGGCCTGCGCGTATATGGTTTTCCGCTGTAGAATACCAAAACAAGATGTGGGTGCTAGGAGGGTGGTCTAACAATCCCTCCGTAAACTGGAATGATGTCTGGTACTCCAGCGATGGGTCGAGATGGTTCAATTATCGGTCTTCGGTAACATGGCCGGAAAGACACGAACATTCCACCGTTGTTTTCGACAATAAAATTTGGGTAATGGGCGGAAACGCTTACCCACTTAAAAATGACGTGTGGTCACTTGAAATCACTCAACAGGGGAAATAAACTTAGGAGACTCTCGTTTGAATAGATCGCCCGAAGTTACAATCAGTTCATATCGGAAAAAAGTTTTTTCAGTCATTCTATCGTCATTTATGATACCCCATATAATATATTCATCCGAAATAACGATTCTTGACCGCTACCATTCTCTTTTAAATCGTTTTCCCATAGATCGCCAAGGTTTTGGCCTTGATCCCTATTCAGGGAAAGATCTGGGTGTTGATCAAGCGGAAACGTATGGGCTTCTATTACTCGCTGAAACAGCGCACTACAAATGGGATAGAAACCTCGAAAGCTCAGAACGAATTAATAATGCGGTCGAATGGCTAATAAACAATGTCCAAAAGGAAGATCGAAAGTTTATAGGATGGGGCCTTGCAGACTCCTGGGATGCCTTTTCGGATGGCACCGTGAACCCACCCCATCACGTTTATACAATAATCAACTCGATCATCTTGCTCGGTCTATTGGATTACTTAACGATCCCCGAATATCAAGAATCGAATCGTGCCCGACGGGTTATGAAAATAATTCGCCACGTCACGCTTTCCACCTGCAAGAACACATGGACAGACGACGGGCAAAATAGCCACTTTTGGTATAGCGTCAGCCCCAATGATGCCCCGTTCGTTGTCAACGTCTCGGCCATGATGGCCGGAACCCTGTCGCGCATTCTAAAGGAACAACCCCTCCTTTTAAATGAACAAGAGACCGATTTAGTGGAATGCGCTGTGGATAAATCAGTGGAGGCCATCATTTCAAAAACAAGGTTTAGAAATAATATTCCCTTTTGGAATTACATTGAGAAGTCTGATGAAGATACAAAAGATTCCCCCAACGACCTAGTGCATCACATCTACATCGTATATGGACTGGAACTTTATCGGTCCAACCGAGGAAAATCGTCGCTCCCATGGACAACGGGTCAGTCGATTGAATCCTTGGATCAATTCTGGAGGGGGGGGCAATTATTTGATTATCCTCAAGATGTGGATTACATAGGTGAAAATGAGAGTTTCAACACCAGGCCACCAAAATTATGGGGGGCGGGGGCAATGGCGGTCTTTTATTCGCAAGGCGGGGATCAAGAAAAGGCGACACGCTGTTTGGACTTCATTTACGACAATTACGGAGTTTGGCCCGACATTCGTCTCTGGCCGGTGTCTTTTTCGGGTGACACAAATTTTTATCCGCGTTACACGTCACATGTGCTTTGGGCTCTTTCGGAATTTTGTTTCCCCAAAACAAACTCTGTTCATCAATAAAAGTTTGGGTAGTTCGCTCTTATATAACTGAATGCTTTTTTTTGCTGATAAAAAATATTTTTTTTGAACCCATTCCCTCCCGTGGTCTGGTGTTCGTTGTGATAGACGACCAAGGCAGGGCAGTACAAAATGGTCAATCCCAAGGCCACACACTGAGCGGCCACGCTGTCCTCTTCGCCATACAAGAAGTAACCGGAATCGATTGTTCCCCCTTCCAAAAAGAACTTTTGTGAGAAAATCATAAAAGATCCGTGAGCGGAATAAATCTCGCATTCCGTTGTGACCTGGGGGCTCTTTAGGAAACCCCAGAGGGATTTCAATGTTCTCCGTGCATGGAAAAGGGCCCATCCAGAAAAAAAATTTAAGAAGAATACCCGATACTGAGCTTTCTGTGACCATGAAATGGAAGTCAGGCGATGGGGATTTTGGTGGCGACGCGTTATTGTTGAAATGATGTCTGGCGCGATGACCGCCGCTCTTGGCAACAAGAGGAACAATTTATTAAAAAAATGAGGGTCTTTAATTTCGATGTCATTGTTCGCGATAATGACCGCCTGATATTCGGCCATAAAATTATTCAATCGGTTTAAAACAAAATTAGCGGCCCCAAAATACCCCAAATTTTTCCCGGTCTTTATAAGTTGAACGGATAATCCACGGGCACCCGCAACAAAGCACTCCAGCTCTTGGCCGAGTTCCTCCTCCGGTGTATTATCGGCAATAATGAGGTCAATTTCTTGGGAACAATTCATCTTAGCCAAGTTATTCATTAACGCGATGGTGAGATCCGGTCGACGAAAATTGACCGTAATAAACAAAATTTTCGCCATTAGTAATTCACCTTGGTCCTGAAAAACGTTCATTAGCGAGAAACAGCCATGTCACCCCCGCTACAAACCATGCCAAAATGATTGTGTTATAGTTCAAAATGGATACAGTGAATGCATTAAGAAGAACGCTATAGAAGACCGCGAGAAAAATAAAACACACCCTTTGCTTTCTTTTTGTTTGCAGATACAGGGCTGAAGTCAGGATCCCTGAGAAAAAGACAGCAATTAAAGCACCTCCAAAAGAGAGGTCTTCGATTAAACCTCGCGCCATTGTGTAAACATTAGTTTTCACAGGAGTGTTAGAAAATTCCCCGATTGTCACGGATTCAGACCCGTATAATCCAACCTGTCGATTTTTGTAGATGAGATTATGAATCCCCGAAAACGTATACCTGAACCCGCTTAACTCAGGTGATTGGTCGGACAAGTACCAATTTGTGAAAGCGATGAAGGACCCGAGATAGGATATTGAACCGGAGTTGAGAATGGGATTTTTCCCAATGATAACTTCTCTGGAAAAATGTGACAGGGGTATGGAACCAATTAAGATCGTAGCCACAAAGAATCCTTTTGCAATTAATTTTCCTGGGTTCGTAAGAATTCCTGCCCGTTGCAAAACCATTGTCGCCATATAGCCGGAAATAAAAAAAATGGTTAAAAAGAGGAGTCCCGCCTTAACTCCATTGATCAACAGAAATAAAACGATGGCACTAAATGGGACAACGACGATCCACGCCTTATGATCCTTTTTGCCTTGTGCCAGAAAAACACCACTGAGAAATCCTGCCGCGTAGAGGAAAGACATGAGAACCAATCCAATCTTTGGCATATCCATCCCTCCCGAGTACCTTGTGTGGGATATCGATCGACTTATTTCGCCAAATTAAAAAAAAGAGCCGATCGGAATACCAAGAAAAAAGATCTAGAGAACTATCGCGATAAAACCAAAACACGAATACAACAAGATAACTCGAATCAACACGGAGGGATCTATATTCATTGGACGTTTCACTTCACGAAGTGAGTTGAGAGAACCATGTTTCTTAGACAACACTTTTATGACCGAGGATCCAGCCAGAAACGAAGACAAAAGCAAAACGATAGGAATAACACCACCCCAGTTCCACGCAAAATCGAAGAAAAGGGATAGCAATAAACTCCCCCCCATTAACATAAACCAGTAGAACGGGGTCAAAAAGAAGGGATCGAAGATTTCCATTTTTATGGTTCTCGCCAGAAACCACATAACAACGAACCCGGAAAAAGGAAAAATTAAAAAACTAAGCATGGGCTAACTTTTTATTAAGCTGAATATACAGTATCCCTGCAAGCAAAGTTTCCGTGGCCAGAAGAGAAAGAGCCGCCCCCACATCCAACAAGTAATGGGCGCCCAGCGAGGCAACGAACAAATTAAAGGCCCCACAAAAAAGAATGCTGTTCCTGAACTGGGGTTCCATCCCAAGATTTATCATACCCAACACCCCCAGAACATTATTCACGGTTCCTACCAGCAATATACCCGAGATAATGCGCATGTTGAGCACTGTACTCGGGTTGTTACCCCCCGTCAGAATCCGCGTAAACTCATTCGCAAAAATTAAAACGAAGATCACCATCAAGAAGAGTAAAGGGGAAAGGTATTTTACGATTTTGTACAAGGCAGAGACCGAGTCCTGAGGACTTTCCTTCAAAAACCGAAGACTGAGGTAAGGGAAGAGCGCTTGGGTGACCGGAGTGACAGAATAACGAATTCCTCTAACCGCTTTTTCCGCTACCGTATAGTATCCTACAACATCGTTTCGTCCAGTAACGAGCCCAAGCACCAGGGGAGTGGCTGTCATGTAAAGACTACCCCCCACGTTGGACAGAAAGACGTTATACGTTTTTTTAAACATTTCAATCAGAACCTGGCTCGAAACGGGGACGATGCGAAGCATATCCATTCTTATTGCCACAATGAATGAAACGATTCCGGCAAGAAGGTAGCCTCCGGAATTTACAATTGCGTACCGGTGATAATCCTCGGGACGATGGATGAAAACAAAGAGGAGACATGTAAATAGAATCTTTGCGAGAAGGTTAAAAACCATGATGTATCGCATCCGCTCAATCCCTTGGAAAAACCAGATGGGGAACATCATTTGTCCAATCACCATGCCAAAGCCAAGATAATACAAGGCCCATTCACGGCGAAAATGCTCGATCGAGAAAACAACGCCGGTCATCAGCATTAAGCTCAAGATGATCAAAAGGATTTTAAGAGTGAACACCGCGCTGAATATTTCTGAGAGTTTCTCTCGATTATTTCTATGGACCGAAATTTCCCGAGTGGCTGTCAGTTCAAACCCAAAATCAATCACGATCAGGAAGTATTGGATGAACGCTTGCGAAAACATAACAAGTCCAAAACGATCGTCCCCCAGGACTCGAACGAGGTATGGAAGTGCGACGAGCGGAACGATATAGTTTGTGGCCTGGAGAAAGGAGAGGGAAACCATATTCGAAAAGAGCCGTCGACGGTGCTCTCCCTCAAAAATTGAGCAAATTTTCATTCCAAGCCATTTTTAGATCGCAGTTACTGGCGCATCGAAGCATTGACGCCTCCTTCATAAAAATTGCAACACGTGTCTATCCTTTAGCATAAACCTCACCTCAAGTAAACTTCTTGAAGGAAAAGGACTCTGATCGACAACCTCTCTTCTTTGGATAGCCCCCCGCTCCAATGGCCTTAGCCAACAGAATTGTTAGTAAAACCATCCTCGGGCCACCTTCTCATCGCAAGACAATTACCTTCGGTCCAAAATGGGGTCTAACATCGCATGTGCCAATCTATAAATTCCTCCAGGAAAATGCATTTTTAAGTTTTTCGCAATAGGATCGAAAATAAAGTTTCATCCACCAGGTTTTTTTCCAGTCTCGGTCCCATCGGGCCCATTTGCTCCATCCTTTCATTTGAAATTCAGTGGACAGCACATCCTTGTTTTTCGTCAAGAAATAACGCTCCCGAACGCCTTCTTTAGAGTAATAATCCAACAGGGCACGGTCTCGCACAAAGAGGGTGTAAGACCCTTTCGTCCCAACATGCTCATGAAGGACCCGCCGGCAAACGACTTTGAGACTCTTTCGGCGAAAAGAGAGGCCCCAATCTTTATCTTCCAAACCCACCAAGTAGGACTCATCGAAAAAACAATTTTCCAAATCACATCTTCTCGCAAGTGAAATAGTCGGAGACCAATCGCATTCGACAAGGCCCGGTTCCGCCTCCGCCAGGAAATCGGGAGACCTGTCCGTGTATTTAGGTTCGCTTCCCCCCACCATACCGATATCGGGCCGGCGGTCCAAAACGTCCATCAGTTTTTGGAGCCACCCTTTCTCTTTTAACAAAACGTCGTCGTGCAAGAAAGCGACGTATTTCCCATTCCCGGCTCGGAACCCCAAATTGTTAGCCCGTGCTATTCCATAAGGAGTGGGCGTTCGAATCAACCTGACTCGGGGAAACCTCCCCATATCCAAAACCAGTTTTTCCCAGTCAACATCCAACCCATTAAACACCACAATGACTTCCGCGGCCTCGGCATCGGTGTTAAACAAATGCTCCAGGGTTGACCACAACATATCGTGGTTCCCGAGGGTGGGGATAACAATCGTGCATAGGGATGTGTTTATTGGAAGGTTAATAATTTTTTAAACCTCTTTTTCCTCTGGAAGACTATCCCAAAGCGTCTGGATCTTCCCCCGAATCGCCGGAACATCTTTAATCGCGACATCCCACACCAGTTCATCGTCCACGGCAAAATACTCATGAACGATTACGTTCCGCATAGCCCCCA
>JAYRXX010000021.1:0-233129 GCA_041917295.1 Elusimicrobiota bacterium
GAGGGGGGGCAGTGATTCCCGCCGGTGATAGCGGTCAACGGTCGAAAAAATCGGCAACCCCCTCCTTGGTCCTCCCCCTTTCAAGGGGGCGGAGATTTGAGGAAGTGGGTTCGAATGCTGTACAATAAGCCGCTCCAATTTCCAGTCCGCTTCTCCCGGGCCACCGAATCAAAAGGTGACTCGACGGAGAGGCGGATTTTTTTATCTATTAAAACGCGATTCGAGCCTATTTTTTGGAGGGCCGCCGCCTGTGCGCGAAAATCGCCGCGATCTCTCCGGCGCCCGGCCCTTCCGCTCCTGCACCCCGGAGCCCTCCCGCCGGGCACTCTCCGCGATCTGATTCCCCAAACAACGGGGAATCCGAAAACCTGTTTACGCTCCCCCTGCAATGCCCCCAAGGGGGCAGTTAAGCGGTCCAATTGACGAAATTTGATAATAGAGAGGTGCGCCCCATGAAAGGAAAATTCTTCCTCTATTCAAGAAAATCCACGGACGAGGCCGACCGACAAGTCCTTTCCATCGAAGCTCAAAACCATGAGCTTCGAGAACTTGCCGGAAAGGAGGGGTTGGTCATCCTAGACGCCCTTTCCGAAGCCCAGACCGCCAAGGAGCCCGGCCGCCCGGTCTTTAACGCCATGCTCGATCGCGTTGAGAAGGGCGAAGCGCAGGGAATCATTGCATGGCATCCCGACCGGCTGGCGAGGAACTCCGTGGATGGCGGCCGGGTCATTTATCTTGTTGATGTCGGCAAGCTCCTTTGGCTCAAATTTCCCACCTTCTGGTTTGAGCCCACTCCCCAGGGTAAGTTCATGCTCAATATCGCATTCGGCCAGTCGAAGTATTACGTGGACAATCTGTCTGAGAACGTCCAAAGGGGTCTCCGGGCCAAGGTCCGGAATGGAGGGTGGCCCACCCTGGCTCCCTTCGGCTACATGAACGACCGGGCCACCAAGACCATCCATCCCGACCCGGAGAAAGCCCCCTTTGTCCGTTCCGTCTTTGAGCTCTATTCGACCGGCCGCTATACCCTGGAGGAACTTGCCGACAAGGCGAACGGTCTGGGCCTCGGGCTGAGGAGGAAGGGCTCCTTGAAATATCGGGCGTCCAACATGGAAAGGATGCTGACCAACCCACTCTATTACGGCCTCGTCCGTTTCAAAGGAGATATCCATGAGGGGGCGCACCAACCGCTCATCACAAAGGACCTTTTCGACCGGGTGCAACGGGTCATGAGCGCCCGCCGGAAGGGCTGCGGGCGCAAGAAGGGAGTGGTCAAGGACTACGTGTTCCGCGGTTTGTTCAGATGTGGAGAATGCGGGGCCATGATCACCGCGGAAACGCAGAAGGGGCACAAATATTACCGTTGCACCCGGAAGCTCAAGCGGACCTGCTCCCAGCGGTATATCAGGGAAGAGGACTTGAAGGAGCAGATCCGCGCTGAGGTCGAAAAGGTCGCTTTGCCCGAGGATTGGGCCAACCACATGATTGAGGAAATCAACCGCAACAAGGTGGAATTGGCCCAATCCTCGGTCCGGGCCGCCCAACTGTTGAAGCACCAAATCGCCCATGTGGAGGCCCAGCTGTCCCGGCTGCTGGATCTATTCATGTCCGGGGACGTTGACCGGGACAGCTACCAGGCCAAGCGGAGCGATTTGGTCAACAGGAAGATGGAATTAAGGGCGGAATTGGAGAAGGAGGGGCGGCCCGGTGACGAGCGGCTCGAACCGTTGATAAATTTCGTCAATTGGGCAAAAGAATTGAATAAACAGGTTTTCGGCGGCGATTTTCGCGCACAGGCGGCGGCCCTCCAAAAAATAGGCTCGAATCGCGTTTTAATAGATAAAAAAATCCGCCTCTCCGTCGAGTCACCTTTTGATTCGGTGGCCCGGGAGAAGCGGACTGGAAATTGGAGCGGGTGAAGGGAATCGAACCCTCGTCTCAAGCTTGGGAAGCTCGCATTCTACCATTGAACCACACCCGCTAAGGTTTTCCGCTTATCTTACGGGAGTCCCGCTTTATGAGGGGCACCCGCTACGATCTTCTTACCTTCCGTTTCTGCGGGAGTCCCGTTTCATGAGGGACACCCGCTACGATCTTCTTACCTTCCGTTTCTGCGGGAGTCCCGTTCCACGAGGGACACCCGCTCAGGTTTACCGCTGAAACAAAATTCTATCACGCCAAAAGGGTTTTGGCCAGGGCCAAAGCCTCCTTTTTCGTTTGAACTTCGCCGGCGGCCTGGGCTTCCTTTACGGCAGACAACAGCCGGCCCACCTCGGGCCCCGGTTTCAGTTTAAGGGCTTTCATCACATCGTTTCCGTCGATAATTTTAGGCGGTTCCACCGACGCGCGTTTCAGGAAATACGTCTCCAACAATTTGCGAATGGTCCGGTAAACGGGGTCTTTTCGCCCGTTTCGCGCCCGCGGGGACAAATAGGTGAAATGGTCTCCCAACGCCACGATCAACAATCCCACCGCGTCACCTTCCAGATCCCGGAAAAACCGGTAAATGGCCCGATCGGACACCACCGGTTGGTGCCCCAAATTTCCCGGCCGCATGTGGGCCCCCACCTGCCGCGAGAGAGACCGCGCCTCCACGGACGAAAACCGAAGCCGATCGGCGATCTTTTCAACCAGACGGGCGCCCACCGCGTCGTGCCCGTAAAAATGCAGTTTGCCTTTTTCTTTTTTGGCGGTGGCCGGTTTGCCGATGTCGTGGAACAGTTCCACCAGTTTCAAATGGGCGTACCGCGGATGCTGGCCCACAACTTCGTTTAAATGGGCGGATAGGTCTTTGTGAAAAGCCGGAAATTGCCGGGGAAGTTCCGTCAACAATTTTTCCAACGATTTCACCGCGGCAATCGAGTGCGTCAACACGCCGCCTTTGCCGTAATAATCAAACCCGGTCCGACGCAGGGGTTCCACTTCCGGAAACACCACCGCCAACACCCCGGCCCGATCCATTTCCCGCAACGTGTCGGCCGCTCGCGGGGACGCCAGCAAATAAAGCATTTCTTCCCTCACCCGTTCCGGCGCGCTTCGTTTCAATCCGCCCCCCCCCTTTTTAAGGTCGGACAAGGTCTCTGGGGTTAAGGCGAACCCCAACTCGGCCATAAACCGAAACGCGCGCAGAATCCGCAACGGATCCTCTTTCAGATTGGCGGCTGAAATGCGCCGAATTTTTTTCTGTTTCAAATCCGTCAAACCGCCGGTGGGATCCAGGAGCAATTTTTTCCAGTTCGGGTCGCCCCACCGAAGCACGGAAAGGCCCAAGGCGTTGATGGTGAAATCCCGTTTTCGAAGATCGTCTTCAATGGTTTTCCCCTGACGGCGGCAAAAATCGAACGTGATTTTTCCGTCGATCCCCGCCACCACGACGCGGTACGTTCCCCGCTCTTCGTCCAAGGGAAAAAAATGCCCTCCCTGCCCCGCCGCGAACCGGCGGGCCGCATTTTTCCCATCGCCCGCCACCACCACATCCGCGTCCGACGTTGGCCGACCCAACATCGCGTCGCGCAAAAACCCGCCCACCAACCAGGCGTCCGGCGGACACGCCTTGATCAATCGATTCATGTCTTTCATAAAAATCTCCTTTAATAACGAACCCTTACCTCAACAACGTCGGCACCGCGTCCAACAACGCCCGGGTCACCGGACTTTGGGGCGATCCCAACACCGTTTGCGTCGGGCCGGTTTCAACCACCCGCCCTCGGTCAAGGATCGCCACCCGATCGGTCATTTGGCGCACCACGGTCAAATCGTGGCTGATCAGGATCAACGACAAACCCCACTTTTCTTTAAGATCCGCCAACAAATTCAGTATTTGCGCTTGGATGGACAAATCCAAGGCGGACACGGGCTCGTCGGCGATCAACAACCGCGACCCCGCGGCCAGGGCCCGTGCGATGGCGATGCGCTGTTTTTGCCCACCGGAAAATTGGTGGGGATACAAGCCGCGAACATCCGATGGCAACCCCACATCGGACAGAACGGATTGCGCTGTCCGCGCGGACGGCCCCGCCACAGACAAGGCCTCGTCCAACAACGTGCCCACGGACAGTTTGGGGTTCAGCGACGCGGACGGATCTTGAAACACCATCTGCACATGGGCGGCCCATTCCCGCCGGGAAAAAGACGACTTTGGTTTTCCGTCCCAGCGTACCACGCCCGCCGTGGGTTCCAAAAACCCGGCGATCACACGGGCCAAGGTGGTTTTTCCGGACCCGCTTTCGCCCACGAGCCCAACCGATTCCCCCTCTCTCACCGAGAAGGAAACGCCTTCCAACACGGACACCCTTCCAGGACGGGCCTGAAAAAGGCCGCCCCGAACGGGAAAAGATTTAGACAGGTTTTCCACGTCCAACAGGGCCGTCACGCGGGGTCCCCCAACAGGTGGCACGCGGCTTGAACCGTCCCATCCAACACCGGCCGAAGGGCCGGCGACTGGGCGGCGCACCGATCGAACGCCGACGGACACCGCACCCGAAACGGGCACCCGGACGGCAACTCTTTGGGATCCGGCGGTTGGCCCGGCAAGGCCGGAAGGCGCCGGTCTGTTCCCGACAACCGCGGCAAGGACTTGAGCAAACCCTGGGTGTAAGGATGGGCCGGACGCGTCAACACCGTGGCCGTGGGCCCGATTTCGACGATTTCCCCGGCGTACATCACCGCCAACCGGTCGGACCGTTCGGACAACAGCCCCACGTTGTGGGTGACCAAAATCAACGCCATTTTCAGGTCCCGCCGTAAATCGTCCAACAGGTTCAAAATGTCTCTTTGAACCGTCACATCCAACGCGGTTGTGGGCTCGTCGGCGATCAGCAATTTGGGGTTGGAGGCGATGGCCATGGCCAAACACACCCGTTGCCGCTGGCCTCCCGAAAGCTGGTGGGGATAGGCCCCGTACAGGTCGCCGGGGTCCGGCAATCGAACCTGCGCGAACAAATCCAAAACCCGGCGGCGGTTTCGGCCCCCGCGATGCAGGGCCAACACTTCGTCCACCTGGTCGCCCACGGTCAACACGGGGTTAAGGGCCGAAAACGGATCTTGAAACACAAACCCAACCTCCCCGCCGCGCAAAGACCTCAATTCCGAAGGGGTCAAATCCAACACCGAGCGGCCGTCAAAAACAAGCTGTTTCGCCGACAAAAACGCCGAATCCGGCAACAGTTTTAACAAGGCCAGGGCGAGGGTGGATTTGCCGGACCCCGATTCGCCGGCCACCCCCAAACAGTCCCCTTCGTTGATGGAAAAAGAGACCCCGCGCACCGCCGACACGCGTCGATCGCCACTGCGATAGGCCACCGAAAGGTGGTCGACGGTTAAAAGGCTCACGCGCGCGGATCCAACACATCGCGCAGTCCCTCGCCCACCAAGTTCAACGCCAACACGGTCACCAAAATGGCCACCCCCGGAAACACCGACAACCACCACGCCACATGGATGTAATCTTTTCCGCTGGTCAAAATGTTACCCCACGAGGCCATGGGGGGCTGAACCCCCAACCCCAAAAAAGAGAGGGCCGACTCGGTTAAAATCGCCCCCCCCACCCCCAACGCGGCGGACACGAGAATGGGAACCACCAGGTTCGGGAGCAAATGCACGACCGCGATGCGCGGGGCCGACAACCCCAACCCACGGGCGGCCAACACAAAATCCCGTTCTCTCAAACTGAGGGTTTCCCCCCGAACCAACCGGGCCAACCCGGGCCACGACGTCAGTCCGATGACCGTCATGACGGTCCACAAACTCGGATCCAAAAACGCGATCACCATCAGAATCAGAAACAAGGTGGGAAAACACAGCATGATGTCCACAACCCGCATGAGAACGCCGTCCACCCAACCGCCGAAAAATCCCGCGGTGAGCCCCACCCCCGTGCCGATAAGAACCGAAATGGCGACCGCCACCAAACCGACACGCAACGACACCCGCCCCCCGAACAAAATCCGGGCCGTCACGTCGCGCCCCAAATCGTCCGTGCCCATGGGATGTTGAAGCGACGGCGGTTGCAACCGTTGGGTGAGCTGTTGTTCGTTGGGGTCGGATTTCGACAATACCGGCGCCGCCAAGGCCGCCAAACCGAGCAGAAACAACACCGAGGCCCCCGCCATGGCCAGGCGATTGGCAAGAAACCGTTTTCCGTAAAAGCGCCACATCAGCGATGTTTCCCGGCCAGCCGGATGCGCGGATCCACAAGGGCGTAGGTCACGTCCGCCAAAAGGTTTCCCGCCAACGTCAGAAAAGCGGCGATGGTCCCCACGCCCATCACCACCGGAAAGTCCCGGGCCATCACGGCGTCAAATCCCAGTCGGCCCATCCCCGGGAACGCGAAAATCGTTTCAAAAATAAACCCGCCGCCGATCAAATCGGGCAGGGATAGGCCCAATAGCGTGACCACCGGGATCAGCGCGTTGCGAAGGGCATGATGGTAAATGATTCGCGATTCCGGAACCCCTTTGGCCCGGGCGGTGCGAATGTAATCTTGGCGAACCACTTCCAACAGCCCGTTGCGGACAAAGCGCGACAACCCCGCCAACCCCGAAAAAGCCGAAATCAAAACCGGCAAAAGCAAATGCCGCGCCATGTCCAACACGTAGGCGGGCCCGGACAACTCGTCGGCGTTGAGCGCGTGCAATCCGGAAAGAGGAAGCCACCCCAACGTGACCCCGAACAACATCATCAGCATCAACGCCACCCAAAAAGTCGGCGCCGAAAACCCGACAAAAACCAGGGCCGAAACCGCCCGATCCCAAAAGGTGTTCTGTTTGACGGCGGCCAAAACACCGAGGGGAACCGCCATCCCGAAAACGAGCCCCAAGGAAAGGAGGTTCAACAAAAGGGTGTTCGGCAACCGTTCACCGATTTTTTCCAACACGGGCCGATTGTCTTTAAAGGATTGACCGAAATCCAACCGGGAAAGACGTTTCAACCACCGGCCGTACTGAACGTACCAGGGCTTGTCCAAATCGTAGAGGGCCGCAAACTTTTTGCGCTGTTCGTGGGCCGACACCCGGGCGCTTAAATCCGTCGCCCCCGCGGTCAACCCGCCGGGGGCCATGCGCATGACCAAAAAAGTCAGAAACGTGATTCCCAACAGTGTCACAAGGGCCAACGCGCACCGTCGCAGGAGATAGGCGCCCATCAGGAAGCCAGCCTGTATCGTTGAAGCGCCTGCGGCACAAACCATTCCCGAAAGTTCCAGCCGATTCCCGCGGGGGCGGTTTCCACGTTTTGAAACCGCCGGTGAACCACGGGCAAGGATTCCGGGTAATAAAGGAAAATATAGGGCCTATCCTCGGCCAACAGGCGATGGATTTTTTGATACACCGCTTGGCGGCGGGCGGGATCAAATTCCCGCCTGCCCTGTTCCCACAACCGATCGGTTTCGGGATTGGCGTAGCCCACGAAATTATACCGCCCTTCGCCCTGCTGGCTGGAATGCCAAATCAAATATTGGTCCGGATCCCGGCCCAAATTCCACCCCAAAATCAAAGCGTCAAAGTTTCCCTTGTCGACGAAATCATGGATAAACGACGACCATTCCAAAACGCGGATGTCCACCCGCACGCCCACCCGTTTCAAGTGCGCCTGCAAGATGAGGGCGGTTTGTTCGCGCATTTTGTTGCCTTGGTTGGTGATGACCGTGAAAGAAAACGGGACCCCGTTTTTGTCCAAAACGCCGTCGCCGTCGATGTCGGCCCATCCGGCCTCGGCCAAGAGGGATTTCGCCCTCCCCGGATCGAAAGGCACTTCCGGGACGGTCGGATCAAACGCCCACGACGAGGGAGGAAACGGCCCCGTGGCCGACCGGCCATACCCCAACAGAACGCCGTCGATGATTTCCCTTTTGTCCAACGCCAAGGCCAACGCCTGGCGGACACGTCGATCTTGAAACAGAGGCCGTTTCAAATTAAATCCAAAAAAAGTGTAGCTGAAAGAAGGGTAACGAAACTTCCGGTGATTTTTAAAAAAGGCGTCATAGGCCAAGTACTGGTCGGGGCTAAGGCCCATGGCGTCGATGGACTGGTTGCGCATTTCCAAAAACTGAACGGAACTGTCGGGGATAACCCGCACCACAACCCGGTCGATGTAAGGCCTCCCTTCGAAATAGTCGGGGTTGGCGGTCAAAACGCATTTCTCATCGGTCTTGAGCTGAACGAACCGGTAAGGTCCCGTTCCGATGGGAGCGCGGTTGGCGGGATGGGTGTTAAAATCGGTCCCAGCAAACACATGGCGCGGGACCATTCCGATTCCCCAGGATTCGAGGGCGGGGGCGAACGGTTCTTTGTATTCCACCCGAACCGTGTGATCGTCCAGGGCGGTGACGGACTTGACCAGCGCGAAATCGGACCCGTAAGGCGTCAACACCGTGGGATCCACCAACCGCTCGTAGGTAAACACCACATCGTCGGCGGTGAAAGGCGCCCCGTCGTGCCATTTCACGTTCCGGCGCAAATGAAACACGAGTTCCAACCCGTTGCGCCGGACGTCCCAAGACTCGGCCAGGTCGCCGACCAGTTTCAAATTCCGATCGTATTTGACCAACCCGTTAAACACGTAACTGTTGACCGACCCGGACGCCGAATCCGACGCCAACAGGGGGTTAAGGCGGGAAGGGTCGCCCAAAGACGCTTCCACATAGGTGTCCCCGGCCACGGGGGACCCGGACGCGGCGGAAAGGGCCGGTTCCGGAATCGGATCTCGCCCGCACCCCGCCAATATCAGACAGGATACAAGCCCCCTCGCAAAACATGTATCTCCGCTTAAAAAAGAAATTCCCATGGTGTGACCAAAAGGTATTTTCCCTCTCCCCTTGGGAGAGGGGAAGGGTGAGGGAAAGGTTTGTTAATCACTTTTTCAGGGGTTTATTAACAACGTGAACCGTCACGGAAGGCCGGGCAAAAAGGTCCTGGCTTATCCGGTGAATTTCCTCGGCCGTCAACGCCGAAATGACGTCGGGGTAAACCTTGTCGTAGGCATACCCCTTGCCCAAAATTTCCCACCACCCCAAATACCAGGCGATCCGCCCGTTGGTTTGGTGGTCCATCAAATAATGGCCGCGGATGTAGGTTTTGGCGTCTTCCAAATCTTGCGGGGAAGGCGGTTTGGCGGCGAAATCCGCCAAGACAGAACGAACTTTTTGTTCAGCCAAACCCAAATTTTGGGGATCCATCCCCGCATACACCACAAACGCGCTCCCGGCCTTTCGGGAAGGATAAAACGACGATACCTCGTAAGCCAACGAGCCCTCTTCACGAACCGATTGAAACAGGGGCGAACTCATGCCTCCGCCCAACAAGGCGTTAATCAGTTTCATGGCGGGATAGTCGTTGCTGGACACCGCGGGGGCGGGATACCCCACCATCAGGTAAGCCTGTTCAAATTTTCCTTCCCCCTGGGCGGACCGGTCTTTGGAAGGATAGGCAATGGACGAACCGGACGGCCCGGGCGTCCCGACGGCGGTCCAGGCTTTGGCCAACTTTTCCACGCGTCGCGCCAGAGCGGAAATCGGAACGCGCCCGACGGTAACCAAAACCGCTCCTCGCGGGGACACTCGTTGCCGATGCCAATCGCGCAATTGGTCCCGGGTTATTTTGGCCACGCTTTCTTCGGTTCCTTCGTCCGGCCGACCGTAGGGATGACCGCCGAACATTTCCCGCCGGAACAGTTCTTCGGCCACGGTAAAAATGTGTTCGTCTTTGGTCTTGAGAGCATTGAGAAGAGCTTCTCTTTCTTTTTCGACCTCGTCGGTCGGAAAGGAGGGGTAAAGAAGGACATCTTCAAAGAGATCAAACGTGGGGGCCCATTTGTCCACGGTCACTTGGCCGCCGGCGGCCAGCACATCGGGTTGAGCGTCGAGCCCGAACGACGCACCCAACAGTTCCATTTCCTGGGCCAAAACCAAAGCCGACCGGTTGACCGTGCCCTTGACCATGGTTGACGCCATCAGTTGAGTTACGCCGGACAGTTCGTCGGGCTCCAACACAGCGCCACCGGGCACGAACAATTGAAACGCCATGATCCGGTTGTGGGTCACCGGACGATGGATCCATTTAAGGCCGTTGGGAAACACCCGCACCGCCACGCCGTCCGCCTGGGCGGATGCCAGGGCGGCGGTCATGAGGAACAACCCCAAAACCCGTTTCGCGCCCATAACGACGACCTCACCGGCCTTGCCCGTCGGAAGGCAGGACCATCACCCCCGCCAAGGTTCGACCGAGGGTGTATTGGGTCAACAGCTTCGACAATTGATCGAGAGAAACAGCGTCCAATCGTTTTAGGTATTGAGACACCAGTTCGGGCGCGCCCAAAGCGGTGTAAAAACCCCATTGGGCCGCCTGGCCATGGTATGTTTCCTGGGAATAAAGCCAGGAACTTCGCATTTGAGACTTGGCGCGGACAAGTTCTTCCGGTTTGAACCCGTTGAATTCGACGTCGTTCAACAGGAAATAGATGTCGTTGGGCAGAGAGCGAACTTTTTCGGGCGGACACTCGGCGAAAACGCCGAAAGCACCAGACCCCGCGTGGCTGATGAAGTTGGCGCTGATGCTCCAGACACTGCGCTTTTGTTCGCGAAACACCTGATAGAGGCGAGAACTTTGTCCGCCGCCCAGGGTGGTGGCCAACACATCGAAGGCCACTTGGTTCGGATCTTTTAGGGACGGGCCCACAAACCCAATGGCCAAATACGCCTGTTTGGCGGAACGCTTGATTTCGCGCACCGCGTTGTTTTCCGCGGGCGGCTCGATCAAGTTGGGCACGGGCGGCAACACCCCGCGCGGGAGCGCGCCAAACACGTGCTTAATTTTTTTCTCAACCTCTTTTTTCTTGACATCGCCCACCACCACGACCACCATATTGTTCGGCACGTAGTACAACCGATGTTGTTGCACCATGCGATCGCGGGTCATGGCGGTGATGGTGTCCACGGACCCGATCACGCGCTGGCGGTAAGGCGTCTGGGTGTAAAGGCTTTCCAAAAATCCGTCCCACAGGTCCGATTGGGGGTCGTCGTTGCGCCGTTTGATTTCCTCCAAAATAACTTTGCGCTCTTTCTCAAACTCCGCGGGCGGAAACGCCGGCCGCAGGACCGACTGGGACAACACGTCAAAAGCCTGTTCCCACTTATTGGAGGGCATATCGATGTAGTAGTGGGTGGTTTCGCCGCCGGTGGCGGCGTTGATGGACCCGCCGTTGGACTCGACAATTTTGGAAATTTCGTTGGCGGAAATTTTGTCGGTGCCTTTAAAAATCATGTGCTCAAGGAAGTGGGAGACGCCGGACGTGGGGCCCGCTTCGTTGACGCCTCCGCACCGGACCCAGATTTGGAGCGACACCACCGGGGAAGCGTGGTCTTCCACGACCACGGCGCGAAGTCCGTTGGGAAGGGTTTTGACGGGAAGCGCCGCGAGGGCGCGCGAAGAGGTGAGAGCCATGGCGAGAGCGAAGAGGGCGGCCGGAAATCGGTTCACGCGATCAAATGGCGGTGGTGACCAGCGTTTCGGTGGAAGCCACGCCGGGGATGGCGCGGATTTTTTCCACCACCACGTTGGTCATTGAGGGTAAATCTTCCGCTTCCACGTCGACCACCAAATCCCACCGGCCGTAAACGGCCGAGACATGGGCGACGCCCTTGGTTTCTTTAATTTGTTTGAGGGTGGCCTTTTCCCGCCCCGCGTTCATGCGAACCAACACCAGACCTGTGACCATGAAGCCTCCTTTAGGGCTGTGACGCCCGCGCGGCTTTCGCCAAATCCCGGGCGCCCAGATACGCGTCGATGATGCTGTAACCCCAAATCGCCAACACCAAATACCAAAAAGTCCGAATAAACGCCCCCTGTGTCTCCATCAATTCTTCCGCCATAGCCTGAAGCTGCTCCGGAGCCACAACGCCTCCCGGCGGCAACATCTGGGCCAACGAGACCGACAAGGACACCATAAAACCCAGTATCACCAACACGAACAAACTGATCAAGATAAGCCCTTTGGTTTTTTCTTTGTTGTAGAACTGCCCGGCCCCCGGGATGACCAAAGCCGACAGCAAAATAGGGAACAAATAGTCCTTGGCGCGCATAACGGAAAACATTATAGTTTTTTGTAACCCCGAAAAAACCATCCCCTTGCAAAAAATTGGTCCTGGGCCTAGAATGGGTGTCACGGATGACCGCCATGAACGACAACAACGGTTTGGTGCGCAGGCACGATCAGTATCAGTTCGAGGTGAAACTGGCCTACGACCTGCACCGTCACATTCCCCGGGACCGATACCGGGTGGACACCTACTTTTTCATTCCCGAAAACCTGGACATCAACACAGCGACATACACAAAAAACCAATTTTATCGGGACCTCCTGCTCTACATTCGATTCCGAACACCGGATTTTACGTTAAGCGCGCTCACCGACAGCGGATCGGACCGCTCGCCGCTCAAGGGCGTGGCCACCTGGCTGACCACCTGTTTAAGCGCTCCCACAACGGCGCATTTGCATGCCCTGGATTACGAACTTCGTCTATTGGGATGCGTTTTAAAAAACACCCTGCGCCAACAGGCCCGGGCGATTGAAAATCTCTTGAACGACAAGGGGCCCAACCGCGATCCGGGGGGATTGACCCAAGCCGAAGCGCTGTTGACGGAATTTTTGGTTCAAACCCGCAACGTCACGACGCGATTTCGGGGGTTAAAAACGGGTTTCCAAGACCCCCGCCTGCCCGGACCCGCGGCGGCGACTTACGGGTTCACGGACGAATACATCAGCTTACTGATTGAGGAACGGGCCCATGAGCTGTTGCGGTTGGTGCAAGACCGGGCCGAAACGTCTTTGGGTAAGGCGGCGGGCGGATTGCGGTCCTTGATCGAGGCGGAAATCGCCTATCGCCGGGACGCGGGGTACCCTTCTTTGATCAATCAAGGTCAAGAGAACGAAACGCTGGTGTTTCGGCTCAGCGTCCTCAAAAAATTCATGGCCAGCGCCCTGCACCTGCACGTTCAAAAGCGCGTGGAAGAAACGGGCCTGGAACATTTGCTTCTGGCGTTGGGAGCCGGCGTGGCCATGCTGTTTGCGACGGGTGTGGCGTTTTATTACCAAAAGGTGTATGGGACCCTGTCCTTGGGATTTTTCGTGATTTTGGTGGTCAGCTACATGCTCAAGGACCGCATGAAAGCGATGTCCCAAGCCCGCCTGCAAAGTTGGCTGTCCAAAAACGTGTATGACCGATCCACCTCGATCTACGACCCGTTGACGGGTGACAAAATGGGCGTGTGCCGGGAAGCGGTGGGATTTGTGCAGGAAAAGAGGGTCGACCCGTTGGCGGTGAAACTTCGCAACCGAGACCACATCACGGAAATTGAAAACACCTGGCGGGCGGAAAAGGTGATCCATTACACCAAAGACATCACACTCTATTCGCGGCACATTTTAAGGAACCACAAACGAAAAACCGGCGTGACGGACATCGTTCGGTTCAATCTCCGCAACTTTTTGCTCAAGATGGACGAACCGACAAAAGATCTTTTCACCCTGAGCAACGGACGAAGCGAAGTGATCCCCGGAGCGCGTGTCTATCACGTGAACGTGATTTTGCGGTTCACCTCCAAACGGGAAACGCGATACGAACGAATCCGACTGGTCTTAAACCGGGACGGCATCAAACGATTGGAACCGGTCGGAGCCGAAAGCGCCCCCGGCCGCGCCCACTTCTACCCCTCCCCCCTGCGCCAATAGCCGAGAGACCCGACCTAAATTCCCGCCGATCCGGATTTTTTCTCTAATGAGGCCATTCCTCTCCTTTCGGGAGAGGATGTCCCGAAGGGACAGGTGAGGGATTTATTTTTTGTCTATTGAATACGTCGGATAAAATGGGGCGAATCGCCCTGTTCGTTTAGGGCCACACGCTCGCCCACCGCGCGCAGACGCGCGTCCAAACAATTCCCACAGGCGTCGGGCTCGTCAGTTAAACAGGGTTTCCCCCCATAAAGCTGATACCGTTGCCGATGGACCGTTGGGGTCACGTTGGGCATGATGATGTTGGCGCCGAACCGAACGCCTTTTTCCCGTCCGCTGGGGTCAAGGGCTTGCAAGGCGGTTGCGGCGGCAATATTGACGTCCCCCAACGCCAACCGAGTCAGGGCGATCATTTTCAATCCGAGCTGAAAATTCCGATCCTTGTCAAAATTCACCGCGGACATGGCCAGGGGTGTTTCGCCGTGAGGAATGTAAGGACCCATGCCGATCATGTCCACGTCCAGTTCTTTAAAAAAAAGAATGTCGTCGGCCAATTGTTCCGCCGTTTGGCCCGGTAAACCAATCATGACACCGGTGCCCACTTGGTATCCGATGGTTTTCAATTCCCGCAAACAGCGAACACGGTACTCAAACGAATGGTCCGCGGGGTGAAGGGCGGCGTACAGGCGGGGATCGCTGGTTTCGATGCGCAACAGATACCGTTTCGCCCCGGCGGCCCGCCAACGGCCGTAGGTGTCGGGAGACTGTTCTCCACACGAGAGCGTCACCCCCAGTTCCCCCCCGCTCGCTTTCAGAACCGCTCGCACGGTTTCTTCGACAAAAGCGACGAAGTCGCCGTCGCGCCGTTCCCCCGACTGGAGAACAACGGAGCCGTACCCCAACCGACGGGACGTCAACGCGCATTGGACGATTTCATCCACGGTCATGGTGAACCGGTCCACCGCGCTGTTGTCCCGTCGAATCCCACAATAAAAACAGCTTTTGACGCACCGGTTGCTGAACTCGATAAGCCCGCGCAAATGGACCACGCGGCCGAAATGGTGAACTTTTAATTTGTAGGCCCGGCGGCGGAGGGTTTCGAGCGGGTGGGGGTCGTCACTGCGCAGGGCCGCGATCAGCGCGGAACGGTCCATCAGAAATAGAGGTCCCGTTCCCCGGCAACAATGCGGTTGTAGCTTTCCATTAAGCGCGGGTAAGCGTGAGGGTTTTTCATTTTCACCTCCGCCAATTCCGCCGCCAAGACCTTGTGGCCGACCACGCGGGTTTCGGGCGAAGCGAAATCGTCCAGCCATTCCCGAAAGGTGAGAACGGCGTTCAGTTTGCAAAACTTCCCTTCAGTCCCGGAGCGCAGAAGTTCCATGATACACCGCCCCGTGCGCCCACACCGATAGCCTGCGGTACAGAAACTCGTAATACACCCGTTCTCCGCCAGTTCCCGCACCACCTCGTCGAGGCCGCGGGTGTCCCCCAACACGAACTGCTGGCGGTCCCCCTCCTGACCGTGGCCGTGGTCAGCGTAGGCGCCCACGCCAATTTTGGTGGAAGCGTCGGTCTGTGTGCACCCCAAAGGAAGAACGCGGCGGCGCACGTCGGCCGGTTCCCGGGCGGTAATAATCATGCCCGCGTGGGGAATGGCCAAGCGAAGAACCGTCACCAGCTTTTCAAAATCATCATCCGAAACCCGATAGGGCAGATGATCCAAAAACGGGGTGTTCGCCGCCGGTTCCAACCGGGGGAACGAAATGGTGTGGGCGCCAATGCCGAAACGCGTCTCCAGCTCAATGTTGTGCATCAACAGTCCCAGCACTTCGAACCGCCAGTCGTAAAGTCCAAAGAGAACGCCCAACCCCACGTCGTCAATGATTTCGGTTTCCAAGGCCCGGTGCATGGCGTAAAGACGCCAGCGGTAATCGCCTTTCATGGTCCCCGCGGGGTGAACCCGGGCGTAGGTGTCGTGGTGATACGTTTCCTGAAACACCTGAAAGGTACCCAGCCCGGCTTCGGCCAACACTTTCAAGTCTTCCACGGTTTGCGGGGCCGCGTTCACGTTCACCCGCCGGATTTCGCCACGGCCGCCGCCGGGGGTGGTCGTTTTGGTTTCGTAAATAGCCCGCAGGGTGTCCACCATGTAATGGACATCAAAGGCCGGATGTTCCCCGTAGACCGCGATCAACCGTTTGTGCCCGATTTCCCCGGCCAACACGGCGGTTTCTTTTTTAACTTCGTCCAAACTCAACGTGCGGCGCGCCATGGCCGTGTTGCTTCGCCGTAAACCGCAGTAAGAACAATCGTTCACGCAGTGGTTGCTTAAATAAAGGGGCGCAAAGGTCACGATGCGGTTGTCGTAAACGCGGCGTTTGACTTCGGCGCCGGTGGCGCGCATGCGGGCCCAGGTTTCCGGATCTTCCACCCGCAACAGCGCGGCGGCCTCTTCGGGGGAGAGGGTCTCCACGGCCAACGATTTCGCTAAGATTTCGTCCACCCGGCGGCGGCTGGGCACGACAGCGGTGCTCAGGATTTCGTGGATTTTCTCGTCATTAATAAAATCCAAATCCCCCGACATGTAACGGTGGACTTGGTCGGGAACAATACGCCGAGCCCAAGCTTCGGTTTCGTTTAAGAGAGTGGGCACAGCGCCCCCCGGCCTTCCCGGTAAGCCGCCAAAGCCGCCGGGAACGGCGACAACACCCGCTCGGCCACCCCGTGCAAGGCGGAAATGGCCACGCCGTAGTTGGTGACCGGCACCCCCGCACGACGAAATTTCTGAAGGCGCGACAACATTTCGCGGCGAGTCAACATGCACCCGCCGCAATGGAGCGCCAATCGATAATCCGCCGCGTTGGCCGGAAAATCCCGCCCGGAACAAACATCCACCGCCAGGTTTCCGCCCACATGCTTTGTTAACCAACGGGGCAGTTTCACCCGGCCGATGTCATCTTCCATGGCGTGGTGACTGCAGGATTCGCTGATCAACACCCGATCTCCTGGTTTTAAGGTTTCAATGACATGGGCGCCGCGGGCGGCGTCAACCAGGTCCCCCTTGGCCCGGGCAAAAAGGATCGAGAACGTTGTGAGCGGAACCGACGGGGGGGTGAGAGCCGCCGTGGCCTCCACCACTTGGGAATCGCACACCACCAAATCAGGCGGGTGAACAAGCTTGGCCAGCACAGCGGCGTAATCGGTCAATTGGACCGTGAGGGCGGCCAGCCCGTGGTCCAACGCGTCGCGAATGGCCTGGGCTTGAGGCAAGATCAGCCGACCTTTGGGAGCTTGTTTGTCCTGGGGAGCCACCAACACCACCAGCCCGCCGGGAACCACCAAATCGCCCAAGATCGGCGGCGGTGAAACAAAATCCTCCGGGCAGACAGCGATCAAATGTTCTTTCAGCTCGCACACAGCCCGTTCCCGGTCCGCGGGCCGACGGCACGACAGGCACACCACCCGGGGGGAGACCTTTTTCAATTCGTCTAAAAAAGAGGAGGACGGATCTTGCTCGTCGATTTTGTTCACCAGGATCACCACGGGGATTCCCCGGGCGGCCGCCTCGGCGGCCGCGGCTTTCTCATAAGGCCCCCACACGCCGGGTTCCGTGATGATCAGGGCGATGTCGCTTCGCTCAAAAGCCGCCCGGGTGCGTTGAAGCCGCTGGTCGCCCAGGGCGGAGTGGTCGTCCACCCCCGCGGTGTCCAGAAAAAGAACCGGCCCCAGGGGCAACAGCTCGAAAGGTTTTTCCACCACATCGGTGGTGGTTCCCGGCACGGGAGAGGTGATGGCCACGTCCTGGCCGGCCACGTAATTCAGCGCGCTGGATTTTCCGACGTTGGTCCGCCCGAAAATCCCCAGGGTGAGCCGGTTGCTTTTGGGCGTCTGGTTCACGGCATCACCGTTGATACAGCGGCCGAGGCGTGTAGGTGGTGTGTAGCAAGTGGTGCGATTTTTCGCCCAGGGGCTCGCCCAAGAACTCTTTGTAAAGTTGTTGGATGTGCGGGTTATCGTGGGAACAGCGCCGGGGCATGTTCTTGTCTTCGCCGTACAGGCCGGCGGCCCGTTTGGCGCGCAGATCGTCGGTAACACCGTAGGGCTGGCCCCCGCCGCCGATGCATCCGCCCGGACACGCCATCACTTCGACGAATTGATAGGGCAGGGGTTGGCCCGCCTGTTTGGCGTCTCGAATTTTGGACAAGACATATTCCACGTTGGCCAACCCGTGGGCCACGGCGATGCGGATCTCTTTGCCGGCCACGGTCACCGTGGTTTCCTTAACGCCCTTCAGGCCCCGAACAGATTCAAAATCGGGTTTCGGCAGGTTTTCCCCCGTCACCATGTGGGCGGCGGTGCGCAGGGCGGCCTCCATTACACCGCCGGTGGCGCCGAAGATGGTTCCCGCGCCGGAATAATCGCCCAGCATCTGGTCGCATTCGCTGTCCGGAAGACGGGCGAAATCGATGCCGGCCATGCGAATCATGCGCGACAGTTCCCGGGTGGTCAGGACCGTGTCCACGTCTTGAAATCCCGACGATCGCATCTCTTTGCTCCGATGGATCTCGTATTTTTTGGCGGTGCACGGCATGATCGACACCACCTCCACGTTTTCCGGGGCCAACCCTTTTTTCTGGGCGTAGTAAGTTTTCGCCATGGCGCCCACCATCTCGTGAGGGGATTTGGACGAAGAAAAATGGTCGATCATGTCCGGATGAAATTTTTCCATAAAGTCCACCCAGGACGGGCAACAGGTGGTGATAAGAGGCAGGGCCCCTTTGCCGTGGGCGAACCGTTGAACAAACTCGGCGGCTTCTTCCATGATCGTGAGGTCGGCGCCGAAATTGGTGTCGAAGACCGCCTCAAACCCCATGCGGCGAAGAGCCGTGTATATTTTTTTCGACAAATTGACGCCCGGGGCAAACCCGAAATGTTCCCCCAAGGTCACCCGCACCGCCGGCGCGATTTGAACCACGCAATGCTTTTTCGGGTTTTGCAAAGCCGCCCACACCTTGCCCGTATCGTCGTATTCGATGATCGCGCCGGTGGGACAGTGGGCCGAACATTGACCACACCGCACGCAGGGCGAATCGGCCAACCCGATGTCGCCGGCCGGAGCGATGCGTGTTTTGATCCCGCGCTCCAAAAACGACAGAGCCCACACGTTTTGCACCTCCTGGCAAACCACCACACACCGCCCGCACTTAATGCACTTGGCCGGATCCAAGACAATGGTTCCGGTGGTGGCGTCTTTGGGCAATTGGGGAACAATCTTGTCAAAAGGCTCCTCGCGGATCCCAAAATCCGCCAGGGCGTTTTGCAGTTCGCACTGGGTGTTGCGTCCGCAAACCTGGCAATCGTTGGGGTGGGCGGAAAGAATCAGTTCCACCACGGTTTTTCGAACAGCCACAATTTCCGGATCGTGGGTGGTGATCTCCATGTTTTCTTCCACCGGCGTACAACAAGCCCGGGGCATTTTGGCGGAGTTTTTCACTTTGACCACGCAGATGCCGCACCCCGCCGAGGCCCGCAGGTCCGGGTGTTTGCACAGGGTGGGGATGTTGAACCCCACGGCATGGGCCGCGTCGAGGATGGACGTGTTCTCCGCCACCTCCACCGGGATGGAATTGATGAGGGCTTTCACCATGGGACTCTCCTATCGGGCCGCCGCTTCGGGCAGAAGCGCGCGGTACTCGTTTTCAAAATAACGCAACGTCGACAAGACGGGGTTGGGCGCGGTTTGCCCCAACCCGCACAGCGAGGCCTTTTGCATGGCGAGCGAAATGGTCCGCAGTTTCTCCAAATCTTCCGGAAGTCCTTTCTTATCGGTCAACCGCTGGAGAATCCGCAACATTTGAACCCCGCCGATCCGACAGGGGGCGCACTTGCCGCAAGACTCGTCCACGCAGAACCCCAAATAGAATTTGGCGATGTCCACCATGGAATCGTCCTCGTCCATGACGATCATGCCTCCCGACCCCATAATGGACCCCAACTGCTGAAGATTTTCGTAGGAGACGGGCGTGTCCAAGAGTTCCGCCGGAATCACCCCCCCCGACGGACCGCCGGTTTGAATGGCTTTCACTTTTTTCCCCGGCGCCGGACCGCCGCCGATGTCGAACACGATCTCCCGCAGGGTGGTGCCCATGGGCACTTCCACCAACCCCGTGTGGCGCACCTTCCCTGTGAGGGCGAACACTTTCGTCCCTTTGGATTTCCCAATGCCGATCCCGGAAAACCACGCCGCGCCTTTCTGGTAAATGACGGGGATGTTGGCGAGAGTCTCGACGTTGTTGATGCAGGTGGGCTTATCCCACAACCCCTTGACCGAGGGATAGGGCGGCCGCGGGTGCGGGTATCCGCGTTTGCCTTCGATGCTGGCGATGAGGGCGGTTTCTTCCCCGCACACAAAAGCCCCCGCGCCCAACCGCACTTCCAGATCCAAAGAAAATTTTGTGCCGAAAATATTTTTGCCCAACAATCCCAATCCGTAGGCCTGTTTGATGGCCCGCTCGATGCGTTCCACCGCCAGGGGATACTCGGCGCGGATGTAAAAATAACCCGTGTCGGCGCCGATCGCGTAGGCGGCAATGATCATGCCTTCCACCACCGAATGGGGATCGCTTTCCAAAACGCCCCGGTCCATGAAGGCACCGGGATCGCCTTCGTCGCCGTTGCAAATCATGTAACGCCGATCGCTGGGGGTGGCCCGGGTCATTTTCCATTTCAGGCCCGTGGGAAACCCCGCCCCGCCGCGCCCCCGCAGACCGCTGGCGATCATTTCGTCGATGACCTGGTCCGGGGACATTTCCAGAAGCACTTTAGCGGCGCTCAGGTATCCCTCTTGCGCGATGTAGTCGCGGATGTTATCGGGGTCGACGACCCCGCAGTTGCGCATCACGATTTTAAGTTGTTTGGCTTCGTGTTTGTCCAATACAAATTCGGGGATGATTTGTCGGCCAACCACATGACGATCCAGCAGAGCGGGGACCCGGTCGGGGGTCATGCGGGCGTAGGTGACGGTCGGCATTCCCTCAACGACAACGGTCAGAAGCGGGTCCTCCGCGCATTTTCCAATACACCCACAGCGTTTGGGCTCGAAATCCACGGAAAGGTTGCGTTTGGCCGCTTCCGTCCGAATCGCCTGAAAGGTATCCCGGGACCCCGCCGCCAGCCCCCCGGTGGAATGGCAAACCAGCACGGTGGCTTTTTTCCGTTTGGCCAACATGTCCTGTTTGATTTTGGCCAGCTCCTCACGCGTGATCATGATTTCGCCTCCGGGGTGTAGGCATGGACAATGGGCTTGACTTGTTCGGGCAAAAGGCGGCTGTACACTTTTTCCCCCACCGTCAACACCGGCGCCTGGCCGCAACAGCCCAGACAGCGGACTTCCTGAAGGTGAAAGTTTTTGTCCGGGGTGGTTTGACCCGGAGCAATGCCCAGTTCGCTTCGCAATTCTTTCAAAAGGGCGGTGGCTCCTTTCAAATAGCACGCTGTTCCCATACAGACCGACACCACGTGGCGGCCGGGCGCTTCCAATTTAAAATGATTAAAGAACGTGATCACCTCGTAAATACGGGCGAGAGGGATCTCCAGTGTTTTAGCCACTTCAAAAGACACCCGGCGGGGGACATAGCTGTATTTTTTTTGGACCGCGTGGAGAACCATAATGAGGTTCCCGGGCCGCCCTTTCCAGGGCGCGCAAATTTTGTCGACGTCCGCCCGAATTTTTTCCAATTCCAGCGTATCCGTGGTCATGAGGGACTCCTTTCTAAGCTTTGTGCCAACCGCCTGGACAACACCGCCAACGACGACGCGAGGTTTTCATGCTGAACTATAATCGCGGCCGGAACAGTGATCCGAACCGACGTAAAGTTCCAAATGGCGCGGATACCGGCGCGGACCAAGATATCGGCCACATCCTGCGCCGCCGCCCGCGGCACCGCCAAAATCCCGATCAGGACACCGTTGCGCTTAACCAGAGGAGCCAACTTTTCCAGGGGATACACATCTTTTCCGTGGATTTTCCGCCCGATTTTCCGCGGATCGACGTCAAAAGCCGCGACAATGTCGAGACCGTGGTCGTTAAACCCCCTGTATCCCAACAACGCCGCGCCCAGATCGCCGGCGCCCACCAAATAGGCCTCGGAGATATTGTTCCAACCCAAAAAATCTTCCAAGGATTTAATCAAATCGGGCACGGCGTACCCCACGCGGGGTTTCCCGTCGATCCCCGCCGAATGGAGATCCTTGCGCACCTGTATGGGCACCAAATCCAACGCCGCGGCAATGTGGGTGCACGACACAAAAGAACGCCCCTGCTCGGCCGCCTTTTTAAGATGGGCGTGATACATCGGCAACCGCCGCAACGTCGGCACCGAAATCCCCCCCACGTTGCGCCTCACCCGCGCCCCTTCCAAACCGATATTCTCATATCGATATAATAATATCGATTCCATTTATTGTCAAGGGGATTTTTTTTCAAATCCGTAGAAAAAACACCTGAGCCCAGGGAGCCTTTTTCCAACGCGGTCAAATCATTTATCCGGCCCTCCCCACGAAAGGAAAGAAACCAGGGATTTTCCCCCCCTCTCGACTTCGGCCCGACAGCCAATTTTCGGTTAACTTTTTTGAACGGATCACTCATTATCACCCCAACAACGAAACCGAAGGCATTTTTCCCTCCTTGAGGTCACTGGCAATGCCAGGGTGGAAACTGTTTGGATTCCCTATCGGAGGGTAGGGCCATATGTGTTTACAGGAAATTTACAAAAATGTTGCAATTTAATTACAACTTCTTAAACATTTCTTAAGACCTCTCTGTGATAATTAGCCCATTGTCAAGCACAATTTCACCAAGAGGACTGTGGGGGCAGGGGGGGGCCATGGGAACAAGAGAGATCGAAAAATCGGTTCGCATTGCGCGGATCGTTCTCAGTTGGGTGTTACTGTGCGCTGGGTCTCTTGTCGGTGGAGAAATTCCTCTTCGCCGGTGGGCCGTGTTGGGAACTTTTGGTGGTGCTGGAGTTCGGTGGACGCCCCAGCCAGCGCTTCATTTCGAAAGTCGCCTCTTGCTGGGTGATGGGATAGCGGGTTCTTTGCGAGGGGCGTGGCAGTGGCATAACAGCGATTGGAAGATACGGCCCCTGGCGGGATTGGAACTGAGCCGATTTTCAACTTACCAGGGACAAGGAGAAGAGGGACATTCGTTGGTGACCCTGGTAGGAGGAGAGGCGCGTTTGACAAACCGTTGGTCCATCCAATTTGACGCAGGCCCGGGAGTGTTTCGGCTGCAGAGTGACAATAACGAGAAAGATTCATACGAGTACGAAAATGTGTTCAACGTTTCATTGAATTACTATTTTGGAAAAAAACTTCATTATCGAGGGAGCAATTTATGAACTTGGCGCGATTGAAAAAGGTGGTTTGCCTGTCCATGGTTGGAATCCTATTGTTGAATCAAACGGGGATGAGTGTCGAATTCGGCGTATTGCGAGCCGCAAAACGGGCGAACGCCGACAACAAAGAAGACACGACAATGGAAGCGCCCTCCCATAACACTGCTCCGACCATTTCGAAGATCGCCGACCGGACCCTCCCCGAAAACGGGGTGGCTATCGCCACCTTCCTGGTCAACGACATGGAATCACCTGGCGAATCGTTAAAAGTCGAAGCGACAAGCGATAACCAGCTTCTGGTTCCGGACCTCGGTTTGACTGTGAACGTCCAGGGACGTGAACGAACCCTTGTGGCAGTGCCGAGTCGGGAAACCGCAGGCAAAGCAACGATCACGGTCACGGTCATGGATCCGAAGGGCACGCAAGTCTCCACGGACTTTTCAATCACGGTGACAAACGACCTTCCTTATGTCCCCGGCGAACTTTTGGTCCGTTGCCGCAAAGGCGTCGACCCCACTTCGGTGCAGTGGACATCGATGCCATCGGCGGGCCACGCGGCCTCGGCCCAGGCGGCCCCCTCCATCCAACCTTTGCTTTTCCCCTCACCGACATCGGCTCGAGCCGCGTCCCAATCCGGCCCAACACCAGCGAGGGTGGCAGGCATCCCGCAGGGAGGCAGTGAGTTGGCGGCGCGAAGCCTTGAGAACTTGCAACGGACATTTGTCATCGCCTTTGACCCGAACCAAGACATCCAACACCTGATGGAAATGGTTCAGCGACAACCCGGCATCGAAAGCGTTGAACTTAATCACGTCGCTCGGATTGAGACCATTGATGACCCGGATTATTTGAACGGAAAACTCTGGGGACTCAACAAAATCCAGGCTCCGGCCGCCTGGGACAACTCTCCCAGAGGGGAAGGCGTTGTGGTGGCGGTTCTCGACACAGGCATCGACATGACCCACCCCGATCTCGTCAACAACATTTGGAAGAACCCCGGGGAAATCGCGGGTAACGGCATTGATGATGACAACAATGGGTATGTGGATGACGTTCACGGATGGAATTTTGTCAGTAATTCAAACGTTCCCGCGGACGGACATTCCCATGGGACACATGTGTCCGGCACGATTGCAGCTATGGGAAACAACGGAATTGGTGTCATTGGGGTCGCTTACAAAGCCAAAATCATGCCGCTGAAAGGTCTGAGTGACAGCGGGTCGGGATCCGCTTCCAATCTTGTGAGGGGCCTTGTTTATGCGGCGGACAACAGAGCGGACGTGATCAATAACAGTTGGGGTGGAACTTCCCCGTGCACCCCGGGTTCCAGTTATTACGATACCATCAACTATGTTTATGGGAAGGGAGTCATGGTGTTGGCCTCCGCTGGAAACAGCAATATCGACGTCGTAAACGTTTCACCGGCCGGTTGTCCGAATACTATCGCTGTAGCGGCAACAGACAGCAACGATGCAAAGGCCAATTTTTCAAATTGGGGGCAGGGAATCGATGTGACCGCCCCGGGAGTTGGTATCCTTTCAACCTCCCGCAATGGAAGCTACACAACGATGAATGGAACGAGTATGGCCTGTCCACACGTCGCCGGAGTGGCGGCCCTTATTTTGAGCAAATTTCCCACGTTAGCCAACTACAGTATCAGTGAGATCCTCCATTCTTCCACGGATGACATTGGGACGCCCGGCTTTGATACTTATTTTGGATTCGGCCGAATCAATGCGCAAAAAGCAGTTCTTTCCCCCAATGATCAGATCCGTCCAACAACACCAACGAACCTAAAATTGGTTGTGACCGCTCGCGGTGGGTTGGGTCTCACCTGGTCAGCGTCAACGGACAACAACAGATTAATCGGGTACCTCCTGGATGTGTCGACCAGTCCATTCTTTTCAAGTTTTGTTAATCTTTACAAGTCCCATTATATCGGGATTGAAACGAATTACGTAATTGACGACCTCAACCCGTTGACGACATACCATGTCCGACTACGGGCCATTGATCTTGCTGGAAACATGTCCGATTTCAGCCAAACAACGACTGGATCAACACCCCGTGACACGGACCCCCCGACAGCCCCCGACAACTTCCGATTGAAACTATCACAAGATGGGCGAGCCACATTGTATGCACAATGGAATAAATCAAGTGACAATTTCCGGGTGGCGGGATATTCGATAGACCTATCCACATCCCCTGATTATTCCACCTCTGTAAACGGTTATCCGAATCGAATCGAAGGGAACGTTGGAACCTTTATTTTCGGGAAAGATTTACCTTTGAGAAAATATTTTTCACGAATCCGGGCCTATGACGGGGCTGGTAACTTTTCAGGATACACCGTTGACAGGTACGCTTTTGAAGACGTTCAGGCGCCCAGCGTTCCGGTAAATCTGCGGATTTCTGCATACAGTGAAAAAGAGCTCTTTCTTGGGTGGCGCGATGTACCTGATGCTTATATTTATTCCATTGAGATTTCCACGGAACCAAGCTTTGTCCCTCAATTAAAGAAAATAATGTTATCAAACGAAACGAGGTTGTTTGTAGATAACCTTGAGCCGTCAACCAACTATTACGCTCGTCTGCGAGCGATAGATCAGGCTTTGAATTTTTCGGATTACAGTATAACGGTGTCCACGACAACTCACGCCCGAGCGATCATGCCTCCAAAGGACCTGCGTCTGGAGGCAATGGGGCCAGACCAACTCTTCTTATCTTGGACAGCGCCTAACGAAACATTGCTGGGATATTTTCTAGACGTTGCAGAAAATGATTTTTTTACTAAGCCCGTCCCAGGATACACCAACAAGTTCATCAATGTAGTCACCTCCACAACAATCACGGGACTCAAACCAGACACCATGTATTACGCCCGCCTTCGGGCCTTCAATATTGAGCAAAAGACATCGAAAAACAGTGTAATGGCTAGAGGGAGGACACTCACGGAGGTTGTACTGCCCACCATCACAACCCAACCCACCGCCCAATCCGCGGAGGTGAATACGTCCGCAACATTCAGTGTGGTTGCAGCGGGATCGGGCCCTTTGACTTACCAATGGCAAAAAAACGGTTTCAATATCTCCAGCGCCACCCAATCCACTTACACCACGCCGCCGACCAACGTCAACGAAAACGGCGCTCTCTTTAGGGTGGTTGTCAGCAACAGCGCCGGTTCCGTCACCAGCGCCACGGCCCGATTGTCGGTAACGACCTACTTGCGGGTGATTGAATCCCCACAAAACCAAACGGTGAATTTGGGGCAACCCGCCACGTTCACCTACAAGGTCGAGGGCTCCGCCCCCATGACCTATCAATGGTCAAAAAATGGAACTGAAATTCCAGGCGCCACAAACCCGTCTTACACCACGCCACCCACCACAGCCACTGATAATGGGTCTGTCTTTAAGGTCGTTGCTCGAAACGGCGGCGGCGCAACCGCCGCCTCCAGCGCAAAACTAATGGTCCTTTCCGCGGGACCGGTCATTGTTGCCCAGCCTTTTAATAACACCGCGGGGCCTAACGTCACCCGAATGTTCCGTGTGATCGCCACAGGCTCGGGTCAGTTGAGATACCAATGGCAAAAGAACGGAATTGATATCCCCGGAGCCACCGCTTCGACCTACGTCACCCCGGTGCTCACTCCGGAAGACAACGGGTCTTTGTATCGCGTCCTGATTACCGATGATTTCGCGAGCGTCATGAGCGCCACAGCCACATTGACAGTCCTTGGTCCGGCCATTACCAACCAACCCTCCAACCAGTCTGTGGAGGTGAACACGTCCGCCCGGTTCGGGGTTACCGCTATCGGGGCGGGCCGATTAACTTATCAATGGCAAAAGAACGGGACAAACATTCCCGGCGCGAACAGTGCAACCTATATCACACCACCGGCCAGTGTCAGCGACAACGGAGTGGAATTTAAGGTCATTGTTGGCAACAGCGATGGGTCCGTAACAAGCATTGGGGTTAAGTTGTCGGTAACGACCTATCTGCGGGTGATTGAATCCCCGCAAAACCAAACGGTAAATTTGGGGCAACCCGCCAAGTTCACCTACAAGGTCGAGGGCTCCGCCCCCATGACCTACCAATGGTCAAAAAACGGGACCGATATTCCAGGTGCGATCAACCCGTCTTACACCACGCCACCCACCACAGCCACGGATAACGGAGCTGTCTTTAAGGTCGTTGCTCGAAACGGCGGCGGCGCAACCGCCGCCTCGAGCGCAAGATTGAGCGTAAGTAACCGTTAACGGGGATTCCACGATTGTAAAAGGGACACTGTCGACAGAGTATATTAGGAACGTTTTAGGATTGGCCTTACGATAATAAGTTATTGTAATTACGAAACGGGCCATCGAAATCTTTTAGGCGTAAGGATCAACGGGTTCAGGTTCGTGCAGGGCGGCCCGGGCCTCTTTGTAGAGCTCGGTCTTTTTTCGGCGAACGCGAAGATCCACATCGGCGGCGCTGTGGCCCATGGTTTTACCAAGCGAAATCAACACGTGCCGTTCGATGTCCGATACGCCTCCATCGGCAAAACACATCTCCACCAGATCGTCCAACCATCGGGCGGATTCCACCACCGTTTCCGGAGCGGGCAACCGCAAAACACCGGCTTGGTGGGCGCGCAAAAGTTCCCCGACACGCTCTTTGGGGATTCGGCGCTTTTGGGAAAACGTTTCCAAAACAGCTTGTTCGGCCGGATCCAGTTTTCCGTCAGCCATGCTCGCAACGATCAAGCACGACAGCAATCCGATGGGATCCAGAACATCGGCGATGATCCCGCCGGGTATTTTTCCTTGCCCACGGCCAAAATCCGCCATGGCCACGGGAGAAACGCTTTCCAAAACCCAGTCGTGGTCCCCCCCGCCCAGGGGTATTCCACAGTAAGAACAAACGGCGTGATGGCTTGCCCTTTCCGGCACCCCACACCCGGGACAATGGAGCGACAACAAACCCCTTGCAAGAGAAGTCTGAACACCGCGTTTGCGAACGAACGCAAAAATGTGGGAATAAAATGTCTTGCCGATATATCTTCCACCCGGACCCGAATCGGAGTTCAAGGGAACCCCGGCCCATTTGACTAAAGCGGTAACGCGATCGTGAGGGTCGCCGAACTGCACCGACGTAATTTCCGTGACCCCCACCGCCACATCCCCATATCCCACCCCGCTGGTTGAAAGGGAGCGAGACACCTTCTCCTCTTGGGAGAAGGTGGGCCGAAGGCCCGGATGAGGGAGCTGAACTGTTTCACAAAATGACGGAAGGGCCACTTTGCGCAACGGGTCGGCATTTCCTTCCAAGAGGGCTTGTTGATACCGCCAAAACACAACGGAAACGCGATCTTCCATAAACGACACATTGAACCCCGGATCCGACGCCAAATAGGCCGCCACGCCGGGAACCTCACGCTTGTGCTCGCGAAACCGCCATTCTTCTTCCTGGGTAATTTTGACCAAGGTCCAATCGTATTCAGCGGAAGCGACCAACGATCCGCAGGCGGAACAGTTGGCCTTGTCGTTGAGCTTCAGGCCGGCTCCGCAATTGGGACATTGACCTTCGATCAGTCCCCCATTGGCGAGCGACCGAACGCCCGGCCGCCGTAAAAAGGTCCAATATTCACAAAAGGGCACGGGATCTTCTTTTCCATCAACCACTTCTCCGGTTTTCAACGAAACCCATTGATCCACGCCGACGGCGTTGATTTTCGCGTGCACAACGTCAAATAAAGGGGTTTGCTCCGCGCCCACGATGTCCACACCCGTCACGCGGAGGTCGGAAACGATATTTTTGAGTCCCCTTCGTTGGTGTGCCAAAAACTGGATATGCCATTGTTCGAACATGCCGTCGGAGACAAACGGACGAACCGGCTCCAATTTTTGCTGGGTCCAAGCCTCTTGGGATTTTAGAAAAGCCATTCGAATTCGGTCTTGAAGTTTCACAGGATCAAACCCGGGATCCCGACCCCGGAACTGGTGAAAGACCTGGCTTAATCGGTCTTTGTTTTGACGCTGGATTCCACGGACGATCGTGGACAACATGCGACGATCTTGGATGAAGGAGTGACCGCGAACAACCACAAAATAAAAAACGACTAATAAGGAAATCCCAACCAGCGGATGCCGAATGATTAAGTGAAATAGGATGACCCAGAGATCGGTGTCCAGGCCACTCCCACCAAACGATTCGCCCCCACCACCGAAAGCCCCACCCCCACCGCCCCCGGACACCCCACCTCCATATCCATCCCCGCCCCCCGCCCTGCCCCAAACAACAGCCGCCACCCCCACACACAGGGCCAAAGAAAAAATCCAGCGTTTACTGTTAAGAGACACCATCTATAAAATGTTCGTCATTCCGGCATGGGGTTGGCCGGAATCCAGTCGTTTCTCTTTTTGGACGAATATTATCCACAAGCATCTTGGATTCCGGTTTTTTTAAGCCGCCGGTTGGCCGCAGGCGGAACAAAATTTCGCGCCGAGGGATATCGCCGCACGGCACTTCCCACATGTCGGGGCACCCAGGGGCCGCCCGCACTGGGCGCAAAATTTCGAGCCGCTGGGGTTAGCCGTTCCGCACAGACACGCCACAGGCGACGTTTGCGCGCCGATGGCTTGACCCATCATTTGGCCCATACCGGCCCCGGCGCCCATCCCCATACCCATTCCCACGCCCAGCCCCATCACCCCGGCGGCTCCGCCCTCGTTGCCCGCCGCTGCCTGAAGGGTATCAAACGTTCGCACGGTTCGATAACGCGACTCCCCCAACGTTTCAAATTCCGCTTTATCGGACAACATTTTTTTGAGGCGTTTGACCGTTTCGTCCTCGGGCGGAACCGAAATGGATTCCAAATAAAAGTTAACCACCTCGATGCCGAACCGGCCGAACTCCCCGGCCACTTTTTCTTTGAGCGACGATGAAATTTCGGTGAGGTGCGCGCTGATGGCAAGAAGAGGAATTTTGTCCAAGACCAATTTTTCCGCGATGTAATCTTTAATGTGGGTCATCAAATGGCCTCGAAAGTAGTCCAACACCTGGTTCGCGTCAAAGACCGGAAGGGTTCCCACCATGGTGGACACGAGTTTTTTTCCATCGCTGACTTTCATCCCGAGCTGGCCGAACGCCCGCACCGGAACAAAAAGCTGAAATTGCGGCTCTTGAACGGGGATGGGTTCCCGGGTTCCCCATTTGAGGGCCATGTTCACGGCCTTGTTGATGTAATAGATTTCCGCGGCAAAAGGCGTTTCGCTTCCGAACGGGATGTTCACCAAATGCTTGAGGAGTGGAATATTGGCTGTTTTGAGCGTGTGCACGCCGGGTTCCAAAACGTCCAACACTTTTCCGTCCTTCAAAAACAACGCTTCTTGCGCTTGGTTAACGATGACCTGTGTTCCCCACACCAACGCATCCCCCGGCCACCGCCACACAAACACATCCCCCGGTCCGTCAAACTTAACACGATCGATGATGGTCATCAAATTCTCCTCGAAGACATCGAAAAATAATTTCGAGAAACCGGCCTGGCCTTTTCTCCGACATCTTTGGAAGTATTGTTGAAATACCCTTTGGCGTCAAGAATTTCTTTTCTCCCAGAAAAACTCAAATATTGACATGATAAAATAAAAGAGTTATTTTTATATGCATGTATAACAGGGTGCTCACTTTCAACGATATGGGAAAGAATTCCTGCTTCTTGTGGGGTCCTCGGCAAACGGGGAAATCCACCCTGCTTAGAAAGTCGTTCCCGGGAGCCTTGGTGTTTGACTTTCTTCTTTCCAGGGACATCGAACGGCTCACCGCTGCCCCCGACACGTTCCGGCAGGAATGTCTTTATCACAAACGCACGGGACGGCCGGTGGTCGTCGATGAAATTCAGAGACTTCCGGATTTCCTGAACGATGTTCAATGGCTGATCGTCAATGAGGGAATTCAATTTGTCCTGTGCGGATCCAGCGCCCGCAAAATCAAACGTGGCGCCGGCAATTTGCTGGGGGGCCGGGCTCTTCGGTACGAACTTTTCCCTTTGGTTAGCGCGGAAATCCCCCAATTTAATTTATTGAGGGCGCTGAACAACGGACTCCTTCCATCCCATTACGACGCCCCGGAGGCCAGACCGCATCTGGAATCTTATGTTGGCGACTATTTGAAAGAGGAGATATTCGCGGAAGCCTTGGTGCGAAATGTTCCTTCTTTCCATCGGTTCCTGGAGGCCGCCGCCTTTTGCAATGGAGAGATGGTCAACAACCAAAACATAGCCTCGGAGTGCGGCGTCAGCGGTCCCACCGTCAAACAGTATTTCCAAATTCTTGAAGATACCCTTCTTGGACGATTCATCGACGTCTACCGGAAACGTCCGAAACGAAGGGTCATTCAATCCCCCAAATTCTATTTCTTCGACGTGGGCGTGGCCAATTATCTTCTCCGGCGCGGCCGAATCGAGGAGAAGTCGGAAGCGTTTGGAAAAGCGTTCGAGCATTTCATTTTCCAAGAACTCGTGGCCCATGCCCGCTATTCGCGCCTCCGGTATCCTGTCTCCACGTGGAGGACGTCGTCTCAGTTGGAGGTGGATTTTATTCTGGGGGAGGCCGAAATAGCTGTGGAAGTGAAAGGCGCCGACGTGGTCCGACCTCACCACGCCAGGGGTTTGGCGGCCTTTTCTGAAGAATATAAAACCCGGCGAAAGATTGTTGTTTCCCTGGACACCCGTCCGCGACGAATGGGAGACATCGACGTGCTCCCATGGAAAGACTTCCTAGACCAGTTGTGGGGCGGGAAAATCATTAAGTAACCGATTCCGCTGGACCCCCCTGGTAATAATTGGTGTCGAGCAGCCTGAGGAATATTCCAGCCCCCAGGCTCTCACAGAGTCGGACGTGAATCCATTGATTCATGCGGCTCTTCCCGATCAGGCCGCATTCAATCGCCATTCCCAGTGAGCCAGAATGGGCCACGTTCTTGAGATTTGGACCAGCCAACGAAGTGTGTGGAGCAATTGCCTATGACGTCGATTGCATTTCCTCAGGGCCCATTTCGCCAGATCGACGTCAAGCTGGTGGAAGATCGATTATACCGCCCATAGTAATTGAACCCGTCCCCTCCACACACCGATCTTTTATTCCACCGAAACTTTTCTCACCGTTGCCAGCAAATACGCCATGGTTCGTTTTGGGTTGTCGGGTTTTTTGGCGCCGAGAATGGCGCAAGCTTGGCGCACGGCCTTGATCCCTCGGGTTGCTTCCAGAGTCATCAATTCCTCAATGCCTTCGAGATCTCGATCCTCATAAACCAGGGCGGCGGCCGCCTGAGCGCGTTTAAATTTGTCGCCTCCGTATTTTGCGGCCAACGCGGCCCGTTTTTGCTCCCAGGTGGCGAGGTTGTAGAGCGCTTTGGGAGTATAAATAGCCGGTGGACGGGGCCGGTCGGTGTCGGGTCCGGGTAACGGAGCATGTTCCACTTCCAGCAGATTTTTTCGGCGCAGTTCCAACAGGCCCTGGCGGATAAACCACGCCGACACCCCATGGCGCTCCGCCAACCGTTCCTGCCCAACAGACCACCGGGGCCGCAACGGCGATCGGGGTGACTCCGCCAGGTTGATGATCCAAGCCACTTTCCCGGCCAAACTCAAATCCCGGTTCCACCCGTCCATCGCGAAATAGTCCATTGGCAAGTTGACGGTGTCACTGCTTCGCAACAGCGTGCGCACCGCCAACGGTTTTTCGTCCAGTTGAATAAGCCCATACCGATCCCGTAACTTCCGAAGGGTTTTCATGATCTGGCGCCGAGACGAGGAGGGGCCCATGTGCCCCATCCCCAGCCACTGGGCCAAATCGGCTCTGTCCACCGACGGGGAGCCCCCCTTTTGTTCCTGGTGCAGAAGGTAAAGGTAAATATCCAGCGCCCGCTGGTCGCCTCGGTTTCCCATTCGACCCAGTACACCGTTCGTCAAAAAAGCCAAAGGCAGGGATACCCCGCGGTGCTCCGGACCGAGAGGATCCTGGCGCGGAATGGCTTGAATGGCGCGGAGGGTGTCTCGGGCCACGTCCTTGGACCTGACCAACAGGTTGGCCTCTTCGTTGTTGTTCATGGCCGAATCCGACCAATTGGAGGACCCCATCAACACGGTTTCGCCATCGATCACCAACGCCTTCGTGTGGGTGAGGGTAGCGGTATCGTCAAAGAAGACAGAGATCCCTCGGCTCCTGAAGAAATCGTAAGCGGCGCTGTTTTTACCCTCCAACGCGTCATACATTTCTTCCGCGTCCAACAAAACTTCCACCGAAACACCGCGACCGTGGGCCCGAGCCAACGCGTCGGCCAGCTGAAACACCGCCGATTGGGATTGATTCGTCCGCAAGGAAAAAAGGTAAAGACAAACCGTAACCGACCGCCGGGCGTTGTCAATTTCCGCCATGGCCGTGGAAAAATAGTCCCGCGCCGCCACATACCGCACCTCAACCGCCCACCCCCGGGCCCCCCAGAACAAAACCAACCCCCACAAAATTCCACGCGCCCGTTTCACAGGTCTCCCGTCCAGGAAATCCCGGCTAGTGCGCCCAGACCCATTCCAAATTGGACTCATTAAAACGAGCCGCCATTACTCTTCCAACGGAACGTCGGGCGCAACAGGTTTCAAAGGACTTCCTCCCCCAACATCTCAAAATCTTTCACGCGAATCTTACCGAAAAAAAGGTGCATCAACAACATTTCTCGCTGGACAGCGAAGTCCACGAATCACGAAATAATCAGAGCCCGCGCCAGGCCTTTGACTGTCTCACTCATCGACCGATTCACCTCGATCTGTCGTCCAACGTGCAGGACGCGCGCCAGAGCGCTCGGATTCACGTTGATGCCGAAGGGGTTTTTATTTTTTTAAACGGGCCACAAGCGCGAGAAGAGCCAGAAGGGCGGAGATAAAAGGGCCGGTGGGGAAATCCCAGCGGAAGGACAGTTCGAAACCGATGGTCGTCACCAACGCGGAAGAGACAACGGAAAAGATTAACAGGCTTCGGACCCGTTTGGCCATGAGGAGGCCCGCCGTGGCGGGGAGAATCAAATAGGAGAAAGTGAGCAAAACGCCGAAGATGTGAATTGACAGAGTGAGCGCCGCGGCCAAGAAAACCACAAAAATGCCGTTCCATAAACCCGCCCGCACCCCTGCCACCTCCGCCCCCACGGGGTCAAACGCCAGCCACAACCACCGCCGAAACCAGAGAGCCAATCCCCCCGCCGTCAAACCAAACAAACCGGCGGCTTCCCACACCTCGATGGATCCCAAAGAAAGAATGTTTCCAAAAAAAACGCCCAACGCTTCGCTCTCGCCCCGTGGGGATTTGGAGAGAATCAAAACAGAAAGGGCCGCCCCCAACACGTACAGGGTCGCCACCCAACTGTCCGCGGACGTTTTACGGGACCGCGACAAAAACGCCAACGCCAATAATCCCGCCACCACCAACGCCCAAGACATGGCGCTCGCCCCGGCGTGGAGGCCCAACAACACGCCAATCACGCCACCCAGGGCCGCCAACTGGGACGCCGCCAAACCGGAGAAAGCCACGCTTCGTGTCGCCGAAAAAAGGCCGATAACAGACAAGGCCGTCCCCGCCAGAAGGCCCGCCGCGAAGGCGGTCCGCATGAACGACAGTTCCAGAAAGCTCATCGCGTCGGCACCACCAAGCGGTGGCCGTTTTGTTCCATGTGGATGAAAGGCACGCCGTAGATTTCTTCCAAACGCCGGTGGTTTATGATTTCATCGGGTGTTGACGATAGGACAGCGCCTTGATGAAAAAGGAGGATCCGTTTCGAAAGGTTTAAGGGAATGTGCAGAGAGTGACTGACGAGAAACACGGTTTTCCCCCCTTCCGACAACCCCGCCACCAGCCCCAACAAATCCCGTTCCGCCACCACGTCCAGGCCTTTGGTGGGTTCGTCCAGCAGATACACGTCCGGCGACTGGGCCAGGGCCTGGGCAATGGCGGTGCGTTGGCGTTGACCGCCCGACACGTCACGCAAAAGGGTGTTGCGGATCTCGGTCACCCCGGCACGGGCCATGGCCTCGTCGGCGTTTCGCCGATCCGCGCCCGACAACCGCCCGCCCCATCGCAGAGCGCGGGCGGGAAGTTGCACCACGTCGGCCACGGTCATAGGCCACAAAACATTCATTTCGTCGGCCTGGGGCACATAGGCGAACCGAGGTCCGGGTTGGCGTTGAATGGTTCCGGCAACAGGGCGCAGTATCCCCAACACCGTCCGGAGAAACGTGGTTTTGCCGCACCCGTTGGGGCCCACCAACCCCACGGACTCTCCCACACGAATTTGGAGGTTCACCCCCCGAAGAACGGGGGGTGAACCATATCCCAAATCGGCGTTTTCGAATTGAATCAATGTCGTCAATTATTTCCCCAAGGCTTTAAGAATGCCCGTCACATTATATTCAATCGCGGCGATGTAATCCGTCGCCGCCGGCACGGCGTCGGGGACCAGGGCCATCACCACCACTTTGGCGCCGGTGGCTTTCGCCAACGACTCGGGGGTCCGGCTATCGTAGTGGGGCATGGTAAGGATGAGCGGCACTTGGCGCTCTTTCATGAGCGCAATCAATTTGTCCGTGTGTTTGGCCGTCGGCGGAATCCCCGGTTTTGGCTCAATTTCACCGACGTTGATAAGACCGAAATGGTCGGCGAAATACACCAGGTTTTTATGGTAACCGACGAAAGAGACCCCTTTGGCCGGAGCCAAACGGCTCTCCCATTCGGAGATCTTGGCCGTGAGGCGGCGGGAATACCCGTCGGCGTTCTTGGCGTAAACCGCCGCGTTTGACGGGTCCAACTGGGACATCTTTTTTTCCAGGCCTTTAACAACCGCCAAAGCGTTGTGAGGGTCCGCCAGGTAGTGGGGGTTCCCGCCTGGATGAACGTCTCCCTCCGACCGACTGACAACTGTCGGCACGTCTAAGGGAGTGACAAACGAGGCCGCGTCCAAAAACCCTTCCGCCCCGAACTGAACCTTGGCGTTGCGCGACGCCTGAATCAAAACCGGCGCCCAGCCGATTTCCAGTTCCAGGCCTGTTTGGACGAACAGGTCCGCGTCGCGCACTTTAATGATCAACGACGGTTTGGCCTCCACAAAATGGGGGTCCTGATTTCCCCGCGAGAGAGAATCCACTTGCACCTTATCGCCCCCCACCTGCCGGGCCAAATCCGCCAAGTCCGGCGTGGTTGTCACCACGCGCAACGGCGCGGCCGTAAGGAACCCCGCGGCAAACAACGAACTCATAACTAAAGACAGCTTTTTCATTGAAACGCTCCTTAGGTAATTAAATGTCACAGGTGACTGCTCGGGTCCCTCACCCTACCCTCTCCCAAGAGGAGAGGGAAATTCTTTTTTCCTTCCCCTCTTGGGGGAAGGTGCCCCGAAGGGGCGGATGAGGGACTTGGATGGGTACAGTCATAGAGCCCCCCCCCAGCCCGTTCCCGAAGAATTGGGAACGGACGGAGGGTGAGAACCCAGACTAGAACGAGTGCGCCCCGTGGGCGCCGATGGAGACCATCCACTGCAAAAATATTTCAGACCCGTGGGTCCGGCCTTCATTCACCAGGTAAGACCCGGTGTTGTATTGTAGACGCAGACGAGAAAATTCGGTTGGCGTGAAATCCACCATGCCGGTCAATTTTCGGCTCAACCCGCCGACGGACGAATCCCCGTTGGGGAGGTCTGTCTTGTTGGTCAAACCCACTTCTTCCCACCGGGCCGCGGCGCGCCAGCGCGGCAGAAAAGCGTATCCCGCCTGGGCATAGTAGCCGTCTTGGACATCCACCTGGTGGGTCCCCACCCGCGTATCGTTGAAATCATCCTGGACAATTTCCATTTTCTTTTTCCGTTTCAGATATTCGCCCTGGAGAAAAAAGTCGCCCTGTCCGTACGCTTTCGGGCTGTTGAACTTATAAATAAGGTCGGCGCCGTGGAAAGCGTTATAGCCGTCCCGCCATTGGTCGGCTTCGGGATCGGTGTCATCGAGACTCAGTTCCTCCTGATGAACGCCTTTTGCGGCAAAGAGACCGGCCTGCAAAGCGTGGGCTCCCGGCAGGTTTGGGGAAACTTTCAGCCAGCCGGTTCCCACCCGAGGCCCTTCGTGGCGAGGCAGTGCCCCATCGCCGTGATAGGCAAACATTTTTTCGTTGTTGCCTTGAAACGACTCCGCCCCCAACACCATGTAAAACGGCGTGGGCGCCAGCCAGGATAACTGAAGGCCTTTGTCGTTCAACCCGTGCTCACCCAGCAACAGCTCGTATACGAGCGTCTGGTCCGTGAAGTCCCATTGATGGGCGTGTTTGGAATTGACGTACCCGAAATTGCTGTAGAATTTCCCCCCTTTCACCGTCAGCCCCCAGGGAAGCGAAGTGGTTTCGACTTCAGCCGTTTCCAATTCGGCGCCTTCCAAATCGACGGCCGCGATGGCCGACCCCTTAAAATACGGATCCACGGCGGCGGAGAATTGAAGTTCCAAGTGCCTCAGATTGAATCCCTCTTCTGTCCCGTGGGCATTTTCATGTCCAGACTCTTCGACCATTCCCGGCGTTTCGGAAAACCCGGAAATCTCTTCTTTCAGGTGACTGATCCCCTCTTTCGTGCTGTCGTTGGTGTAAAACATATCCACGAGGGCCGACACGTCCGGGTTCATCAAGCCGGCCCCCAGGGGCCGTTCCGCCCAGGCTCCCGCCGGCACGAGAAATGCGGTTGAAACCGCGATCCCTGTTATGATTTGATTCCCCTTCATTTTCGATCTCCTTTTGGTTGTTTTAGCAAAACCGTTCTCAATGGAAAAAGCATTTTCATTGTGAATCATTCGCAATAAGAGCCCAAAAAAAACCTACACACAATCCGGGCACAACCCCACAAAGGTAAACTGGTGGGAGAGAATTTTAAACCCCGTTGACTGGGCCGCCCGTTCTTCGAGCCCTTTCACACCGCAACCGGACACATCCCGGGTCGATCCGCAATCGCGGCAAACCACATGGTGATGGTGAGGCCGAAAGCGGTCCGACAGTTCGTAACGACGGACTCCGCCGGGCGTGTCCACGCAATCAACCACCCCTTTTTCCAGAAACAGTTCCATTGCCCGGTAAATGGAAGCCAAATTAATCCCTGTCAAACGAACATTCTTGAAAACGTCCTTGGCGG
Organism: Elusimicrobiota bacterium; assembly: GCA_041917295.1. Lineage (GTDB taxonomy): Bacteria > Elusimicrobiota > Elusimicrobia > FEN-1173 > FEN-1173 > JADKHR01. The sequence goes on from JAYRXX010000021.1 coordinate 38,310, forward strand.
AAACCGGCATTTTTTCCCCTTCCAGAAACGCCAAAACGGCTTCCCGGGCCCGGGTCCACCTCTGCCCGCGCGAAAGCAACGCCGTTCGAATTTCGCTGTTTGCCTGTTTCATGTCCGCCATTGTTGCAAATTGTTTGCATTAAATCAACCGTGCTTTTACAAAAATTTTACAGCTTCGTTACAAATTATTTACAAGTTCTTTCGGGTTTCTTCTCCCCCTCCGTGCTATGTTTGTAGAGGCCAAAAACAGTTTTCGTGTCTTTTTTTCAAGTGGAGCGGGAGGGCTCTATGATGAAATCCATCAAAACACAAATCGTCTGTTTGTCCGCTGTTTTTGTTTTTTCCTTTTCATCCGTCGGCGTTGCCGGGACGACAAATCTTCCGTCCGAAATGGAAGGAAAACTATTTGTCGGTTACCAGGGGTGGTTTCGGACCCCGGCGGATGGGGCCAACAGCAAATGGAAACATTGGGGAAACGGGACCACTCTTTCGGCCACCGACCTGACGGTGGACATGTGGCCCGACATATCCGAATATCCCGATACCGTCCTCGCCACGCCACCCGGCTTACCCCTTCTGGGCAATGGCACATCAACAAAGTTATTTTCCAGCATCTACCAGGAGACCACCGACCTTCACTTAAAATGGATGCAAGACTACGGGGTTGACGGGGCGTTCGTCCAGCGGTTTGTAACGGACTTTCGTAGCCCCAAAAGCGAGGTTCCCCTTCTCAACATGGTTAACAACGGGGGACGGTTTGGGGTCAAAATAGCCATTATGTATGACATTTCCGCCGCGTGGAGGAACTCGGCTTGCTACGTGGACGGCGGCGCGCCCGACACCTCATTGGGGTCAGCCAACCCGAAATTTTCGATTAAGAAGTGCGTCAGTGAAGATTGGTTGGTCCTCGAATCTCGGCTCATTAACTCAAACGGCTATCTAAGAGTTTTCGGGTCAAAACCACTCGTGGGTCTGTGGGGATACGGTTTTAACCCGGGGGTTTCTTCGGAAAACGGAAGTCAGTACCTATTCAACACCGCCGACGGTCTTGAATTGATTAATTGGTTTAAGTCCAGGGGAATTGCCGTCATGGGCGGTATCCCCACCTACTGGCGAACACAAACCCGGGATTCCCTTTCCGACGCCTACGCGGTTTCGCGAGGGTGGCCCTCCTGGTCAACCGTGTATAGTTCTTTCGACATCCTTTCCCCCTGGATGGTGGGGCGGGTGGCCAATTCGACGGATGTCGACAATTTTGCCTCGGCGACCCTTCTGGGAGACATCCAAGCGGTTCAAGGAATGTGGAAAGGATACCTGCCGGTCATTTATCCGGGCTTCAGTTTTTTCAACACGGCCCGAACCCGCGGGTCAAGCGTGCCGCTGAACCAAATACCCCGAAATTACGGGAGCTTTTATTGGAAACAATTCGACGCCTACAAAAAACTCGGACTCACTTCCATGTACGTGGCCATGTTCGACGAAGTCGACGAAGGGACCGCCATTTTTAAAATTGCCCCGACTCATTCAACCACCCCCCAGGGGGCTTCCATGGTGGCGCTCAACGCGGACGGACAATCGTTGCCCAGCGATTGGTATTTACAGGTGTCCCGTCACATGTCGGGCGTTTTAAAAGGCGGAACCATTTCGCTCCCCCGCAATTTCACTCTGCGTGCGGGAGAGACGAAACAAGGAGTCGGAGCCAAACTCGTTTATCAAACAGATGGAAACCTGGCGGTTTACGACCCTGTGGGTACGACTTTGTGGGCCGCATCGACGCAATCGCCGGAGGTTATTCGGTCCTGCTCCAGCGGCTGCCAGATGGTTTTTCAAGGGGACGGAAACTTGGTCCTTTACGACAATGGAACCCCCTACTGGGCCACGGCGACGTCCGACGCCCAATTGGGCGCAACAAACGTCGTGACACAACTTGTTCTTTCATACCAGTCGCCGTTCCTTTTGTTAAAAAATCCGTGGGGAAGCAATCTATGGACCACGACCTCGGGGGTTGCTTGGCAATCGAACCAAGACACCACCCCCCCAACGGTGTCTTTTAATTCCCCTTCCGCGGGCACCTCGTTCACAACGCCGCAAACGGTAACGATTTCGGTGACGGCCATGGACAACACGGGCCTATCCAAACTTGAATTGAGGCGTAACGGAAGTTTGGCCAAAACGTTCACCGCCGGGCCCTACACATACAGTTGGCCTGTGTCGGCCTCCCTTAACGGATCCCATGCCTGGACCGCCACGGCCACGGACGTGGCGGGCCTGGCGACCACGGTTTCTCTCACCTGTTCCGTCAATATTGATTTGACCGCCCCCACCGTTCCGGCGGGTCTCGTGGGCGTGGGAAAAAACCAAAGCCTCACCTTCACATGGACCCCATCAACCGACACCGGGGGAAGCGGGGTGAAAGGTTATGAGGTCAGCGTTTCGACACTCTCGACGTTTGCCGTGGGTGTCCCAGGCTGGATAAACAAAGACGTGGGCAACGTTACCTCCGTCTCGCTGAGCGGCCTGGCGCCCAACACCGCGTATTACGCGCGCGTCCGGGCCCTCGACAACACGGGCAACGTTTCCCCCTATGGCCCTTACGCGACGGCGAAAACATTGCCGGACACCGAGCCCCCCACCGCCCCGACGGTGACGGGCAAAATCGAGGGATTTTCTTTGGTCCTCTCCTGGACCGCCGGCACGGATTTCGGCGGAAGCGGATTGGCCCGTTATGAAGTGGACGTTTCAACCGCGTCTGATTTTTCAAGTTACCTCAACCCGTGGCAAAAAAGGGACTTGGGGTTGGCTGTTTCCACATCCGTCGCCAATGTGAGTTTTGGCCAAACCTATTACGCCCGCGTGCGGTCCGTTGACGGCGCGGGAAACCGAACACAGAGCGTTCCGATATCGGTCTCGGCGACGCGAATAAACAATCCCGGGTTTGAAGATTTTTCCGTGGACGCTTCCGTGCCGGACCGGTGGGACCAAACGGCCAGTGCGGGGACACCCACGGCGCTGGTGCGTTCCCCACAAGCCGGCGATTTCAACAGCGGGTCCGCTGGGTTAAAAATAACGGTCCTTCCATCCATCACCCAAGTGGCCTACCAGCCGTGGACAAATTATCAGCCCAACAAAACCTACCGGCTGACGTTCTGGGGCAAAGTTGTCTCCTCAACGGACACGATGACGGGGTACGCCGACGTGATCTCGCGCTTTGCCAACGGCACATACAAAGGACTCCTGGCGGGGGTTCGGTTCACTCTTCCCGAATGGACAAAATATTCCGTCACCTTCGCGACCGACACGATTCCGGAACGCCCCCTGGAATTGCGGGCCTTCCATATTCGTTCCGACCTGCCGGGAACCATACATTTTGATGATTTTTCAATTGAAGAAATAGACCGGCCCACAGCCCCCCCCGGCCTTCCGGGACCATTAACGGTTATCCCCGCCCAAGGATCATTGTCGGTCTCTTGGGGCGCTTCTAATGGAACACCCGTGGATTTCTATCGACTGTTCATTTCAACGCGGAATGATTTCGCTGTCCATGTTCCCGGCTGGAACAGCCAGAATGTGGGCGACAGGACTTCGATCAATGTTTCGGGCCTAAAAGAAAAGACAACCTATTACGTCCGTCTCAGGGCTTTCAATGCTGTGGGAGGCTACTCCGGCTACACCCCCACTGTTTCGGCCACCACGCTTGGCGACGTGACTCCCCCCGCCGCGCCGCCAAGCCTGACAGCGACGTGGTTGGGAGGCGGCCGGGCTCGTTTGGCCTGGGACGCCTCGGTCGATAACGTGGGCGTCACCCAATATGTTCTCGACCGTTGCGTGGGCGCCGGGTGCTCTAATTTTGTCCAAATCGCCACGTTGCCGGTGGTCGGCACCGTGACCGGAGTGGATACAACCATGTTCCCCGATCGCCTCACGCTTCTTTGGACAGGCCGCACCCAATTTAAGAATGTTTCCCAAAACCAGAAGATCTCTGTACAAGGCTCAACCTATGCCCTCAATGACGACAGCGGGGTCGGTAACCTTTATGTCATCAAATCCGCCGCGGTGACGGTGGGCGATAGCCTGGCTTTCCTCAGTCCCCTGGCAACCATTGAAAACGCGCTTGCATCCGCCACAGAATATCGCTACCGCCTGCGCGCCCAGGATGCCGAGGGCAACCTCGGAGACTATTCTTCCGTTGTCGTCCTGACCACGCCGGACGTCACTCCCCCCACCGTTTCTTTGGCCGGTCCGGCGGAAGGTTCCACTGTGCGGGGAACTGTCGCCCTTTCGGCCACGGCAAGTGACAACGTCGGCGTGAACGCCGTTGTTTTTGCAATTAACGGCGTTGCGCGCGCAACCGATACGGCCGCTCCCTATCAATACAATTGGGACACCTCGGTAGAACCACCCAACAAACCCTATACCATCACGGCCCGGGCGAGCGATGCCGCAGGGAACTCTGTCCTGTCGTCCTCCATCACCGTGACTGTCTTGGACGGATCCCCCCCAAACGCGCCGCCAAGCCTTGCGGCGGCGCTCATGGGCAACGGCAAAGCTCGCTTGGCCTGGGACGCGTCGGTGGACAATGTGGGTGTTACCCAATATAGTCTCGAACGATGCGGCGGAACCGGTTGTTCCAATTTTGTCCAGATCGCCACCTTGCCGGTGGTCGGCACCGTAACCGGAGTGGATACTGTCATGTTTCCCGACCGCATCACCCTCCTTTGGACAGGCCGCTCCCAGTTCAAGAATGTCACCCAAAACCAGAAGATCTCTGTTCAAGGCACAACTTATACCCTGACCGGCGACAGCGGGGTTGGTAACCTTTACCTCATCAAAACCGCGACGGTCTCGGTGGGCGATAGCCTGGCTTTCCTCACGCCCCTGGCGACCGTTGATTACACGCTTGCCTCCGCCACCGAATACCGATACCGACTGCGGGCCCAGGACGACGCGGGAAACCTCGGCGCGTATTCTCCCGTGGCCGTCGTAACCCCCGCTCCAACGACAACAGCGGCGATCCAAATGACCGATGATGTCCCGCGAACAGTGGACGGAGCCCGCGCCTATCCTGTCCCGTTCCGTCCCGGGCAGGGAGCGGTGGGAATCACGTTCGATCGACTACCGGATGAGACTCGGATAACGATTGGCAATTCAACCGGCGAACCGGTTCGAGACATGATTGCGGGTGGTACGGGTCGGGTTCTGTGGGACCTACTGGATAACGCCGGCGCCCCCGTCCCCAGCGGGGTCTATATGGTCAATTTTGAGGGGGGCGGCACACGAAAATCAACCCGGGTGATTGTTCAAAAATAACTTGAATCCTCAGCAATTAGGCTGACGAAAGCTCAGCCAAGAAAGCGTCTCCGTAGCGGGCCAGTTTGGCGGGCCCGATGCCGGGGACGGCCAACATTTCTTCCGGGGACCGGGGGCGGCGTTCCGCCAGAGCGCGCAGAACGGCGTTGCCTTCGGGGTCTTTCGGCCGCGGGGGCTGATTCGGCCTGTCACAACCGCCTTTTGTAGCGCGTCCTACAACTCATCTTGGTGCACTAACACATTGAACTCGTGTACCCTTCGGGTTCAAAATTTCGAGTTTTTTTGGAAGAAATCTTACAAGCGCGAGGAGAGGTAGAGCGGGAGGAATACAATTCCGTCAGATCGAAGAACGTTGCGCTGGGAAAGCACATAGCCCGTCGGACAACGAAGCTCTTTTTGGAAAAGGTGAAGGCTTCTTAATCGGCCTTTTTCGTGGCTTTTCACTTCAACGGGAACAACGTGATTGCCGCGTTCAACAACGAAATCCACTTCCGCTTCGGAGCCAGGGTGAGATCGGTGCCAGGTGTGGAGGCCGTAGGTGTCGTTGGTTGATCGCGCGCAGATAATTTCTTGCGCCACAAATTGTTCTGCCAATCGTCCGTCGGCGATGTCGGTTAAATCGGCGTCCGGCGACAGATGCGCCCAGTCGAATCCGAGCAGGTTGTGAAGAAGCCCGATGTCAAGGAAGGCCAGTTTAAAGGCTTTGTCCACGGCGTTGGCCCCCAAGGGAAGCCCCACCGCAGAGGTCGGCCGAATTTTGTGAATAAGCATAGCTCGTTCCAGCGCGAGCAGAGCGCGCCTTACCTGGGCCGACCGGGCTTGGCTGTCGATGGTCGTAAACTTGATGGGCGGGCCCCCCGCCAAAAATCCCATTTTCTCAAAAACGGTTTCGAGAAGCGCCCAGTCCACTTTGGCGGCAAACCGTCGGAAATCGTCTCTGTAACCGCGAACAAGGGTTGTTTGCTCAATGGCCGAGGCGCGAATGTCATTGTGGGCCAAAAACGTTGAAACGACTTTGGGCATGCCCCCCAACTTGTAGTAAAGCTTGAGGTCATTGAGCAGTTCGTGGTGGACAAGATCGGGGAAGGCGGGGGATGTTTCCACGTCAAATGAATTGACGGCGTCGGCCAGCGTGTTTTTTCCCAGGGCGCCAAGGAATTCCACAAACGAAAGAGGGTGGGCGTAAAGCGATTGAATTCTTCCCACGGGGAGGCCCTGTTCCTCCAAAATAAATTCGATCAGCGACCCCGCGGCGAGAACGACGATGTCGGGTCGGTGTTCGTAAAAGTACCTCAAGGCGGTGATCGCTTGGGGGGCCTTCTGAATTTCGTCCAGAAATAGAACCGTGCGGGGATCAGAAAAAGAAACATTGAAGAGCAGGGAAATTTCGTTGACAATCCGTTGGATGCTAAGGTCTTTTTCGAAGAGCTTGGAAAATTGGGGGGACTCTTCAAAATTAATCGTGACGAGCTTTTTCGATTCCTTACGGCACCACTCCGCAACGGCCCACGATTTCCCAACCTGGCGCGCTCCGCGAATGAGAAGCGGTTTTCGGTCCGCTTGAGCGCTCCACTTCGAAAGATCAGTGATAAGCCGGCGTTGGATGTTCATTGTATTCAAATTATTTATTTTTTAGACGGTTATTTCAACAGGCAGGATGCTTTTTTTGCCGGTTAAAAAAGCACCACATCGCGGATCGGAGTATTTCCTATGGCATGGATATTCTTGTGATAAACCTTAATAAACAACGGTTGGTCCAAAAAAACAAATTTATTTAGGGTTATCTTCCCGTTTCAATAGCCGGATCCAGCGGACCGCAGAGAGGAGGCTGGCACGCAGGGTGGTTACGGCGCGGACCACTGACGAGCGGGATCGAAAGAGAAGGATCAACACCATCAATAATAACAGCCCTTTGATCGCCTTCACAATAAGACCGTGAACGTGGTAGGCCTCCAAGGTGATCGGTTCATGTTCCTGAACCAGCACCTTTGAAAAACGGAAAATCTGTCCGGCGTTGGGAACCTTGATGCGAATGGGGGCTCCGTCGCCCGCGACTTGAGGGCGGTTCACGTTGCCAAAGAAATTGATTTCCCGTTCGACCTGTTGGGCGTAAGCGTTTTCATCGACGCCTTGGGACTCGTCGAAATCGCTTCGCATGGAATAATGCGGTGATTGACGCGCCTTGTTCACCCGCGCGTCCTTGTCCGAGAGAGAGGAAGAACCCCGGGACAGGAAGATCTCGTCCGACGCCGCTTCCGACAACTGGCGAAGAATGCGCTGTTTTCCCAACACAATCGCGGAAAGGGGGCGAAGGCCCCCGGCGTCTTTTTCTTTATCCACCGAGCCGTCGAAATGAAGGAGGCTTTGATCCGTGGGAAGATAAACAGACCAGAGCAATTGGCTGATTTTTAAATCCAGCGCGGGGACTTCCATCCGCTGCACGCCCACAAGGGCGGGGCGCCCCATGTTTTGGAAATACAGGATCTCCACCTCGAACGGAGTCAAAGCGTCGCCCTCCATGCGGGACCGGTTTAACGGGATAAGGGTTGCGCCCTTCTCGTTTTTTGACGGCCGCACGGTGCGGCCTTCCACGAACACCGACCACACGTCCGCCCCCGCCGGCAATTTCAATTCGACAAACTGACGGGCGGTGTTCTTAACGGTCAAAGTCAGGTGGGTCACGCATTTTCCGTCTTTTAAAAACAGAGTGACCGCGTTGGCGGAATCCACCACCGATGAAACCACGGCGATTTCTTCGTGCCGTTGAATGTCCAACCCCAACCGGATCGGCGGACGGATGTATTTGTAAGCGTCCAAAAAGGTTTGGGAAGCCATCCCCCTTAGCCCGTCGGGAATCTCGCGCGAATCCAACCGGCTGAGCCCGCTTTTTTCCGACACTTTCACTTCGCCGTTGGTGGCCTTTTCCACCAACAGATCCCCGCTTTCCCGGACAGCGCCCAACACGCGAAACCCCTCAAAGAGAACCGCGCTTCCCTTTTCTTTAAAGGCCCGTTCCATTTTGAGCGTCACGTTAAACCGCCCTTTGCGCGCGTAGGCGAACGGAACAAAAAGGGTTCGTTCGCCCTCTCCGCGTTTTTTCCATTCCCCCACGGCTTCGCCCGTCACGTCGAGCAGGGTGTATCCGTCGGGCAAAACGATTGAAAGGTTGTTGATGGTGTTTTGAAGCACGTCCAATTCCACCCCGGCGGTCACTCGCACGGCATCGTCTTGCACCGAAACCACCTGATGGACCGTGGCATACACTTTCGCCGGTCCTTTGGCCCGTTCCGGTTCCACGGCGTTCCAGGAAATCGCCACCGCGTTCGTTTGAGGCAGACTCGCCCGAACGCGCGTTCCCTCTTTGCCGGGCGTGGTTTGGACCTGGGAAGCGCCCGCCACCCGGGCGTCCAGATTGGACGCGGCCAGTACCAAATCAATTTGGGTGATGGGGGTTTCAGGAATGTTGAAGTTCAGTCGGTAGGGGTCCTTGTCCAACGTGGCCGGCAGGGTAAATACAGCCGTCACCACATGCTCCCCCGGTTTAAGCGCCGTCACCGTGGTATAACCGTCGTTGTTTTCGATCAAAGCAGGTTTTCCGTCCATTAAAATATCTTCAAAGGCCATCTCCCCCGTGAAAAGGGGGATTTTGGCGGGAATAAACACCGGGTTTTCGCTTATGACTTGGATGTTGATTTTGGCGGTGAGCGTTGTTCCTTTACGGGTAACCTTCCCGGTGTAGAGGGCTTTGGTCAGAAAGATTTTTGATTCTTCCCCCGCGGGAAGTTTCATGCGGTCCAACAGATTTTTAAACTCCGCCCGACTTAAGGAGACCCGACCGTTTTGAAGTTGAAACGGAGGCATTTCTTGAACGCCTGTCTGTTTTAGCAGACGTTGAAACTCGTCCCAGGTTAAAAGAATGTTGTCCTGGTCCAATTTTAAAAGTTTTTCAAAGGCGGCCCAGGGCAAACTTAGTTCCCCTTCTCCTTGGGAAACGCTGTTTCCAGTGTTTTCAGGAGTTTCGTCCGCAAAGGCAGGGAAAGTGAGGCCCAAAGCCAATATGAATAAAAGAGACTTGAAAGGGTTCATGGTTTTACTCCTTTTGAGTAAGCCGCGGAAAGTCCATCCCAACAGGGACACAACCCCGAGGACAAAGATCCACCCCGCCGCTCGGGCCCAGGTGGCCACGTGGTAAAGGGGCAAAGTTAATAGGCCATTGGGTTCAGGAAGAGTTTTGGTGTAAGTGACGGTGTTTCCAACCGCGGGGACATGGACACGGACGGGAAGGATCCCGGCGGTCATCGACGCGGGAACAGCTTCGTTCGCCCCACCCACAGCGGCATTTGCCACCCACACAGACGGAGGAACTCGCCCGACATCCCTTTTGCGGTCGTGCATAACTCGTGAGGCGGTTTCATTCTCCTGCATTTGGTACATAACGCGCGCCTCAGAGTCTTGTTCCAAATCAATGGCTTTTGCGGCAACACCCTCGGCCGGGGCCTTCGGCGCCATTTTACGACGGATAAACCCAGAGAGACCTTTTATATTTTTCGGAGCGGCTCGCTGGTTGGGTTCCACGAAAATCGGGGGTTCCTGTTTTTCAAAATCGTTTCCCAGATAGAAAAACCGTTGATCCGGGGGCGTGACGACGGACCAACGGAGACGGCTGACCAAAACGTCCGGCATGGGAAGCGCCAGTTCCTCGCGCCCGAAAACCGAGAGCCGTGGGCGTTGCCCGAAATAAACCAGTTCCACAGGAACCACGGCGTTGTCCTCTCGGGAGGAACGAACCAGAGGGATCAAGGTTTTCCCCCCCTCCCCGCGAACGGGCTTCACGGGAGCCCCGCCAACAAACGCGCTCCACAGTTGGGTCCTGTCCGGGAAGACGACTTCCAAAAACTGTTTACTGGACCCACGAAGAGAATAGGTGATTCGATGCACCTGTTTGCCGTCCGGACGAACCACCGTTGTGCCCTCGGCCCGATCAATCACCGAAGGAACCACATTCACCGATTCGTGGCGGGATAGCGACAAACTCAGGGAGAACGGAAGACGGGTGTATTTGTAGCCAAAAAGAAGTCGGGCGCTTTGGCCGGCCAGGGTCCCGGGCAGTTCACGGAACGGATCTTTCGGCTCGAGGTTTTCGGTGATGGGAGCGGGAAGTTCCGCGTCGGTTTTCAGTTCCACGCCGATGTGCCCCCGCTGGCGTACCGCCCCGCGCACGGAAAGCCCGGTGAATATGGAGGTGGTTTTTTCACCGGGCAAAATCCTCTCCAAGACGACAAGAATTTCCATGGGCCCTTTGCGGGCCGTGCGAAGGGGGATAAATAAAGCGGGTTTTTTTCCAGGAATTTCTTGCCATTCTTTGACGTTGTCGCCGTGGACGTCCAACACCGAGAACCCGTCGGGCAGGTCAAGCGTGAGCGCGTTAATGGTGTTTTGCAACACGTCTAGACTTAACCGACTTTTTATCCGAAGGGAATCATCGTGGATGGAGATCAAATGATCCACATCGGCGTAAATTTGGGCAGGACCCTTGGCGATGTCCGGAGCGAGGGGGTTCCACGCGGTGGTCACGTAATTTGACGGCGCCAGGAGGGCTCGCACCCGAGTTCCTTTTGAGTCCGTCGACTGCTCCCGGTGGAGAGACGGGGTGACCGCGATGTCGAGATTTTTTTCCGGGATCTCCATGATCCATTCGGTCAGGGGGGTGCGGGCAATCGGAATTGTGAGGGACTGGGTTGCGTTGGATTCCGGCACGGGAACCGAAAAGCGGAGTTCCACGGTGTGGGTCCCGGCCTCGGCCACCGTCACATGGAGCCGTCCGTTAAGAACCTGGGCAAGGGCGGGCCGGTCGTTTAATTTAATCTCTTGAAACGCCACCTGACCTGGAAAGAGGTCAACGAGCAACGGCTTGGCCGGTCGACGGGGCACGTCCACCCGTAGATACGCCGTAAACACGGCGCTGGAACCCACCAGCTTGCCTCGATAAGAGCCCTTGGAAACCGTCGCTTCAGTGGAAGACGGGGCAGGAGGGACCAAACTCTGAACCAACCTCGTGAATTCGTCCCGTGACAATATGACATCGCCCCCCGCCCGCGTGATCTCGGGCATGTTCTTGGGGGCCGTCAGCCGGAGAAGAGTCTTGTATTCGTCCCAAGACAATCGAACATTTTTCGCGTCCAGTTTGAGCACGTCTTGGAGAACGTCCCAGGGCAGACGTAGTTTCGCGTTTGAAGACGTCTCCTCAACTTTGGCGAAGCCCGGACCCCCCGCCCACAGGGAGAAGAAGATGAGAGCAATTATTTTTTTCATAGGGTCACCTTTGAGCCTAATTGAGAAACCCCCTGCCGTCAAGAACTTTTCGTCCCGGATTTTTCATTCGAAAAATCCCCTTCGCAGAGCTCATCGGCTCGGGCAGTAGGACACCGGCGTTTCAAGAAAGTTCCATGCCCCCCTAAAAAAAACGCCGCGGACGAGGAGACAATTCCTCGTCCGCGGCGCCCGGGAAAAAGACCCGATGGGATTTATTTTACCCGAACGATGGTGACCTTTTTCATGGAGAGGGTTTTCGTGGGCCGATCGCCGCCGTCCCGGGGGGCTTTGGAAATGGCGTCCGCCACGGACTGGCCTTCCACCACTTCGCCGAAGATGGTGTGGTGGTTGTTCAGCCACGGGGTCGGCGCCACGGTGATGAAGAATTGGGACCCGTTGGTGCCGGGCCCCGCGTTGGCCATGGCCAATTTGCCTTTCTTGTCGAACTTCAGCGAGGGATCGAACTCGTCTTCGAATTGGTAACCGGGCCCGCCGGTGCCCCGCCCCAACGGATCGCCCGTCTGGATCATGAAATCCGGAATGACCCGGTGAAAAATGATTCCGTCGTAATAGGGCCGTTTCGTTTTCTGGCCGGTTTTAGGGTCGGTAAACTCCTTGGTTCCTTCCGCCAACCCGACAAAGTTGGCCACGGTTTCCGGGGCCTGTTCCGGGAATAACTTGCAAGCGATGGTGCCCATTTCCGTTTCAATCACAGCGTACGTCCCTGCTTCTTTCTTCCAACCGTCAGCGGCCATAAGCGCTCCTGTACTGAAGACTATCGCCAAAGCGGCGATGATTTTATTTCGACTGATCAACATAAATCCTCCTCTCCAAATATCTGAATCAATAGTAAGAGCCCGCCCGACTTCGGTCACGAGGTCCTGACGGCCGGACGCAATTCTATCAAATCAAAAATTGAATGATTTTCCCAATCGCGTCCAACCGAGCCCGATCACAAAAGATCGGAAAGCGAATAAACCTGACATGTGAGACTGGATCGAGGGAGCGTAATGGCGAAATGGTAATCTGGCATTACAATGCGAAAACAACAGAAAAACATGGACGTTGATCCACAAATGATGTAGATTTATGGATCATGATCCAAAGACTCTTTAAGCCGCCGAAGCACAGCTTTTTCTTGTTTGGGCCCCGGGGGACCGGGAAATCCACCCTCCTTAAGTCGGCTTTGACGGACCGTAAAGTCATGACCCTTGATCTTTTAGATCCCGCACAGGAGGACCTCTACTCACGATCGCCACAAACCCTGAAAGAAAAATGGTCCGCTCTGGATCCTAAGCCTTCCTGGATCCTCATTGATGAAGTCCAGAAAGTTCCCCGTCTTTTAAACGTTGTCCACCAGATGATTGAAGAACATGGGGTCTTGTTTGCCCTGACAGGATCAAGCCCGCGAAAATTGAAACGGGGCGCGGCCAACCTTCTTGCCGGGCGGGCCTTTGTTTATTCCCTCTTCCCCCTCACGACGGTTGAATTGGGAGATCGGTTTCAATTGAACGAGGCGCTGGCCTGGGGCACTTTGCCGAAAATACTGCACCTGAAATCAAACGACGAAAAAAAAGAGTTCCTACGCGCCTATGCGCTCATTTATCTGAAAGAAGAGATTGTCGCCGAACAAATTGTCCGAAACCTCACCCCCTTCCGTCATTTCCTTGAAGTCGCCGCCCAGTGCAACGGTCAAGTGATAAATTACTCCAAAATTGCGGAAGATGTGGGCGCCGATGTTAAAACCGTTCAATCCTATTTCACGATTTTGGAAGACACCCTTGTGGGGGTACGGATTCCGGCCTTTCATCTCTCGGTTCGAAAAAGACAACGCACCCACCCGAAATTCTATTTTTTTGACCCCGGGGTAAAACGCGCACTTGAACACGCCCTGGACCAAGAACTTTATCCAAAAACCTTTACCTACGGATTTGCCTTTGAACATTTCGTCGTGGTCGAATTACATCGGCTGGCGGATTATCGCCGGTGCGATTGGTCATTTTCATATTTTCAGACCACGGACGGAGGGGAAATTGATTTGGTCGTTGACCGACCGGGAAAGACGCGGCTCTTGATTGAAATTAAATCCACAAACAAAGTGACCGAAAGGGACGTGGCGGCCCTCAACCGGTTTCAAAAAGCAATCCCGAACGGCGAGGCTTTCTGCCTTTCCTTGGATCCAACCCCCAAAAAGATTGGGGCCACCCTATGCCTCCCCTGGCAACAAGTTCTTCAAAAAGGTTCCCCTTTTTTTTAGCCGAGATTCTTGGGTTACTTGGTGAATATTGGTGAGCCTATTGTCCGGATTCCGGGGAAATCCGAATTTCTTTAAAAGACTCCATCAACGAACCGGTTAGAGTTGTCCATTGTTTTCGAGTGATGCCGTAGGGTGGCATTAGAACAAGCACGTCGCCGAGAGGGCGGAGCCAGACCCCTTTAAGCAAGGCCTGGCGGCAGATTTTTGCGCCCATGCGAGCGGTGGTCGGGAACGGACGGTGGGTGGCCTTGTCGGCCACCAGCTCGATGCCGGCCATAAAACCAGCCTGGCGCACATGGCCGACGTTTGGGTGTGCAGCGATTTCCAACAGGAAATCGGTCATCCATTGTCTTTTGCCCGCGAGCCGGTCAAGGGTTTTTTCCCTCTTAAACACCGCCAGGTTTTCCAGGGCCGCGGCGCAGGCCAACGGGTTGGCGGTGTAACTGTGCCCATGGAAAAAGGTTTTAAAATCTTCGTAGCGACCCAAAAATGTCTTATAGATTTTTTGTGTCGTGAGCGTGGCGGCCAACGGCAAATAGCCTCCCGTGAGGGCTTTGGCCACACAAAGAAAATCCGGGCGAACGCCCTCGTGCTCAACGGCAAACATCCGACCGGTCCGGCCAAACCCGGTGGCCACTTCGTCGGCGATCCATGGAATCCCGTTGATCCGGCAGAGCCGTTCGAACCCTTTCAAATAGCCCCGGGGCATGACCCGCATACCCGCCGCCCCCTGGATAATCGGTTCCACGATGGCCGCGGCCAACCGATCCTTTTTGGCTTTAATTATTTTCTCCGCCCCGCCCAAACAGTCCCACCGACATCCGGTTTGTGCCCGCAAATCCCCCGGCCGAGGGACACGCCGGAGGGCGGGTTCGTCCCCGGTTCGGATTTCGGGTTGCGGGGGTTTTTTGCGAAAGGGGCACCGGTAACAGTGGGGCGCCGGCGCGAAATGAGATTTAAACAAAAGCGGTCGAAACGTTTTGTGAAACGCGGCGATCCCGCCGACCGACACAGCCCCAAGCGTGTCGCCGTGGTACGACCCCGCCAACGCGAGATATTCGGGCCGATGTTCGCCCCGGTGGGCCCAAAACTGGAAAGCCATTTTGAGCGCCACTTCCACCGACGTGGCCCCGTTGTCCGAGTAGAAAACCCGATTCAACCCCGGAGGCGCAATGTCCACAAGCGCCTTTCCCAGCTGAGCCGCCGGTTCGTGAGTCAGTCCCAAGAACGTGGTGTGGGCCATGCGACCCAATTGGCGCCGGACAGCTCGATCCAAGGCCGGGTGCCGGTGCCCGTGGGCCGTCACCCAAAGAGACGAGACCCCGTCGATGTACGTGCGCCCTTTTGTGTCCGTAAAGGTCGCCCCGCGGGCCGACCGAACCACAAGGGGATCGGCCTTTTCCCATTCGGATTGCTGGGTGAACGGGTGCCAAAGATATTTTTTATCCAACGAACCGGGAGATCGCGGGATCATAAAAAATCAGCCTGAAACGCTTTCCACAGAATCCGTCGAACCTTTTTTTTCGCGTCGGTTGTCAGTCCCCGCGCAACGACGGTCACGGGTCGGTCGGACAAACGGCGGATGAGGCCGGCGTTGGTTTTTTCCGAAAGATCCCGGCCGGACGGGTTGCTTAACAAAATCCGTCTCACCTCAAGGCCTCGTCTCTTAAGCGCCTCCACCGTCAAAAGGGTGTGGTTAATGGTGCCCAACCCAGCCCGGGCCACAACCCACACGGGCAGGTTTAGCCGGGAAATCAAGTCCGTCACGAAGTAAGGCCCCCCCAACGGGACCAAAACGCCGCCGCATCCTTCCACCACGGCGCAATCGTGTTTTTTTTGAAGAGCGCGAAGGGCGCCGGCCGTTTTTTCGATAGTCTTTTCAACACGATTTTTACCCCGATCCCCCAACCCAATTTGGGCCCCGGGAGCCAACGGGCGCGGACAAAACAGAAGCGTGGCCCGTTGGGGTATTTCGTTGCCCCCCGCCGCCTGAACAAGCGCCGTGGCGTCGTTCCAATCTCCCGCGGAAAAGGGTTTAAGAACCCCGACGGTTAGACCGGATTCCCGAACCGCCTCGGCCAGACGACAAGCGATAAAGGTTTTCCCGACCCCGGTGTCCGTGGCCGTTATAAAAAGAGAATTGGCCATATCACTCCCTTTGACCATTCTTTTGAGTCCATCGGTTAACAACGGCGAGAACCCGATCGATGTCGTCCGGGGTATGGGACGCCGTCACCGAAAATCGTACCCGCGCCGCCCCTTTGGGCACGGTGGGAAACCGAACCGCGGGCGCAAATACGCCCTCGTCCCACAGGGCCGCCGACAAGGACAACGCCCGCCCGTCGTCCCCCAAAATCAACGGCACAATCGGGCCCTTTCCTTTCAAGCCCAACCCCGCCCACAACCGGTCGGATAAAGAAAACAAACGAGTCCGTCGATCTTCTTCGGTCTCGCACAAAGCCAATGCCGCCAAGGCCCCGCCTACCGCGCCGGGGGACAACGCGGTGGAATAAATAAACGCCCGAGCTCGGTTGATTGCCCACTGGGTCAACGCCGTCGACCCGCACACAAATCCCCCCTGGGCCCCCAAGGCCTTCGAAAGGGTGCCCATGCACACGTCCACGCGATCCACAACAGCCTGTTCATTGATCCAACCCCGCCCGCCGGGCCCCCACACGCCCGTGGCGTGGGCTTCGTCCACGTACAGTCGAGCGCCCCGTTTTTCACAGACCGCCGCCAGGTCTTTTAAGGGGGCCCGATCGCCGTCCATGGAAAACACACTTTCCGTAATCACCCATCGTTCCCCCGCGCCTTTCCGGCGACCAAGGACATGGGCCAAATGGTCCGGATCGTTGTGGCGAAACACCCGCACACGGGCCTTGGACAACCGGGCACCGTCCACCAACGACGCGTGGGCCAGCCGGTCGAGGAAAACGGTGTCGTCGGGTCCCGCCAAGGCGGGGATCATCCCCACGTTGGCGTGGTACCCGGACGGAAACACCAAAGCCGACGGGCACCCTTTGAATCGAGCCAACGCGCGTTCAAGCTCTTCGTGCAAGGCCAACGTGCCCCCCATCAGCCGGGACCCCGTGGCGCCGATTCCCCAGTGGCGTTGGGCCTGGGCGGCGGCCTCGATCACACGGGGATCTTCGGCCAATCCCAAATAATTGTTGGAAGCGAAATTGAGGATTTCACGCCCCGCCGAACGGGTATGCGCCGACGGCACGGATTCCACCGTGCGCGGACGGCGGCGGCGGTTTTCCGCTTCCAAAACCGCCAAAGCCGACGCCAGCCTTTGATCGAGCGCAGGGACGATCACGCGGGCACCCCCACCACCACCGACGACAGGGCCCCGCCAAACCCGAACGACAACGACGCCACCCGATCCACCTCAGCCGGTCGCCCCTGATGGGGAACAAAATCCAGCCGGTCGGTTTCCGGATTTTCCAAATTCAATGTGGGGGGTATCGTTTTGTCGCGCAGGGCGAGAAAACAAAAAGCGATCTCCACGGCCCCTGTGGCGCCCAACAAATGACCCGTGGCGCCTTTGGTTGAAGAGACCGGCGGGGGGTTGACCGGAAAAAGGGAGATCAGGGCCTGGGTCTCCAGAGAATCGTTCAAAGCGGTCGCGGTACCGTGGGCGTTGACATAATCCAGCTCGTGGGCGGATACCCCCGCCTGGTCCAAGGCTTTACGCAAACACGCCGCCATGGTGCGGCCCTGGGAATTGAACCGCGTGGCGTGATGGGCATCGGAAGAAAAGTTTCCTCCCAAAATTTCGCCGTAGAGGTCGGCGCCCCGGTCCCGGGCCTGGTCGAGGGGTTCCACCACAAACACGGCGGCCCCTTCGCCGACCACAAACCCGTCCCGAGCCCTGTCAAACGGGCGAACAATTCCTTGCTTGGACAAGACACCCATTTGTTGAAACCCCGCCAAATAGAGGGGATGCAAAGCGCTTTCGGCCGCTCCCGCCAACACCACGTCGGCCCGCCCTTCCCGAACCCAATCCGCCGCAGTCAGCAACGAATGGGCCCCGGTGGCACACGCCGAGGCCACGTTCATCACAACCCCCTGGGCGCCGAACCGTTTCGCCACCTCGCAAGCAACCCGCTCGGGCCCGGCCAACGCCAAGGGACCGGCCGACAGGAAAATGGGTTTGCTCGAACTAACGACACAAGACACCCGGTCAGGATCGACCGCTTGAAGACCGCTATCGGCCCACGCTTCGTGGGCCGCCCGCAACGCCAACTGGATCGTGCGCGCCTGATCGTTTGCCTCCAGCGGGGCCCGGGCACCGTCCGCCGAAAATGTGGCCCGCCCGCCGTCACGAACCACGCGCCAACCGCGTTCCCGGTCGGCTCCCAGGGGACACACCAATCCGATCCCCGTCACCACGGGACGACGCCCGAACCTCATATCAGCCGGGAATCCACGTTGAAAATTTGGCCCGACACGGACCGGTTTTCCGCCACCATCAAAACCAGTTTGGCCAAATCCCCCAAATCGGTGGTTCGGTTCAAAACGTGCTGGGCTTTCACCCGTTCCAGCTGGGCCGACGGAATGGATTGGGCGATGGGGGTGGGATGAAATCCGGGAAGAACCGCGTTGACGCGAATATCGTATCGGCCCAATTCCATCGCGGCCGATTTTGTCAGGGCCAACAGACCTGCCTTAGACGCCGCGTAATTGGCGCATCCCACGGCCCCTTTCAACGCCAGGATGGAACCGACGTTGATAATGAATCCGCTTTTTTGGCGGGCCATGTGCCGGGCCGCGGATTGCAAGCACCAAAAAGCCCCCGACAGATTCACGTCCAGAACGGCCCGCCACTCCTCAAAATCCATTTTCAACAAACTTCGGTCCCGGGCCGTGCCGGCGTTATTAATCAATCCATCCAACCGACCCCACTTCTCCACCACGCGATCGGGAAGAGCCCGCGCCTGCTGGGGGTCCGAAAGGTCGGCCGCGAACACCTCCGCCCGGGCGCCCTGTCGTGCGAGACTGTCACTTAAAGCCTCGGCCGCGGCTCTTCCGCGATGACAGTGCAGGGCCACATCGTATCCCGCCTCGGCAAACTGGTGGGCCAACCGCCCCCCAATTCCCCCGCTGGCCCCCGTGATTAAAACATTCATTACTGCCGGGTGGCTCGGGTCACCATCTCCACCGGGTCGGGGAGCGGCCGACTCGGGGAACCGGCGGCGTTTTCTTCGCCTTCGATTTCAAACCCCATGTCCAAAATCATCTGCCGGTCCGCCGACGCCGCCTGACCTTTGGTGGTCAAATAGTCACCGATGAAAATGGAGTTGGCCACATAAAGCCCCAGGGCCTGGAGGGACCTCAAATGCAGTTCCCGCCCGCCCGCAATGCGAATTTCCATGGACGGGTTCACGAACCGGAACAAACAGAGAATTTTTAAGCAGTCTGTGGGGGTCAGCTTGTTCTGTGCGGCCATCGCCGTGCCCGGGACCGGAATGAGAAAATTGATGGGAATGGAATCCGCCCCCACCTCCCGCAGTCGAAGCGCCACGTCAATAATGTCTTCTTGCGTTTCCCCCATGCCAAAGATCGCCCCACTGCACGGGGACAACCCCGCCGCTTTGGCTTTCTCGATGGTGTCCACCCGATCGGAATGGGTGTGGGTACGGCAAATTTCTTCGTAATGGCGTTCGCTGGTGTTGAGGTTGTGGTTGTAAGCGTCAACCCCGGCGCTTTTGAGACGGCCGGCCTGGCCTTCTTTGAGCAGGCCCATGGAGGCGCACACTTCCAGGTGGGGATACTTTTCTTTCACTTTCCGAACCGTCTCGTCGAGAGACGCCATTTCCCGTTCGCCGGGCCCGCGCATGGACGCCACCATGCAAAGCCGCGCCGCGCCCGCCGCCACGGCCCGATCCGCCTGGGCCAACACGTCGTCCGGGCTCAACAGGCGGTATTTTTCAACCGGGGCCTTGGAGTCTTTGGATTGACTGCAATAAGAGCAATCTTCCGGACACAACCCCGACTGCAAATTGACCAAAAAATTCATTTTGACTTTTCGGCCAAAATGCTGGCGCCGCACCCGATGGGCTTCAGCCACCAGATCCAACAGATCCGATTCCGGCCAATTCAAAACCGCCCGGGCTTCCTCCCGGGACAAATTACCGCCCGCCCGGCTTTTTTCGCCCAGGGCACGCAAATCTATTTTTTCTAAAACAATCATGGGGTTCCTCCGTCGATAAGAACGGAGCCTATTCAACCATAGCAAAGCCCCATTGTCAACCGACTTTTCCAACTATACGGTTGACAATAAATCTTACGCGGGCCCGAGCAAAGACTTAAGGATGTCGGTATTTAGGTATTCGGTTTTAGAGCGGGTTTTACGGTAGACGACGACAAATTCTAGGCCGGTTAAATAATGGTGAGCGGTTTCCGTGGGTTTAGACCACACTACTTTCCCCACCGCCGAAACGGACCCGCCCTCCAGCCCGTGCAACGACAACGCCAGCACCGTGCCCCGGGCCAATTTTTCCGCCAACACCAAACAAGCGCCCGTGGGGCTGATGTTACCCCCCGCCGCTCCGGATTTGCTCGGCACGGCCGCGTGGGACGCCACCAATGGCTCTTCCGGAAGAATTTTATACAGAATGGGCACCGTGAGATCGATCCGATGGTAACGCCGATTTTCGGCGTCTTTGGAAAGATCCTCTTCGACCGGATCTTTGGGGATAGGCCGCACAGTGGGTTTGGGCTCCGCTTCCCGTCGGATTCCGTCCATGGTCCAATGGAATTCGTGGGGTTCCGGCGCCGGGTTTGATTTTTCCTTCACGTTCGACCGTCCCTCCTTCACGAGTGGCTCGCCATTACATAACCCCAAAAGCGTGTTTGCGCAAGGGGAAAGAAAGGGAAAAATCCGTCACATCGTGTCCGGCGCATCGACACCCAACAAAGAGAGACCGCTGTGAATGAGGGTCCGCACACCGTCCACCAGCGCAAACCGGAACAACCGGAGTTCCGGCTCGGCCCCCAGAACCGTGCAATTCTCGTAAAACCGGTGAAAGTCCCCGGCCAGTTTCATCAAATGTTCCGTCAAATGGTGCGGGGTGAGGTCCCGGCCGCATTGGTCCAACACGTCCGGAAACGACGCCAACCGAATTAACAACGCCCGTTCCGCCGGGTCCAAGGATTCCGGCGCTGAAAAATCGGGCAAAGAAACATCGCTGTTTAAGAGCCCTCTTTTTTGAGCCTCGCGAAATATCGAATAACACCGGGCGTGAACGTATTTGACATAAAACACCGGATTATCGGACGCCTGCCGTTTGGCCAAATCCAAATCAAATTCCAGGTGGCTGTTGGGACTGCGCAACGCGAAGAAAAAGCGGGCCGCGTCTTTCCCCACTTCGTTCACCACATCAGTCAGTTTGACGAACTCGCCCGTGCGGGTGGACATGGCCACAGGCGCGCCGCCCCGGACCAAACTGACGAGCTGGTACAACAGAATCGTCAACCGCGCCGGATCGTGGCCCAGGGCCTGGACCGCCGCCTTGACGCGGGGCGCGTATCCGTGATGGTCGGTTCCCCAAATATCGATCAACCGGGTAAACCCTCGGCCAAACTTTTCGTGATGGTACGCCACGTCCGACGCGAAATAGGTGGGCCGCTCGTCTTTGCGTTTCAGGACGCGGTCTTTGTCGTCGCCGTATTTCGTGGACAAAAACCACAGGGCCCCGTCTTCGTCTTTCAAATCGCCACGGGCCCGCAATTGGTCGAAGGCGGCGTCCACCCGCCCTTCGTCGAACAGCCGGGATTCCGGGTACCATTGGTCGTGAGAAACCCCAAACGCTTTCAGATCGCCGCGAATCCCATCCAAAACGAGGGCCAACGCCTCGTCGCGGAAAAAGAAAACGCCCCGGGCCCGATCGGATCCTTTCGGGAACCGCCGCATGATGTCCCGGGCCACATCCACCAGGTATTCTCCCTTGTAAAGGTCTTCAACTTTCTTAGCCTTGTAGGCTTCACGCTCTTCGTCATTCAGATAAGCGGGATCCAGCGCGTCAGTCCGCCACATCACGGACGCGCCGAGATTTTCCATTTGATTTCCCACGTTGTTGATGTAGTATTCCGTGGTCACGGCGTATCCCAAATGACGGAAAATCCGCGCCAAGCTATCGCCCAACGCGGCGCCCCGTCCGTGGCCCACGTGCAAGGGCCCGTTGGGATTGGCAGAAACGAATTCCAATAGAATTCGATCGGTGGAAAAACGGTCGGTGCGGGCGTAGTCACCCCGGCGCTTCAACAGAACCCGCAATTCGTTGACCAACCACCGGGAACTCATGGTGAAATTCAAAAATCCAGGACCGGCCATTTCCGCTTTTTCCACCACATCGCCGGAAACGACATGAGCAACAATTTCCTGCGCCACCTGGCGCGGGGGTTTGCGCGCCGCCTTGGCCAACGTCAACGGCCAATTCGACGCAAAATCGCCGGGCACGTTGGCGGGCGGGACCTCCACCAGCGCTTCTCCCAGGGGCACGGGCGGGTTCTGTTCGGCCGCCCACCGACCAGCGGCCTCGGCCAACACGCCGCGAACAACATCTCTCATGACGACCTCCGACCCGAACCGGGAGCCCGATTCCATTTTACCATCCGGGCCGATTCCCACAACCGTTCCAAATCATAAAAACCGCGCGCCGCCGAATTCATCACATGCACGACCAACCCTCCGTAATCCAATATTCGCCACGGCGCCCGAGAGCGCCCTTCCCGTCGGACCAAAGCGCATCCGTTCAAACCCGCTAAGTCGTCGGAGATGGCGTCGGCCACCGCGTCGGCCTGGGGCGAGGATTCCACCGTGGCCACCAAATAATACTCCGCAAGCGGAGAAAACGAGGAAACATTATACAATTTAATATCGATGGCTTTTTTGTTTTCAGCCGCCCGTGCCGCCCGGAGGGCCGCTCGGGAATAGGGAGATCGACGCGCCATTTATTAGTCGAGGGCGTCGTGGCGGGTCCGGGCCAGTCGCTCTTGGGCCGATCGCTCTTGCCGTAGAAATGCGCTTTCAAACGCCGGCGCCACCAGGTTCACAATCCCGGCCAACACCCGCCGATGGGTTCCATTGAAAAAAGAAGGATCCGTTTCGTGCCCCAACACCAAAAAACCAACGGGACGTCGGTCCCCCGCCACCGGCGCGGCCAAGACCGACCGAAAGTCGGGCCAACCGGACCGAGCGGACTGGTTGAACCGCTTATCGTTCAACCAATCCTCCGCCAAAACACATTCCCCTTTTTCTCTCATCCACGAAAACAACGGGTTGTTCTCCGATCGAGGTCCGGCGTGGGGGGCCGGCCAAAACGAGTGGGCTTTCTGTTCGTATTCACTGGAAAATTCGTTCCACAAATAAAAAGACACCTTCGCTGATTCGTCGAACGAGCGGGCGATCACGTCCGTCAATCGGACTGCCAAAGTATCCGCGTTGTCCTGTTGGGCCAGAACCCGGCTGACCTCAAAGAGGAGGATCATTTCCCGGGTGGCCTGGCGCAACCGGCTGTTTAACGACTGGACAAACGGGACCACAAACCGCAACGGAACCCGCTCGTCCGCCGTCAGCCAGGTTCGAATGTTCTTGGCCGACAACGTAAGCAGCACCGTGGGCTTCGCGGCCACGGCCGACGCCCAGCGGGGGGCGTTTTCCAGCAGGGCCATTTCGCCGAAATAGTCCCCCGACGACAGATGCGAGAGCGTTTTATACGCGCCGGTTTTTCGGTCCAGGACTTTTTGAATGGCCACGCGCCCCTCAACAATAAAATACAGCGCGTCGCCCGTGTCCCCTTCCGAAAAAATCACATGGCCAGCCCCCACCGTCAGTTCGTCCATGCGGGCGATCAATTCCTGCCGATACCGATCCGGCAAATCCATAAACAGGGGAAACCCGATCAATCGGTTGGGCGATATCATGGATGCAACCCAAACGGGCGCGAGGCGGGCGGCGGAGCCGAGGCCACCATGATGCCCTCGGTTTGAAGTCGGATTTTCAAGTCGTTGGGGTTCGGCGAATAAGAAAGCGCCTCCTCCAACGTGATCTGGTCACGGGCCAGCGCGGCCAGGAGGGCCTGGTTGAACGATTGCATTTTGTAGTATTCCGCGGAATCTTCGATGGCTTTTCCCAGCGCCCCGATTTTGTTGTCTTCGATCAGCTTTTGGACGGTGGGCGTGTTGATCATGATTTCCTGAAGAGCGATGCGGCCTTCCCCATTGGCCCGGCGAACCAACCGTTGGGCCACCACGCCCAACAAACATTTGGCCAACTGCAACCGCACCTGGTTTTGCTGTTCCGGGGGAAACGTGTCGATGATCCGATCGATGGTTTGTTTGGCGTCGTTGGTGTGCAGGGTGCCCAACACCAAGTGGCCGGTTTCGGCGGCGTTCATGGCGGTGGTCATGGTTTCGGGATCGCGCAACTCGCCGATCAAAATCACGTCGGGGTCCTGGCGCAGGGCGCGCCGGAGCCCCTGGGCGAAATCGTGGGTGTCCGTACCGATTTCACGCTGGTTGACAACCGCCATTTTATCCTCGAACACGTATTCGATGGGGTCTTCCAAGGTCACGATATGGACCGGCTGGGTTTCGTTGATGTGGTTGAGCAACGCGGCCAGCGTGGTGGTTTTACCCGACCCCGTGGGGCCGGTCACCAGAAAAAACCCCTGCCGGCGTTGGACAATTTCTTTCAATATCGGCGCCAAGCCCAGGTCTTCGACCGTGGGAACCTTGGCTGGGATAAGACGGAACACCGCGCCCACCGCGCCTTTCTGAAAAAAAGCGTTGCCGCGAAACCGCGCCACGCCCCGCAAGTAAAACGAAAAATCCAATTCCCGGTCCCGTTCCAAAGAAGCCCGTTGGGCGGAATTGATCATGGCAAACACATATCCCATCACGTCTTCAATTTCCAACGCGGGCTGGCCTTCAACGGCGACAATGTCGCCATGAACCCGCAGCAACGGGGGGCGACCCGCTTTTAAATGGAGATCGCTGGCCCCCTTGTCATGGACCATTTGCAACAGATCATGAATCGTCAGCGCCGCGGCCATGTCAATACACCGGAGCCCGGGACCCGCCTCGCCCGCCGGCCGCCCGTCCGGTCAAATCGCGCAATTTGTCCGGATCGGAAGATTTGGCCAGGGCATCGTCGAACGAAACAGCCCCCGTGTTCACCAGGTCGGCCATGGCGCGGTCCAAGGGAATCATGCCGAACTTGGCGCCGGTGTCGATGGCGTTGTAAATCATGTGGGTTTTGCCTTCCCGGATCAAGTTGGAAATGGCCGGGGTGACCACCATGATTTCCCGGGCGGCCACGCGGCCGCCGCCTTCCATGGCCGGAAGAAGGGTTTGACAGACAACGCCCTTCAGAACCGTCGACAACTGAACCCGGACCTGTTGTTGTTGGTGAGGCGGAAACACGTCGATCACCCGGTCCACCGTTTGGGCCGCGTCGGTGGTGTGAAGGGTGGCGAAACACAAATGGCCGGTTTCCGCCGCGGTCAAAGCCAGGGCGATGGTTTCCACGTCGCGCATTTCGCCCACTAAAATCACATCGGGGTCCTGGCGGAGCGCGTGTTTGAGGGCGTCGTGAAAACTGCGGGTGGACGCGCCCACTTCCCGCTGGCGGATCACGCACCGTTTGGGTTCGTAGGTGAACTCGATGGGATCTTCGATGGTCAAAATGTGCTGGCGGCGGGCCTGGTTGATGAGTTCGATCAAACACGCCAGCGTGGTGGATTTGCCGGAGCCCGTGGCCCCGGTGACCAAAACCATCCCCCGGGGCAAATTGGCGAACTCCAAGATGGCCGGGGTCAGTTTGATTTCGTCGGGTGTGGGAATTTTGGAAGACACCACGCGGATCACGCACTCAATGCCATTCATTTGCAACAACACATTCACGCGAAACCGCGCCAACCCGGGGATGGAAAACGAGCAGTCCAGTTCCAGGTTTTCTTCGAATTTTTGGCGTTGTTCGTCGTAAAGAATGGAATAGATCATGCGTTTGGATTCTTCGGCGGTCAACGGCTCCAGTCCGGCCAGTTCGGTCATTTCGCCGTTCAACCGAACAATGGGCGGCCGCCCGATCAGCAGATGAACGTCGGAAGCGTTTTGTTTCACAGCGGCCCGCAAAATTTCGATCATTTCCATGGGTCGGCTCCTTCGTTATTTGAAATCGTCCCCCAACACCACGTCCACATCGTAGCGAAGGGCGGGATCCACGTCGGAATAGAGCGACGCGACGCCCAACGATTCCGCCACCGCCCCCGCCCGATCGAACCGCCCTGACCGGTCGATAGCCCGGGTTTTTTTCTGACGGGCGCTGTAGTTACCCCACTCCACCACATCGAACCCCGCCGCGCGAAGCCGCCGAACCACCGTGATGGCCAACCCCGCCCGCCCCGACGCATTCCACACTTTCACGGTGGTTTTCCCCTCCTCCGGCGCGGACACAACCGGCGCAAGGCCCCCCGCCGCGGCGGTCGAAACGTCCACCTCCGCCGGTGTGGCAACCTCCACAGATCCTTCCCCGATCGGACCGGTTCCCGCCAACTGACGCAAGACAAACGCGGCTCTTTCCGCGTCCATCTCCCACACGGCGCCCCGGGGTCGGCCGGGCAACAAAACCGTGTTCAGCCGGCGCGACGTCATCCGCCGGGCCTCCAACGAAAAAAAGGCCATGTCCAAAAACGACAAATTGGTACGAATCGCCCGCCCCGCTTCCCACAGAGCCCGGGGACCCCGCCACACAATGGCGGGCGACGCCAGCCGATCCACGACCGCGTGAACAAATTCCATTTGCCGCAGAATCCGGCCCCGGTCGCCGCTTTTTCCCCGGAACCGCACGAACCCCAACGCCTGGTCGCCGTGGAGATGGTGGACACCGGTGGTCAAGTGAACATGAAACGCTCCGGCTCGATCGTCGTAATCCATGGGCTCGTCGACAGAAACCGTCACCCCGCCCAGCCGGTCCAACACCCGACGAAACCCGTCAAAGTCCACCTGCACGTAATAGCCCGGTTTTAATTCGGCCCCGATTCCCTCGAACAGTTCGCCGACGGCCTCGCAAACGTGGCGCGCCGCCCTGTGGGCGTCGCCTGTTTGGGCAAAGTGGTAAGCGAACACCTCGTTTATACGTCGAAAACGAAAACCGCGCAAGTCTATTTTGGTGTCCCGGGGAATGGACAACAGGTCCAAGCGCCCCCCCCGGGGATGATAGACGGCCACCATTAAGGTGTCGGAGTGGGGCGATTTTTCAGCCAGATCCGTCCCCATCACCGCCACAACGACAGGCGTCCCCGACCTGAGGGCCCGGGCGACCGGCGACACCGCCGCCCGGTAGGACAAGAACAAAACCAACAGCACACCCACTAAAGCCATCCAACGAAGCCACACCACGGTTTTTTTCATCGCTCCATTCCCCTCATAAGCCGAACAAAATGGCGAGGCAACGCCCCGCCGCGTTGAAGGACCTCCTTCGATTTATAATAAACGGTGAGACGAAAAGCCCGCTCCAGATTTTTCAACGCGGTCCGGCGAACATGGGCCGACTCCCGCCACGGGCGGTCAGAAGAAGAAAAGTCCGCCACAAAAATAAGTTTGTCCAAACGGCCCATGTTTGCATGGCCTGTGGTATGACGGGCCATGGCGTTGTATGTTTCCCGGTCACGGATCCAGCCCCGCCGACGAGCCGCGTGGGCGGACACCGCCCCGTGCAAAAGCGACGGGTTGCGCGCCACCGTTTCCGCGGAAAGCCCCGGCACGGTCAATCGATTTTTTCGCGCATAGGCGGCCAACCGGGCGGGCGGCCATTCTTTGGCCAAATCGTGATACAGCCCGGCCCGTTCGGCCCGGACAGGGTCCGCCCCGTGACGACGGGCGAGTTCCATCGCCCATTCGGCCACGGAGGCGCTGTGACGAACCCGTTGGGCCGAAAGACCCGTCGGCAATTGGGGATAGAGGCCGAGCCTGTGAATTGTTTTTATCGCCGCGGACGGCACCCACCGTCGAACCGATTTCCCCTGGGCGAGCGCATCCCGCACGCGGGTGGAAGAAACGGTCGGCAAGGCGGCCCGAATAAAACAGGCGGGAGGACCTCCCCGGGCCCGTGTCCCCGACCGCCGCCCCACCACCAACGAACACCTTTTTGCCAGTTCCCGCCACCTCCGCCACCGTCGAAACGAGACCCAAGCGTCTTGGCCCATAACCAGTTCCCACCGCCGATCGGGAAAGCGGCGCATCAGGTCCCTCACCGTTTGAAACGTATACGAGGGACCCGGCCGTGCCAGCTCCCAGTTCGCCACCGCCAATCCCGGGATACCTCGAATGGCCGCGCGAATCATTCGGATCCGCAGGGCACCGTCCACGCGGGGCCCCTGCTTTTTAAAGGGGGAACAGGCGGCGGGGACAAAATAGACCCGTTTTAACCCGCGCTCTTTAAGAGCGGCCCGGGCCAGGGCGATGTGTCCTTTTTGGATGGGATCAAACGACCCCCCGAAAAAACCGTAAACCGGGCGTTGTCCCGCTCGGGGGAGTTGGGTCATTCCCGAATGTGTCCGTCGCCGCGAACGACGTATTTGGTGGTGGTCAGTTCTTTCAACCCCATGGTTCCCCGGGCGTGCAGTTTTTGGGTGGAAATCCCCATTTCGGACCCCAACCCCAGGGCGCTTCCGTCGTGCAACCGCGTGGACGCGTTGTGAAAGACGGCCGCGGAATCCACCCGCGCCAAGAATCGGGCGGCGGTGTCTTCGTTGGCCGTCACGATGGCGTCCGAGTGATGACTGCCGTGGGTGTTGATGTGGGCCACGGCCTCGTCCAACGACCCAACCACTTTCATGGCCAGTTCCAGTCCCAAAAATTCCGTGTCAAAATCCGCCGCCTCCGCGGGCGTGACCGCCGCCCCGCCCCAGTTTTGGACCTCGTTATCCCCGTGAACCGTGACCCTGTTTTCCGCCAACCGGCGGACAATCCGAGGCACAAACGATTTCCCCACCGCACGATGGACCAGCAAGGTTTCCATGGCGTTGCACACGCCGGGCCGTTGAATTTTGGAATTCATCACGATTTTTTCGGCCATGTCCAAATCGGCGTCTTGATCGACGTACACCGCGCACAAGCCCTTCCCGTGGGACAGAACGGGCACGGTGGCCATCTCGCGAATGGCGTTGACCATCTCCTCGCCTCCGCGCGGAATGACCAAATCCACAAACGCGTCCATCCGCACCAGGTCGCGGATCACCGATCGATCGGTGGTGCCCACGAACTGAACCGACTCCCGGGGCAAACCCGCTTTTTCCAAGGCGTCTTTGATGAGGTGGACCAACACGGTGTTGGAATCCACCGCTTCTTTGCCCCCGCGCAACACCACGGCGTTGCCGGACTTTAAACACAAGGCCGTGGCGTCCACCGTCACGTTGGGGCGGGCCTCGTAAATCATGGCGATGACACCGAGGGGAACCCGCACTTTTTGCACGCGCAACCCCGTGGGCCGATCCCAGGTCTCGTCGGATTCGGCCAACGGGTCCGGCAAACCGGCCACTTCCCTGAGCCCCTGGGCCATGTCCATCACCCGTCGGTCAGTGAGGGCCAGCCGATCCAACAATGCGGGGGTTAACCCGGCTCGCCGGCCGGCTTCCAAATCAATTTCGTTTCGGAATAAAATTTCGGCCTTGTTTTTTTCCAAGGTTTCGGCCATGGCGGTCAAGGCCCGGTTTCGCTGGTCCAAAGACGTCCCGGCCAGGACACGACTCGCTTCTTTCGCTTGGGCGCATAACTTAATCAGCTCCGCGGTGTAATCGGAAGGAGCCGACGTCCGCACCCGACTCGTCTTCGATGCAACGGTTTTTCCTTTTTTCCCCTTATTCATAATCACCCCTCCTCATTGAGTTGGCACGATATTGTACCAGACGGGAACGTAAAAATCAGAACAAAGAATGCAACCGCCGGCATGTTATAAGAAGGAATTACAGTTTTTGTTAACCCGCCGATAATCCCATTGGACGGGCACGCGCTTACTTGTATTTACGATGCTTCACACCATGAAAACACACCACGATCGTTCAATCGGAACACCGGGGTTTAACGACAATGAAGATCGTGGTGTTGTCCCTGGCTGTCGTTGTCTGCGCCGCCGCGTTGCGGGCGGACCAAAATCCCATTGTTTTTCCCCTTCTGGACCGTTCCGCCTCCGCCGCCGTGGCGGCCGATGGTACCGCGGTTCTTTCCGGCCTGGACGCGCTGAGCGCAAACCCCGCCGGGCTGGCCGAATCGCCCCGGCAATGGAACGCCACCTACCGCCAACTTCCCCTTTCGACCCGCCTGGCCGCAACGTCCGTGGCCATGCCGCTGGGGCGATCCCGCTGGACCGGGGCGGTTTCTTACTCGGCGTTAACATCGGAAGGGCTGGAAAAAAGGGACGCGGCGGGATCCCGGGGCGGCGAGTTTAAACAAGAAGACCAGTCCGCGGGGATTCACTGCGGCGGGGCTGTGGGGATCGGAAACGGATCGCTTGATCTGGGAGCAAGCGTAAAGTTTTTAAGTTCGCGGATTGATCGATACAGCGGGTCGGGACTGGCTTTCGATGTCGGTGTCCGAACCCGGTTGTCCCACGTTCCCCTCACGTTGTCCGCCGCCTTTCTGAACGGGGGCCAAGGCCCCCAACTGAAGGACGAACGATCTCCCCTTCCCACGTCGGTTGGTCTTTCGGCGTCGTATCACCCCTCACGCGCTCTCTGTGTTTTCGGGGGGGCCACCCATCAGTCCACCGGCAACGCCCTCAGCGTGTCCGGCGGAGCGGAGTTCTGGATTGCCAACGTCTTGGCCCTGCGCGGCAGTTACACGGCCGGATCCGATGCGGAAGGTAACCAAGGGATGGGCCAACTGGTGGGCGGGTTTGGGGTTCGGTTCGGCCAAGCGCGTTTGGATTACGCCTTCCAACCCGCGGGAGACGAACTGTCTGACGCCGGCGTCGGGGCAACGCAACACGCCACGCTTACGTATGAATTTTAAACGGGAGGACCCTTCACGGTGAACCGATCTCGCGTCTCTCACGTTGTGTTTGGATTAAGCGTTCTCTTTTTAACCGCCCCCTCGGCCTTCGCCATGACAAACGGACATTTCGGCGCGGGCGAGCCTCCGCTTGAAAAAAAACGAATGGTGGTTCGGTTTCGTTCGGAACAAGCCGCGGGCCTTCCGGAAAAAACGCCCCGCGCCGCCGCAAGCGATTTGAACGCGCTCCCCGAACGGGTTCGTCGGTTGCACGCCCGTTGGGGTGTCCAGACGGCGGCCCGGTTTCGATCCGGGGGAGCCTCGCGCGCGGGCGCGGCGTCCGCCGGCGGCCACGTCGTTGACTCCTTGAACCGCGGGTTTCGGCGAACGGTGGTGTTGGACCTGGCCAACGAACATGATTTGTCCCGGGCGGTTGAAGATTATCGCCAATCCCCTGACGTGGAATGGGCACAGCCGGCGCTGGTTTTGTCAGTTCAGGCTGTTCCCAACGATCCGATGTATTCGTCCCTGTGGGGCATGGCCAAAGTGGAAGCCCCGGCGGCCTGGGATTGGGCCATGGGAGCTGGGGTGGTGGTGGCGGTTGTCGACACAGGCATCGACACAACCCACGCCGATCTGGCGGCCAACCTTTGGACCAACCCTGGCGAAATTGCCGGCAACGGAGTGGATGACGACGGCAACGGGTTCGTTGACGACGTGCGGGGCTGGAACTTTGTGACGAACACCGCCTCGCCCCAAGACGGCCACAGCCACGGCACCCACGTGTCCGGCACCGTGGCCGCCGTGGGCGGCAACGGGGTTGGCGTGGTGGGGTTGGCTCGGTCGGCGAAAATCATGGCGTTAAAAGGGTTGGACAACGACGGAAGCGGATACGACAGCGATTTGGCCGACTGCATTATTTACGCCGCCGATAACGGCGCCCGGGTGATCAACATGAGTTGGGGCGGTCTAGGGGATTCCACCCTGATCGAGGAGGCCCTGGAATACGCCCACGCGCACGGAGTGGTGCTCGTGGCGGCCGCGGGCAATTCCAGCGTGGACGCCTCGCAATTTATCCCGGCCAAATACGCGGACGTGATCGCCGTGTCCGCGTTTAACTCGGCGGATGCCATCGCTCCTTTTTCCAATTATGGTTCAAAAATCGACGTGGCCGCACCGGGCGTGAGCATTCTTTCAACAGTTCCAGGAGGCTATTACAGCTCCTACAACGGAACCAGCATGGCCGCTCCCCACGTGGCGGGTTTGGCGGCCCTTCTTCTTTCGCAAAAACCCGCCCTGACCAACGAACAGGTACGCCAGTCCATTCGCGCCTCCGCTGACGACGTGGGGACAGCGGGAGTGGACATCCAATCGGGGTATGGGCGAATCAACGCCCGCCGCGCGCTCCAAATGGCCTCTCCACCCAACCTTCTTATCACCGCTCCGATCCAGTTCGGCGTGGTAGGAAACACCGTGTCCATCCAGGGATCGGTCGACGGCGGATCCTTTGTCTCACGCCAGCTTCAATACGGAACCGGCTCGGCGCCGACCACGTACGCCTCGTTTGGAGGTTCCTCTTCCGCTCCAGTGACCAACGGCCTGCTTGGGACCTGGAACACCGCGTCCTTAGCGGAAGGCTTATACGGTCTGCGTTTGCTTGTGTCGGGGTCCGGCGGTGTTTCGTGGACCCACACGGTTTCGCCTGTCCGCGTGGACCACACGGGTCCCGTGTTTGTCTCCGCTGAACCAACCTCGGGTTTGACCGTGCCGGCAACTCTTTTAACTGTTCGAGGATCGGTCACTGACGCTTACGGGATCAATCGGGTGGATTTTCTCGTGGATGGCATCGCCGCAGATTCCAAATCCCCTAGCCAAGCGGCGAATGAGTTTGAGGCGGAGTTTCAATGGAACGCCGGCGCGGTGGCGCCGGGGGCCCATGCGCTGACGCTGACCGCGTGGGACAACGCGGGCAACAGCACAGTCCAGACCATTCCCCTCGCGGTCGTTAACGACACCACGCCGCCCACCGTGGCGATCACCAGTCCGGTTGCCCTCACTTCTGTTTCAGGAACAGTTCCGATCACGGCCTCCGCGGCGGACAACGTGGCCGTAGCGGAAGTTCGATTTAGTTTGGACGGGTCGGTCCCCTTCTTTACGGATCCCGCGGCCCCGTACCATACCACCTTGACGACCTTGGGACTCAGCCTGGGCACGCACACTCTTTCGGCGGTGGCTGTGGACACATCGGGATTGCGCTCCACCCATACCGTCTCGGTGATTGTTACGGCTCATAACCATCCCCCTTCCATCAGCGCCATCAATACAACCGTGTCCGCCGGCAACGCCGTCGTGACATGGACAACGGACGAACCGGCCGACGGCCGCGTGGCATACGGGACCACGGTGGATTTGGCCCTCACCTCCCCTCTTCAAACGGCGTTCACCTTGCCCCACAGCGTCACCTTGACGGGGCTCCAGCCGGCGACGACTTATTATTTCCGGGCCGTGTCCCGGGACGATTTCGGCAACGAAGGGGTATCTTTGGTTGGAACATTTTTATCGTCCGACCAAGCGGCGCCCCGGGTGGGCATCACGAGCCCGCCCGACCAGGCCGTTGTCACCGAACGCGTTGAGATCAGCGGCCAATTCTCGGATGAAAACGCCGTGGATCGGGTGGACCTGCTCATTGACGACCATTACTGGGCCACGGTGCACGGGGCCCCCGCGCCCCAGGCCAGCATCGGGTCGGCGCGGGAACGGGAACCGCAACCGGCCCGTCCGGTCCGGTCCCAGGCCCAACAGTCCCAATGGACCTACACGTTAAACAGCGTTCAACTGAGCGACGGTCTCCATCGCATAACGGCGCGAGCGTTCGACGAAGCCGGCCACAGCCAAGACGACGCCCGCCAGATCACCGTGGCCAACGGACCGCGGGTGGCGTTGTTTGACCCGACCGTGGGCGCGCCGCTGTGCTCCCAACCGGGAGCGGTGTGCGCGTCCGGCGGACTGCTGGAAGCCCGAAGCGACTTGGATTTGTTGTCCGAACCCAACAACCCCAACACCCTCTCCGGCTCCTGCGCCGACGGGGCTTCCGGAAAATACCACACGGACGAATCGAACGATTGGCTTCAAGTGTCATCGTTGGACGGCGGGCCTCTGACGGGCGGGGGGCTGGTGCGGGTGGACGCGAAAGTGTGGGCTTATTCCACCAAGAACAACTATTTGGATTTGTATGTCAGCGGCCGCGTGGCGTCCCCAGTGTGGACCCACGTGGCCACGCTTCAACCGAGCGAAACAAGAGCGGTCGTGTTGTCGAGCACCTTCACATTGCCGTCGGGGTCCGATGGAGTTCAAGCCGTGCGCGGGGTGTTTCGATACCAAGGGGTGGCGTCGGCCTGTTCGTCAGGAGATTACGACGACCACGACGATTTGGCCTTCGCGGTGTTGGCGGGCGGGGCCAGTCCGCCGTCCGGAGCGCCCGGAATACCGAGCATATCCGCCGCCTACGCCTCGCCCCACCCCATCACCGGCACCGGCGCTCAACTGAGAACAGAAGTAAGCCCGGCCACGCGGGTGACCTATTCGATTTACTCTCTCACCGGTCAACGGGTACTGGACACCCCGGCTCAATCGGTGCCACCGGCCTTTGAATACGTCTGGGACACCAAAGACGTCGCCGCCGGCACCTACTACTGGACCATCACCGCCGAAAACGACGGCCAAAAAACCCAAACCACCCAAAAAATCGCCGTCGTCCGTTAAAAAATGCTTTGAATTTAAAGGGTCTTCCCGATTTGGAGTGACTATCGCCCCAGAAGACGAAGGTCCCGGCGGGAGTGTCCCCCCGAGCGATATCGGGCTCTTGTGAGCGAGGAATTTACCAGGGCTGGCAGGCCCCCCTGTCCGATCCCGCCGATGGGCCTTTGAGGCGGGGAGTCGGGGGGCCGCCGGGAAATCCGCAGCGAACGCCCGACGGAGCGAGCGGGGGACGCTCCCGCCGGGACCGACCGATCGCGTCAAATACCAACGGGAAACCCGAAAGCCCCAAAATGGTTACCCCTGGGGCGCTAGGATTCGAACCTAGGGATGACGGCTCCAAAGGCCGTTGCCTTACCACTTGGCGACGCCCCAGGGGTAACCACGAAAAACGATCATAGCAAAATTTTCAGTCGGACCCGGCGGGTTCCTTCGTTTAAACGGTGCGAGGGCGGGCGGTTTCGGCGCGGTAGGCTTCGAAAATTTTTCCTTCCAAATAATTTCGAAAATCGGCGTTGATTGGGTGGGCCACGTCTTTAAACGAACCGTCGGCCAATTTCCGCGACGGCATGCACAGCATGGGGCCGTTTTCCCCCTCAACGATTTTCATGTTGCGAACCGCGAAACATTTATCAAACGTGACCGTCACGAACGCTTTCAGCTTGTCTTCGGCGCGAAGCATCACGCGAATCTCGGTGATTTCCATGGCGACCAACCTCGTCCAAAAGTCGTGGTGTTGTTGAAGGCCTCGAGATCGACGTCACCCGCCAAACGTCCCAGGGTTCTCCCCGCAACCGCGCCGCCACCCGGCGGCCATGCCCTTCATCGGAAACCACCCCGAACACCGACGATCCCGATCCGGACATCATTGCGTTCAAGCACCCTGCGCGAAGCAGAGCCCGTTTGACTTCGCCCACCCGCGGAAGACGCGGAACAACCACCTCTTCCAACCGGTTAAAGATCCACGGGGCCCACACGCTCGGCGGCGCTCCGTCTCGAAGCGCTCGCGTTAGTCTAAGCCCGGAACGGCGTTTCGTCAAGGGAAAATTTAACGCGCGATAGGCCTCGGGCGTCGACGAAAACACCCGGGGAAACACCAAAACAAAATGTACCGGTTGCGCCCAGGCGCTGTCAAAATACCGAAGCCGATCGCCCACGCCGCCCGCCGACGCCGCACCGCCCCGAAGAAAAAAAGGCACGTCCGCCCCGAGCGTTTTGGCGATCGCGCCCATCTTCCGCTCAGCGCCGGGATCGCCGTCGCGGCCGGCCAACACGGCGCACGCCCGCAACGCCGCGGCGGCGTTGGCGGAACCGCCCCCCAATCCGGCCCCCACGGGAACCCGTTTGATCAAATTAAAATCGATCCCGGACATGGACGGAAATTGTTCCTGAAACGCCCGGGCCGCCCGAATCACCAGATTTTTGTCCGCCGGGCCCAAATCGGGCCGATTTGTTTTGAGCCCCATCGTCCTGTCGGATCGAACCCGCGCCGTGAGCGTGTCCGTCAACGAAATTTCCTGGAAAACGGTGGATAAGGTGTGGTAGCCGTCGGGTCGACGGGAATGAATTTCAAGGAAAAGATTGATTTTGGCGGACGACGCCGTTTGATAATGATTTGAAGGCCGGTCGGATCTCACGGTTGGGGAACAAAAAGGGCGGGGTTCAAAGAAGGGTTTACGGTCATCCGTGAAAACCGCAGGACGAACCCCGTTGCATCCTCGCTGGACTGGCCCTCCACCGCCGTGGGCAGAACCAACCCGTCCTGTTCACGGGGACCGGTGAATTTCAATTCAACCGTTTTCCCCCCCGGCGACCGGATTCGTGCCCAGGCCAAACACCGGGACCGCGCGTCCACGGCCAGTTCGCGGTCCGGCAACCGGTACCACACCACGGTTCCTTCTTGGCGGACCTCCACCGCGGGATCATCGAACCACCTAAAAAATTCCCCGGTTAACACCGACCCCCACAACGGAAACCAGTCGTCTTCTCCTCCGGGTGTTTGAAGGCCGGGCGGGGACCAGTGGGCTTTTCCGTCGTACACCATAACCGCGCGCGGGGCAAAAAAAGATCCCCACAGCTCGATCCGAAACAAACCGGGCCGAACATAATAAAACAAGCTTTGCCCCGTCACCGACCGCCGGTCGGCCGTGACCGTCACCGACGCGGCGCCGGACAACGACGCCACGAGCAAGAAGGTTCCCTCCATGCGTTTCAGCAATGTCCGCGGAGCCGATTGCGGCAACACCCGGGAGGGCCGGCCCGACACACCCAGCTTTTTGAGCAGGTCTTTGTTGTTGGGATCCACCAACAGGCCTTCTTGCCAGGCCCGAACCGCCTCGGCTTTTTTGCCCAGAGCGTCAAGGACGTCCCCGTAATGGGCCCACACCACCGGATCGTTGGCTTTGCGAGCCACGGATCCGAAGATTGTTTCAGCCTCCGCCAACCGTCCTGTCCGATAATAAACCCACCCCAACGAATCCCGATAGGCCTGGTTTCCCGGATCCAAGGCGTTGGCCCGTTCCAACAGATCCGTGGCCCGATCCAGGTTGCGGTTTTGATCCGCCCAGGTGTATCCCAAAAAGTTCATGGCCAAATGGTGATTCGGGTCAAGTTCAATCACCCGTTCCAAAAAGACTTCCGCCCGATCAAACCGTTTTCGTTTGTCCCAATTGACCGCCAGATGAAACAACGCGTCCACACGAGTGGGATCCTGGGCCACCGTTCGGTTTAACCAGCGAATGGCCGGTTTTGTTTTGCCCAGATCTTCGTAAGCCAACGCCAGAAAATACATGAAGTCGGCGTTGGCGGGGTCCTGCTTCTGGAGGCGCTTTAACACCCCCAACGCGTCCTTTTCCCGGCCCACCTGAGCGTAATACGAGGCCAACCGAAGATGAATGCCCGCATCGGATGAATGCTGGGCGGCCTGTTCCATAAAGGAGACTGCCCCTTTCCAATCGGCTTTTTCCTGGGCCGCCAAGGCGCGCCAGAACAACACCGCCCCGTTGTTCGGATCAAGTGCCAGAGCCCGATCTAAATACGCGGAAGCCTCGTCCAGGTCACCCGCAAGCAATTTCAGCTGACCGAGCCGAGACAACACGTCGAAATGGTCCGGAAAGACGTCTAAATATTTCTCGTAAGCGGCCATGGCCTGGGGAGTCGACTGGCTCACATCGTAAAGTCCCGCCAAGGCCAACAGGGCCTCGGAATGGGACGGATCGGATTGGATAATTTTTTCGTAGGACTCAATGGCGGCTTTCACGTCCCCTTGCCGCCGTTGGCCTTCGGCCAGGGCGCTACGGACGTCGTCGTTTTCCGGATGGGTTCGGAGAAATTTCTCGTAGAGGCCCAGGGCGCCTTGAAGATCTTTCACCGCCCGTTGGCCGGCGGCCAAATTAAGCGCTTCGATGTTGCCGGGGTCCAGGGTCAGGGCGGTTTCGAACGCAACCCGGGCCGCCGCGCTGTCACCGCGGGCTTGGTGGACACGCCCCAACAAAATATAAGCGCCTGCGTTGTCCGTGGACACCGCCACATATTGAAGCGCCGCCTGAAGCGCCAAATCCGTTTGCCCCGACGCCATGGCCACGTCGGTTAAATCTTCATAGATCAGCCCCGCCCGGCTGTCGGCTCGTAAGACTTCCTGATACACCGCCGCCGCGTGAAGAGGGCGCCCTTCTTCCTGATCCACCAGCCCCCGCAGATAAAGGCGATAACAGTCCCAACACGCGTCCGCTCCCCGGGCGGACAGCGGCCCGGCGAGGATAAGCAAGATCGCCCCGATCCAGACTCCGAAAACAAATTGGATACTATTTTTCAAAGGAGATCTCCATCAAGACCGCTTCATCGCGGTCTTCGTAATAACGGGGCCGACGGCTGGTTTCCACAAACCCCCGTTTACGATAAAGGTCGATGGCGGCGGTGTTTCCCGCACGCACTTCCAACGTCATTTTACTCATACCCGACGACCGCGCGTCGTCCAGCAGTTTTTCCAACATCCGACGTCCCACCCCCTGCCGCTGAAAATCCGGGTGGACCGCGATATCCGCCAACTGCGATTCCCCGGCGATCAACCAATGGATGCCAAACGCCACCACGCGCCCACTTTGTTCAGCCACCCACGGGCGCGAATAGGCCAAATCAAACTCTTCTTCCATTTCACCCTGGGTCCAGGGCACATCGAACGACCGCCGCTCGATGTCCAAAAGGGCCTCCAGATCTTCCCGCCGAGCCCGCCGCCACACCGTTTGAGTATCCGTGCCTGTTATCATTGATAGATTTAGACGCCGTTACCCACGTTCAGTGAGTTCGGGGTTCTGTAGGGCTCCCTGAAAAAGTTCTTTCAAATCCGTCTAGACGACGGGGGCACCGGCCCATCAATGGCGGCCATGGGTCCTTGTGAACCACGGGGAAAACGGGCGGGGTTAAGCCACCGCGCCTACCTTCCCCAGCGATCCACCCCGCCGCCCCATCTTCTTGACCGCTGTCGATAGGTTCATCGCCAACAACCCCAGCCGAATCCACATCTCTTCGCCGTCTTTGATCGTGTAGCGGATCCGGTCCAGTCCAAAGTGGCTCTTCGCGTGCCCGATGATCCCTTCCATCCGGCTCCCTCGCACTTACGGATTCCCCAGATACTTCTCCACGACCTCTTCATCCGAAAACCCTTTCGTGTGCTTGACCACCAACAGCCCGCAGATCAACCGGCTATCCTTCGCCGGTCGTCCCATTCGGTCTAAAAAATATTCCCGGTAGACCTCCTCCATCTGGTTCCACGGAATCAGGCGCCCCATCTTCATCCATCGATTGTCCGGGCGGAGGCTTCCTCCCAGCGGGAACAGTTCGGAAAACAGCGGCAACGTTTCGCGGTCTTTCGGTCGATACACGGGCGGCCTCCGGCGATCGGAAGTGCGCGCTTTTTTGAGGGTCACCCCCATTTTCCGTGCAATTCTCTTGGTCGTGTCGCCACTATTATTTCATTTTACCGTGAACGTTTCAAAGATCGGCGACTTTTTCAGGAGGCCCTATTTAAAGAATTTTCTCGACAAATGTATAATCCATTTGAAATGCTCTCGAATAAAGATCATAAAAAGGTTAGTTGTTTATGAGAGGAAGTCCGCTCATTTCGATTACGAATTTAACCATTATCCCTACGATGTCGGCCCAGCAACTGAATGGTGAGATTCATTACAAAAAAAACCTCTCTCTAATGGGTAATGGGGATCTTTATTTTCCCAATCCTCAACATTTGGCAGAGGAAGGACGAGGTCTTTAATCTCTTGAAAATGGAGTGGGAACTTAAAAATAATTGCGTAAGGGCAATTAGAACCCGCAGGTTCATCGATTCGCAAAACCTCATTACCTTTTTTTATTTCGAAATCAAAAATCGGCTTAAGCGATGGGCTTAATCTGGTCATTGTCGGAGTTTAAAATCACGAACTGGGTCAAGGTTTTTCCAATCCTCAATAAAAAACTGGTTCCCTCCACCTTTACCTAACTTAGGATTAGTTATAACCTGACCAAAGGGGACCTCCATATCTTCTTTGACACGGTAGGCCCTCACGGTTGGGCGAAAACCATATTTGGGGTTTGGTGTAACTTGGAGAAGCCCGAACAGACCTTTTTGGTCTAGACCACTCGCCTTTACCGTACCGATATCCGTATAAAATGAACTTTGACCCGGAGCCCCACCGTAAACAAGTGTCCCTTTCTTAAGGAGGACGATAGAAAAATCATCTTGGCCACCATAAGCTGGGGCAAGTTGGGCATTTTGTGCACGGATAATTTTTTCTCGATTAGCTAAGGACTTAAAATTACTGGATTTAAGAGCACTCTTATTCTCAGCGATATTGCCTAGAACTCGATCTCGGATATTTTGAACTCGGACCTGTTTTCCGACCAACAGATGCCCTGCCTCACTCTGAGCCACTTTTTTGATCCCTTGCATCGTCTCTTTGAAACCGGCCTTGAAACCTTGAACCGCTGGGGCGATGCCTTGGTTGGTTCCGGTCCGGGCCGCCCAGGCAGTTTCAAGCTTGGCCACTTGGCCGCCCACAAACATCCCCGTTGCGATCCCCATAAAACCCGCAAGGTCTTCGTTTACCCCGGCGGCCTGGAGACCATGGTTAGTGGCATACCCCGCCGCAAATCCGGAGACTGACGATACCGGAAATAACACCATCAACCCAACCCCGGCCGCAGTACCCAGTGCGCTGGCCAATTTGGTAGTACCAATTCCAACATAGCCCACAGCCATCATTGTTTTCGGAGACGTCTCCGCATACTCAGACAACGTGTTAAATACATAGAAATCCGCCGCTTCGCTTGATGCTTCCTTTAACGTCGCCTGCGGATGGGCAACGGCCACGGATATCCGGTCGCTCAGTTTGCCTGGCCCAGCCCCCAGCACTTTGTCCTTGGCAATTTTTAAAGACAATGCCCAATCCAACGCCCGGTCCGAGTCAACCGCGCCCGCTTCCACCAGTGTTACCAAAGTCTCTTGCGCGTGGCTCGCCCGTTCGGCAAAAACCTTCTTTTCCGGCGCAGGGAACCATTCATACCCTTTTGCCGCGGCTTCTACCGTTATTGGTTTCCCCGCCAAATCATCCACGTCCACGACCTGGTTTACGGCGGAAAGGTCATTCGTTAGATTCCGGATTTCTTTAAAGAACCCTTTCGTCATTTCCGCTTGGACCGCTAAGGTTTCTGACCGGGCCTTAAACACTTCTGTGCGAGCCGTAAGATCTGGGAGAGCCTCCGCAACTTCTTGATAGTTGCCGACCTTCATGTTTTCCGTGGCTTGGCTGGACAAGGCGGCCAAGGATTGGCCTTCCTGACGAAGGGACTTCAAATCGGCGGGGTCTTGGAATACAGCCACATCCGTCTGACCTGTCGCTCGGGCCAGGTTGGTTAACAAACTCCGGGACGCCACCGCCCCGTTGCTGAAATCCCGGTCGGCCTTCGTAAATTGCCCTTGGGCTCCGGCAAGGCTTCCGCCCACCGCGGTCAACTTCTTTTCAACCTGGTTAAGGTCAATCACAGGTTTTGATTCTTGGACGAACAACCGCTTGTCCTTGCTTTGGACCTCTGCACTTTTTAAGTTCATCACAGCCGACTCAACAGCAAAGGTCGCGCGGATTAAGTTGACTGGACTTGATAGGCCCAACGTTTCGCCCAGGGCGCCATCCAATTGAACCTGCGCCCCACCAAATTGGAATTTACCGACCGTTGTCCCTTCGGGTGTCTTGGACGGGCCCTTGAACGTCATCTCCCCGCCCAACAGTTTACCGAACCCTTCGATGGTCACGGGGGCCTGGATCTTCATGGTCGTTCCCACGGCCAACCGGTCAAAGTCCAACCCCACCGGTTTCACTTTGCCCCCGTCGTCCACAAACCGGACAGGCAAGTCACCCCCTTCCCGAACTATTCCACCGAAGTTTGAAACGAACGCCGTGCCTACAACTAGCCGAAGGCCGGTGCCTTCCTGCTTAAACGTTGACCCCGGCTCCCAGGTGTGTCCAAGGGCGGTGGTTTTCCCGTTCTGGGTTTGCAATAGCCCCGGAGCGGTCTCCACTAAATTCTTGAAGGAGGCATTGAGTCCTTGAGGTGGGACCGCCACTGGCGTTTCCGCCTTTTTTTTCAATCCAAAGAGGTTTTGGGCGAAATTGACGATCCCATCCCCGATTTTCTTAAACACCGCCACAACACCTGCCCCAATCCCTTTGACGATAGAGCCAACTGACTGGATGAAAGTTGGTTTTTGGACAGAGGGGCCTGTATCCAGCTTGACGACAGGTTTCGTGGCCACATCCGAAACTTTAACCTGAGGCGAATATTGAAATCGGATCGTGGGCTGGAAAGTTAGGTTAAGTTTGGGCGACTCGTAACGGACAGAGTTGAAGTTCAGGTTGGACGGCCCCACAAAACTCTGCATCCGAGCCCGAGACTGTTGCATCTGCCGCTCAAAGTCGGAAGCGGAATAGCCTCCGCGTGAACCGTAGTTACTGCTGTAAGTGTTGCCGTAATAATCGTCGTTGTTCCGAGCCAAAGCGGGAGCGGCTTCTAATCCAACAAGGGTAAAACAAAGCACAGTAGAGAGAATTTTCATCGGAAATGATCGGCTAAAACAATAATCCGAGGTTTGTCGCATAAAGCCTCACTTTTAAATTACCCATGCAATGGACCCATGTTAGCAATCTTTTATCGAAAGTAAAAATCCATTTTTTTACAACAGTAAGCTTTTAGATACTATTTTCGGCAAAACATTACGTTTGACCCGACAGAAGAAAGAATTCGTTTTCGTCAATCACGGAAACGCCGTTTGCGTCGCGCACAACCATTCCCGGCTCGTTCTTAGGAATTGTCGCGGCTGGAGGAATTTTGAAGCAGGGGGAATTGCATATGAAACGTTGTCCCGTTTTCGCGACTGCTCGTTGCCCACACCGTTCCTCCCATGGCCCCCATCGCGTGCGCGACGTTAAATAACCCCAACCCGGAAATACCGATGGTTCCATCTCCGTGAATTTGCGTGCCGCGGTCAAATATCTTTTTTAGATTTTTCGGTGCAATGGGCTCCCCCCCGACATTCCTGAGCAATATCGTAACGAATGTTTCATCGATCTGATATCCAATCTGAATCGTGCCTCCGCACGGAGTATGGCGCATGGCGTTGTCGGCAATGTTCCCCAAAACCCTGAAAGAAAGAATTTCAGGGTCGCATCGTATTTGAATCCCCGGCTCCGGGAGGTCAAACACCAAACGAAGGCCATGGTGAGCACAAACAGGCTCGATCTTATGGATAAACAGGTCAAGGACGCTCCTCGCCTCGCAGGGAACGATGCGCAGAGCATCTGTTTGCGGGTTAATAAGCGCCTCCAATTTTCGCCTCACAAAACCGGAATCCTGTTTCATCGCAAGGAGCGCTTGTTTTTGTTCTCCGCTGACGGTTCCCAATTTCCCTTCCAATAAATCATCAAGCAACTTGAAACTGCCCTTGTCAAAAGGTTGGCGAAGGTCATGGGCCCATTCCGCGCTCTTTTTTTGTTGTGCAACGGCGGTCATCATGACCATCAACGTTTCCTGCCCCGCCGAAAAAAGGAGAGTGAGGGCATCGATGTCTTCGGCATTGAATAAATCCTCCGGTCCCGGACCGATCTCATCTTTGAACAACGATCGAAGCACCGCCGTCTGAAGAACGCGTCTTTGTTTTTTGGACAAGCCACCGCGTTCGCGGTGCTGTTTGAGCAATTGGATCCCCTCCGAACGAAGGTTGAGCGAATTCAAATCCAACACGCTCAGGAATTCCTTCTCATCGACCAACCTGTTCAACGCGTCAAGGATGTCATGGTCGGACGCCTGCTCCGGCGTTTTTTGGGGATCCAAACGGCCTGTGAGTTGTTTAATGGCTTTGATTTTATTTTTATCTTTCGTGATGGGAATATCCAAAAGGTCCCGGATTGAATTAAAATGGACCTCGTTTTGTTTAAAAAAGGAAATGCCTTTTTTTAGTTTCTTCCCCACAGTGATAAAACCAACAATTTTCTCCCCGTTTGAAAATGGCACGCACAGATGGGCGCCCAACACCTCCATCATGCCGTCAATTTGACGGGCCCGATCGATGGGCAGTTCATGAATAAGCGTGTCACGGAACACGATCCCCTTCCGCTCATTCATGAGTTTCAAAAGGCCCTTCTTTTCTCCCCGCATGGACCGAATTGCCGTTTCACGGTCCATCCCGGCCCACGCTTGGGGCAAATAGGCGTCGATTTCCTCATCGAACATGTACCCGACGACACCGTCCGTTTCAATCAAGAGATTCACCGAGTCCGCCATATTGATGTACCAATGCCGAGGCGAAACGGACCCGACGATAACCCTCTCATAATACGCCACGTTCTTTAAACTCTCGTATTTTCCCTGAAACCAAGCGAGCTTATCAACAATTTGAGTAAA
The DNA here is from genome assembly GCA_041917295.1 of Elusimicrobiota bacterium. Lineage (GTDB taxonomy): Bacteria > Elusimicrobiota > Elusimicrobia > FEN-1173 > FEN-1173 > JADKHR01. The sequence goes on from JAYRXX010000021.1 coordinate 82,882, forward strand.
AGAACCCTTCCATTTACTCATCAGGTATGGCGCCATTCCGAGAGCAACCAGAATTAATATGGAAGCCACCACCAAAGAGTTTGACCACCAGACAATGAAAAGCATGGGAGCCGCAATGGTAAAGATAAGCAACCCATAGATAAAAGCGTAACGGAAAACCAAATTAACGTCCATTAGGCGGTAACGGAAAATTGCATAGGACCAAAACCCGATTAAAGCAAGAGTCCCTAATGGGCCGAATTTATTAAGTTCGACAATGTTGAACATGGGAAGAGCAATATTAACCAACATTCCGAAACCAGCACTTAAGGAGGCGCCTGTTAAAACATAGACGCCCTGTATTCGGGTAAGTCCAGTGGTTTTTCGGCATCGTTTCACTAACAAATAAATTCCATACCCCATGAGGCTCGAGTAATAGATCGAGTAAATATTGAAAATGTATCCCCCACGCCAGGAAATACCCCAATTTTCCCAATGAGCATCTGAAATCATTTGAGATGAATAAATATTGAAAAGGAAATACCCTGTTATCATGAGGTGAATTAAAAACACGGGGGGGGATACTTTATAATCATCTTTCGCAATTAACTTAACAAACCAGCTAAAAAAAGGCGGGAGGAAAATCGCTCCGAACATAATCCTTCTTGTCCAAAGGAGGGCTTGCTCGTTGCTCTCGGTTCTTAGAGCGAAGCCATGGCAAAGGGTCCAGAGAGCAACCGACATTCCAAGGCCAAAGAAAACCAAGTTGATCTGTTTTTTGTTTCCCTTAAAGAGGATAAAAAGAGGCAGGGCCAAATTAAAAGCGCTGCCAACAAACACTATTGTGCTTAAACCTCTCATTGCCATTTTAGGAGTTTGTTCCCGTTTTCACTTTGAATCAATTGTGTAATCCTATTAATATCTTGATTGTTTTTTCGACAAAATCGATTAATCGCAGATCTTAAAATAAATAGAGATTGTGCCTGTGTACCATAAGGCCAATCCGAACCAAATATGACGCGCTCTGGTCCCAATAATGAAAGCGCTGAAATTATGGTCTCCAACCCCACTCCGCTAGTATCAACATGAACATTTCTAAGGCCAACGATGTTTTCCAAAAACTTATTGTCAGGGTTAAAGTATCCTCCCGCGTGAGCAACAACGAATGTTGTGTTTGGATGGGACTCCAAGGCAGGTAGGAGTTTATCCCCAACCGCCAATTTTCGTGAGGTGTCGAAAAGAACCGGTGTAATACCCCCATGTATGATAATAAACAAGCCTTTTTGGGCGGCAACCTCATATAATGCATGAGCTTCATTCGCTAATGGGTCAACTCTTTGAATGTTCGGATGAAATTTTATCCCTCGAAATGGGAAGCGCGCACAATAACCCACAATTTGATTTTTTACGTCTTGAGGGGAGGCCCCATCAAAGTTGACCGAGAGTAGGGGAATTAATCGACCAGGCGCCTTTTTGGAAATATCGACAACCTGCTCAGTCTCAACAAAAGGAGCAATTGGTAAAATTAGGCTCTTTTCTATACCCGCTGAATCCATGGATGAAATCAGATTCTTGCCATTTGCCAAATAAGCGGCTTTTTGGGCAGAAGAAAACAGAATTGATTTTGGGAGAAATCCTGAAGACACAAGTTGAATGAGATAGGGGTTGAAGCCAGACCGCTCAAGAAGGTGGGATTCAACATGCCCCTCACCATTAGGTAAGATCCGTTCTCTATAACACCTACTACACACATCTCCAATGTGGGTATGAAAGTCGATAATAGGGAAGGGGGCGGGTTCCATTTTATGCCCCCGGGATAATTCCCTCTTGTCTCCCCAGTTTTCCGAGTTCATCCACCACAAAATCTATTTGTTGCGTGGTGTGTTTAACGGTGAGCATACAGCGCAAAATAGCTTTCCCTGGAGCTGTGGCCGGATATCGAACAGCGGGAAGAAAGACACCACTCTTAAATAGGTCAGCGGCTATTCTCTTAGCTTTGTGTTCTGAGCCTATCAAAATCGGAATGATGTGCGATTGACTCCCTAAAATATCAAATCCCAAATCAAGAACTTTTTTCTTGAAATAATCAACGTTTTTCCAAAATTGCTTATGCAGGTTCAAATCGGAATCAAAAACACTAAACGCTTCTTTTACTCCAGCAACCGTGGCCGGCGGGAGAGCGGAGCTGAAAATATACGTATTGGCTTGAAGCCGCAAATAATCGCAGAGATTTGATTGAGCGCAAATAAATCCGCCCGCAGCCCCAAAAGCTTTGCTAAACGTTCCCAGAATGACATCCACGTTTTTGACACCCCAATGTTCCACAGATCCGCGGCCTGTTCTTCCCATGTGCCCGATCCCGTGAGAATCATCTAAATAGATAAGGGCATTGTATTTATTGGCAAGGGCCGATATGTCTTTTAGCGGGGCCAAGTCGCCCCTCATGCTAAATACGCCCTCTGTTATTATGATCTTTCGGTTCGTGTGTGTCGTGCGCAATTGATCTTCAAGCTGGTCCATGTCCAAATGCCGATAAGTGCGCATTACGGCATGATTTTTTATTTCTGCTAACCGACACCCATGAATGATGCTTTTATGATTCTCATGGTCGGAAAAAATTCCGACCACATTGCCCACATTCACCTTTCGGTTCAGAAAACTGATGTTTGTCATGGCCTCTATGCCGCCGACATTGCCCATATATCCAGTCATAAACAGGACAGTGTCCTCAACTCCAAGGAACCCAGAAATTACTAACTCAAGATCTTTCAAAAGCTGAAGATTCCCCGATATTAATCTTGATCCACCACACCCGGTGCCGTATATTTCTAACGCCGCTTTTGCGGCCGCAATGACCTTTGGGTGTACGCTCATCCCAAGAGAATTATTTGAACAGAGTTGTATAACTTCTTTTCCGTCATAAACAACTTTATCCAGCGGGGGGCCATGCGCAACGTGAAATTGAAAATCTGTCCCCTCCTCATCAAGGTTGGCCATCCAACGATTAAAGAAGTCAAGCTTTCTTCGGTCAACTTTAATTTTACGGGTTCTTCGAGATTGCAGAGTTTCTTCAAGGAACTGTTTGAGCTTTTGGGTCTGATCCTCGGACGTTTCCAGAAACTTAATCCCATAACGGAGGGGCCTCGGTGTGCTGTCGGGCGTTTCGCTCCAAGCCACAACTCCTCGAAGAGGCTCTTCTCCGACAAAATTATCGTTCAGGCGGGCAAAAACCCGTTGACCCTCTCGGAGGAATCCATTCGTCTGCATCCGAAGTCCGCCAAGGCTGATGTCCACCAGATCGGCCTTTAAAACCTGACTTGGGACACTTGAGTCCTTTGAAAAGCAGGACACCTCAATGTTTGAAGTGCATTGAACGCGCACGGCCATTCGCCGGTCGGATGATCCCCGTGAGGTCTTCATATCGAAATTGTAGGCATGAGAAACCCCCTAAAACTTATAGGAAAAATTTATCGCGAAAGAGTTAGCAAAGGACTTGTAGGTTCCGCTGGCATCTGAGAGAGGGGAACCCACCGTGTTATTTACCGTTCGGCTTGGAAATATATTGACCATGTAAGCCAGATCAACACCAACACCCCCCACTTTGTACCCGGTCCCCAAAGCAATGCCGTACAAGTCCGAATCTGGAATGGAAGGCTCATATGTTTTGTTCGGAACGGGGGAATCCATGTACATAAACCCGCTACGAAGTTTCCAACGCTCGTTCAATTGATATTGGGTTCCAAGCGCGGCACTAAAAACATCTTTCCACTGCCTCTGTTGCGGGTTCCCGGTATTAAGAATTGCTAACCGATTGGGATCCGTTTCCTGAGTGTAATGGATTTGCTGCTCTTTAAATGTTGACCACCCCGTCCATTCAACATCAACTTCAAAATTCCATTTTTTATTGAGTTCAATGGAGTAGCCAAGTGTCGTTGAGTCCGGGAACCGCAGAACCGACTCACCACCCGTTGAATAAGAAGCGCCACCAAATACGAAGGCCATAGTCCCGCTCATATTTTCGAGTTTGGCCGTTCCATCAATCGTCATGCTGATCTTGCTCCTATAGGTCAAACCAAGACGTTGTCCCTCTTTAGGTTTTAGGAAGGCCGCCATGTTCCAACCCCACCCAGCTCCATCCCCCTTCTGCTGAAATGTCCCGTCTGGGGCTGCCGGATCAGAATTGACCGCCGCGACGCTCACCTGCCTCTTGAGATCGGCGTCCGCTCTCATGTAATCCACCCCAGCAGCAAACGAAAACCCTTCGTTAATTTTGTAGGCAACGTTGGGGTTTGCATGAAGGACATGAAGTTTCGAATCGGTCGCCATGTACTTGGAAAAACCGTTGGCGTCCCAAGTTGTACCCAGCCCAAAGGGAGATGTTAGTCCTACACCCCACGCCCACTTTGTCTGCCCAAGAGGTCCCCCAACGAAAAGGTTAGGAATGACAAACAAATGGTTCGCTGCCTTTTCGTCGTTCCCGGCTGTATCAACGTGGGAATTATAAGGCGTAAGAACTTCCGCCCCCAGGCCAAGCATGGGGCTTTCAAGAAAGGAGAGCGCTGCAGGGTTAAAGAAATTGGCCGAAGGATCTTCTGCCCGAGCCACGACAGCATTTCCTTGTCCGAGGGCATACGCCCCAATCGCTTGGTTGCCCAAACCACGCGATCCGACTGTCCATCCAGTTTGGGATAAAAGGGCAAGCACTCCAATTGCCAACCCCGTCTCTGACCTAACTCGAAGCATCTGTCCTCCCTTTTTCGGATTTAGTTTGGCGTGTCGATCTTCCGAAGGATTTCGCGCAGAGCGCTTCGGAAAGACTCTGGAAGTTTGACATTCTTTTTTCGGATCGCGTGCCCCACGTTCAAGATCAAATCATCCGGGACCTGATCAACATGTTCGCTTTCCCCTTTAGAAACGATGGGCGTCGAGTTATCCATGGATCGTTGGGATAATGAAAAAGCGGCCCAATCCTTGGGATCCTGCGACTTTAGATAATCGCCTTTATCAATGGTTGAGGTGAACGGAACCACAGTTATTTTGGAGTGTTCTTTATCGAGAGAAAGCTGTTCGTAAAAAGCGGGGCCTTTTGTGCCCGGGAGAACGAAATCCAAAATGATGACATCGAAACTTTGTCCCGATTTTAGACGGACCCAAGCGTCCTCGGCGTTGCCGCATGCCACCACGTCGCATCCGAGCTCTGAAAATTTAGCATGTAACACCCGTTGCGTCTTGGGACTGTCTTCGATCAATAAAACAAGCGGTTTGCGATTACTTATAAATCCGTTAAGGTCAAGCATACGAGTCGTATCCTCCATTCTTAACAGATGGCTTCATCGACTGGAAAGAGTGTCTCTCTTTTTTAAAAGAATAGCAACATTGAAATATGAGAAATGCGCTCCAAAGAAAGATAGAATGGAAACAATGGAAAACAAACTGGTTTACGATCGGCGTTCGGATCCCCGGCCACTGGTTTCATTTTTTGTTCCTGTGTTCAACGAACGAGCCGTCGTCTTAAAAACGCTGGCTCGGTTGGCCGCTGTTCCCCTTCAAAAAGAAATCATTATTATCGACGACGGGTCCATTGACGGCACCCGGAAACTCTTAAGCGATAATCCCCAGGACGGGGTGGCCCTGGTGTTTCACTCCCGCAACGGCGGTAAGGGCCAAGCCCTTCGAACAGCGCTGGCCTACGCCCAAGGCGCCTACGGCGCGGTTCAAGACGCCGACACGGAATACGACCCGGCGTCCTATGTGGACATGCTCAAACACGCCCGCCAAAACAATTTCAAGGCGGTGTTCGGGTCTCGATTTTTAAATCCGAACCCGACAATATACAAACGGTTTCTGTGGGGCAACAAGGTCCTCACCGCCTGGATCAATTTTTTGTGCGCCTCACGCTACACGGATTCTTACACAGGGGCGAAACTGATGGCGATGTCTGTTTGGAAAGAAATGAATCTGGTATCGCGCGGTTTTGAAATTGAAGCGGAAATTTGTGTCAAGATCGCCCGCAAACGGGTTCCGTTTAGCGAATGGCCCATTTTCTACGCTCCCCGGCGGGTGGAAGAGGGAAAAAAGATTTCCTGGAAAGACGCCTGGCGCGGTTTGCGCGCCGCGCGTAAATTCACTTACTCCTGATCAGAATATATTCCCGATCGTGAAATAGAACTCGGATTTCCGTCGGTCGGGGTTGCGGTTCAGGCCCCAGCCCCAGTCCAAGCGGATGGGAAAGACGGGTGTTTTAAACCGAATTCCAAACCCCACGCCGGAATTCATCTGGCCGGGATGGCTCCCGATCGAAAAGTCCACATCGCTGGGTTCCAGCCAGCATCCGCCCACGTCCGCGAAAAACGCTCCCTGCAAAATCGTTCGCTTGTTTTCTGAAACGATCGGAAATTTGTATTCGGCGTTGAACACCGTGAACACCCGGCCTCCGTCCACGCCCACTTCGCCGGTTTCATAGCCGCGCACCGTGTCCACGCCGCCGATGCGAAACAGTTCGGAGAACGAAACGGGATCTTCCCCCTTGCGGGTTTTGCGAATCAGCGCGCCGCGGCCGGAAAGCGAAAAAACAAACCGCCAAAAGGTCGGGAAATACCGGGCCGCCGACAGTTCCGGTTTCACGAAATTCAGATCCCCGCCGAAAGGCCCCCCGGCGTATTCCAACGTGGCGCTGTGGCGCCCGCCCCGGGACGCGTCGAAGACGTAGTCCCGGGTATCGTAAATGACCCCGGTGGTGACCGCCGACTTGATGTCGTCGGCCGCCGCGATGTCATTGGTGTTGTCATTATCGCTGCCTGCCACAAACTGGGGCTGAATGTCAAAAATTCGCACGCGCTCGTAATTGTAATTCTCGATCAAGCTCAGTTCGTCGCTCAAGCGGGGCCCCAGCCGCAAACCAAACCCCCGATTCCCTTTTTTGTAAGCGAAACTGTCACCTTGAAACGGCAACGTCCGCACCGTATCAAACAGGTCCACGCCGAAACTCATGGGCTTATCCATAAACCAGGGTTCCGTCCAACCGAGCTCGTAATTTTGGCGTTTTTTTCCGAACTCCCACATCACGTTGGCCCGTTGGCCCGTGCCGAACAGGTTCATGTGCTGAATTTGGAGCGTTCCCACCAACCCGTCCAGGCTTGAAAAACCGGCGCCCGCCGACAGCATGCCGGGTTTGCCTTCTTTCACGCTGAACACCACGTCCGCCTGGTCCGGCGAACGGGGCTGTTGCACATCCACTTGCACGTCTTCGATGAATCCCAAATTGTGGATTTTTTCAACGGTGCGGCGCATCTTGATGGCCGAAAACACATCGCCCGATTTCAACAGCACTTCGCGGCGAATCACTTTCTCTTTTGTGTAGGTGTTGCCGTCCACGTAGATGCGGTCCACATAGACCACGGAACTTTCGACGATGGAAAACATCAAATCCACGTTTCCGCGCCCGGCGTCCAGGGGCTGGGTTTTGGTTTCCGGCGTCACTTCCGCCCGAAGATACCCCTTGTCGGCGTACAGGTCGTGCAGATTGCGCAGGGTTTCGTCCATTTTGGACTGGTCGTAAAGTTTCCCGGGAACCAACACCACGGCCTTTTTCAATTCGCGATCCGTGTACAGGGTGGCGCCTTCAAACGCGACGCCTCCCACTGTATACCGCCGGCCTTCGTTGATTCGAAGGGTCAACGTCACGCGATCGCGTTCGGGCGTAAACTCCCGACCCGAATCGTCCACGGTCACTTCCAAAAATCCCTGGTTGCGATACGTCTCCACCACGGCGGCCACGTCTTCGGCGTATTTGTCTTGTTTAAACACTTTTTTGCGTTTGGTGTTTTTAAGGGTCTTGCGGATTTTTTTGGGCGACAACGCGGAGGCCCCTTCCACCTGGATGTCTTTGACGGTTACTTTTCGTCCGTCCGTAAGAAAGAAGGTCAGGATCACTTTGTTGGTGCGGGGGTCCAGGGAGGTGTAGGATTCCGCGGCGGCGTCCAAGTAGCCTTCTTCGTGGTACACCGACAGGATTTTCGAAACGTCCTGAGCCGCCTTGAACCGATCGTAGGGCTCGTCCACTTTGGACGTCAAATCGTCGCGGAATTTGGATTCCGCCAGCTTCCGGTTACCTTTAAAATCGATCCGCCGGATCATCGGCCGGTCTTTGACGCGAAACACCACGCGCACCCGGGAAGCCCCCCGCGCGTCGGTGGATCCGGGAATGTCGTCCACCGACACTTCGATGTTGTCATACAGGCCCGACTCCAGCAAACGATCCACGTCGCCACGAAAGGCGGGATCCGTCACCACATCGCCTTTGCGGGCTTTGATTTTAGACAACACGGCCTTTGCCTTGGAAAACGTGTTCCCTTCCACGGCGATTTCGCCGATCGTCGGGGGAGGCCCTTCCGCCCGGGCAGACGCCGCCGTCCCCGCGCACACCCACGCGCCAAGGACCGCCGCTCCCCAAAAGAAAAAGGGTCGCCGCCCGCTCATGGAGCCGGCTCCGGATCCGGCGTTTTTTTACGGCCGAAAACCGAACCAAACCGCCACACATTTTCCAACGCCAACCGCCGTTCGGGCGGCTGGCCGAGAAGAGATTGAGAATCCAGTTCCGTTGATGCGCGCATGTAAACACTGCCTTTGACTTGCAGAATCAATTCAATTTGGTCACGAAAATAGGTTTGGTCTTTGGACTCATCCAACTTGACCTTGTAAACGCCGGAAAGCCGGTCGGTCAGCCGGACACGGGCCGACGCCCCCGCGCCCCGAAGATACTCGGACAAGGTTTCCTGTTGGGCGGCGGTGTTGTTTTTTTTCCCCGAAGAAACGGTGGGGGCCTCCTCTTGGGCTTCGGGAGGCTCATAGATCGGGGAAATCATATCAATTCCAAATTTCTGGGCCAACCGGTTGGCCGCCGGCGCGGCACTGGCCCCAGCCAATTGGATCAACCCGGCCTTCAACAGTTGGTCGCGGTCTGCCTGGGTATACGGTTGATCGCTGGCGACGCCCAACGCCTTCATGGCCACCCGGTCGGAGCTCATGTCGGGATTGCTTCGTGACACGAACCGAGGTTGAAGATTTTGAATCAAGGCTCGGTCCACAATCATAAAAATGGTATCGTCGGTGGCAAGGCCCCGGCCGTCCACGGTGGTCACGCTCCGTTGGGCTTCCCCAGACAGATAAGGCTGGATTCCGTCCCCCCCCAAACCAGGTCGGCGGTCGGTGATCAACTCGAAGGTTCCACGGTTGACTTTAAACAACTGGCCCAAATAATTGATCATCCCCTCGTCCACGTCCACGCGCCCCTGTGCGGCCCACCCGCCAGGCCGGCCCGCCAAGGCCAACCGACCTCGGAGTTTCACATCCACGTACTCGTTGCGGTACCACGTGTCTTTGCCCGTGTTCATCACCACATCCCACCGGGCCTGCCGCCAAACGTTTTTCCACCACCGGGGCCCCGGAAGGTCGCCCCGCGCTGTTTTCGATGGAGGATACGTGAAATGGGTCCGCTCCAAGTCGGCCGAGCCGGAGATCGTGTGTTGCCCATGGGGCCCTTTGAGACGCAACGACAAACGGGGTTCGCCGGAGCTGATCCCTTTTAGTTTCTCGGACAAAAACGAAAACCGCCCCAACACCGGGCCCGGCGGCACGCTTAGCTGGGGGACTTCCACGTACACACCGCGGTTCCCTTCCGTTTCGATAGACAAATCATACTCCACCGGCGCCGCCCCTCGGATCAACACATCCCCCGCCATTTCAATCCACCCTTTTCCCACGCGGGCACGGGCGTGTTCCACCCGAGCCCGGTCGTTTTGAAACCGGATTTCGCCGTTGATATCGCTGGCCCGGGGCACGTAATCCGCCAGACGAAGTCGAACGTCTTGGACTTTCACAAATCCGGTTACCTGGGGTACCCGCCGTCCCGGTTTAACCGCCAGCTCGCCCCAAAAGTCCCCCCGGGCCGTCCGGCACAAAGACCAAACGTCCTCGAGCAGGGCGGCTTTACCCTCTTCCAACCGAACATTCAGTTCCAGCTTCTCCCAGCCGTCTTCCCGGCGAACGGGGATTAAACCATCGCCCGTCACCCGGTATCCTTTCCGACGAACCAGGTCCAACCCCGTGACGCGAACGACGCCTTCGGTCCAATGGGCTTGGGCCGTCAAACGGTCGTAGGGAAGGACCCCCACCGCCCCGGGCCCGCCAGAAATGTCCGCGGTCAGGTCGGGATGTTGAAATGATCCCCGGCCGCGAATCCGAACGTCCCAGGGGCCGGTTAAGGGCCATTGGATGTCCGCCAAGGGAAGCAACGCGTCCGCTTCAAGCCCCCGCCCCTGCAGTGAAAAGTCCCAGAGGCCCGGCCCCGCTTCCCCCGCCATCACCAGTTTGCGTTCTCCCGCCTTCCACAGAGTGAGGTTTTCAAAAAACAGTTGCGGCCAACGGGACAACCGCACCCGGCCCTTTAAAAAGGCCGCCGCCCCAGGGACCGACTCAAACGTGACGGCCTCACGGGTAAGATCAAACCGAGCCAAATTGCCGTCGAACACGTGCTGATTGATCCACAACCCGTCGGCCCCAAGGGTCCCCGCCAGGGCCGAGGCCTGGACATCGACGGATCCGTCCAGTCGGGCCCCGCCAAAAATCCGAATCGGGCCCGCGCGCAGATTGCGGACATCGGCGGCCGCCCGGAACACGCAAACGCCGTTGTCTTGAAACGCCGCCCACCCGCCGGGCCGAACGCGCAACCACCCTTCCGACGTGGTGAGCAGGACCTCGTTGACCGTAACGGAACTTCCCGTCACCCGTAGCCGACCTGTTATGTCCATCGGCTCTTCTTCAGACCCGACGCCTGTGGCAAAAAGCGTGGCGGTTCCTTCCATCGCCCCCCTGGGACCCGCCAAGGCAATATCCCCCATCGCCACCCCCCCCCGTCCCGCGGGGATGCCCAACGACGTCAATAACGGCGTCAGGGGAGTTTCGGTTAACCGGGCGGTGAGCCGCGTCTGGGGAATGGGGCCGGGGTCCCACCGGCCCCGGACGTCCAAGACCCCGCCTTCTTTGAATCGGATCTCCGCGCCAGTCACATCCAAAACCCGGTCCCACGCGACCCGAGCTTCACCCACGAACGACAATTCTTTCCAGCGCGACTGAGCCAACATGAACCGGCCCTCGGCGATGGGACGTTTCCAGGTACCCCCCAGGGTGACCTCGCCGTTCACTGGCCCCAAAACCAACGAGCTCCGGGCCTCTTCAATCCCCTGAAACAAGGCGTTGTTGGGGAAAAGCGCCGACACGGAAAGATCCTTAATTTGAAATTGGCCAGCCACGCGCCCGTCAATACGCGACAGAGACGCCGCCCCGCGAAGGCCCCGTTGAACAACGGCGTCGTCCAGACGGATTTTTTCCGGGTTCCACGAAACCGCCGTTCGAACCGCCCCCGCGTCCAGGGGGGCCGATCCACCAAAAACCACCGATGGCGACGACCAGACTCCGCGCCCTTCCCGTCGAGCCGGCCACCATGTTCCCCGGGCGGTCCACGACGAACTGAGGGGAAGCCGTTCCCCGAAAAAACGATCAAGAAATCCCGCCCCTTCCCAATCCCACAGGGTGTCATTCGGGTTGGAGCCGTCCCTTTTTTTTAGAGATCCGCGGCAATCAAACGTCCCGCCCTTCGTCCGCAACGAGAGCGTTTCCAATTCCGCCGTGTCACCGCGGATAAAAGCCACCGTCCGTAGGGATTCAAATTGAAATTGCTTCGCGCGGCCTTGTTCAACGGTGAAACGAACCCAGCCGTGGGGTTTGTTGTCGGGCCCCACACGAACAGACAACCCGCCCGACACGATCCCCGCCAGGGTCCCCGTGTCTGGCCAAAAATCGAACAGGGTTTCCGCCGCCGTCCGCTGAAGTTCAGCGGTCAGTTGACCTCCCTTGCCAAACAGCCACGTCCCTTCGGCCCGCACCGAATCGTCCCACGCCGCGTCGGATAACGATAACCCCGACCGTCCTCCCCGCCAATGGCCTTGAGCCCGATGCAGGGCCCCCCCCGGTCGCCAGCGAATATCATCCGCGGAAAAACGTCCAGCCACCCACGGATCGCCCCACCGGCCCTGGACTCGGCCCGACAAGCTTAATCGGCCTTCCACGTCCGGGACCCGTTTTGTCAAAAAAGGGAAAGAAGACAAAGGCAACCCGTCCACCCGGGCCTCGAGCCCGATGTTTCCCTCCGCGTCCTTCAAAAACCCCTGGGCCGACAGTTTCAAACCGCCCGATTCGTAATGAAACCGTTCCACGCGCCATTGGTTAGACTGTTCGGCGATGTCCACGTCAAAAAGGCCCCCCATCCCTTTCAGCCGCGCGCCGCTCGGGCCCATTTGAAACAAACCTTCCACGGGAGCCGTTTCCCGATGGCCAGCCCACGTAAACCGATCCAGGCGAAGTTTTCCTTCCGCGTCAGGAAACAGGCCCGGCTTATCGCCAAGAACCATTGAAAAAGAGGCGTCCAAAGTGCCGCCCACCCGGCGCCATCCGTTTTGGTCCGCCAGCACACCCAAATCCAGACCCGAGGCTGTGCCCCGCCACCGGGGCCGGCGGAGAACCGCCCCGTCCCGGATAAACTCCACGGTGCCCCCCATCCCTTTTGCGGAAACGATCAATTGATTTTTGTCCCAGGTTCCCTGAACCGAAAATTCAGGGATCGACAAACCGGTCACGCCTGTCCCGCGTACCCGGGCGGTCCATGAGCAAAGGGGGGCCGCCGCCGTGCCCGTGAATTCGCCAGCGGTGTCCAGCGTCCCCCGATCGGGAACGGACCTAAATAATCTCAAACCGGACTGGGCCAACTCAGCCAAGGGAACCAATTTTCCTTCCCATCGCAGATTTGCTTCGCCCGCGGGCCATCGAACCGATCCTGAAACGGACAAGGTTTGAAAGAAACGCAAATCGATTTGTTCCACGCCCTCGTTGTTGACCTTGACTTTGCCTTTAACGGGAACACCCCGGTCTTTTGGATCGGCTCCCGGCGGAGTCCACAGCCCGTCCACGCGCACGTCCCCCGACCAGCGGGCCCGGCTCACGAAATCCGCTAACTGGACCGGGCCCGAATCCAAGGGGATCTTGTCCCACGCGGCCACAAGGGTTCCGCCCAGTTTTCCATCGGCTTTTCCCCACCGATCGCCTATTTTTTCAGAAACGGCCGTCAGGGAAAGGGACGACACGAAGAGAGTGGTATTCACATCAAGACGTGGAGGGCCCAAAAGGGACCGGGCCCCGTGCATTTCCAGGCGAATGATCCCGTCGAGCCCATCCGCCCGGGCCATGAGCGAAATAGACCGGGGCGTAAGGCGGAGGTCCCCCGATGCGGCTGTCAATACAAGAGCGGGAGTAGATGCGCTTTTGTCCACCCGAACCTCGCCGCCGGTCCAGGTCAACCGATGCAAAGGAATTTTTTGGAGGGCTGAAAAAGAGAACCCGGAAGCCGCCCCCCCCATTCCCCCCGCGCGCACCACCGGGTTCACCAGTTCCGAGCGGCCGAGCGTGAGCGAAAAGAGGGCAAAGGGCGTCGCGTCGCCGGCGTACGCGGTGTGAAACGTCCATTGAGCGCAGGCGAAGAGGGGATTGTCCGACGGGCCAACCCGCACGCCGCGGGCGTGGATGTTAAACAGCAAGGGATGGATGGAAATGGAATCAATCCGAACGTCTTGGCCCACCGTTCGCGACAGATTCGATTGGATTTTATTTTTCAGCCAAATTTCGGTTTCGGGGCGAAGCCAAAACACCCACGCCGTCGCCCCCGCCATGGCGAAAAAGAACAACCCCAACAATCGCCACCGCATGGGCCCTCCGATTATCGGGGTGAGACGGCTTCCTGGGGCGGTGTGGTGGAAAAGACCAGCTTGCCGGCGGTTTTGTCGGCCGACACAAAAATGGTCGTGCCGGTGGACACTTTTTTCGACAAAATGTCTTCCGCCAACGGATCTTCCAACAAACGCTGAATGGCCCGTTGCAACGGCCGAGCCCCGTAGTGGGGATCAAACCCCTTTTCCACCAGGAACTCTTTCGCGTCGTCGGCCACGCTGACCGTCAACCCCTGGGTCGAAATTTTCTTTTCCACCCGGGCCAGCATGAGGTCCAGAATTTTCCGGCTTTCGTCCCGCGTCAACGGGTGGAACACAATGATGTCATCCAGCCGGTTCAAAAACTCCGGATTGAAGGCTTTTTTAACCTCTTCCATCACAGTGTCTTTCATGGACGCGTAATCTTTGGCGGCGTCTTCCTGGATTAAGAAACCCAGGGATTTTCCTTTGGAAATCAGCCGCGCGCCCACGTTGGAGGTCATGATAATCACCGTGTTTTTAAAACTCACCCGATGGCCCAAATTGTCCGACAAGGCGCCGTCGTCCATCATTTGAAGCAAGATGTTGAATGTGTCGGGATGGGCCTTTTCGATTTCGTCCAGCAAGACCACCGAATAGGGCTTGCGCCGAACCGCCTCGGTCAACTGCCCGCCCTCTTCGTACCCCACATAGCCGGGAGGCGCCCCGATCAAGCGGGACACGGAAAACTTTTCCATGTATTCCGACATATCGACGCGAACCAACGACTCTTCGTTGCCGAACAAAAAGTCGGCCAAAGCCCGGGCCAACTCGGTTTTGCCGACGCCCGTGGGTCCGAGGAAAATAAAACTGCCCACGGGTTTCTTGGGATCTTTCAATCCGGTCCGACTGCGGCGAATGGATTGGGCAATGGCCTTGATGGCCTCTTCTTGACCGATCACGCGCTTGTGCAGTTCGTCTTCCATGTGGACCAATTTCTGTTGTTCTGATTCGGTCAACTTCATGGTGGGAATTCCGGTCCATTTTGAGACCACGGCGGCGATGTCTTCCCCCGTCACCACGGGAACGGTGGCGTCCCGTTTTTCCCGCCAGGATTTGCGGGCTTCGTCCAAGGCGCGGCGCATTTCTTTTTCTTTGTCGCGCATTTTGGCGGCCTTCTCGTATTCTTGAGCGGCGATGGCGGCCTCTTTGTCGTGGGTCACCTTATCGATTTCGCCCTCGCGCTCTTTCATTTCTTTCGGCCGTTGGGTCACTTGGAGCCGCGCCCGGCTCCCGGCTTCGTCGATCAAATCGATGGCCTTGTCCGGCAAAAAGCGGTCGGTGATGTATCGGTCCGACAGTTCGGCGGCGGCTTTGACGGCCTCGTCTTCAAACTTCACTTTGTGGTGATTTTCGTACCGGTCACGCAACCCCATGAGGATTTTAATGGTGTCTTCCACCGACGGAGGATCCACGATGATGGGCTGAAACCGCCGTTCCAGGGCCGCGTCGTGCTCGATGTATTTGCGGTATTCGTCCATGGTGGTCGCGCCGATGCATTGCAACTCGCCGCGGGCCAACGAGGGTTTCAGCATGTTGGACGCGTCGATGGCGCCTTCCGCCGCGCCGGCGCCGATCACCGTGTGCAACTCGTCGATAAACAACACGATCTGGTTTTTGGCCCGCCGGATTTCTTCCATAATATTTTTCAGGCGTTGCTCGAATTCGCCCCGGTACTTGGTGCCCGCCACCACGGCGGCCAAGTCCAGCGTCATGACCCGCTTGCCGTGAAGCAAGTCCGGCGCTTCTTCCGATGACAAGCGTTGGGCCAGCCCTTCCACAATAGCGGTTTTGCCCACCCCCGGATCGCCGATCAAAACGGGGTTGTTTTTCGTGCGCCGCAACAAAATTTGGACCACCCGTTCAATTTCGTTTTCCCGGCCGATCACCGGGTCCAACTTGCCGTCCCGGGCCATGGCGGTCAAGTCCCGGCCGAATTCGTCCAACGTGGGGGTTTTGGATTTTGATTTTTGGGGAGATCCCCCATGGCCTCCGCCGGACGACGGCGGGGGTCCTGACGGCGCCGGCCCTTGCTGGCCTTCTCCCAACAGAGAAATAACTTCTTCACGCACCACGTCCAGCCGCACGCCCAAATTTTCCAACACGCGGGCCGCCACGCCTTCTTCTTCCCGAATGAGGCCCAACAAAAGGTGTTCGGTTCCCACGTAGTTGTGGCCCATATTCTGGGCTTCTTCCACAGCCAATTCGAGAACCTTTTTGGCCCGGGGGGTGAAGGGGATTTCCCCCAACAACATCACGTTATCGCCGGTCCCGACAATTTTTTCCACTTCGCCGCGAACCCGGCGCAAGTCCACGCCCAAGTTGGCCATAACCTGGGCGGCCACGCCTTCCCCCAACGCGATCAACCCCAACAAGAGATGTTCCGTCCCCACATAATCGTGGTTAAGCCGTTTGGCTTCTTCTTGCGCGATCAAAATCACCCGCTGGGCACGTTCGGTAAAACGATTTGACATAGGTCCTCCACACGTTGTCTTTCCGAAGTCTAATGCCTAAACCCGATTTTGTCAAAAATTTCTTTTCTAGCTAACGCCAAATCAACGGCAAAAGTTCCCCGCTAATAAAATCCGTGCTAAATTTCGACCCCGTCGCGCTGGGTGAGGGCGTGGAACGCCGTAATCAAATGCCGCGTTTGGGCCCCCGGCTTGCCGTCGCCGATGGGCCGCGCGTCGATTTTCACAACGGGGATCACCTCCGCCGCGGTGCCCGTAAGAAAAACCTCATCGGCGGTGTACAACTCAAACGGGGTAAACAATTTTTCTTCCGTGACCAACCCCAACGACGGGGCCAGATCCAACACCGCCCCCCGGGTGATGCCTTCCAGGGCCCCCGCCGACGGTGGCGGCGTCACCAAGCGTTTGCCCTTCACATAAAACAAGTTATCGCCGGTGCATTCGGCCACGTATCCTTCCAAGGACAACATGATCGCTTCCCGAGCGCCCGAAAGGCCCGCCTCGATCTTCGCCAAAATGTTGTTCAAGTAATTCAAGGATTTGATGTTGGGGTTCAAAGCCTGGCTGGAATTGCGCCGGGTAGACACCGTGTTCACTTCAAGGCCTTGGGTGTAACAATCCGCCGGGTAAAGAGCGATTTTGTCGGCAATGATGATCACGGTCGGTTTGGGGCATTTTTTCGGATCCAACCCCAAATCCCCCACGCCCCGCGTCACCACCAGCCGGATGTAGGCGTCGCGCAATCCGTTGGCCCGCAAGGTCTCCAGGACAGCCCGCTCCATTTCCGCCGGAGTCATCCCGATGTCCAAAACAATGGCCCGGGCCGACCGATACAACCGATCCAAATGTTCTTTGAGGCGAAACACCCGGCCGTTGTAAGCGCGGATCCCCTCGAACACGCCGTCGCCGTAAAGAAGCCCGTGGTCGAACACCGACACCACGGCCTGTTCTTTCGCAACCAGGGTCCCGTTCATGTATATCCGCAGGGAAGGGGCCCCGGGAAGCGTCGAATTTGTTTTTTGAGCTGTTTCGGTCATGGTCAAGGCCTCAATCAATTTTTTCCAAACACCCGTCCACCAAATGAAGCCGCCGGTCCATGTGGGCGGCCAACCGTTCGTCGTGGGTCACCAACACCAAGGTTGCCCCATGGACGCCGGTGGATTCCCGGATCAAATCTTCCACATCGCGGCCGATGCCCCGGTCTAAGTTGCCTGTGGGCTCGTCGGCCAACAGCAGTTTTGGATCGTTGGCCAGCGCCCGGGCCAAAGCGGCCCGTTGCTGTTCCCCGCCCGAGGTTTCCGCCGGGCGGTGATGAAGCCGATGCCCCAACCCCAACCGTGTCAACAAATCCCTCGCCCTCGACCGCGCGTCCCGGGCCCCACGACGACGGATCAACAACGGAATCATAACATTTTCAAACAACGAGAGATCCGGCAAGAGGTGATGGGACTGAAACAGAAAACCAATGGATTCCCCGCGCAGGGCCGTGGCTTGGGCGTCGGACAGCGACGCCGCGTCGCGGCCCCCCAGTTCCAACCGTCCCGCCGTCGGCTTCGTCAGAAGGCCCATCAAATGCAAGAGCGTGGATTTTCCCGCACCGGACGGGCCCACGATGGCCACCCGCTCTCCGGGTGCGATGTCAAACGAGAGCCCCTTCAACACCTCCACAGACCCAAAGGATTTTTGCAGAGTGTGGGCGCGAATCAACGGAGCGGTCATCACGCTCTCCGAATCGCGTCGAGCGCGTCCAGTTTCGCCGCCGCCCGCGCCGGATAGAGCGTGGCAACCAGCACGATCAGAACCGCCGCCACCGCCACCAAAACCACATCCCCCGGCACCACTTTCACCGGCAACCGTTCCACATAATAAACGTCGGCGGGAAGTTTCACAAACTCGTAGCGTTTCAACAACGCTGAAATTCCCAACCCCAACACGAGCCCCAGGCCCGTTCCCATCAAACCCATCAGAAATCCTTTCAAAAGAAAAATCCGTTGAATGCCCCCCTGGGTGGCTCCCATGGCGCGCAAAATCCCTATTTCGCGGGTGCGCTGGGCCGTCACCAGCAATAGGTTGGACAAAATCGTGAACGCCGCCACCAGCGTGATGAGCGTCAAAATAAGAAACATCACGATTTTTTCCAATTTAAGCGCGGCGAACAAGGGCCTGTTCATCCCCAGCCAAGAGCGAACCAACGCCGTCGATTGAAACCGCGATTGGATCTCCAAGGCCGGCCGCTGGAACGCGTCGGGATCGTTGAGGCGCACCCCCAACCCGCTGTAGCGGTCCTTCATGCCGAATATTTTTTGCGCGGCGGGTAGGCTCACCAGGGCCAAGGTGGAATCGTAGTCGTAAAGGCCAGTTTGAAGAATGCCCGCCACCTGAAATGAGTAAAATCGCGGAAGGCCGCCCAGCGCCGCGTCGTCGGATCCAGGCACCGCCAGCAACACCCGGTCCCCCTCCAGCAATCGCAACGACGAAGCCAACTCTTTGCCCAGCAGGATGGGAACGGGCTTTTTTCCGTCGGTGGAGTCGACCAGCGCCTTCAGGTCCCCCTCCAACACACGGGCGCCCAATCCCGTCACGGCGGGTTCCCGATCCGGATCGACACCTTTGACCACCACGCCTTGAGTTCCTCCCTCGGACTTGGCCAGGGATTGGCCCATCACGTACGGCGCCCAGGCCACAACGCCGTCAACGCCGTCAAAGCGGTCGGCGTAATCCCCCGCGGGCAACCCGTCGGCCGACCCGGGTTGAACCAAAATATGGGGTTGGGCGCCAAGAATTTTGTTGCGGATGTCCTCCCGAAACCCCGTCATCACCGCCAAGGTCGCGATCAAGGCCGCCACGCCCACCGTCACGCCCGCCACCGCGATGGAGGACGTCAAAGACCCCCCCACCGTGCGGCGAGATCCCTTCAAATACCGCACAGCCAAAAAAAATTCGTAGAAAATGTGGGCGGGTTTCAACAGGGCGCAGCCCTCATGCGCCGGCAGGTCGAAGCAGGGGGAACAAAATTACTTCACGAATGGAGTCGGTGCCGGTGAGGATCATCGTGAGCCGATCCACCCCGATGCCCAACCCGCCGGCCGGGGGCATGCCGTGCTCCAGCGCGATCAAAAATTCTTCGTCGGCGGGCATGGCTTCCGCGTCGCCGGCTTTGCGCTGGCGGGCTTGGGCCTCAAAATGCGCCCGCTGAACGTCGGGGTCGTTTTGCTCGGAATAGGCGTTGGCCACTTCTTCCCCACACAAAAACAGTTCGAACCGATCGGCGATGGCCGGGTTGTCCGGGCTGGCTTTGGCCAAGGGCGAAAAGGCCGCGGGGTACCCGTGCAAAAACGCCGCCGCGGGCAACCCCGGCAAAATCCGCTCGTCCAACAGCGCGTCAAAACATTTTGCGTCGGGCAACCCGTCCACGTCGATGCCCATCGACGCCGCGGCCGACCGCCATCCGTTGTCGCGGCACAGGGCCGCGTAATCGAGCCCCAAGCGTTCTTTAAACAAACCCGGCAACGACACCCGGGCAAACGGCAAGGCCAAATCCACCGACGATTTTCGGTAATTAAACACCATCGACTCGTCCGCGCCGCGAACCGCCCGCGCGGCCCGCCGAATCAGTTCTTCGGCCAAATCCATCATGCCGTACACATCGGTGTAAGCTTGGTAGGCTTCCAAAATCGTAAATTCCGGATTGTGTCGCGTGTCGATGCCCTCGTTGCGAAACGCGCGGCCGATTTCAAACACCCGTTCCAGACCGCCGACAATCAGGCGTTTCAAAAACAGTTCGGGAGCGATGCGCAACGACAATTTTAAATCCAACGCGTTGTGATGGGTCTCAAAGGGTTTGGCCGCCGCGCCCCCCGCCACCGCCTGAAGAACGGGGGTTTCCACTTCAATAAACGATTGGTCCGCCAGGGTGCGGCGCAACGACGACACCACCCGCTGACGGGCCAAAAACCGCGCGCGCACATCTTCGTTGGAAAACAAGTCCACTTCCCGGCGCCGGTAGCGCACATCCACGTCGGTCATGCCGTGAAATTTTTCCGGCGGCGGACGCAGGGCTTTTGACAACAGAACCCAGCTTTTGGCGTGCAGCGTAATCTCCCCGGTCCGGGTGCGAAAGGCAAACCCCGCCAGGCCCACCGCGTCGCCCAGATCAACGCTGTTTTGAAACCGAACAAATTCGTCGCCCAGCTCATCTTTTCTCAAATAGACTTGGATTTTTCCCGACAGGTCCTGGAGGTGGGCAAAAATGGTTTTGCCCATATCGCGACACGTCATCACGCGGCCCGCCACCGACACGATCTCGTCGGATTTCCCCCCTTGGGGCAGGCCCGCGTTGCGGGCCAAAACGCTCGCCGCCGGGTTCGCCCCGTCGAACCGCGCCGGAAAGGGATTGATCCCGCCCTGGCGCAACGCCGCCAGTTTGGCGCGCCGTTGGGACATCAAATCGTCAAGAGAGGTGTGAACGGGAGGCGTGGTCATTTCAGAAATAATGTTAAGCGCGTTTGTCCAAAGCCGCTTGGACGCGGGTGCGCAGGTCTTTGATGTCGAAGGGTTTCGCCACGAAATCCACGACGTTGGTGAACATTTGAAAGGTGTCTTTCATTCCTTCGCGGCCGGTCAGGACCATCACCGGCAGGTCCCGCAGGGCGTCTTCCGCTTGGAGGTTTGACATAAACGTGTATCCGTCCATGCCCGGCATGGTCACGTCGAGCAGAACCAAATGGGGTGTTTGGCGTTTGAGATGGTCAAGCGCGTCCTCGCCTCGCAAGGCCGTGATGATCTGGTGGTTGTCTTTCTCCAAAACAAGCTTCAGAAGATCCACCGTCTCTTTTTCGTCGTCAACGATTAATATTTTCGCCATAAAGGGATGGTATCAATCCCGGGCTCCTCTGTCAAAGCGGACCGATCCCCAAAACGCTACTTTTTGTTTTGGAACCGGTCCAACAATTGGTTGATGAGATCCGCCAAACTTTGCAACTCGTCGCCCCGCCGTAAATGGATCGGGGGAACCGGGCCCTTCGATTCGAGGGCTTCCCGCAACGTTTTCTCAAACCGGAACAACGGGCCCGCGATTTTGTGGGAGATAAAAATCGATAGGACCGGAATCACAATGATAAAAATCAATCCGCTGGCCAACATCCACAACTGAAGCGACTTGAGCGGTTCCAGCAACACCGGATCGCCGAATTCGGGTTGAATCATTCGGATCACCAAAAAAGCGTGGGCTTCCATCAGGGCCAAAACAAACGCCAAAACGCCCCCGATCATGAGCGCGTATTTCCCTTGAAGCTTCTTGTTGATCAAGAACGTGCGCCGCATGGCTTTGTAATTCGGTGTTGGTGTCTGCATACATTCCTCCGTTGATCAACTTAACCCTTTGGGGTCCAGTGCTCCAGTATAGGTCCCAATCGATTAAGTTTCAAGGGCTGATTTGCGGGGCGGAGCGCCAGACAGTTTCCATTCCAGATAGGCGTGAATAAACGGATTCAGTTCTCCGTCCATGACCGCTTGGATTTGGCTGGATTCATAGCCGCTACGGGCGTCCTTCACCATCTGGTAAGGCATGAACACATACGAACGAATTTGGTGGCCCCAGGCGATGTCGCCTTTTTCATCGTAATGTTTTTCGGTGACGGCGCGCTGTTTTTCCATTTGAAGATCGTACAGCTTGGCTTTCAACAATTTCATGCACAGGGCGCGGTTTTTGTGCTGACTGCGTTCCACCTGCGACGACACGATGATCCCCGTCGGAATGTGGGTAAACCGCACGGCCGACTCGGTTTTGTTGACGTGCTGGCCCCCCGCGCCGCCGGACCGAAACGTGTCTATTTTCAAATCGGCTTCTTTAATGTCCACCGGAATGTCGTCGTCGATTTCCGGAATCACGTCGCAGGCGACAAACGACGTGTGACGCCGGGCGTTGGCGTCGAACGGCGAGATCCGCACCAGCCGATGAACGCCGATTTCGGATTTTAAGTTGCCGTAAGCGTACTCGCCCGACACCATAAATTCCGCCCGCTTAAACCCGGCGCCTTCCCCCGGCATGAGCGACGTAACCTCAACGGAAAACCCGTTTTTTTCCGCCCAGCGGGTGTACATGCGAAACAGCATTTCCGCCCAATCGCAGGATTCCGTCCCCCCCGCTCCGGCGTGGAGAGAGACGATGGCGTTCTTCGCATCCATGGGCCCCGCCAGTTTGGCGCGAAACACCATGTCTTCCAATCGGGTTTTAAGATCCGTCGCGCCCCGGGCCAGTTCGGCCCATTCGGACTCGCCGCCGGCCTCTCGGCACAGTTCGTCCAGGGCTTCCAAATCGTGGAACGAGGAATCCAGCCGATCGTATTTTTGAAGCAAGGTTTTAAGGGCGTTGGTTTCGCGCAAGATTTTTTGCGCGGCGGAGGGATCCGACCACAGTTCGGGTTTTAGGGATTCGGCCTCGAGGGTTCTTAGACGTTCACGTTTGGCCGTAACGTCAAAGAAACCTCCCCAGCTGGCCCAAAGACAATTTCAATTGCGCAAGCTGTTCGGTGTAATCAGTGGGAATCATTTCCGCCATAAACAGCATCATACCCGCCCCGGCGGCACCTTGTCAATGCGCGGTGAGATCTAAGCGGCTTTGGGGGGCGTGTTCGACTTGGCGTTTTCGTTCATCACCCGGGAGAAACAGTCCGGGCAAATTCCGTGGGTAAAGGTGGCCTCGGTGTGTTCCGCCAAATAACTTTCCACCTGGCGCCAATAATCTTGGCCTTCGCGGATTTTTTTGCAGTAGGCGCAAATGGGAAGCAACCCTCGCAAACTCTTGATTTGAGCCATGGCATCGGTGAGGTCCCGAACCCGGTCGGCCAAACTTTGTTGGATCGACAACACCCGCCGGCCCACTTCAATGCGCGCCCACAATTCCCCTGCGTGGAACGGTTTGGTCACATAATCGTCGGCTCCGGACAACAGGCCCATCATTAAATCGTCTTTGCTGTTACGGGAGGTGAGCAAAATCAAATAACAGGGTTGCAAACTGGCCTTAGCCCGAGCCAATCGGCACACCTCCAACCCTTCCATGTCCGGCATCATCCAGTCCAGAAGGGCCATCCGGGGCGGATCGGGTTGTTGCAATATGTCCCAGGCTTCCCGGCCATTGGTGGCGGGCACCACGTCCAAATTCCATCGTTCCAAAGCGCGGGACAGGGTTTCCAGTGTTGTCGGATCGTCGTCGGCGACAAGGATTTTCACGTTAGGCCTCCCGGGGCGGAAACTCGGCCGAAGACAAATACTCTTTAAACCGACTGAACTCCGATTCGGCGGTATCCAACGCAGGCTGAGCTTTGGTTAAATCGCCCCGTTTTCCCATCTCTTCCAGCTCCAAAAAAATTTCCGAAAGCCCGGACGCCCCGGCGTTGAGGGCCGATCCTTTTAGCTGGTGGGCCTTTTGGCGCACGCCTACGGCGTCCCCGGAGCTGAGAGCGGCGATCAATAAAGGAAGAACCTCGCTCACGGTATTAATAAATCGCTGAAAAACGAAGGATTTAACCCCTTCGGCATCCATTTCCAAGGTTTCTTTTAGCTCAAAAAAGCGGGCGGCATCCAGCGGAGGAGCATTGGTGTCATTGGTCATAGCGGCCTCGATTGCGGTCATTTATTCCCCGCGCATACCTTATCGACAATTCCCGCCATTCCTAAACCCCCCAAAAGAAAACCCCCGCCCTCTTAATGAAGGCGGGGGTTTCTTTAAAGAAGACGGCAGACGATTAGAGGTCGAACAGCATCTCCTGGTATGTCGGCACCGGCCAGAAATCGCCTGGCAACAGGGATTCCAGGGCGTCGATGTCTTTGCGCAGGTCCGCTTGAGCGGTAAACACGCTGTCGTGGAACGCTTTCGCCTTTTTGTGAACATCTTCGGTGGCGTTGGCTTTGGCGGTGGCGGATTCGAGGGCCGTCAGCTTTTTGGATGCCGACAGCAACAATTCGTTGATTTTCGCCAAAATCCCGGCCGGCACGGAAGTGTCGGCTCCGGCGGATTTGAGAGCGTTCACGGTTTCGGCCAGCTCGCCTGTGTAGGCGATGACGGAGGGGATATATTGACCCCGGGTCATCTGCATCGCGCAACGAGCTTCGATGTTGATGTGTTTGGCATACTGTTCCAGGGCAATCTCATATCGGGAATGAATTTCCCGGCCCGTAAGAACTTTGTATTTTTCGAACAGGGACACGGTGCTTTCGTTCGCCAAAGCCCCGTAGGCTTCCACGGCCGACGAAATGTTGGGCAAACCCCGTTTGGCGGCTTCTTTCACCCAATCGTCCGAATAGTTGTTGCCGTTAAAAATCACCCGCCCGTGTTCTTTCATGGTTTCCCGAACAATGGCGGTGACTTCCTTTTCCAAGTCCTTGGCCTTTTCAAGCCGGGTGGCGATTTCGTCCAGGGATTCGGCCACGATGGTGTTCAACACCATGTTGGCGTCGGCAATCGACATGGACGACGGCACCATGCGGAACTCGAACTTGTTGCCCGTAAAGGCAAACGGCGACGTGCGGTTGCGGTCCGAGTTGTCCAGCGGGAGCTTCGGCAGAGTATCGACCCCGATGGTCATATATTGTTGACCCGCGGATTCGGTCTGTTTGCCCTGAGCAATGTTGGTGAGGACCTGGGTCAGCTGTTCGCCCATGAACACCGAGATAATCGCCGGCGGGGCTTCGTTGGCGCCCAACCGGAGGTCGTTGCCGGGGTTCGAGGCGCCGGCGCGGAGCTTGTCGGCGTGTCGGTCCACCGCGGTGATGGTGGCGGCCAAAAACACCAGGAACTGTTCGTTGTCGTGGGGCGTGTGCCCGGGATCCAACAGGTTGAGCCCGTCGTCGGTGGCCATGGACCAGTTGTTGTGTTTTCCCGACCCGTTGACGCCGGCGAACGGCTTTTCATAAAGCAAGCAAACCAAACCGTTGCGAAGGGCCACTTTTTGCATGGTTTCCATCACCAGCTGATTTTGGTCGGCGGCGATGCTGGACATGGAAAAGATGGGAGCCATTTCGAACTGAGCCGGCGCCACTTCGTTGTGTTTGGTTTTGGACGTGATGCCCATTTTCCAGAGCTCAATGTCCAGGTCGCGCATAAACTTGGCGATCCGGTCTTTGATGGCTCCGAAATATTGGTCTTCCAATTCCTGGCCTTTCGGAGGCGGCGCGCCAAACAACGTGCGGCCGGCCAACACCAAGTCTGTCCGTTGATCAAAATAATCCTTGTCAATAAGGAAATATTCCTGTTCCGGACCCACGGTGGTGATGACGCGCTGGCTTTTCTTGTTGCCCAGCGCCCGCAGAACCCGCATGGCCTGTTTGGACAAAGCCGCCATGGACCGCAACAACGGGGTCTTTTTATCCAACGCTTCGCCGGTGTAGCTGACAAACGCCGTGGGAATGGTGAGCGTGGCGTTGCCGGCGGCGTCTTCCTTTAAGAAAGCCGGGGACGTGGTATCCCAAGCCGTGTAACCGCGGGCTTCAAAGGTGGCGCGGATACCGCCGCTGGGAAAACTGGAAGCGTCGGGCTCTCCTTTAATGAGAGCTTTGCCCGAAAAGACAGCCATGGCGGAGCCGTCGCCTTTGGGCTCCAAGAAACTGTCGTGCTTTTCGGCGGTTTTGCCGGTCAACGGCTGAAACCAGTGGGTGTAGTGGGTGGCGCCTTTTTCGATGGCCCATTCTTTCATGGCCTCGGCGACGACGTTGGCAACGTCCAAGGTTAGCTCCGCTTCCCCGGCCATCACCCGGCGCAGAGAGGCATACACATTTTTGGGAAGACGTTTTTTCATTTCTCGGTCAGAAAAAACGTTTGATCCGAACACTTCCGACAGAGTGGAATCGGCCGAAAGGCGGCCGCTGGACGAATGTCCATTGGACGAATGAATCACCCCAATGGCGCTGGATGTTTTTTTAGGCATGGAAATAACCTCGCTTGAATGAAATAGATCCCCGGGAGTACCCCGCGGGCTTCTTAGATACTGTGATGATATAGGTTTCGCCGGACGCCATTGTCCGATCGTGTTCGACCTGCGTGGAAATTATACAAAGAAAAAAGTGAATGGGGATTTTATTATTAAAGACGTCCCCCGCCGCGTTATACCTCACCTTGACAAAATGAAGTTTGCGCTTATACTCAAGTATTCGAAAGGAGGAAGCCGATGAAAATCCAACAAAAAATCAGCGGGGGCGTGATCGTCACGGTCGCTGGAATGATGGGGGCGCTTTACCTCATTCTGGGATCGTCGATCACGGCGGGGTTCGCACGGGTGGAAAAGGCCGACACGGAAAAAAACGTCTTCCGCGTGGTGGACGCCGTGGACGCATCCTTAAAAGGCATGCAAAATTCCCTCATGACCTGGAGCCTGTGGGACGACGCCTACCAATATGTTGCCCGGCCCAACAAAGCCTTTGAAGAATCCAACATGGGCGCTTCGGCCTTCAGCGGCATGAACATTCACATTCTGGTGTTCGTCAACAACGACGGCAAGGTGATTCACGCCTCGGCGTTCGACAAAAAAACAGAGAAAATGGGGCCCGTTCCCGACTCGTTGCTCAGCCAACTCAAGAAAGGCGCGCCGTTGACGGTCCACAAAGATTTGAATTCGGTCCACAGCGGGTTGATCACGTTGCCGGAAGGTGTTCTGATGGCTGTGGCGGGACCCGTGACCACCACAAACCTGGACAAACCATATAACGGCACGCTCCTCTTTGGCCGTTGGTTTGACGGCGAGCAACAAGACACCTTATCCAAGGTAACCCACATGGATTTGGCCTTTACCCCCACCCAGGAAGAAATGGAAGGGGTGGTGGTGCAACCACGAAGCCGGGACATTATTTCCGGCACCACGATTATCCGGGACTTGACCGGCCGACCGGCTCTTAAAGTGCGGGCGGACATTGATCGGGCGGTTGCCCGCCAGGGGCGAACCACGATCAGAAGCGTTATGATGGCCTTGGGCGCGGTGGGGGTGGTTCTCTTCATTGTTATCTCGCTGATGGTCAACCGGCTGGTGGTTTCCCGGATATTGGCGTTGTCCAACCAGTTGGCGGCCAAAAACCAAGCGTTTGACTTCAGTTCTCCGACCGTGGTGTCGGGAACGAGCGACGAGATCGCCGTTCTCACGGAATCCGTTAACGGATTGATCGCCGCGGCCCAACAGGTGTTTATTTCGATCGGCGAAGCCGGTAAATAGGAGAGACGCCATGGGAATGCTCGTTAAAAAAGCTTTCGATAAAGTTCAAGAAAAGGGCGGCCTGCCGATGTTATGCAAAATGGCCATTCGAACGGGAATCACAACCCAGACGGCGCCGACCGTTCAGGACACAACCGAAATCCTGGCGAAAGTAAAAAAGGCCTTCGTCGAACTGTTCCCCACCGAACCGCCGCCCATTTGATTGGGGGTAACTGGAAAAAATTCTTGACACCCCACCCGCCCAACTGTTAAATTCTTCCCAGCCGCACAGAGTTGAGCGGGTTGGGTGGTCGGGACAAAGGAGTCCTCCCAGGCTTAGGCCAAGGGGGGGCTTTTTTTTTAGGCCATCCCACCCAACAAGGCGGCCCGATCCTAATTAGGCTCGGCGCCAACACACACAAACAGTAAAGGAGATACAACGATGAGATCAACAAAACGCAGTTACGTGGCCGTGGCCTTGCTGGCCGCTGTTGCCGCCGGCGTCCGCGCCGAAGGACCCAAAGTCAGCGGGTTTGTGGATGTGGGCTACAACTACAACCTGAACGGGCAGAGCGCCAACCCATACCGCTCGTTTGACAACCAATCCAACAGCATCACTCTGCAAAATGCCGAGATCGATGTGGAAGGCAAGATGGAAAACGGGGTTGGTTATCGGGTGGATACGATGTATGGATACGATGCCGCCATCGTGAACGCGACAGAAGACTTTTCTGACACTGCCCCTGATCTTCAGTTTAACCTCCAGCAGGCCTTCTTGACGTTCTCTTGCCCCCTCACGGGATCCGCTGTCAGCCTCGGAAAGTTTGTAACTCCGTTCGGGTACGAAGTGGTGGAAGCCAAAGACAACTACAACATCAGCCGCGGTTTGCTGTTCGGATACACGGTTCCATTCTCCCACACAGGCGTTAAGGCCGACAAGGGGTTTTTTGACGGAAAATATACCGCCTCCCTTGGTCTCGTTAACGGTTGGGACAACATGAAAGACAACAACGATGGCAAGACGGGTATTGCCCAAGTTGGGACAACAGTTCTCCCCAAAACGTCCATATTGATCGGTGGAGCCTACGGGGCCGAACAAGCCACTCCCGCCGCGGGCGCTCAAAGCACCCAAGGCAACGGGCGGACGCTGGTGGATGTCATTGTTAAAATGACCCCCATTGACCCGTTGACATTGGTGGCAAACTATGACGTCGGGGAAGAAAAGTTCAACGACCCGATGTATCCTAACACACATATGAAAATCACAAACAGCTATCAAGGACTCGGTCTTCACGCCAACTACCAGCTGAACGACATGCTGTCCGTTGCCGGCCGATGGGAAACGTTGGATGATGACGGTGGAAAAACAGGCAAGGAACAAGTGCTTCGTTCTGAAACCATCACGGCCCAGGCCAAAAAGGACGGGGTCATCTATCGTCTGGAATATCGGGCGGATCACTCGACGGCCACCGATCCCTACCAGTTCGTTAGCGACATGGGGGATACAAACCGATCCAGCCAAACGACCCTTGGCGCACAAGTCATTGTAACGTTCTAAGATTCATTAAGAACCCGCACAGTGCGATGGCCGCCCCTTCGTGGGGCGGCCATCGGCATTGGCGGATCGGTGCAACGTCGCCCCGGGTTTGCGGTCTCCCGCCCCGGGGCCTTTTTTTAGGGAATAAACCATGACGCTCGACATATTTATTAAAGAACGAGACCTCCGGGTTGTGTTGGAACCTGTTGTCTCCGTTCGACAAAAAACAATTTTAGGCCGCGTGGCCCGGATCAAAAGCGGGACGGACCTTTCAGGGCCTTCATCCCGAACCTTGGCGGGCCGGGAAGGCTTTTCCGTGGATTTTGACCGATGGTTCCGGGGAGAAGCCCTCTCCGCCTACAAAAATGCCGGGGCCCATGGGCTCCTCTTTTTGGGTTTTGAAACAGCCGTCTTGGATCTGGGCGTGGCCGGGTCCGGCCATTTGGCCAATCGGGTGAAAGAACTGGGCTTAAACCCCGCCGACATTGTCATTTCCATCCGCGAATCGAAGGTGGAAGATCGAGACCTCTTGATCGATTTCGTCGCTCGCCACCGGGCCCAAGGGTTTTTGATCGCCCTCAAAGAGTTGGGGGAAGGCCATTCGAATTTGGAACGGGTTGCGGCCCTTCGGCCGGACATGCTGCAGGTGGGTGAAGGCCTGGTGACACGCTTGGACAAGGAATTTTTTGCCCAGGAAATTTTAAAGTCTCTCGCCGCTCTTTCTAAAAAAATCGGGGCTCTGCTGGTGGCCGAAGGCGTCGCCACGGAAAATCAAGCCTTGGCCGCCTTGGATAACGGGGTGGACCTCTTGGAAGGACCTTTCTTTTCCGGGCCGGCGGGATCGGTGGACGCCATCGCCCGGCTGGCCGACCGACACCGGGACGCGGCGGTGGAAAAATCAAAGGCGTTAAAGAATCGGGTGCGGGAATCCGAACGGGTTCTGTCCACGTTTGTCCGGGCCCTGACGGGCATCGCCGCCGCGGAATTAGACATGGCGCTGGCCCGGCTTATCCGTGAGAACACCGACGTGGAATGCGCCTTTGTGTTAAGCGAAAGCGGCGTTCAAGAAACCGAAACCCACGCGCGGCCCGGCGTGGTGTTTAAACGAAACGCCCTGTTTCACCCCGCCCGCCCCGGCGCCGACCATTCCGGAAAAGAATACGTTTACCTATTATCCGACGCTTTCGTAAGCCGCTACCGCACCGAGCCGTATGTGTCCCAAGCCTCCGGAAACCTGTGCGTCACCCTCTCCGCCCTCCTGCGCGACCAATCCGGACACACCCACATCCTCTGCCTCGACCTGCCGTGGCAATGACCCTCATGGCCACGGGGGAATTATAAAGCCCTAGAAATTCGCTCAAAGTCGTCGAGGGTGAAGGTTTCGGGACGGCGGGTGGGATCCACGTTTAGATGGCGCAACACGCTAGCCACCGTTTCCCGGTCCAGCCCGAGCCCATGGGACAAACTGTTGACGATGGTTTTGCGCCGTTGGCCGAACGCGGCGTGGGCCACCTTAAAAAATCGTTCGAGCGATTCGGTTCGCGGCTGGGCCAACCGTTCCAACTCAAAAACCGTCGACATCACCTTGGGCGCGGGCCGAAACGCGCCCGGGGGCACATCGAACAACCGCCGCGCGTTCGCCCGGGTTTGAACCGACAAAGCCAACAAACCCCAATTTTTTCCCCCTGGCTGGGCCGTGATCCGAAGCGCCACCTCTTTTTGAACCATGAACACCGCCCGGTCCCACCCGGTCCACGCCAACACTTTTTGCAAAATGGCCGCCGCCGCAGAATAGGGCAAATTGCCTATCACACGAAAGGGGGCCCCCTCCCCAGCCGGGGGCAGAGGCCAATCCAAAAAGTCCGCGTTGGTCACACTCAACCGGGGATCGGTTCCCCACCGATTTTTCAACACCGCCACCAACTTCGAGTCAAGCTCAACAGCCGTTACCTGAGCCCCCTGTTCCAACAATGGCGCCGTGAGGGCCCCCTGACCAGGACCGATTTCCAACACCCGACCGGGCTCGCCCCGGGGATTTGTCACCCCCAACGACGAAACAATCCGTTTAGCAACGGCCGAACTGGCTAAAAAGTTTTGTCCCCAGGGCGCGCGCACAAACAGTTAAAACGTTAAAATCGTTAGAAATACGTATAGTCTTTTCACGAAATTCCTTATAATAATCATAATCTATGGGCGAAAAACCCCACGATAAGTTAGAATTCATTCACTATGAAAAACACATCCACCCCATCCGTAAAAAAAGAGCTTGGAACACGCATTCGAACCCTTCGCAAACGCAACGGCCTCACCCAGGAGGAAATGGCCGAAAAGTGTGATCTTCACTGGACCTACATCGGCGGACTGGAACGCGGCGAACGCAATCCCACTTTGACCACCATGCAACGTGTCGCCGCCGGATTAAATGTCGGGCTCAATCAACTCATCGACGCCCGGTCGTTCCCGAAACCCAAATCCGAGGAAGAATCCAAAGAGGCCCGGTTGCTTCGCTTGATCCGCAAGAAGGGTCCCGAAAACGTCGACTTGGCGACAAAAGTTATTCGCGAAGTGGCTCGTTGGCGAGACCAGTATTCAGTGAAAAAAAAGTAACCGTTTTAAAGCCGCTTCAACCGATTGGTGTCGAATGCCCGTGCGGGAACCGGTAAAATTGTGTTCCCACACGCGTGTTTTTCCGGATCGGGTCCGAGCGATGTAGACGCGTCCGACCGGTTTTTCGGCGGTTCCGCCGGAAGGGCCGGCAATGCCCGTGATGGCCAGCGTGTGGTCGGCCCCGGACCGTCGGGCCAACCCCGAAGCCATTTCCCGGGCCGTTGAGGCTGAAACCGCGCCCTGCCGTTTGAGGGTCGAAGGTCGAACGCCTAACAGAGCCATTTTGGATTTGTCCGCGTAAGTCACAACTCCTCCCCAATAAAATTCGGATGCACCAGGCCGTGATGTCAACAGCTGGGCCAACAATCCGCCCGTGCACGATTCCGCGGTGGCCAAGGTCTGTCCTTTTCGGCGCAGTTCCCGCCCGATCGCGTTCAACCAATGGGAAAGGGTGTTTCTCCGGACCGACGGGTTCTTCTTCACGATATCCCCAAATAGGCCGACCGAACCGCCGGATCGTTGGCCAGATCGTTGGCTTTGCCTTCTCGAACCAGTCGGCCGGTTTCGATCACGTATCCCCGCTGGGCAATGGACAACGCTTCCTGGGCGTTTTGTTCCACCAACAACACCGGCGTTCCATTTTTATGAATCGTCCGGAGAACTGAAAATATTTTGCGAACCATCAGCGGCGCCAGTCCCATGGAAGGTTCGTCCAACATCAGAAGCTTTGGCCGTGCCATGAGCGCTCGACCAATGGCCAACATTTGCTGTTCGCCCCCCGACAAGGTTCCCCCCAGCTGAGACCACCGATCTCCCAAAACGGGAAACAGATCGCAGACAGAGCGAAACTCTTTTTCCAAATCTTTCCCGGGTCCCCGCGCAAAGGCGCCCATTTCCAAATTTTCCCGCACCGTCAACCGGGGGAAAATTTTTCGTCCTTCCGGAACATGGACCAGGCCCCGGGCGGCGATGGCGTGAGCCGGAGTGGAATCTACCCGACGACCGTCAAACAGGATTTCCCCCTCGTCCGGCCACACCAGGCCCGAAACGGTTTTGAGCAAAGTGCTCTTGCCCGCACCATTGGCGCCGATAAGACAAACCATTTCGTCGGTGCCGACCTCCAAATCGATGGCGTGCAAAACTTTCCTTTTTCGGCCGTAAGACGCATGAATGCGGCGAAGGCTCAGCATGGTCCCGCTCCGGATTCCGGCGCAACACCCAGATACGCCTCGATCACAAGCGGATTGCATTGGACTTCGGCGGGAGCCCCCTCGGCAATTTTCCGCCCGTAATCCAAAACCACCACCCGGTCGGAAACCCCCATCACCATCCGCATGTCGTGCTCAATCAACAAAAGGCTCACTCCCTCTCGACGGACGCGATGGAGAATGTCCATCAGTCCCCGGCTTTCTTGGGGGTTCATGCCGGCGTTGGGTTCGTCCAGCAAAAGCAACCGGGGTTCGGTGGCCAACGCCCGAGCGATTTCCAACCGCCGTTGGTCGCCGTACGACAGAAACCGCGCCGGGGTCGACGCGTGCCCTTCCAGCCCCACGCTGTTCAGTCGCTCCAGAGCGGACCGTCGAATTTCTTTTTCTTCCCGATAAAAACCCGGCGTCCGAAACAACGCCGCGGCCAATTCCGATCGCGTCCGGCAATGGCGGCCCACCATCACGTTTTCCAAAGCCGTCAAGGCGCCGAACAGTCGGATGTTTTGAAACGTCCGCGCCATCCCCCTCTGGGTGATGCGGTGAACCGGAAGATCGTCGATCCGTTCGCCGGAAAATTCGATGGTTCCGGCGTCCAACGGATAAAAACCCGTCAACACGTTAAACAACGTGGTCTTCCCCGCGCCGTTGGGGCCAATGACACTAACGATTTCTCCGGCGTTGATATGCAGGTCCACCCCGTCGAGAGCCGTCAGGCCCCCGAATTGTTTCGACACCCCCTGGGCGTTGAGCAGTCTCATGGCTCTATTTTCGCCGTCGGGGCCACAGCCCTTCCGGGCGAAACAACGCCATGACCACCAGGATCACTCCGAATATAAGGTAGCGGGCGTTCACCAACACGCCGCCGCCCCACCGGGAAAACAAGTCCGCCCGCAACAGTTCCGGCAAACCCACGATTAAAACCACCCCCACCAATACGCCCGGCACCGATCCCATTCCCCCCACCACCACCATGGCCACCAACAAAACAGATTCCCAAAACGTAAACGATTCCGGCGTCACAAAGTTTTCCCACCGGGCGAACAGCGATCCCGCCACACCAGCAAACACGGCCGATGCGATAAACGCCACGTTTTTTAGTTTCGGCACGTTGATGCCCATGGCCTGGGCGGCCATTTCGTCTTCCCGGATCGCCATCCAAGCTCGCCCCACCCGGGACCGTTCCAACCGATAAGAGATCAGGCAAGCCAACGCCAAAAAACCAAAAATGAGATAGAAAAAGTGGGTGTTGGTGGTAACATCGAAAGAAAAAATGCGGAGCGGGGGTGTTGAACCGATGAGAAGCGACAGTCCCATGGGGCCTTGGGTAACGGAATCCCAATTGTTCAGCGTGATGCGGGTGATTTCCCCAAAGCCCAGGGTCACGATCGCCAAATAATCGCCGCGCAACCGTAAAACCGGCGCCCCCAAAAGCGTACGCACCCCCATGGCCGCCACCGCGCTGACGGGCAGGCAGACCCAAAAGGGCCAGCCCCTCACCGAAAGGATTCCCGTCGTGTAAGCCCCGATGGCGTAGAAAGCCATAAACCCCAAATCCAATAAGCCCACGTTGCCCAGCACCAGGTTAAGGCCCAACGCCAACAGTCCGTAAAGACCCATCACGCCCAGGATCCGAATAAAAAACCCACCGCTGGTCCCCTCCAAGAACAACGGAAGAGCCAAAAACAAACCGGTCGCCGCAAACAAAATGATTTTTTTAATTGGAATTTCCCGCATCAGACTTTTTCCACGACACGTTGACCCAACAACCCCGCGGGCCGAAACATCAACACCCCCATGAGCACCGCGAACGCAAACACGTCCTTCCACTCCGGGCGGGGCAAGAAACCAGCCCCCAAGGATTCCACCATACCCAACAGGAATCCGCCCAGCATGGCCCCCGGAATGCTCCCAATGCCGCCCAACACCGCCGCGGTAAAGGCCTTAATTCCGGGGGTGAAACCCATGTTGTATTTAATGGACCCGTAGTACAACCCGTTCAAGACACCCGCTGCGCCGCCCAGGGCGCCGCCGATAAAAAAAGTCAGGGCAACCAACCGTCCAACGGGGATTCCCATCAATTGAGCGGTGTCGGCGTCTTGGGAAACCGCCCGAAGAGCTTTTCCCCACCGGGTCTTTTGAATGAAAAAAGTCAGGAGGCCCATCAACACCACCGACACGGAAATGATGAGAACCTGAGAGAGATTAAATCGAATTCCACCGATAAGGAAAGGAGGTCGAGACATCAGGGAAGGAAAAGCCAATTGGCTGTCGCGCCACAGAAACACCGCGTTTTGCAAAACCATCGACGCGCCAATGGCGGACAACAACGGGGTCAACCGCTCCGACCGGCGCAGGGGCGCGTAAGCCACACGGTTCAACACCACCCCGCACAGGCCCGACCCCGCCATGGCTAAAACAAAAACCAGAGGGACGGACACTTCCATCGGAAGGGAACCGCCCACGGGCCCCGCCGACAACAACACCCATCCCATCACCCCGCCCAACATGAAAAGTTCCGAATGGGCGAAATTGATCATTCGCAAGACACCGTAAACCAGGGTGTAGCCCAGAGCGATCAGGGCGTAGATCCCGCCCAGGGTCAGGCCGTTCAGCAACTGCTCAATAAAAATCATTGGGGAAGCGAGGAACCGATCAATGGGAATGATCGAGGTTGACGCCAGTAAATCTATTGTTCTGAACTTGAAAAAGCGTGATCGTTTTGTTTTGAGTGTCGCCCTTTTCATCGAAAGCGGTTTCGCCGAGAACGCCGGTGTATTTCATCGCGCGAAGGACGTCGATGATTTTGGCTTTGTCCGGGCCCCCTTTTTCCAGGGCGTCGAGGAGAATGTTCGCGGCTTCGTAGGCGTAATGGTCGTAGGCTTTCAGTTCGCTTTCCGGATAGCGGAGCCGGTATTTGTCCACGAACAAACGGGCGGTTTCCAACAGTTCGGGCGGACGACCCAAATAGGTCACGTAAGCTCCTTCAACGGCGGGGCCCGCAATGCGCAGGAAGTCGGGATCGTAACTGATCTCACCGGTCAGAAACGGGACCGCCAGTCCGGCCTCCCGGGCCTGGCGGAGGATAAGGCCTCCCTCCGTGTAAGTCCCCCCGAAGTAGAGAAGGTCCGGAGACGCGCTTTTGACCCGCGTGACCAACGCCTTAAAATCTTTGTCGCCGGGTTGGACCCCGTCAAAAGACAACACGGTCCCCCCCAGCTCTTTAAAGCGATTTTGAAACACGTCGGCGATGCCTTGCCCATACGCGGTTTTGTCGTGGACAACGGCGGCGGCCCGGCTTTTAAGTTTGTCAAACGCGAAATCCGCGGCGAAGGTCCCCTGAACATCGTCGGTGGTGGTCACACGGAAAACGTTCCGGGGTCCCGCCCACCCGGGAGCCAATTGTTGCAATGTCAACTGGGGGTTCGACGACCCCGCGTTCACCATCGCCAGCCCCGCCCGGGCATACACCGCCGACGCCGGGATCGAACAACCCGAATTAAAATGGCCGATCACCGCCACCACGGACGGATCGGAAACAATTCGGTTGGCCACGTTCACCGCTTCTTTGGGATCGGACCGATCGTCGAACTCCACCAAGCGCAATCGGTAATTGGGAAACCGTCCCGACGCGTTGGCCTCTTCCACGGCCAAAGCCGCGGCCCGTTTCAATCCTTGCCCCAATGCGGCAATGTCGCCGGTCAAGGGTTCCGCGATGGCGATTTTCACTTCGCGGGGCCCCCCCTGGCACGCCGCCATGGCGCACAGAAGCAGACCATTCCCCAGTCGAATAAAACGAGAAATCCAATTTTTGTCCATGGTTAATTCCTCACAAGCCTAGTTCGGATCGGATGGCCTCGACCGTCGGCGCAACGGTCTTGGGTCGAGGGGCCAACGCAATGGCCCGTTCCGGGTCTTTCAACCCGTGCCCGGTCAAGACACACACGACCGTGGCGCTCGATTGGGCGAACTCCCGGTGGACGGAAACAAATTTTTTGACCCCCGCCACCGAAGCCGCGCTGGCCGGCTCGCAAAACACGCCTTCCCGGGCCAACGCCTTGTAAGCCTCGAGAATTTCCTCGTCGGACACGGCGCCGATGTGCCCGCCCGACTCGTCGCGAGCGGCCAAGGCGCCTTTCCACGAAGCGGGGTTGCCGATTTTGATCGCCGTGGCGATGGTTTTCGGGTCTTTCACGGCTTCGCCTTTCACGATGGGGGCCGCTCCCTCCGCTTGCCAACCCATCATTTTGGGAAGAATCCGGCTCTTTCCAATACCGTGGTATTCCTTGTATCCCTTCCAATAGGCGGTGATATTGCCGGCGTTGCCGACGGGGATAAAATGGTAATCGGGCGCGTCTCCCAACGTGTCGACAATTTCAAAGGCGCCGGTTTTTTGGCTCTCGATGCGGTAAGGATTGATGGAATTAACCACCGTGATGGGGGCCACTTCCCCCACGCGGCGAACCATGGCCAGGGCGTCGTCAAAGTTTCCCTGGACAGCGAAAACCTCCGCCCCGTGTATCAGGGCCTGGGACAGTTTGCCCAGTGCGATTTGACCGTCCGGAATCAAGACCACGCAACGCATGCCGGCCCGGGCCGCGTAGGCCGCCGCCGACGCCGATGTATTTCCCGTGGACGCCGTAATCACGGCCTTCGATCCGGCCTCGGCCGCTTTCGAAATGGCCAACGTCATGCCGCGGTCTTTAAAGGATCCGGTGGGATTGAGCCCTTCGTATTTCAGAAACAGCCGTAATCGCGGCGCGCCGACCCACTCGGCGATGCGACACGAGGCGATTAAGGGAGTGTCTCCCTCCAACAGGGAAATCACCGGAGTCCTGTCGGTGACAGGGAGATGGGCTCGATAACGTTGGATCAGTTCGGTGCGCGGCATAGGAGACAGCAAGATTATCTCATTTTTTTAGTCGCTGATCTCGTCATAGAATTGTCCAAAAGGGACTCATAAAGAGTTTCGTGCTGATGAACCATTTGGTGAACGTCAAAATCGGCCCCCACCGACAGTCGCGCTTGGACACCCATGGATTGGGCCTGGACCGGATGATCCAGGAGATAGGCTAATTTATCCGCGGTGTTTTCGGGATGGCCCGGAGGGATAAGAAAACCGGTGACCCCGTTTTCGACCACATCCCGGCACCCATCCACGGCATTCACCACGCAGGGCAACCCCGCCGCCATGGCTTCCACCAACGCCATGGGCAACCCTTCCCACAACGACGTCATGCAAAAAATGTCGGCCCGGGCCATGAGCGACGGGACATCCGATCGCCACCCCGCCAAAAGAACTTTGCCGGTCAAATTGCATCGGCCTATTTCCGCTTCAATTTCGTTGCGCCCAGCCCCGTCGCCCACCACGAGAAACCGAACCCGTTCGCACCGTTCGGTCACCCGATGGGCGGCACGAACAAAATCCAACAGATTCTTTTGGGGTTTAAAAGGCCCCACCGTGATCACCAACCGGTCGTCGGGCGATATAGGAATTTTTTCGGGCGCCGCGCGGGTGTGAACCAGAGAAAGATGGTCTTCCAAATGGACCGCCGCCCGAATGAGCAGCTGTTTTTCCGGGTTTCCAATTCGCCGGGCGACGGCTTCGTTTCGGTTGGCGTTGGAGACGAAAATGAGTGTCGTCGTCCGAAGCGCCAAAAACCGTTCGAGCCACACATAGATCAGACGCACCCAAAACGGTTGCGCGGGATTAAAACCGAATCCGTGAACCGTGTGAACAAGGATGGGTACCCCGGCCAGCCAGGCGGCGAGACGTCCGATAACACCCGCCTTGGACGAATGGGTGTGAACGATGTGGGGCCGTTCGATTCGCAACAGGCGGATCAGTTCAAATAAAGCCTTTAAATCGCGCCAAGGACGAATCGGCCGACAAAGGTTCGAAATAAAAAATATCCGCGGAACTACCCGGTTCGCTTCTTGGTCCAGTTGTCCGCCCGGGCCGCAACAGAGGGCGGCATCAAACCGATCTTTATTGAGTTCCGAGACCAGAGTCAGAGCTGTCCGTTGCGCTCCGCCCAATTCCAAGAGAGTGATAATGTGAAAAATTTTACTCCTCATGTCTTCTTTTTTCCTCAATTCGACGTGCCGTTTCGGCCCTCCGGTCTGGATCTCCTCCCAACACACGGGGATCGGCCAACGCCCGCAGGGCGCCGTCGTAGGCCCGGGACGCCTCTTCTTTTTTTCCATCGGCGGCCAGCAGGTCGCCCCACCGTTCCCAGGCGGCGGCTTTCAAGGGCAACAGGTGGGTGGCTTTTTCATACTCCCGCAGAGCCCGGCCACGGTCTCCCTTTTCCAAAGCCAGTTCCGCCAGTTCCATCCGATACCCCGCCCGGGTGGGGGCCAATTCCGTGGCCCGTTCCAAATCCGCGCTTGCTCCGTCCCAGTCCTGTTTTTGGATTCGCACGATCGCCCGGAGCTCATAAAGGGGGGGATACCACCGGTTCCAACGGAGTCCCTGGTCCAACCATTCGAGGGCCATTTCGAAACGGTTGGCGTGGGCGGCCATCCGGGCTTTTTCGCACAACTGGTTGGCCCGAAAAACAGCGAAAAAAGATAGCCCCACCAGGGACCAGACAACCAATGGAGCCACAATCCACTTGGACGCAATCGGATTGCCGACGGTCACGTCGGTCGAGGCGGATTCCGATTCCGCCCCCACCGTCAACCCCAACCCCAGAAAAAACAGCCAATAAAGCCCCGGAAACGAAAACCCAATATGGAACAAATTGAACAAACAAAACCCCGCTAAACCCAACCCCAACCCGGTTTTTCGATAGGTCCGCCAGTTGCGTCCCACCAAAACGACGATGAACAAAATCAGAGCGCCTCCCCCCACCGCGCCCCGTTCGGCCAACCATTCCAAAACGAAGTTGTGGGCGTAAAGGCTGTTGAGGCCCCAGGGGTCCGTCCGAAAAGCCGGGTAAGCCTCTCCGAAAGTTCCCGGGCCGGCGCCGAAAATGGGGTGGGCTTTAAAAATCTCAAACGCTGTTCCCATCCACGTGAGTCGGTCGGGATCGCCTCGAAACACTTTTCCCCAATCGGCCTGGGTCAGATATAGGCCAACCCCGCCGATGGCAACGACCAACAACAATAAGAGAGTTTTTCGTCCCTCGCTTTTCGTCCAACGGTATCCGAGGGCAACCGTCCCTTGAATCACGGCCACGGCCACTCCGACGAGAGACCGACTGAGAACCAAGCCGGTTCCCATCAAAACCAGGGCGCCGATCCAAAATGAGCGCACCCAGCGGGAAGAACCCCGGTCGAACGCAAAATCAAATAAGGCCGGAGCGGTTAACAAAACCAAGGCGGCAAAAATGTTGGGATTGACCAACGGGCCCGTCCAGGGACCGGTCCGGTCAACGGCGTAGAGAAAGGCCGCAACAATTGCCACAAGCCCGGCCCCGGCGAAAGCGCGCCGAAAAAGTATCCGCGACTCCCCCCCGGAAACGGCCCCCACAAAAAAGAAAGCCCACGCGGGGAAATCGTTCAATAGACCGGGCAACGCGCTTTGGAGATAAGCACTTTGAAAAGTTGAAACCAATGACGCCAGCAGAACCACTGCCCCGAAAGGACCGTACGACCGTGTCACAGACAAACCCCGCCCCCCATCCGCCGTTCGGCCCATCAACACCAACACGCACCCCAACACCGCCAGAAATGAAAGGGAAACACCCACCAACGATTGAACCCACTGGTCCCACGCCAACCGCAAAAGAGGCAAGGCCAACACAAACCCCAGCAGGATAGCCTGGGTTAACGACAGATAACGGGTCATGGGGCGAAACGGTTTCACCGATCGATCTCCCGCGCGGCGACGCGACCGTCCAAAATGGCCTCTTCCATAAACGAATATTTCCAAGCCCCGTATCGCCCGATGGACACCGCGCCGGCGTTATCCCGAAGCCATTGAAAAATCGCGGCCAGCGCGGCGGAACGGTTTTCGTCGTAAATCACGTAGGCGTATCGAATGGGGGCAAAGTGCACAACCGGAAACGTGTCGTTGGGTTTCAAAATACCCGCGGCCAACAGGCCGAGACGAATCCGGCGAAACACATGTTCCCGCTGATCGTCGGTGGCCGGCTCCGTGCCGGGTCGATAAGATAATTCCACATACATGGACGAACAACCGCGGGGGACCACATGGGGTGTAAAATTCATCGGAAACCCAACCCGGTAAAAGGGGAATTTTTTTTCGGGGAAATAAATCCAGGACGCTTTCGAAATGTTTGGGCGCGCCACGCCCACGTTTACGCACAGGACGGTTGTCCATTTGAGTCGGGCCATTGGCCCTTCCAATTCTTTTGGAAAGGGATCCAACCTGTTGAGAAGTTCCGGCAAGGGAAGCGTCGAAACAAGCGCTTGATAGGGGAGGAGATCCCCCGAGGACAACCGAACCCGGCGCTCTCGCCAGTCCACGGATTGCAAAGAAACGCCCAAGCGAAGGCCTCCCACTTTTTTCGCCAAGGCCTCAGCCAGAACTTGTATTCCGCCCCGCCGGGGATAGAGAAAAGAGGTGTTGTATCCGAACCGTTTGCGGTGGTGTTGCCGGGCCCCCGCTTCCACCTCCGCCAAGGTGGGAACGGGGACAAAGTTTCCGCACCAGTCGGGTGTCATTTCCGTGGCCGGGACGCCCCACAACTTTTCGTTGTAGGGGATCATAAAATTCCGGGAAATGCCTTTTCCAAACAGCCGCAGGCACCACTCTTTGAAAGTCGGAGTCGGGTCGCTTTTCGCAAAAGGATGGTCCCCGTAAAGGGCCCGGGCGGACCGAACTCCGTTGACACAGTCGCGCACCACGGAAACCGGAAGACCAAACAGATTGGCTTGAAAAGGATAGGGAGTTTGAACCCCATGGGAATGGATCCACGCACGTCGAACGCATTCCACCGTGTTGCCCCGCAAAAGTTGCCGAACCAGGGATTTGGTGTAGGGATCGTGCAGATGGAGCAGATGTCCTGTGAAATCAAACGTAAACCCGCCGACGGAGACGGACCGAGCTGTTCCCCCCACTTGCAGTTCCCGATCAATCACCACCGCGGGCGATTTCAAATGATAAGCGCACGACAACCCCGCCAACCCCGCCCCCGCCACAACAACAGAGGAACGGTCGAGATTCACTCAACGGACCACGACATCGTGGAGTTTGATGAGGACGATGAGGCCCGCCAGAAGAATTACGACAGCCAGGGCGATGGTGCCATACAGGGGCATCATGGTTAAGAGAAACGCGCCTGTCGACAAGACCGACGCGGCGACAACAAAAGCAATCACCACCCGTTCTTTCGAGTACCCCAACGCGCGCAGCTTGAGGGCCAAATGATCTTTGGACCCAAGAAAGGGGGATTTCCCCTGTTTAATCCGCATCAAACTGACAAACAGGGTGTCGTAAACGGGCAATCCCAAAATTAAGAGAGGAGCAAAAAGGCCCGCGTCGTTGAACTTTGTGTAGTTTGTGCCAAGAGAAAGGCCCGCTAAAATAAATCCCAACATCAAGCTCCCCATGTCGCCCATAAAAATTTTCCTTTTTTGTGACATATTGTGAGGAATGAACGCCAACGCGGCTCCCACGACCGCGGCGGCGGCGAAATTGACATAAATTTGTTCCGTGGGAATAGAAATTAGCAAAAAGCCCAACGCCGCCACCACCACCTGGGACGCCGCCAATCCATCCATAATATCGATTAAATTAATGGCATTCGAAATGGCCGTCACCCAAAACACCGTCAACAACATGGCCACCCAATCGGGCTGGACGAAGCGGATCCGAATATCAAAGGCAATCAGCAGGCCGGCCGCGATGAACTGATAAAAAAATTTGGCCTGAAACGACAGACCCAAAGGTTTTTTTAAATCGTCCACAAGTCCAACCATCGCCAAAAATCCCGCTCCCAACAACAAACCCCACAAGGACTGCAATGTTCCTGACGGGAAATGGGTCACGCCCCTCAACAAAACCAACGCCCCCGCGAACCCCAAAAAAATGGCCAAACCGCCCAGATAGGGCACCGGGGTTTTGTGGGTTTTAACGTCCGTGTGGGGGTGGTCTAAAACATTCCACCGAACGGCCATCCAACGGGCCACCGGCGTCGACAGAAATGTGATCAAAAACGCCGACAAAAACGCGACAACGTAAAGAAGGATCATTCGGGGAGAGCCAGCAAAACAGTGCCCTCGGTTGAATGGATTGGGCGAAGAGATTTAAGTCCGGAATAAAAAACAGTTTTCCCGTGGTCCGACAGATCCAATACCCGATACCCTTCCAACCGTTTGGCCTCTTTAAAGTTGAAGAATATGTGCGTAAACCCCATTCCCTTCAACTTTTGGACAAAAGCGGGAC
Source organism: Elusimicrobiota bacterium (assembly GCA_041917295.1). Taxonomy (GTDB): domain Bacteria; phylum Elusimicrobiota; class Elusimicrobia; order FEN-1173; family FEN-1173; genus JADKHR01. Next base: position 126,068 of record JAYRXX010000021.1, read on the forward strand.
CGTCCGGGGAATCAACGGTCCACGGCCGAAGCGGCGTGGGAAGAAGCCCCATGGGAGCCAAATGCCGACGGGGGCAATAATAAGCCCGTTGGTCCCCCACAAAAAGGACGTTGGCGTTTTCCGGAAGATTTTGTTTCATGAATTCCATGGCCGGGTAATAGTCTAGTTTTTTTGAGAGGTATTCCGAACGGGAAAGGAGGCCCAACGAGGCCGGAAGGGGGCCGCGAACCTCTTCAAAAATATAAAACAAAATCCCGTTGGAGACCACGAACAGACCAAAAACAATCGCGCCGACACGCCGGACCCACGGTCCGGCCTCTTTCCAAACGACACCGGCCCCTTCGCCCGCCAGCAAACAAACCAATGGAAAAATCGGGAACAAAAACCGCAAAACCGGTCTCAAGGAAGCCCACACCATCACATGGGCCACCGCGTAAGAAATCAAAACGCTCCGTCCCCGTTTAAAGGTCAAAACGGAGAGGGGAACCAACAGAAGCGGCAACGCCCATCCCATGTCGCCGGTCACATCGTATCCGCCGCCAAACGATTGGGGATTTTTTATTAATCGAAAGGGCATCTGAAAAAGTTCGATTAACAAATTGCTCTTGCCCTTATACTCCGCCAACACTTCGAAATAGGCCTTTGCCGATTCTTCAAACATGTACACATTTTTTGCCGGAAAGATCGACGGCAAAAAAGGGAACACCGGATTTCCGCCCGTGAAATAGTAGTTTTTAACCATCCAGGGGACGAACAGGGCAAACGAGGGAAGAGCCACGCAGGCCCCATCCAACAACCGGTCTCGAATTGACCGGGGGCCGGGCCAACACACGACAAGGCCCGAGAGAAGAGCCGGGGTCATCACACCGGTGTATTTGATCCCCGCGGCAAATCCACCGGCGCACCCCGCCACCACCAGCCAGGCGCGATTTTGTTCACGGACTCCACGATCAGCGGCCCAAACGGCCAGGACGGTATAAAACGCCAAGGGCATTTCCACATACGTTTCCGTTGACAACATCAGAACGCAGGGGGCGGTTAAAAAAAGCAGTAAGTCCCATCGTTTCTCTTGGCCACGCCCCATGACCCACACCAACGCCCCCGTGGCCACGCCGAAGAACAGATTGAACAAATGGGCGGACACGTCACTGCCCGCCGCCAGGAACCAACCAAAAATCAGCTCCATGTTTTGAGGAAAATGCCCGTATTGGTTGTAAGGGACAAACCCGATTTTCCCCTCCTGAAGATAGCGAAGCGGAAGAGCCAGATGGTAGACAAGACTGTCGTAGTACGTCGGCGGAGCCAGGGCCACCAATATCCCCAAAATAAACACAACCGCGGCGGTGGCTTTCACGCCCGACCCCAAGGTCAAAGTTGCAGGTATCGTTAACTCCCCTTTCTCAACGGCACGGATGGCTCTGCGCCATTCGCCCGCGCCCAGAGCCCCCCACACCAAAGTAAAGAGGGCTATCGGTGTCGGTGAATAAAAACCGGCGGTTCCCAGGATCAACAAACCCAACGAAAAGGGGATCAGACCAACCGCAAATGAAAGAAGAACCGATTCGATCCACCCCCTCTCTTCAATTGTGGTTCGCCGATCGGATCCAGTCCACCGAAGAATCGCTCGGCCGGACCCGGCGGAAAAGGCGGCCAATAACACAGCCAACGCCCCTTCCCACAATCGACCGAAAAAACCCGGGATAGGATAGTATCGGAAATAGGTGGCGACCATCGAAACCGCAACACTTCCGTAAAGGCCAATTACGATTTTGGATTGAACAGAGCGCACGGCGCTACCTTTACCTTAAACAAAATCCATTGCACTAAAACCCACAACGTACCCAAGCCATACCACAGGCTGCGGCGGAAACTGATCGACGAGGACACTTTTTCATACCGTGTCGGAACAGGGATGTCTCCCAACCGAAACCCAAAATGAACCGACTGAACAATGAACTGTTGGTCAAAGACAAAATTGTCGGAATTTTTTTCCCAGGGGATTGTTTCCAGAACGCGCCGGTGATAGGCCCGGTAGCCGCTGTGGGTTTCACCCAAATTTTGGCCGAGGACAAAATTCTCTAATCCCGTCAGAGCCCGGTTAAAAAAATATTTATAGGCCGGCATTCCTCCCGAGATGGATTCTTTCCGAGTCCGAATCCGGCAACCGAACACCACATCCACCACATCTTTTTCGATCAGCCCGGTCATAAAAGGTGTCAACCGGGAATCGTATTGATAATCGGGATGAATCATTACAACAATGTCCGCTCCCCGATCCAGTGCCGCTCGGTAACAGGTTTTTTGATTGGCCCCATAACCCTTATTTTTGGGGTGCCGAATAACGGTTAACCCCAACCGTTCGGCCACAGCGACGGTTCCGTCCCGGGAAGCGTCGTCGACCAAAATAATTTCGTCCACGGCCCCGGGTGGAATGTCTTTCAATGTTTTTTCCAGCGTTTTTTCGGCGTTGTACGCCGGAAGCACAGCCACGACTTTCATTCCCCTCTCCTTTTGCATGTATAACTCAATTGCCACGGGTCAACTTTCATATTTCGCCTTCAAGCCTGAGGAATTTAAGCATTTGTTCCAACACAACAGAAGGGGCCTGAATACGCCGCCATGCCCGATGGAAACAACTCAACGAATTTTTTCTTGCCCGGAAAATAGGGCGACCGTCGGATTGTGGACCCCCCGGGAAGAGGGATCGGAAAATTTTTGAATCAATGAAAAGTGCTCCTGGAACAATTTAAACTTGGGATCCGAATCCGGGGAAGCGGAGCTAACGAGCAAATAGTCATAGGAATTTAGTTCGGTCACCAAATCCGCCGACGCAGGGACCCCTTTTTCAACCGGAGCCAACCGTTGGTCCGTAAAATCGACCTTGATTTCAAAAGGGTCGAGGGGAGAAAAGTTGGGGGTGTGGGAGAACCGAAGAATATGGCTCCCGGGTGGGACATGGGATCTCACCCAATCCGCCATTTGTAGGCGGGTGTCTCGCCTTTCAAGATATCGGATTTCCCGGAGGGTCGGTGGAAGTGACAACAGCAAAACCGCAAGGATCAACCCTGCGGTCGCCCAGGGGCGACGGGAAAAAACCGTGGACACCCCCCGGGCCGCTAATAAAATCAACGGGGGGTAAAGCCCTAGCGCATAATGGGGATTCTGTAGCCGCCACAGACCCACAAAACAAAGCACGCTGACCCACAAAATTGCCATCCACCGCCAGGTTCCGCCCTCACGAACCGCCACAACCAAACCCATTCCGCCCAGAACACACCCCAGCGGACCCACATTGTTCCACAGGTGGCCGATCGTAGGCAAAAAAGGCGTCCGCGTTCCCGGAACGCCAACAATTTTTGGCGCCAAGTGATTAAACCGCGACAAAAAATCTCCCGCGGCTAAAAAGGTAAACGGCGCCCCGACAAAAAATCCAATCCCGGTGAAAGCGAGCAAGATCGCGATCAACCGAACGGGTTTGTGGTGTTTTTCGATTAATGGGATGGCGATAAGCGGAAACATAAGCACGCAGGGATAATATTTTGTCGCGGCCGCTAAGCCCACGCAGAAAGCGGCGACGGCGGCGTGACGGACGGATCCGGAACCTTGAAATTCCAATATGCGGTCTAGGGCCAAGAGCGTAAAAAAACAGGCGGTTACATCGACGGTGCCATAGTGGCTTTGTTGAACGTGCAAAACATTGACAGCCATCCAGGCGGCTGAGAAAAGGCCCACAGCCTGTCCTGCCCGACGCCGACCGATATCGTAGATCAACCACACCGTTAAGAGAGCAAACCCCACCGAAAGGCCCCGGGCCATGAGCGTGAACGGGGTTCCATCCCCCTCCACATAAATCTTTGCAAAGCCGTCCAGCCCTGCCCCACCCAACAAACCAGAAAGGGTGGAAACCAATCGAACGGTCCCCGCCAAAAGATAAAGGAAAAATCCAGGATAATCATAAAAGTCGGGGTTGAGAACACCGGCCACGATCCTCAAGGAATAGTGGATCACCACGGACTCGTCAATATGGGCGTATTTTAACGGCAACCCCCAATCCAACGCCCGCAACCGAAAATAAAGGGCCACAGCCAGGATTCCGGCTCCGCAAAACCAAGTCAACAATGGAGATAAGCCGACAGAATCGCCATGCTTGACTTGTTTTCTTAAACGAAGGGCAACCGCCAGGTTTCGGACAATCGTGGAGCCCACCCGCATTTTACTGGCGGTTGGTTTTTTATCGTAACGAAGGATAAGCGGAACTTCCGCCACCCTGGGTTGAAACGATCCAGCTTTCACCACCAGCTCAGCCGAAGCCGCAAACCCGGATTCAGTGATTAACCGCGGGAATTTTTCCCTCATTTGCTTGACCAAAGAACCTGAGTAACACCGAAACCCACAGGTGTAGTCTTTAAGTCCACGAACGGGAATCAACATCCTAAAAACGTAAGTGGCGCACTCGCTCAGAAAACGGCGATAAGCGGGCACGCCCGTCACTTGGGCGCCCTGAACAAACCGGGATGCCACCACCAAATCGGCCTGATTATTCTCAATCAGCCGAACCATCTCCGGAATTTGAGCGGGGGAATGAGTATTGTCGGCATCCAACGTGACCACGACATCGTTGTCGGAAAGAAAAGGGCCCATTGCCGAAAAACCCGTTTTCAAAGCCGCTCCCAACCCCCGATTTGTGGCGTGTCGAACCAGTTCCAAGGAACATTTTCCCCCCCGCGATTCCGCCACCTGAGCCGTCCGATCCGTCGACCCATCGTCCACAACCCAAACCCGCAAAGAGAAACCAGCCAACGAACAAATAAGAGATTCTAAAACATCCCCCAAAGCCGACTCTTCATTATATGCGGCTAGCAGGACGTGAATCATTTACGGATTTTTCTATTTAGAAGAGTGAAACAAACGAATGGAATAATAGGTCAGGGATGCGACTAAGGAAAAAATGCCTGTTCGGCCCATGAGCACGGCGAAAGCGGCTAATTTTGGAGAGGCGCTGTCCGGTTGAAGACCCATTTTTTGGCGGACAATAACCCACACAATCAAACAAACCAAGGCCAGAATGGGCGCCGCGCGACCAAACACAGTTCGAACAAAACCGCCGGAAGGACCTGAATTTTGAACAGGCTCAGCCTTCAAAAAATAGAGAGTTTGGATTTTTTTAAAAGCTTCTTTGTAGCTTTCCGCTTCCGCGCCCCGGGCAATGCGCGCGCGGTATTCTTCCATCACTTCGGCCAATTGGTCGGCCTTGACCGCCGCGGTCATAAGGCCTTCATGGGCCTTCGCGTCTTTCGGATCGGAATTGACCAACCGCCAATACTCTTCCAGCGCGTGCTGATAAAACGGCTTAAACGAAACCCGATCCGCCTTTGCGACGTAAGCCGCCGCTAACCCATGTCGCAACCGCCGATCGTCCGGCACCTGCCGTAAGGCAATTTGGAATATTTTGAGAACATCATCGGAAGCCTGCCGCTGGCGGGCAATGTCGGCCTGCTTTAAAAATCCCTCCACGACGAGCTCGTTCTCGTTCGAGGAAGGGTTCGATGTCACCGGAGGATCTCTGTCACGATCAGTCGGGCACAACCCGTGCGGTCACAAAGACCAAAATCTCTTTGCGCCGTTTGTCGTTCGATGTGCTTCGGAAAAACACACCCAACACGGGCAAGTCGCCCAGAAGAGGCACTTTCGAGGCGGTCTCCACCATTTTTTCGCTGACCAACCCGCCGATGACCAAGGTTTCCCCGTCTTTAATCATTACTTCGGTTTCCGCCACGGTTGTATCGATGGTGGGAGGCGAAATGCGCGCGTCGGCCACCTCGCTCACTTCGGGCCGAACCTTCAACCGGATTCGGTTGTCCACATTGATGGTGGGAGTCACGTCGATAAGAAACCCCACCGAAAGGAACGTAATGGTTTCGGTCACCACGCCGTTGGACACCGTGCTGGTCTTGTACGGCACCTGGGAACCGATCTGAATCCGGGCCGCCTGGTTGTTGGTGGTGATCACCTTGGGATTGGTTAGGGTCTTGGTTTGCCCGTCCCGTTCAAGGGCGTTAAGCGTCATCGTCAAAATGTCGGAGTTGTTGATAAAGCCAAAAGTAATGGCCGCCTCTTGCGGGCCGGGTAGACTCACACCGGTTCCCCGAGAGGCTGCCTTTCTTGCTTGAATAACGGCGGCAGAAAGATCTCCTGTGGCTGGGTCAGAGACAACTGTACCCCAACCTGGCCCACCGACGGCGGTATCCTCTTCCGTCCCTGCTTTGACATTTTTCCAACCCAGGTTTCGTTGAGTCGAACCGCTTGTGGCCGAGTTCGCATACTCCCACTGAACGCCCAGTTGAAGTGTCTTGTTCACGTCGATCTGGACCACTTTGGTTTCGATCAAAACCTGGGGAGGCTTGCTGTCCAACTCCGCAATCAATCGTTCCGCGGCGGCCAACCCTTCCGGGGTATCCGTTACCACCAGGGCATTGTTGCGCTCGTCCACGGTCACCTTGGCGTTGGGCGAAATTCGGACCGCGCCCAAATGGGCGGCAATTTCGGCGGCTTTTCCGTAATTGAGAACGTAGGTTTTGTAGTTAACCACAGAACGGCCCCGATCCAAACTCAATGTTTCCGGCGTCAAAATCCGAATCACGTTGCTCCCCATTTGTTGGGCCACCAACCCTTGCATCGCAAGAATGGTGTTGAACACCTCGTTAAAAGGAACCTGGTCCAAATGAATGGTTACAAAACCCCGAAGGTCCGCGGCATAAATAATGTTAACCCCGCTCATTTCGGAGAGGACACGAAGAACGTCTTTGATTTCCGCGTCCTCAAAATCGATGGTGATCGGATTTTTGGGAAGAGACGCCAACAAATCTTTTACGCCCTTTCGGCTTCCTCCCAGAGATCGCTCAATGGCGGTGGATTCCACACGGGCGGTTTCTTCTCCATAGACCGCCGCGGTTTCTTTCGGCGCTACGGACTCGGCTCCGTTAAACTTCAGCACGATGCCGTTGCCTTCCCGAACAGATTGGTAGGGAACCGAATCTTTGACGTCCAAAACAACCCGGGTGACCGTGTCGGTGCCTGATTTGAATTGCGCGCTTCGAATCTTCAACAACGCTCCGTCGTTAACGTTGGCGGTGTAGGGTTTGGGCCCGTGAACTGTTTGAGAAAGTTCCACCACAACCCGAGGCGGTTTGGTTAACGAAAAAACCCGGTAAGGGACTTCCCGGTCCATCAGAATCCGAAGGGCGTTTTCCTTAAACGCGATGCTCTTTATGGTGGCCAGGGCCTCCCCCTGACTCACAGCGGTGGACAGGGCTTTCCCATGGACTCCGTCCAGGACCGCCGCTCCAAAAACCGTCGATTGGGGAATCGCCAAGGAGATCAACAGAAAAACGCGAAGGCCTTTTTCCAAAGCCGCTCGCGCGTTCCCTTTTCGACCGTCATTCCGCGTCATTTCGGCAACGGTTCCAGTCCATTTAAATCTATCCATAGAATTTATGCCTCCTCGTTTATCCAAAACAAAATGGACTTCTTTTACGGCGCGGTTCCCGACTCTTTTTTCAACAGCAGTTCAGATTCTTGTTTGCCCGGTCCCATCACAACCACCGATTTTTCCTTCACCACGCACTGGAACCCTTCCACCGGCTTGCGTTTGGGATCGTAAATTTTTCCATTCTGAATAAGATAGGTCACGCCTTCCGACGTCCGCATAACGGCCCACCGTCCCGACGTCGTCTTTATAATTCCTTTGAGTTCCACGTTGGAGGGATTAAAAGGAGAAATGGGCTCAGCGGATGCCCGCGGCCCTTCGTACCCCAGGGACGCTCCCACCAGTGGGATAAACGGGTCCCGAAACCGGTCTCCCTTGAAAACATATACTGGAGCAACGGCGGGGGTGGACACCGCCACAGGTTCGTCGATCAACGAATCAGCCGCCTCTTCCCCGCGTACGGCGGGAGCAAGAAGCCCAAACCCGACCAACCCAACAGTTAACGTCCAATATTTTGCCATGGGGCTCATCCGTTGTAAATGAATGCCAACAGGGTAAATGTACCTGTGACCGTTTGATTTTTCTTGGGATCGGCGCCCGCGTTTAGAATGAGATTTCGCGAGCTCAGAATCCGTTCTTGCTGTCCAATGGCGGCAAGGAACTTGCCGATGGAATAAACGGATCCGCTGATGCTCATATCGATGGGAATCTCCGTGAATAGGTTAACGGCCTGATCCGTGCGGGGTGAAAACGATGTAAAGCGCACACCGCTTTTTTCCGCCAGGGTGGACACGGTGCGGATGATATCTTGGAGATTTTTGTCCCGAGGCAACCGCTTTTCCACCGCGGCCACCTGGACTTTCAATTCTTCCACACGTTTCAACAATTGGTCCAATTGATTGGCGGTAGCCCGAAGCCCCTGGATGCGGCCGTTGACGCTGGCCAATTCCGCTTCCCGGTTTTGGATTTCGGCCTTGGTCGGTTTTAAGAGTTTCGTGGTGTAAACGTACCCAAACAAAACAACGGCGACCACCGCCATGGCCACCTGCTTTTGCTGTTCTTTGTTCAACGCCATATCAGTTGTCCGTCCGTCGGTAAGTGAAACTCATGGTAAACGAATAAACGGCGTTTTTGCCTTCGCCTTGTTCTTCCACGCGAATTTCCCCTAGATTCACGTTCTGGTAAAGGGTATTGGCCTGAAGCAGGTTCGTCAGCCAGTCGGCAATGGCGAAACTGCTTAACGCCTTGGCGTCGGCCGACACCGTCAAGCCATAAGAAGCATCGGTGCTCGTGGTGAGGCGGGTAAACCAAATGTCTCCCGGTAAAAGGGACATGAAATCTTCAAAAAATTTGGGGTAGGTCAATGTTCCTTTCAACAACTGTTGAATCACCGAGAACCGGGAACTCAAGGCGCTTTCTTGGGCCTGGTAGGATTTCACCTGGGCATCGATGGCTTCATACTTCTGCAGTTCGGCTTGGGCCACCACCAGCTCTTTGGCCAACGATTTAGACCGGGCAAAAAGGGACCCGTAGTAAGCCATCAAAACGACGAACGCCACCGCTCCCGCCGCGATTCCAACCACCTTAAGCTGTTGTTGGGCCCGGGCGGCATAAATTTCACGGGGAAGAAGGTTAATGCGGACCATGGGGGCGGGGCCTAGCCCGCGTCTCCTTCCCGCCGAAGAGCCAACCCCACGGCCACAGCGAACAAAGGCCTTAACTCCGGGGCAATGGACTGGGCCCCGTCGATTCGCTGGAACGGGTCAAACGCTTCCACGGGCAAGCGAAGCTCTTGAGCCAAATAGTTCATGATGTTGCCCAACCGGGACGCGCCCCCCGACAACAAAACCCGAGCCACCTGCCGGTCTTGTCCTTGGGACAAATAAAAATCAAGTGATCGCTGAATTTCCGCCAGAAGATCTTTCATGACCGGCATGATAACCGTGGACATTTGAACAACTTCTTTGTTGGAATCGGCCAGGGCTTTTTCCCGTTCTTCGGGCGTGACTAACAATTGGGCACGGGCTTTCATCACTTCGGCAGCTTTCCCATCACACTGAAAGTTACGTTGCAACGCTTTTGTCACCGCGTTACCGGCGATAAACACGTCGCGAACCACTTTCGGAACCCCGTTTTCAACGATGATCATGGACGTAACGAACGCGCCCATATGGACGATCAAAGCCGTTTCCTTCATGGAGGACCCAAACGCGGCTTCGTAGGCGTTTTGCAAGGCGAACGCGTCCACATCGATCATCACCGGGGCCAGGCCCGCCTGGGTGGTGATGTCCACACGAGCATTGATAATGTCTTTCTTGGCCGCCACCAAAATGGTTTCCATCTTTTTTTGAGCGTCTTCGGTCACGTCCCCCAGGATTTGAAAATCCAGGTTGACTTCGGGAATGGAAAAGGGAATGTAGGGCTCGGCCTCGATCAAAATCATTTTGCTCAGGTCGTCCCGGGACATCTTGGGAAACTTGACGAACCGAACAATGACCGAGTTGCCGGACACCGACAACACGGCGTTTTTGGCAAGAGCGCCTTTTTGTTTTTTAACGTAATCTTTGAGCAGACCCACGGCCTGGGCCCGTCGTTCGGGAGCGGCCACGTCGGGACCCGCGTTGGAAAGAGGCAAGTGAGCGCACCGATGCAATTTCCATCGGCCGCCACCGCCTTTGAGTTGGACCACTTTAATTGACGTGGACCCAAGATCAACGCCGATGGCGTCCTTGGACTTGAAGCGGAGCTTATCGAACCGAAGGTTCTTTAATGTTTCTTCAAGTTTCATTCAGTGCCTTTCACTGGATGTCATCAACCGCGCCATCGGCCACGCTCTCCCGCAACCGGAAACGCGGATGGTTGTCGCACCGCCACGGCCCTATTTATATAGGTTAGATAGGATTATTGTCAAGGGTTTTTTTTATGGGCCCCAACCCAATCCCCACCATTTCAAAAAAAATCCGGGCCACGCCCAATGGGCCCACGCCCCCGCCGCCAAAAAAGGACCGAACGGCAAATAGGTGCCCCACTCCATTTTCCGTCGAACTTTAAGGCCCATGAACACAGCGCTTCCCAAAACTGAGCCCAAAAACCAGCTGGTCAAAACGCCCGACCATCCCAAAAAGGCGCCGACGCCCGCCAACAATTTCACATCGCCACCCCCCAACGCTTCCCGCTTAAAAACGCGCCTTCCCATGACAGCCATAAGCCACGCGCTCCCAAACCCAACCCCGGCCCCCACAACCGAGGCGAGCGCTCGCGCAGGCCCGTTGTCGCCCAGACCCTCGTTAAGTGGGGACGCCACAATTCCCGCGCCCAGAAGACCCAGCGAAAAAATGTCGGGAATAATCCGCCAGTCCAAATCGATGATGGATATCACCACGAGGATAAAGGTGAGAATAAGTCCAAACACCAAATGGGAGGAATTAGAGGAAAGAAAATAAACGAGGAGGAAAAGGGCCGCCATGAATAGCTCAATCAACGGGTAGCGAAACGAAATTTTTTCTTGGCACCGGCGGCACCGGCCTTTCAACCAACACCAGCTTAATACGGGGATATTATCATACCAAGAGATCTCCCCGTGACACCGCGGACACCGGGATCGGGGAACCGCCACAGATCGCCCGCGGGGAACACGGTGAATGCAAACATTTCCGAGACTTCCGATGGACAATCCCAATCCCGTTGCAAATACAATAAATTCAAGGAACCTCATGTTTTGAAAATCAATCAATTTTCACCTCTTTTAACCTCACAAAGCAAGAGGAGGGGGCCAACCCGCGCCCCCCCCTCTTAGGTAATCTTAAGAAAACACCCTTTTATCAATAAGTGTTCCAGGGTACGCTTTTTGTGTCAATTTCAGTGCATTTAATAAATACTGTTCCACTTGATGCCGTGTAAACGTAACCGGAACCGTCTCCCGTAGTGGCAGTGATAGCGGCCGAAGCGGAATGGCCCGTGTTACCTGCACCCACACTGTGTTTCGGGATCGTAACCGAAGGAATCCGATCGATGTAGGTCCCATTCGACGTCAGGGCCGTCTGGAGATCAGTCGGATTTGCGGGAAAATATCCCTCAGTGTTGGAGTAATAGATTGTTAAAGAACTCCGTAAACTTCCCAAAGCTCCTTTTGTGGCCGACTCCTTTGACTTCGTGATCAGGTCCGCGAACTTCGGGATGGCGATGGCGGCCAGAATACCGATGATGGCCACCACGATCATCAGCTCGATGAGCGTGAACCCTTTTTTGGTGATGCGTTTCATTAATTGACTCATGATTGCGTTCCTCCCTGCCGGCGATCACATCCACCGGTTATTTTGAATGATGAATGATTACCATACTGGGAAATTCATGTCAAATATACCACGAACTTCCCAGCGCTGTAAGTCTACCCCCGAAACGCCATCCGCGCAAGGACTTTTTTTAGCCCTGCTTACTGGCCAGGTTGCCCAACTCAAACATGGGCACGAACATGGCGATCACGATACCACCGATCAAAATGCCCATAAACACGATCACAATGGGTTCGATCATCGACGTAAGCCCTTTGATCGACTGTTCCACCTCTTGGTCGTAAAAGTCGGCGATTTTGTGGAGCATGATGTCCATATTCCCGGTTTCTTCACCGACTGAAATCATCTGAATCACCATGGGCGGAAACACGCCGGACCGTTTCAGCGGCTCGGCAATCCGTTCGCCTTCCCGAATGGATTCTCGCGCGTCCATGATGGCCGCCTCAATGACTTTGTTCCCGGCGGTCTGGGCCACGGTTTCCATGGCTTGCAAAATGGGCACGCCGGATTTCACCAAGGTCCCCAAGGTGCGGGTAAATTTGGCCACGGCCACTTTGCGCAACATAACGCCAAACAAGGGAAGTTGCAAAATCCGGGTATCGAATATTTTTCGGCCACTCTCTGTTTTTAACCACTTTTTGAACAAGAAAAAAGCAATCACGGGAACGCCGACAAAAACATACCATTGATGTTGCAACGCCTCGGACAACCCGATCACGATCCGCGTCGGCAAAGGAAGTTCGGCCCCGAAACTGGAAAAAATTTCCTTAAACGTGGGGATCACCCCGACCAACAAGAACACCGTCACCAACGCGGCAATGGAGCTGACCACAATCGGATACATCATCGCGCCCTTTACTTTCAAACGCAGGGCTTCGGCGGATTCCAGATAAGCCGACAACCGTTCCAAGATAATGTCCAAAATGCCCCCCAGCTCGCCGGCGCGCACCATGGCCACATAGAGATCCGTAAACGCGTCAGGATGCTTTTTTAAAGCCTCCGCGATGGGTTGACCAGACTCGATGTCTTCTTTCACTTTCATTACAATCGCCTTAAACGGTTTGAATTGAATTTGTTCCGACAAAATGTTGAGCCCCGACACCAACGCCACACCCGCGCTGACCAGCGTGGAGAGCTGACGGGAAAACAACACGATTTCCTTGGCTGGAATGCTGGGTTTAAAAAGGGGTAATTTTTTTATCGTATCCAACAACGACGGCTCTTTTTCTGTTATTTCCAGAACCACCATGCGTTGTTGGCGCAGCTGATCCACCGCGGTCCGTTGGTCGTTGGCTTCCACAACCCCGGCCACAGGGTTACCGCCGGAGGCCCGCGCTTTATAGGAATAAAGAGGCATGCTAAAACTCCTTTTGAATCATCGGGATGGCCCGCCCGATTTCTCTCTCAGTACAACCGGTGCCAACCGATCGACCAACCGGCTCAACAACGAAACAACCGGGTCGGCATCGCGAATGACGGAGGACTCATTCAGAGTTGTCGACCCCACCTGCGGAGGATTCCCCCGATCCAATGTCCACCGATGAAACATTATTTTTTGATCCCGCGCCACCTTTTCCGCTTCCCGAAACAAAACATCGTTATTGGAATCCACGGAATTTTCATGGGATTGGATTTTTTGGTGAACCATCAACTGAATCCACCGAATTTCCGACAACGGTGGCAACACCCACCACCGGTGGCTCCCCAACCAGCGAAGCCCTTCCGACGACGGTTCGCCCTCCCGGCGGTTTTCGCACAGCCACAGAATGGCTTCCGGCTTAAAATTGAGCCCCTGCCCCTTCATGTAATCCCACTGCTCCTGGGGTGTTAAAGCCCACAACCCGGCGTTAATCACCTGATAGGGACCCGACTGCCCTTCATTTAATCGGTTCTCAAGCCGACGGGCCAATGTATCCGATTCTCGAACCCCCAACCCAAACACGGTGGTCCCCCCCAACAACAAAACGCGCCGAACGCCCGTTGGCGGCAATAGGGGAAAATCTTGTCCCCGCAAACCCCACTGGTTAAATTGGTAAACGGCCTTCCCGTCTTCCCAATAGGTAGGGCTGGTATTTTTTGGATTGTTCCACTGATATGGCAAAAACGAGTTGAACCGGCTTGACGGATAAACGGGCGGAACAAAAAAACGCTTTCCCAGCGCCGATTCGGCGGATCGGCTGGCCCATTCAGCCGCCCCAAAAAACACGCCCCCCGCAAAAACCGCCGCGCACGCTATTTTAAAAATCCCAAAGACCCACCGACCGATTCCTCCTTTCGACCGATCTTCCTCGGAACGAGGCCGCACCGCAACCTTTGGCTTTGCGGGAGCCGGAACCGGCTTTGGGAGCGCTTCCGGCAAAACAGTGTCGACAGAATCTCTTTTTGGTTCTTCCTCAATCGCGGGGGTCGCCTGTGGAGCCGAAGAAATTAGTGCGGGTGTAGGGGCGGCAATCGGCTCGGCTTCCGTGGCCGCAACGGGCCGAGAGCTCCCTTTCAATGCGGCTTCAATCATTTTCACCAGCTCGCTGGGTTTAAAGGGTTTATTTAAAAATCCGAACACGTTGGCTTCGGCCTTGATCAACTTTATCGTTGAGTCGTCAAAATTTTTTGCCGTCATAACGATGACGGGCACCTCTTTTGTTTGGGGAGCGCCTCGCAACAAGCGCACCACATCGTACCCCCCCATGTCCGGGAGGACCACGTCCAATAAAATAACCTGCGGTTGCGTCCAAACGGCCTTCTGCATGGCGGTTTTTCCGTTCAACGCCACGGCGACCTCAAACATATCAGACAGCCAGTCCTCGATCAACGAAGCGATGTCTTGTTCGTCGTCGACGACCAAGATCTTCGCCTTCGTTTCCGTTTTTAAATCGATGATTTTCGTTGTTTCGCCCATAATATTTAGAACTGTGAAGAGCTCCCATTGGGTAAAAGTTTTCGCAACTCGTCCGGGTCCGGCGAAACGGCCAGGGCTTCCTCCGCCGCCACTTTTTGTTTTTGAACAAGCCCCAGCAACGATTGGTTCATGGTTTGCATGCCCACCCGGGCCCCGGTCTGCATCAGGATATAAATTTGCTCAAGCTTTTGTTCGCGAATAAGGTTACGCACCGCGGACGTCGCTATCAAAAACTCGCACGCCATCGCACGCCCCACCCCGGACGCGTGGGGCAACAACGACTGGCTGATAATGGCCTGAAGCGTCAACGACAGCTGGCTTCGGATTTGATCTTGCCGATCTGAAGCGAACGAATCCAAAAGGCGGTTGACACTGGAGGCCGCGTCGTTGGTGTGCAGGGTGGAAAAGACCAAGTGGCCTGTTTCCGCGATGGTGAGAGCGGCGGAGATGGTTTCCGGGTCGCGCATTTCGCCCACGAGAATAACGTCGGGGTCTTGGCGCAACACATATTTCAACGCTGACGAGAAACTGGGCGTGTCCCCCCCCAGCTCCCTCTGGTTGACAATTGATTGTTTGTGGGAATGAACATACTCGATGGGATCTTCCACGGTCACAATATGGCACCTGCGGTTTTCATTTATATAATCGATGAAACTGGCAATCGTGGTCGTTTTCCCAGATCCGGTGGGGCCGGTGACCAAAACCAACCCCCGGGGCAAATTGACCAGATCGATGATGGCGGGGGGCAGTCCGATTTCATCAAATGACATAAACCGCGTCGGCACCGACCGCAACGCCGCCCCCACGGATCCCCGCTGGCGGAACACGTTCATCCGCACCCGGCCCAATCCTTTAATCCCGAAAGACACGTCCAGTTCGTTATCGGATTCAAACCGCTGTTTTTGAGCGTCCGACAAAAGGGAATAGATCAGCCGTTGGGACGTATCCGACGTCAGTTTTTCGAGGTTGGTTTGGATCAAAACGCCGTCAATTCGCAGACATGGCGCCACGCCCACCGTCATATGCAAATCCGACGCTTTTTTTTGGACCATTAATAACAGCAAGTCGTTCATGTTGATCATAGTGTGTCTCCGTGTCGACCCAGCGCCGATCGGTCAGTGAACCCGCAACGCCTCGTCAACCGACGTTTCCCCTGCCAGCACTTTTTTCATGGCCGCTTCCCGCAAGGTGACCCGCTCGGCGGTTTCCCGCGCCAACAGGGCCGGGCTGGCTTTTTCGGCCACCAACCGACGGACATTGTCGGTCATGGGAAACGTTTCAAACACCGCGGCGGCGCCATCGTATCCCGTGGCCAAGCATTGGCCGCAACCCCGGCCGCGAAAAACCGAAAACGAGGCGGCGCGTTTTGCGCCGCGGATTTCTTTTTCTCCCAACCCCGCGGACATCAGCTCCCGCAAAGAAAGCGTGTGGCTCTCCCGACAATTGGAGCAAATTTTGCGCACCAATCGTTGCCCCAACACCCCGATCAATCGATCCGATAGCAGCGAAGGGGGCACCCCCATTTCAATTAATTTCTGAACCGCCCCCAACGCGTCCGGCGCCGTGATCGTCGAAAGAACCACACATTCGCCGGCGGTTTCCATGGCCGCGTCGGCGGTTTCCACGTCCAAGATGTCCGATGCCATCACCACATCGGGCGCCATCCGACGAAACACCTGCAAACCCGAAGCCAGCGTGAGCCGCAAATCGGATCGAGCTTGAACTTGGGTAATTCCGTCCACATACCGTTCGATGGGATCTTCAATGGTCAGAATGTGTTTTTCCGCCGACCGAAGCGCCGCCAGGGTGGCGTAAATCGTGGCCGTTTTTCCAGACCCGCCGGGCCCGGCCACCAGCACCAACCCTTTGGTTGCGTTCAAAAAACCCTGATAAGAAAGCAAGGTCTCCGAATCCATTCCCAGTTTGGCCAAATCCATGGGCAACGCCTGAGTTGAGTCAACCAACGCCAACACCGTTTTTTCCCCATTTGACGTCGGAAGCGTGGCCACACGCACATCCAAAGGCCGGCCGCCCCAAACCCCATGGAGGCGGCCATCCTGGGGGAGCCATCGATCGGCGGTGTCCATGCGGGCCAATCCTTTAAGGTGGATCACCAAAGCACCGTAGTGGGCCAAGGGAAAATTTGGTTTTTTAAGAAGTTGGCCTCGGATCCGGTAACGAACTTGCACGTCCGAGGGGGTGGGCTCCAAATAGATGAAGGCCGCGCCCATCTTGGCCGCGTTTCCCAACAAGGCGTTGGTGATGGTCACCATTTGAGTATCGGCCGAGCCCGTACTGGAACCGGCCAAACCCTCCGACTCGGTTTCTCTACTTTCTTTTGGGTAAGCGGACTCCACCGCTTTTTGAATTTCCCGGCCCGACGTGAGTACCATGGAGATGTCGTAGCCGGTGTGGATTTTCAAATCGTCTACCGCGTCAAGTTCCACGAACGGGTCAGCCAACGCCACCGTCAACTTGTGCCCTTCCCGCGAGAGAGGGATCACGCCCCACTGCCGAGCCAAATCTCCGGAAATCAACGAAAGAACATCCGCCGACACTCGGCCGTAGGCCGACAAAGACGACACAAAGGGGATTCCAGCCCGTTTGGCCAACGCGGAAAGAATTTGATCTTCGGTGCAATGATTTTGGTCGACCAGGATATCGCCCAGCCGGCCGCCTTTCGCCCGTTGATGTTCCACCGCTTGATCCAACTGTTTGGGCGTCAGCAAGCCTTCTTGAACCAACATATCGCCCAACCGTTTCTTTTTTTCCACGGGACCGGCCATCGTTTGCCTCCCTCTAAAGAAGCGCGGTTAAAACCGCCGCGTCCACAATATCCTCGTCCGTGCATC
This sequence comes from Elusimicrobiota bacterium, assembly GCA_041917295.1. Classification (GTDB taxonomy): domain Bacteria; phylum Elusimicrobiota; class Elusimicrobia; order FEN-1173; family FEN-1173; genus JADKHR01. Next base: position 143,594 of record JAYRXX010000021.1, read on the forward strand.
CGCGAGACAAGTCCGAAAACGGCCTCGACAACCCCGCCACCACCGGCCCCACCGCCCGCGCGCCCCCCAAATGCCGAACAAGTTTATAGGCAATATTTCCGGCATTCAAATCCGGAAAGACCAAAACGTTGGCTTGCCCCGCCACGGTTGACTGTTCCGCCCCTTTTTGGCGCGCCACCCACGACTCCAACGCCGCGTCGCCTTGCAGTTCGCCGTCCAGATCCAATTCGGGTGCCTTTTTGCGGGCCAATTCGACCGCGTGACGCACCGCGTCCACGCTTTCGTCCACCGCGCTGGCCCGCGTCGAAAAACTTAAAAACGCCACGCGGGGCTTTTGACCCATCCATTTCTCAAATAACCGGGCCGCCCCCACTCCTATGGCCGCGAGAGCGCGCGGGGAAGGCCTGGGCGATACGGCGCAATCAGCGAACAACAAGGGACGTTCTCCTCCGGCCGCCTGAGGACATCCCATTAAAAAAGCGCCAAACGCCGTTTCCGCCCCGTGAGCCATCCCCAAGCAGGAAAACCCGGCCCGCACCGTATCCGCCGTGGTCCGCACGGCGCCGCCCACAAAGGTGTCCGCCAATCCCGCCCGAAGCGCCATCGAGCCAAAATACACCGGATCCGAAATCAACTCATGGGCGTGCTCGCGCGAAAGACCTTTTGATTTGCGCAGGTCAAAGAACACATTCTCAAACTCGCCCCGTTGAACGTGGGTTTGGGGATCCAAACATTCAATTCGATTAAAATCCAGCCCCTCCGATCGACAGGCCTCCGCGACCCGTTCGGAATTCCCCACAAAAACAGGCACAGCCACCTTCCGGTCCAACAAGTAGGAAGCCGCCGACAACACCCGCGGATCCTCGGGTTCAACCATGAGCACCCGAACCGGCCGTCGTGCCGCCCGGTGGCGGAGGGATTCCCAAAGGGATCCATCCGCCGCCGTTTTTTTGGACTCTGAGCGAAGGATAACCCCGGGATGGTTGGATGTCAAGGGAAGGTTTAGTCGCGTTGATTTTTTTTCGTACGGAGCTTTTTATTCAACAACCCCACCAAAGATCGTGGCACAAAACGAGATGCATCCCCGCCCAACCGAACCACGTCTTTTAAGAGAGAAGAGGAAAGATAGGTGTATTTTTCATCGGCCATAAGGAAAACAGTTTCCAGTTCGGGCGCCAGATGGCGATTCATGAGCGCCATTTGGAATTCGTATTCAAAATCCGATAGGGCCCGTAAACCCCGCGCGACGGTATGGGCCCCTTGCTGGCGGCAATAATCGGCCAACAACCCGCTGAACGAATCCACGCGCACTTTACCTGATTTCACCACGGGAGCCAAAACAAGATTCAACATGCGCAGGCGCTCATCGATGGTAAAAAGCGACGATTTGGTGGAATTTTGAGTGACGGCCACAATCACGTGTTCAAAAATCTGGCACGCCCGGCAAATGATGTCCAAGTGCCCGTTGGTGACGGGATCAAAACTCCCAGGATACACGACGATGCGGGACTTTTTCACAACGCCATTCTATTCCCTGAACACCACCCTGTCAAGTTGCGACAATTATTTGTTGTAATTTTTTTAAAATGTCCGCTTTCCGTTTTTTAGAAATGTCCTTTTTTTCCTAAACCGCCCCTCTCAAAGGAGGGCACACGAAAAGCGAGGATATACTGCCAATGAGCATCCAGGACATTGATCGCATGAAAGGAATCGATGACGTCATCAAAAGAGAATCAAGCAACGCCACGCCGCTCAGCGGTTGCACTTAAGCACGCGCCAAGTGAGGCGTTTGGTCAAGCGTGTCCGCCGAAAAGGGGCTCAGAGCCAGATTCACGGTCTGCGGGGCCACGCATCGAAACACCAGTTGGAATCCGTCCTCCTAAGACGGTATACCGCCAAACGTTTTTGAGCGAAACGACTTCAGCTGCCACATCACTAGTCGTTCCCCGGCGGCCTAGAAACGGGAGGCATTTCGCGGCATTACGCCGGTTCCAGTGCGCCCCCCACACGTGACACCGAGACACCCTTGCCTACAAATTCAGGTTAATTGATTCGTTGAAAAGGTCCCCCTAAACTAGAACTTGTGGATCAATTGGAGGGTGGCGCGGGATCCTTTGAAACGATTTTCAACAGAAAATTCGATGGGATAACTAAAAATGGCGGTCAACCCTTGGCCGAGGTAAACAAATCCTGGACCGGCCGACATCACGCGTTCTTTGGAATCTATTTGCTTAACCCCACCGATCGTATCTTCTGTCAACTGTTGAAGATAATATCCCGCCATTCCCAATCGCCATTTTGGAAGAACCTCTCGCGACACCGCGTAGTTGAGATGAAACGCTCGCCCCGGCTGGACCGGACCGAGCGGATATTCATCATTGGTGCTGTGTTGCGCGTAATAGAACCGCCAACTGGTTTCCCATTTGGGACCAAACATCCAAACCGCTGAATAATACGGATTGAAAGTTGTTAAGTTTGATCCTGGGTTAGCGGCGTTGTTTTTATCGTATTTTCCTGTGGGAAGCGTGGTTTGAAGTTCCACTCTTTGAAAAAGAGGCCCTCCCAACAGAGTGCCCTGATTCCACACAAGAGCGGGGCCGACAATAAGATCGGCCATCCCCGCCGTGTTCGATACCACAGGAACAGGCCCGACCCCTGGGAGTGGCATCGTTCCCTTGGAGGTGACGGCACTTACGCTCACTATCAGGTCCATGGCAAAGTTGCCCCCGAAAATTTTCAAGGGGCTAATGTAGTAAAACTGATGTGCGTTTGCCAACGCATTCACTTTGGCTCCCCCCGGGATCTCGTTTCCATCCTTATCCACGGGAGTCTCCCCCCGAGTCAAGATACTGTAGTTCATATAGTAAAAACCCTCTGGAGCCCCACCATCAAGAAAGGTGGTAATTGAATGGTTCATGGGAGGTTGATTAAAAGCCGCAAGATTTGAAACGAAAAGAATACTCGAAATTACTCCCAATAGGTGCCCTTTAACCCCGCCCTTGTATCGTTGCGAATTTCTATTCACACAGGCCTCCTGTAATGATGACAGATCCTAAAAAAGGTTTTCTTTAGCCCATCAGGGTAAGGACACTGGACCAGAAAAAGAGAAACAAACCCAATACAAAATCGCCTTTAGTGGGATTACGCATGCCATAAACCAATAACTCGATCGTGAAATAAATTTATCTTTTGGCCAAACCTTTGAATAAATCGCAAAATGCACAACAGATCGATATGTCCAAAAGACTCCGAGGAACAGACAAAGCATTTGCCCGACAATTGAATTAACTATTTGATCCGGGAAAAAAAATACGATAAGCCCCAATCCAAAACCCGTTAAAACGATACCGCCCGCTGTCACATTAAAAATCCACCGATTGATAGGCATTAATTGCTTAAAATCATCTTTCCAACGCAAAATCCGAGGAGCTAACAAAATCGCGGGAAGTTGAAGAAAATGGAGCAACCCAGCGAATTGAACCATATGAACGAGATCGGTTTTCATGTCAATTGACCCTTGATCATTGTTTTTTCAGCTCGGCCGTAAGGAAGTAATTATTTCCAGTAATTGATGGCTGAAAGACAAGACGCCTGGAAATCCCGTATGTGCGAATCCGTTGATAGGTAAACAAACATAACGCCCGATCGTAAATATACTTATCGAGGTCTCTCCCCAGTCGATCCTGACGAGACAAATTCAGCTCACCAACCATTTCTTCAAGTTTCTTATCATAAACGATATCGTTGTGCATACTGAAAGGAGATTTGGAATAAAGAACCAGACTCTGGATAAAGTAACTATGCGCCATCGGGTCAGGAAGAGCGGCAAATCCAATATCAAATTTTCCCTGAGCCAGAGATGAAATAATTTCCGCGTCTGAAGAGACGCCAACAATCGAAACCTTAACTCCAACTCTTTCTAACTGTTTTGCAATAATCCGCGCTGTTCGTAAACCTTGCGCCCGAGCAGACGCCCTTAATTCAAAACCATTTTGATATCCTGCTTCGGCAAGCAGAGATTTGCTTTTTTCCACATCAAAATCATACGGGACCAACGCCGGGTTATGTCCAATTTCTCCTGGCATCGTTAAACTTGCAATAGCACGTCCATTCCCGAGGAGGTCATATCGAATTAATTCTTCTCGATTCACCGCCAAGTTCAATGCTTTCCGAACCAAGACATTTGAAAGAGGCCCCCTATTGGTATTAAAATGCCCGACCACCGTATAGAGGGAATCGACCTTGATTAAATCCGTCATGGCATTTTGTTTCGCATTGAGTGTCATGGTCCCGGGCATTTCAGTAAAAAAATCCACATTCCCCTTAAAAAATTCAGCGAGCTGGTCATCGGGAGAAAGAAATTTATATTCCAAACCCTCCACCCTCGGATACCCGGCTTTCCAATAATTTTTATTTTTTGCTAATCGAATTCGCTTTCCTTTTTCCCATTGACTAAACCGGAAGGGACCCGTACCAACCGGATTGGTTTCCAAAGCGCGTTCTCCATTTTCTTCCAAAAATCTGGGTGGAACAATAAAAAGTGAGACTCCCAACCGGTGTAAAAGCATACCATCAGGGAAATGGGTATGTACGTCTATCGTTAAGGGATCAACCACAGTAGCCGACGCAATAGAAGTGATAAAGGGCAATCCAGGAAATCCTGTTTTAGGATCCAAACATCGGTTTAAACTGAATAGGACAGCCTTCGCGTCAAAAGGTTCCCCGTTATGAAAAACGACATCGGGCCGAAGTTTAAATCGGACAGTAAGAGGGTCAACACGAGACCAAGATTCGGCAAGCACGGGATCAAATTTTCCGTCCGGTCCAACGCGAAGTAGTTCTTCGAAGATTTGCTGGACAATGGCTCTGTTTTTTTCAGTATACTGCCGATGAGGATCCAGAGTGGCGGGATCAGCGACATCATCACAAATAACGAGAAAGTCCCTTCTGTTTTTAGGCCCGCTTTCCAAGCCCCACACACTTAAAACCCCGCTAAAAAATACCCCCGCCGCCAAGATAAAAAGATTCAAAGGATTGGATCCGACCTTTCTGTTATCAGTTCGCAGACATGACCTCCTATTTTATTCCCGAAATGACCCCGTGATCCAGACAAAAACCACCCGTTTTTTTAACAGTGCGAAACCCAGTCTTTCTTAACCAATTTTCATAATCACTCCAACTGTAAAGCATCCCCTCCCCAGTGGCAATGGTGTGGAAATAGAGCGATCCCAGCGCCGGGGTTATGGGCCAAGACACATCGTCGTTCATCATATTAAAAATCACAATCGCCCCTTTCTTTGGTAAAGAGGAAAAACTTTTTTTAATTAAAGACTGATTTCTTTTCGCCGACCAAATGGGCATAATATGATTGAATAAGATGACATCAACTCCCTCTGGAAAAGGGTCATCAAGAAAATTTCCAGCAAGCGTTTTAATTTTAGACTGGAGTCCCATTGATTTAACTTTCGATTTTGCACGATCGCATACAGATGGGATGTCAAAAACAGTCACCCGAATGCTTGGAAATGCTTTTACCAGGGAAGCCGCATTAGTCCCATCCCCACCACCCACATCCAAAACATGACTAAACTTTCCAAAATCAAAAGATCGGATTAACGCGGGATTGGTTTTGGCTGAAAGAGTGCTCATCGCCCTCTGGAATACACCTTCCAGATCCGAGTTCCCAGAGAGGCGTTGGTAAAGTGTTTCTCCATTACCTGAAAAATGCCTCAGTCCAACATTCCGATCTTGAATCAGAGATTCCACAAAATCCGACATAGCAGGATAATTGATGCGCGCGTGCCACTCGATAAGCGGTGCGACGGAAAAAGGCTTTCCATCGACCAGTTGCTCCTCTACCTCATTGGAATTAAAAAAACCCGCTTTTTTAAAACCCACAAGTCCAATGGACACCAACCCATTCAAAATAATTTTAGTTGGCTGTTCGTTTATTTTTAAATATTTCTGGACATTTCGCAGCGTCGCCCCTGGGTGCGCGGAGAGATAGTTAAATAAGCCCAATTTAACCCCCGCCCAAAGAAGCTGAAAAGCCGAATACCCACCAGCGATAATCGGCAATATTTTATCAGTTCCACCTCTGTTGCCATTCTTAGTCTCAAGCATAAAAAACTCGAATTTTAGATTTACTCTTGTGAAATCTCATAATCACCTCGCTCCGAAAAATCGTTCTAGCGTGGCCAGCCGAATTCCCAAGGGGGGGCGGTCGCGGGGGTCTCCGCGGACGTCAATCACGCACGGTCTCCCGGAACGTATGGCTCGGCGCAGAGATTCTTCTACGTCGCCGGGTCGTTCTGCTCGAAAAGCCAACGCCCCCACTGCTTCGCCGATACCCGCCGCATCCACCCTGTGATTGAACAATGATGTGTTAAATTTTCCCTTGAACTGAATACTTTCCCCCACATGGACCATTCCGTGCCCGCCGTTGTTCATGACCACCCAAATCACAGGAATATTATTTTCAACCGCCGTGTGAACTTCCATGCCGTTCATGGCGAACGAACCGTCCCCCACCAGGGCCACCACCGGGCGGTCCGGAGCGGCCATTTTACCGCCAATCGCGCCCGCCACCGCATGCCCCATGGACCCAAACCCCATGTTGATGAAAAAGGTTCCGGGCTCTTGAACCTGGAAATAGTGGAGCGCCCACGCCATCACGTTTCCAATGTCGACAAAAAGAATGCCGTTCGAAGGCAAGGCGCGGCGAAGTTCGGAGATCACCCGTTGGGGCCGAATAGGGACCTCGGGGCTTTCCATGGCCTGATTCTCAAATGAACGCGGCGATTTCTCCTTGACCGTTCGAAGGTAAGCCAACCGTTCTTCCACATCTTTTTTGGTTTGATACCAGCCCGAGGCCCGGCTCAATTCAAAATTCAGTTCATTCAAAACGGGCTTGGCGTTTCCAACCAGGGCCACGTCGACGGGATAATTTTTTCCGATCTCCCTTTCGTCCACATCAATCTGGAGCAACCATCGATCTTCGCCCACACGAGAATCCCACGCGTGGCAAGACGCCTCTCCAAAACTTGTTCCAATCGCCAACAGCAGGTCAACCTCTTTGGACAGGATCACCGCATCGGCCTGGGGAGACCCCGCCATTCCAAAAACCCCCAAAGACAGAACGTGATTCTCAGGAAAAACACCTTTTCCTTTGGGCGTCGTGGCCACCGGGATTCCCAGTCGTTCCGCCACAGCCAACAACTCGTCATACGCGCGAGAAATATGAACCCCGTACCCCGCCAAGATGGCCGGCCGCTTCGCCCGCAGGAGCAGTTTCGCCGCGTTTTTGACCGATTGGCGATCAAACAACGCGGACGGCGATCGGTATTGAGTGGGACGGCGGATATCCGCAATCGCTTCTCTCTTCATCATGTCCGCCGGGAGGCTGAGGTGAATGGGGCCGGGACGGCCGGTGAGGCCGGTGCGCAGGAGGTGGCGGGTGATGTCGGCGATTTTTTCTGGAGTCATCAGCATCACGCTGGCTTTGGTGACGTCGCGGTACATGTCCACAATGTCGATACCCAGCGGGGAACTTTCCTGGGCCGCGCCTTTTCCGAACGCCGACAGCGCAACTTGGGCTGTGACCAACAAGATCGGGACGGAATCCCGATAGGCGCACGCCACGCCTGTTAACGCGTTGGTCGCGCCGGGGCCCGTGGTGGCACAACAGACGCCCAACCGGCCCGACACCCGGGCGTATCCATCCGCCATAAACGAGGCGCCCTCTTCGTGTTTGGCGATGATGGGGCGAATTTTACCGCGGTCGAAAATTCCCTCAAAAAACGGCATGAGCGGGCCGCCGGGGATTCCGAAAATGGTGTCCACCCCCTCCTGTTCCAAGTAGGCCAACAACACCTGTACCGCCGGAAGCATAGTAACCGGGACGTTGGACGAATTGGGAAGAGGCTCGGAAACTGGGACAGGCGAAACGGATGGGGATTCAGGAACGGGCGGGGGGGCCGGAGAAAGAACGGGTTCGGCCGTGATTTCGGCGTTTGCGTTGACCAACGACGTCGCATCCGCTTGCATGAAGAGTCACCCTGATATTTGTCCGCTCGTCAAAAGTTCGGAGGGCCGCCCTCGGGCCGCATGAGCCACCACAGGCGTACAGGGGTTGGGTAGGTGTGCTCCGGACGCCTCCCAACGCCCATCGCCACTGCCCCGCGGGTTGATTTCCAGCGGAGCTTACGGGCCTTATATATACTTATTTAATAGTTATTGTCAATAGGGCGGAAAAATAAAAAGGCCCTTCCCGTCGAGGGAAAGGCCTTTTTGGAGTAAACCCCACCAATTGGTGGAGGTGGCGGGAATCGAACCCGCGTCCGGGAGTGCATCAGTCCGGTCACTACAGGCTTAGCCTAGGCTTGGTCTCGCGCCCGGGGTGTCCCTAGACAGAACGACCCAGGCGCCAGCTCCGTTGTTTTCTCGTCGGTCCCGACGAAACGCGCGGGATGCGACCAGCCGGCTAATGGCGCTCGTTCCCGGTAGCCGGCGTTCTGGGACGAGCGTCACGGCTGTTTAGGCCGCGAGAGCCAACTCAGTGTTGGCGTTTAACGGTTTGCCCGTTTTTTAACGAAGCGCGGACGACTTCGGCCTGCGACCTGAACCTCAAACACCCTCGTCGAACCCTGTTCACCCCCGTGCGGGAATTCGGGCGCTATGCGCCCGCCGCACGCACTCCCGCTCTGCCGGGAGTGCCAACAACTTAGATGTCAGCTCTGCACATTGGTCCGCCACACGCACTCCCGCTCCCCCATCCTGTCCCTTCCTACAGACAGGGACCTTGCGTGGCCGCAAGGCTGACTGGGACGGTACGTAGCCGCACCGTGCCGGGAGTGCCAACAGCTTAACAGAGAGACCCGTACACAAGGCGTTGCCGATTATTTTATCATTTCCCGACGATATTAGTTGGAATTTTCGATGGCGTAGGTGAGTGCGTGGCGCACACGACGGCGATCTTCGCCCTGCCGGAAGTTGAGACCCGTCACAAACGATCCCATATTTCCTTCACTGCGGGCCACAACAACTGGTACGCGGCGAAACTCGAAACGGCCGGCAATGGCAAAGTCCAGGTATACCACCTCACCGGGTTCCCAGGATTCTAAGGTTTCGATGCGCAACCCCGAAAAACTGATGTCCCGGATGATCGCCCGGCCCACTTTCTGGCCTTCCGCCTGACGATAAATATCGCCGCCAACAAAAAAACTGACCCTGTTATGGGCTCGTTGATCGGATATCATTTTGACCGCCTTTTCGCTCGAAATAATCCTGGAACAGGCGACACACGTCGATCTCCAGAATTCCCCTCCCGACTTCCGCGCGGTGATTCAAGACAGAACGCCGGAAACCCCGGCCCCTGCTTTATGATCCCCAATTGCGAAGACCACGCACTTAAAACAGGAATAAAATACCGATAGCCCTAAGTGCTCACACGGCCATGGTAGTATAAAAGGCCCAGACAAACAAGGGTATACGACTTAAAAAATTTAATCCAAAGCGCGAACGCGCTCGACCAACGGCGGGTGGGTGTGGTGCAACGCCACGTAAAAAGGGTGGGGCGTCAGATTGGCCAAACTGTTTGCGGACAGCTTTTTAAGGCCCGTCGCCAAGGCCTGGCCGGACCCCAACGTTTCCGTCGCGTAGCGGTCGGCCTCAAACTCATGACGCCGCGACAGGGCATGAAGAGGAAGAGCCAAGAGAAAATTCACCGGGCTAAACAAAATTCCAAACACGGCGAACCCCGCGTAGATGGACGGGGCCACCTTGAACGCCTCAAAAAGGGCCGTCCAATTCAAGGCCAGAGATAAAATGAAAAGTGTCGCGCCGGTTTGAGCGACGCTCAAAACAAACCCTTTCCAAACGTGGCCTTTCTTGTGGTGGCCGATTTCGTGGGCCAGAACACCCACCAATTCGTCCACCGAATGTTTTTCAACCAAGGTGTCGAACAGGGCGATCCGTTTGTTTTTTCCAAACCCCGTAAAAAACGCGTTGCCCTTGGCGGACCGCTTGGACCCGTCCATGACAAAAAGGTTCGAGAGAGGATACCCCACGCGTTCGGCATAGGCGAAGATGGCCCGGCGCAAATCGCCCTCCGGAAGAGGGGTGAACTTATTAAAAAGCGGAAGAATCCAGGTGGGCGCCACAAACTGTAGCAAGAGCGTGAACCCCGTCACCGAGGCCCAAGCCCAGATCCACGCCGAGGCACCCAACCGCCCAAAAAACCATAGCAAAAGGGCCAACAGCGGACCGCCGATCACGGTTGTCAGCAGAAGACCTTTGAGCCGATCCAAGACGAAGGTCCTGGGCGTGGTTTTATTAAAACCGAATCGTTCTTCAAGGACAAACGTGGCGTATATGGAAAAAGGCAAGCCGAAGAGTTCGTTCAGGAGAAAAAGACTTCCCAAATAAATCACGCCGGTAGAGACCTGGGAAAAACCAAAAGGGCCAACAACCCGATCCAGTAAACCAAACCCTCCCCAAAACCAAAAAACCAGCAGGCCCCCCAGTTTCACGGAGGACTCAACAAAACCAAAGCGGGTTTTGGCGCGGGTGTATTCCTGGGCCCGGGCGTATTTTTCCCGGTCATAAACGTCTTCAAAACCGGGCGGAGGAACTTTTTGAAGGGCCCTGAGGTTTAAATAATCAGCAATCCATTCCACTCCCTGAACAAGAATAAGAGTTGCCACCATCCAGAAACCAAGAGTCGTTGGCATTATTTCTCCTTTGTTGTCGCGCCCGCAATTTTCTTGACGATGCGGCCAAAGAAATGGGCGAGGGGGGCGATCGCCCGGCCGCTGATCGACCGGGCGTCTTCGATCAGGACGTAGGCTGTGGGCATCAGAAACAGGGTCATGGGCATGGCGATCATCAGCCCCCAGGCCAAGGCCAGCGCCATGGGCGAAACGAAAGGCTCGTAGCCGTTCATGCCAAAAGTGTCTTGCATAAATTTTCCGTAAGCCGTGGGCAACAGTCCCAACAGCGTCGTCACCGAACTGGCAAAAATGGGCCGCAACCGGACCACCGCGCCTTGCACCGCGGCCTCTTTCACGCCTTGCCCTTCTTCCCGCCGCTGGTTGATGAAACTCACCAAAACAATTCCGTTGTTGACCACGACGCCGGTCATGGCCACCACCCCCAACAGCGCCATGAAACTCACCGGCTGGTTGTGCAACAACAAGGCCCACACGACCCCCAACATACCGATTGGAATGGACAACAAGATCATGAACGGCTGAATGTAAGACTTAAAAATCGCGGCGAGGATAACAAAATCCAAAAAGATCGCCACCCCGAACGCCCGATAGAGCGAACGAAGCGATTTGTTGGTCTCCTCTTCTTCTCCTCCATAAACCAACTCATAGCCCGGAAACTCGTCGGAAAGGCTCTTGAATTCTTTTTTCAAACGCAGGTTGATTTCCCGAGACGTCGCAACCGTCGTGTCCACGTCCGCGGAAACCGTGACGGCGGGACGGAAGTTGTACCGTTCCAAGGAAGGCGGGCCGTGGACTTTTTCGACCCGAGCCACGGCCCCCAACCGAACGGGACGTCCTTGGGGATTGAGCACGTCCAACGACAACAGTTCCTCGGTCCGGGCCCGCTGATCCGGCTGAAGCCGAACGCGGATTTTAATTTCGTCCTGTTCGTTTTCGCGGCGGATCACGCTGGCCTCGCCGCCGTCCACCGCATACAAAATATTCTGCGCCACCCCCGCCACAGACAATCCGGCGAAAGCCGCCTCCCGGGGGTTGAGGACCACGCGCATTTGAACCTTGCCGCCTTCCCGGGAATCCCGCAAATCGCGGACCCCGGACCAGGACGCCAGGTTTTTTTTGACGTCGTCGACGATCCGGCCGATAACCGCCGGGTCCCGGCCGCGGACCAAAACCTGCACCGCTTTGCCCACGGGCGGGCCCGTACGAAGCTCTTCAAACACCACCCGGCCGCCGCCCGGAATATCTTTCAGTTGTTCCCGCAAATCAGCGATGAGTGTTTTCGTTTTTCGTTTTCGTTTTTCTTCCGGCGTCAAAAACACCCGGGCTTGGGCATAAGACGTGCCGGCCCGCATTTCTTCCTCAAATCCTTTCAGGCCCACGTTCGAGGTGAGGGCCTCCAAATCCCCCGCCGTCGTTTTCAAGACCGCCTGTTCAATGTGCGCCATGGCCCGTTCGGTTTGTTTCAGATGGGTTCCTTCCGGCATATCCAGCTGAACAAAGAATTGGTCGACCAAACCCGCCGGAAAGAGAACAAACTTAAGCCGATGCCGCGCGATCAAGACGGTCGCCCCAATCACGGCCGACATCAGAAGCAATAATTTGAACCGATGATGGACCGCCCAGGACACCGCGACCCGAAAACCGTTTTGCGCGTGGCGAAACCAGCCCCGGGCCTCGGATTCCTCGGTGATCGGTTTTCCAAAAGGGACCAATTCGGCCACATGGCCGGGCAAAATAAAAAACGCCTCGAACGCGCTCGCGAGAAAGGCCAGCACCACGATGATCGGGATCATCAACAAAAATTTGCCCATGATTCCCGTGACCAACGCGAAGGGCAAAAACGCCGCCGACGTGGACGCCACCGACGCCAACACCGGCACCACCACTTCGCGCGTTCCGTCGAGCGCCGCCTGAATCGGGGCCTTGCCCATCTCCAGATGACGATAAATGTTTTCCGCCACCACCACAGAATCGTCGTCCAGCATCCCCAACACGATGATAAACGCCAACAGCGACATCAAGTTGATGGTGAACCCCAGGGGCACCGCCAACGCGAACGCCGCCGCAAACGAAAGAGGGACCCCCAACGCCGCCACCAGAGCCAATCGCCAATCCAAAAAGAGGAAAAGCGCGGCCAAGATCAGAATCCCCCCCTGCACCAGGTTGTTGGTCATCACCGACAAACGCCGTTTGATGAAAAAGGACCAGTCGTCCGAAGCCACGAGGGTTAGCCCCTGCTGTTGGGCCCGGGCGGTGAACTTGGCTTGAACGTCCCGCACGGCCCTCGCCAATCGGATCGTGTCTCCCGAACGAAGTTTTCGGACGTTTAAATCAATGCTCGGAAGGCCGTTGGCCCGGTAAAGGAACCGAGGCTCCTCGAACCGTTCGGTGACTTCGGCCACGTCTTTGACCCGAAGAAATTGCCGGGAATCGTTGCCCCGCACGATGAAGTCCCCCACCTCGGACGCGGTCAAAACCGATCCCATGACACGAACCCAGAGTTCTTGGGTGCCGATTTCCACAGTGCCCGCGGAAACGTCGGTGTTGCGGGCGCGTACCGCGGCGGCCAGTTCGGCCAAGGTCAGCTGATGGGCGTTGAGCCGGCGGCGGTCGGCCTCGATCCAGATCTCGCGCTTTTTGTATCCGTTCTTTTCCACCCGGGACACGCCGGGAAGGTCTTCCACCACGTCCGCCAGTTCCTCGGAAAAGTGCCGGCGAACCTCTTCGTCCCCCCCCGCCACCGACAACGTGATCAGGGGCCGATCGCTGGTCAGCTCCTGAACCACCGGCCGGTCCACCTCGGCCGGAAAATCCGTGACCCGGTTGACGCCCTGTTCGATGTCGTTGACGGCCCGGTCGATTTGACGTTTCGACAGATCCTCGTCCAGCCGAACGGTGATGACGGACCGGTTTTCCAAGGACGACGAAAACACTTTTTCAATTCCGGCCACCGGCCGAAGCTGTTCTTCGATTTTTGTGGTAACCAACCGTTCCACTTCTTCCGGCGAGGCGCCGGGGTAAAGGGTGGTAATAACCACAATGTCAAAATCAATTTCCGGAAACGCCTCCCGACGCACATGGAAAAACTGATACCCGCCCACCACCAACAGGAAAAGCGTGATGAGGTTGGTCACCACCGGCCGACGGAGAAAGAAATTAATCATGGCGGGGTCCCCAAGCCCGCAACAGTCCCCCCGTGGCCCGGGCCAGGTCCACCTGGGTCAGAAGGTCGTCGGATTCGGCCAGCAAAGCAAGGGTTTGGGCCCGTTGCAGATCTTTTTGGAACCGGACCAGAAGGTCCGTGCTGGACCGGCCCCGGCGAAAGTTGGCTTTTTCCGCTTCCAATTTTCTCCGTTCGAGGTCCACAATTCGGCGGCGCAACTTCACGCGCTCGAGGGCCAGGCGGCGGGCTTCCAGTTGGTCACGAATATCCCGCAAGGCCGCCTCCGTGACCCGGGCCAGCTCCTGCCGGGCATCCTCCAACGTTAGCGCGCCGGATTTTCGTTCCAGTTTTTCTTTTCGCCCGGCGAAGGGAACGCGCAACGCCATCCCGGCGCTCATCACGGGGTTGTCCATTTGGCCCAAGTCTTTCCAGGCGGGGCGGTAGCCCGTGTCCAGGCCCGCCATCCCGTAGGACCCCAAAAAAGAAAGTTCGGGCAACGTATCCAGGGTCGTCACCCGTTCGCCCCATTGGGCGGCTTCCAACCGGGCGCGGGCGGACTGGAGGTCAGGACGATTGTTTAAACCCAGAGCCACGGCCTCGTTGTCGGAATCGGGCAAAACCAAATCCAGGGTGGGGGTTGAAACCACCACTTCCCCGGCGGACGATTCTCCCTGGCGGTGCAAAACCGCCAAAAGCCCCAACCGGGCCCGCTCCAAAAGGGAGGTGGACAGCAACACCTCGGCTTCGTCTCCTTCCAGAGACGCTTGGGCTTGGGCGAGGTCCGATTCGTCGGCCAAGCCATACCGTTTGCGATCCAGATAAACGTCCAGTAGCTTTTTTGACGACGCCCTGGACTCCAGGGCCACTTTCAAATTTTCCCGGGCATAATAGTAGGTCACGTACGCCTTGCCCGCGGCCAACACGGTGTTTTCGATAACGATCGCGGCCTGGGCCTCAGCGGCACGGGTGGACGCGCGCAACAGGCTTCGCCGAGCGATGTCGGGACGGCCCCAAAAATACCGGAGGAGCGGTTGATCGACCGTCAGGGTCAAACGAGAATCGACGCTGGGGTCCAGAGGACGAAAGGCCGACGGATTGGACAAACGGCTGTTTGTCCAGGCCAGCCGCGCCGTGGTGCCCAACAACGTCCGCTGGGTTATGCCCAGGTCAAAGGCGGTTTCCTCGCTTTCTTCCCCCTGCACCAGCGGGGCGGCGCGGGGGGATTCATCCTTCTTCCAATTGTAGAGTCCAAAAAAATCCGGATCTGTCTCGGAAAGGAGAAGCGGCTCTTGGAGCGCCGCCTGGCGGGCGGAAATCATGGCCCGGGCCACGTCCGGCGACTTTTCCACCGCTTCCCGAACGCCGTCCATCAGCGAAAGGGGCGGCTGGCCCCACAACATCGGCACCGAAAAAAGAAGGGCCGGTCCGAAAAGACGTTTGGACATAAAAGACGTCAAATCAAGCGGCCTTGGGGCCTTCCCCCAACTCCACGAGGGCCTCTTTGAGGTCTTGATCGTGCCGATGGCTTTGAAGGACCGACAAAAGACTGTAGGCGGCGGGCACCACAAACAGCGTCAGGAACGTGGAAACCGCCACACCGCCGATCACCACCACCGCCATGGGACGAATGGTTTCCGCCCCGGCCCCAAAACTGAAGGCGGCCGGCAGAGCCCCCGCTATCGTCGACACCGACGTCATCACCACGGGTCGAAGCCGGACCGGGCAGGCCTCCAGCAAGGCGTCGTGAACGGAACGACCGAGTTTTCGCCGTTCGTTGGTGAATTCAACAAGCAGAATCGAATTCTTTTTAACGAGCCCCATCAAAAGAAGCAGGCCGATCATGCTGTAAATGTTGAGCGTGATTCCCGTCAGCCGCAGGGCCAACAGGGCCCCCGTGATGCTGAAGGGCAACGCCAGAAGAACCGTGAACGGATGGATGAAACTATTGAATTGAGCCCCCAGCACCATGTAGGCGACGAACAGGCCCAACACCAGCGCAAACGTGAGAGACGAGAAAGATTCTTTAAATGTTTGGGCGCTTCCCGACAAGACCATCCGGTATCCTTCGGGCAAACCTCTCCCGGCCTTTTCCAGAAAACTCAACACCTCCCCTTGGGAATGGCCGGGAGCGACGTTGGCGAACACGCCGATCGCTCGTTCCCGGTTTTTCCGCGTGATGGTGAGAAGAGTGGGTTTTTCCCGCACGGCCACCACATCCGACAGACGCACCAATTCACCCCGGTTGTTTCGAACATAAACTTTCTCGATGTCGGAAGATGTTTCCCGATCGCCCGTGGCCAGGCGAACCCGGATGTCGTAGCGTTTCCCCCCCCGGGTGAACTTGCCCGCCCGCACACCGCCGATCAGGGCGTTAATGGTATCGGCGATGACTCCCACCGTGACGCCCCGCTCGTTGGCCTTTTCGCGGTCCGGCGTCACGCGTACCTCGGGCATGCCGAGCCGGTAGTCGGTGTCCACGTCCAAGACCAGGCCGGACCCTTCCAACTTTTTCATGAGGTCCGTGCTCACAGCGGCCAGGGTGTCCCAGTCCCGGCCGCGCACAGTAAATTCAACCGGGTATCCCCGTTGGGCCGTGAACCCCTGCTGGGACAAATCTTGAACGCCGACTTTCATGATTCCCGGAATGGCGTTGAGTTGTTTCCGCAGAAGCCCGATCAAATCCGACTGGGTGGCGGGCCGTTTAAAGGGGTCCGCCAAGGGCCGCTCGCCACGGGGTTTCATGGAAACGAACATCATCCCGGAATTGACGTCGCCGCCGCCGAACCCGCCGATGGCGGCAAACGTCCGCAACACTTCGGGCCGCTGGGCCACAATGGCTTCGGCCTTCTTCATCACCTCATCGGTGAACCCAATGGAGGACCCCAACGGTGTCTGGAGCCGCACCAAGAACCGGCTCTGGTCTTGGGACGGAACAAATTCTTTCTTCACCCCTTTGGCCAGGAAAAGCGAACCGATAAAGATCGCCGTCGCCAGGATAAGGACGACCCACCGCGCGTTCAAACAATGGACCAAGACGCGCCGGTAAAGGGCGGAGAGCCCCGTCATCAACCGGTCCATCCCCCGCCCGAGAGCCGTGGTGTGCCCCACCTCCAGAAACTGAGAACACCGCATGGGCGCCAAGGTCAGGGCTTCCAACAGCGAGAGCGTCACCGCCACCGACAATGTCACGCCAAACGAAAAAAGAAATTTCCCAATGATCCCCTTCATAAAGATGACCGGGACAAAAATGGCCAAGATGGCCACGGTGGCCGCCATGGCGGCGAACGAAATTTCCCGCGCGCCCACGAGGGCGGCGCGGACCCGACTTTGCCCCGCCTCCCGGTAGCGGACAATGTTCTCCAACACCATGATGGCGTCATCCACCACGATCCCCACACACAGGGAGAGCCCCAGCAACGTGAAGGTATTGAGCGTGAACCCGAAAAAATAAAGAAACGTAAACGCCCCCACGATGGAGGTGGGTATCGCCAAAATCACGTTTAAAGCCGAACTGAACGAACCCAAAAACAGCCAGCAAACAAGAGACGTCAGCACCGCGGCCAGAACCAAGGTCATGACAAGCTCATGGACGGAATCGCGGATAAACCGGGTGGTGTCAAAATTAAGATTGATCTCCAACCCCTCGGGCAACTCGCGACGGACGTCTTCCATCCGTTTTAAAACTCCATCGGCCACGGCCACGGCGTTGGATCCGCGCTGTTTGCGAATCCCCAGCCCCACGGCGGACACGCCGTTGGAACGGGAAATTCGCCGGAGGTCCGCCAACCCGTCTTCCACCTCGGCCACATCGCCGATGCGGATGGTTTTGTAGATGGGCGAGCCACTGCGCGCCGGAAGAATGATCCGACGAAATTCCTCGACGGTTCCGGCCTCGCCCATCACGCGCACGTTCAATTCTTGACGGGGCGCTTCGATCCGCCCCGCGGGCACTTCGGCGTGCTGGGCGGTGATGGCGCGCAAAACGTCTTCCGCCGCCAATTCCCTCTGTCTCAACTTTTCCGTGTCCAGCCAAACGCGTAGGTTCGGCTCGATGTAGCCGCCCAAGGTCACCTCGGCCACCCCGGGCACGGTCGTGAACCGATCTTTCATTTGGTCCCGAACGTATTCCATGAGAAACCGACGATCCCGGTTTCCACTGACAGCCAACCACATAATAGGCTGATCTTCCGGATTGGACTTGGAAACCACGGCGGGGTCCACCTCCCGGGGCAAAAGGCGTTGGGCCTGGGCCAGTTTGGTTTGGACTTCTTGCAAGGCCACGTCCACGTCTTTGTTCAGGTCGAACTCCAACGACACGCTGGACCGGCCTTGGCGCGACGTGGACGACACTTCCCGAATGCCTTGAACGCTCATGACGGCGTCTTCCACCACGTCGGTGACTTCGGTTTCCATCACTTCGGGAGCGGCGCCTTCCCAGTCGATGGACACCGTCAAGACCGGGAAATCCACGTCGGGGAGTTGGCTGACGCCCATTTTTTGGTAGCTGAGGGCGCCGAAAACGATGAGGCCGATCATGAACATCCAGGCAAACACGGGGTTCTTGATGGACAAATCGGAGAGGGTCATGGATGGGCCTCGGGCACCGCGTTTATCGACAAATCCAGAAGAATCAAAGCCAGCTTGGCCTCCAGCCGCGAACGGTCGTGGTCCAGCTTGGTTTCTTCCATGGTGTTGAGGGCGGCCAACACGTCGAGGTTGCTGACCAGTCCCAGACGATACTCTTCTTTTTGAGCGGAATAATTTTTAAGCGCCAACCGGGCCGCTTCCCCCAACCGGTCTCGCCGGGAGAGCGCGCTGGCGGCGTAGAGGTGACGACTGCGAATTTCTTGTTCGGCCAACCGGCGAACACGGGCGTCCCGCCATTGGGCCGACCGCCGATCGGCGGCGGCCGTTTCGGTTTGGCCCCGGTATTCGCCCCCTCTGAAAAACGGGAAGTCCAACGCCAACAGAAGGTCCCAGTTCACATTTTCGTTGGACCCCGCGCGTTTCAAGTAATAGTTTCCACCCAGGTCCACGGTGGGCCAATAGGATTGCCGGACGGATTTTTCCAGGAATTGATACGCCTTGAGATCGTAGTCGGCGGACCGCACGTCGGGACGGTTTGTTTGGCGGGCCAACACGGTCTCCAGCGGCGCCGGTGAAACCGCTTCCCCAAGCGTGTCGGCGACCGCGACACCCCGTTGCCCCAACAGCGAATCCAACATTTCGCCTAACGAGGCCCGTTCCCAGCGGGCCTCTTCCAAATCCGCTTCCAACCGCGCCAGCTGGGTTTCACTGGAAAGAACTTCACTGGATCGAGACCGTCCGATCGCCACCCGCCGATTCAGTTCGTTGAGTCGGTCCTGGCTCACACGGCGAAGAGAAAGAAAGGTCTTAATCCGCTCGTCCGCCAAAGCCAGTCCATAAAACAGTTTCGCCACGTCTTCATAGAGAAGAATGCGCGCTTGGACCACTTCTTCCCGCCGACCGCGCAGGTTTTCCCCTTGGGCTTTGAGCGCGGAGATTTCGCGCATTCCGTGAAAGAGCGGCTGACGGGCGTAAACCCGCGCTTCGGGCTCATCCGAGCGGGCATCGCCCGCCACGCCGGAGGTATCCTCAAACCGTTCGGAGGCGAAAAAACCGACCCGCGGGAGAATGCGTGCACGCACTTGCGCGTATTGCCCTTCCAACCGCCGCACCTCTTCCTCAGAAAGCGCCACCGCTTCGTTGCGCGCTAAGGCCTGCCGGTAACAGTCGGTGAGTGTCAATGGCTCGGGCTCTCCTCCGTTTACCCAGGACAGGGAACCCGAAAACACTAAGAAAAAGAGAAGGCTCTTTGAGGGCATCAAATTAGTTTTTGTCGACCCTGGTGGGATTGGAAAAAACCTCACTCCGTGTTTTTTGGAACAGGACACGGCCTTTGTCGTCTTCCAGACGGACCCCACGGAAATAGGCTTCGTCGGGATCGTATTTTTTGAAGACGTCTAACGACACCTCCGATACCGCGGCGTCCAAGACCGCCAGGGAAGACTCGCTCAAAGGTTCGTCCTCCGCGCGCAGGCAAACAAGCACAACCACCCCTTCGTCCGCACGGCCTCGAACCTGGTTCACCCGCAAAAACACGCTGACCAAGGGGTTGCCCGTCAGTTGACGGTGCAGGCGCGACGCGATAAGACGAGCCATAAAATCCGGAAGGGTTATCTCTTTCTGTTCGTCCAGGGAAACATCGGGGTCGGGGGCTCCGTCGGTTTCAATCACCAAACGGGATTCAAAATCGTCGCGGGAAAATCTCATGTAGAGGAGCCCTTTGATGTCGGGAACGTGGCGAAGAAGCGTGATCGATGACCCCAGCCGCGAGTCCGCCACACGAATGGCCAGGAAATCCACTTTTGCGTCCGTTGAAAGAGACGCCCGGGTACCCGACAACATGACCCCTTCCAGCGTTTCCAAGGCTTTTTTGTCGAAGTCCAGGTCCACGCCAATCAATCCGTCCACCGCACAGGACATGTAAAGGGTGTGACCCACCAGGTGGGCTTGTACATCGACCTTTTGCTCTTTGAGGCACAAGGCCCGCACCGCTTCCGGCAACCGATCCGCCGGAAACGTCACCGGGCCGCAAGCCTTAAGCGCCGGAAGAAAGAGGAGGATCGCTGGGAGTAACCGTTTGAATGGGTACTTGCTCACGGGCCTTGCCGTATTCGGCGAATATCGCGTGGATGTCGTCAAACTCCAACTCGTTGCGTTTCAATAGTTCTTGAGCGAACCGGTCCACGATGGGCCAATCGGCGCGAAGCAATTCTTCCACGTCTTTGGCGCACCCGTTCAAGATTTCGTACGTTTCGTGGTTCAGTTTGTCCTTGATGGAATCGGATATTTGGGTTTCGGGAATGACGCTGTAATCCCCCACAAATCCGTTCCGACCCATTCCCAACCGCCACACCATGGTGTGGGCCAGTTTCATGGCGTGGGCAAAATCGGACGAGACCCCGTTGGTCGTGACGCCGAATTTCACTTTTTCTCCCATGTATCCGCCGAGCGACACTTTGATGTCCGCCAAAATCCGTTCCCGGTTGGAAGTGTGCTGTTCTTCCCGCGGGCTGTGGTACACCACCCCCAGGGCCCCCCCGCGGTGAATAATGGACGCCTTAAACACGTCATCGGTGGGATGCAGGGTGTATAAAACGACCAAATGCCCGGCTTCATGGTAGGCGGTGTTTTCCCGTTCGACTTGGGACATGGACAACGGATGGGCGATTCCCAAATCAATCCGTTCAATGGCCTCGGTGATGTCGGTATACGTCACCCGATCCCGCTTGTTGCGCGTGGCGATGAGCGCCGCCTCTTTGGTCACGTTCATGATGTCCGCGGGGGACTTCCCCACACACCGCCGCCCCAACCGACCGATGTCCATGAGCGCGTCGTGTTTGATCTTTTTGAGGTAGTATCGAAACAGATCCACCCGCTCGTTAAGGTTGGGGAGATCAATGTAAATTTTACGGTCAAACCGACCGGGGCGCAAAAGCGCTTTGTCCAGAACGCCCTCGCCCGCGTTGGTGGCGCCGATCACCACCACATTTTGCGTTTTTTCCCCCAACCCATCCATTTCCACCAAAAGCTGATTTTGGGTACTGTTTGTTTCTTCCCCGCCGCCGAATGAATTGAAGTGCCGGCCTCGTCCGATCACGTCCAGCTCGTCGATAAAAACGATGCACGATCCGTGGGCATAAGCCAATTGGCGGGCCTGTTTAAACAGTTGACGGACCCGGCTGGCGCCCACCCCCACAAACACTTCCACAAACTCCGAACCGGAAATGGAAAGAAACGGCACCCCGGCTTCCGTGGCAATCGCTTTGGCGAGCAACGTTTTACCTGTTCCCGGAGGCCCCACCATCAGGAGCCCTTTGATGATGTTTCCGCCGATGGCTTTCAATTTGGCCCGATCTTTCAGCAACTGAACCACTTCGAGGGCCTCTTTTTTCGCGTTCTCCAAACCAATGACGTCTTTAAACGTCACATTGACGTCCGACAAAGAAATGCGGGATTTTTTGCCGAGTCTCCCCATTCGCCCCTGCAAGACGGTGGAATAGAGGAAAACAAAAATGATTGCGCTAAACCCCGTCATCAACAGTTGAAGAGGAAGTGTGGCCAACGTCATCGTACGGTAAAAACTTTCCAGTTTGGAAATACCGTAAATCGTCGCCAAGACCAAAATGACCGAGGATCCGATCAAGACAATCGCCAACCAGTTGTTCATCCAAAAAATCTTAAACCGACGAAACAGGCCCATGGAACCCTCCGTTTGAATCTCCCGCTATTTAACCGGCGTTTCCCCCAGCAATTCGCTGATGCGCGCGGCCACGTCTTCCAAATTGAACGGTTTGGGAATATACACGTCCGCTCCCACCGACAAACCCCGTTGCACGTTTTCCTTATCGGCCAGGGAAGTCAACATAATAATCTTGGGCATGGGGATGTCGTGGCGGTCCATGGCCAGGGTGTTCACCAACTTAAACCCGTTCATGCGGGGCATCATGATGTCCACAATCATCAGGTCGGGTTTGACCTTCACCGCCATGTCCAAGGCTTCCTGACCGTCCCGGGCCAACGACACCTCGTAGCCCAGCCCGCTCAAAAATACCGATAGAAGTCCCAAAATGTTGTTGTCGTCCTCGGCAATCAGTATTTTTGACCCCATAATTCCCCCTTAGAGAAGAAGATGAAACGCGCACGGCGGGCCCAGACAACCCCGGTCGAAACCAATTATTTCCGACGAAGACGCGAAAGAGTATTATAGACCCCAAACGGGGTTCCGTCAAGGCCAAAATGGCCTTTTGCTTGATCGACCGGAATCGCGTAAAAAGATTCCCCTTGATCTTTTGCTTTCTTCCCATTACTCTATGGGATATGAGAGACACCGATTCCCCAGGAAAGATCCTGGTGGTGGATGATGAGCCTCCTTTGCTCGACCTGCTGGTCGACCTGCTGGCCGAAGACGGCTACGAAGTCCATGGCGTCTCCAGCGGAGAAACCGCCCTGGAGGCCGCCCGATCGGCGGTTTACCAGGTGGCTATATTGGATTATTCGTTGGGCGACATGACGGGCCTGACCCTGGCCAAAGAACTGCGCCAAATCAATGAGGACATCAATGTCATTCTTATGACGGCCCACGCCAGCCTGGACATGGCCGTCAAAGCCATTCAAGCCGACGTCTACGACTACTTGATTAAACCCATCGACGCCAACCACCTAAAACGGTCCCTGGACAACGCGCTCGAAAAAAATCGCCTGATCGTGGAAAACAAACGCCTTCTAGAAACCCTCAAAAAAACCAACGCCGAACTGGTGCGGTTGGGCGACATCAAGTCGCGATTTTTGTCCATCGTGTCCCATGATTTGCGCTCGCCGCTCACGTCCATTCGGGGCTACGCCCAGCTTCTCTTGTTGAAGGAAAGCACTCCAGAACAAATTCAGCGGTTTCTTAGCATCATTGTGTCCCAGTCGGACCATTTGGGCGGGCTGATCAGCGACTTGATGGACGTGGCCAGCATCGAAGCGGGCAAATTGCGCATTGAAAAAGTTCCCGCCGTGATCACCGACATTTTATCGGCGGTGGAAACGCGCATGCTGGCCCTGACGGGACCACGAAAAATCCGGTTCGAAACAACGATCCAAAAAGCCGAGTTCCCGCCTGTTCCCCTCGACAAAAAACGGATCGACCAAGTGCTCACCAATCTCATCGGCAACGCCTTCAAACACACGCCCCCCGACGGACGGGTCACGGTGTCTTTGATTCGAAACCCCGACCATTTCCGCGTGGACGTGACCGACACGGGAGAAGGAATTCCCCCGGACGCGTTGCCCCACATTTTCGATGAATTTTTTCAGGCGGAAGCCCACGCGTCCAAAAAAGACGGGCTGGGTTTGGGCCTCACGATCGCCCGGGAAATTGTTCACGCCCACGGCGGAGAAATCCACGCCGAATCCCCCGGCGTTGGCCAAGGCGCCCGGTTTTGGTTTACCCTTCCTACCGCCGTCGAGGCGGCCCGGCCTGTTTGAGTCGGCGCAAGCGCGCCCGGGCGTCGCGGTGGGTGGGGTCGAGAGCGAGCGCTTTGGTTAAGTAGGTTATGGCCAAATCGGTTTTTTTGAGCGTTTCAGCGGCTGTCGCGAGGGCCAGGCACACGTCCAGGGTTTCGCCCTGCCGGTCCCGCTCTTTTTCGTATTCCGTCAACGCCTTCGCCGCGTCGCCCGATCCCAAATAGAGGTCTCCCAATAAACGATGGCCACCCGTCGGCATGGCTTTTCCGGAAGCCAATAAAGGATTGAGCGCCGCGAGACCGTCGGCCCAATTCTTTTTGTCCCGGTAGGCCACCGCCAGGTTATAGGAGACCAGCGGATCCCCGGGCCGGGATTTTAATACCAGACGGTATTGCGCAATGCTTCGGTCCACCTCGTCAATTCGATAAAGGGTGTTGGCCAACCTCAGTCGGGTTTCCAGATCGTTGGGTTGATGGCGAAGGAACTTTTCGTATTCCACCACCGCGTAATCGGGGAGTCCCTGGGATTCGTACAACACCCCCGCGTAATAAAAAAGCCGTTCGTCCAACACCCCCACATCCCGGGCCCGTTCCAACGATTCCAAGGCCTTCACGGGAGCCCCTTCTTCAAAATAAATGATCGCGAGGTTGAGAAGAGCCTGGGGATCGTCGGCCCGAACCGAAAGAGCCGCCAACACCGCTTTTTTGTCGGTGGCCAACGTGGAGGGGGATCGAAATTCGGAGGGTTGGCGTGGAAAGGGGGGTGGCGGAGGGGCCGGACGATAGAACCGGTTCACAGCCCACCCGCCCGCCACGGCGCAAGCCACCACCAGAAGCGCAAAAACGTCGAGGGCCCAACGCCCCCCGCGAGCCCGGGAACCGCCGTCGTTATTAATTTCGATGGACGACGCGCCCATGTGGGGCGGTGAGCGTTATTGGGCCGGGCCGGTGGGGGATTCGTCGGATCCCCAGCCCATCACGTCGCCCAACGAAACGCCTTCGCCGGTGGCCTTGTATTGTTTCAACAACCGCTTTTCTTCTTTGCGCTGGTATTTGCTGATAGACAAATCGATGCGCCGTTTTTTGCGATCGTTTTTGACCACCTGGGCCGTCACGATGTCGCCCACGTTGAGCGCCTGGGACGGGTGGTCCAACCGGGTCTCGGCCCCGATTTCGCTGATGTGAACATAGCCCTCGATGTCGGGGGCCAATTCAACGAAAACGCCGCTGTCGGACAGGCGAAGAACTTTCGCGTCCACCACGTTGCCAACGGCAAACGCGGCATACGGATCTTCCTTGAGCTGTTTGAGGCCCAACGACATTTTTTCCGCCGACGGGTTGATTTCCAGAACCACCGCCTCCACTTCCTGGCCCACGGACAACACTTCTTTGGGATGGGCATGGGTTTTGGTCCAGGACAAATCTTGAATGCGAATCAACCCCTCAATTCCCGACGACAACCGCACAAACGCACCGATGGGCATCATGTGGGTCACCACCCCGGTCACCCGCGAGCCCGGCCGGAACTGGCGGGCCGTTTCCACCCAGGGGTTTTCGCCGGCCCGTTTGAGACTCAACGCCAACTTTTCCTCGCCTTTATTAACGGTGAGAACATACACAAATACTTCGTCGCCCACCTTGACGATGTTTTTGGGTTTCACCCCGCGTTCTTTCCAGGAAAACTCGGATTGATGAATCAAGCCCTCGATGCCCGGAGCCATTTCGACAAACGCGCCGAAATCGGTGACGCTGGTCACTTTGCCTTTTTGAATGGACCCCAGCGGACAAATGGCATCGATGCTGTCCCAGGGTTTGGGCAACATCTGTTTGCGGCCCAATCCGACTTTGCCCGTGGCGGGATCAAATTTCAAAATCTTGACCTCCAGGCTGTCGCCGACTTTCATCACGTCGGACAGCTTGCCCACCCATCCCCACGACACGTCGGTAATTCGCAACAGCCCTTCCACGCCCCCAATGTCCAAAAAGGCGCCGAACGCCGTTAAACTGGTCACCGTGCCTTTAACGACCTTGCCCACGTCCAGTGTTTTTAAGGTCGCGTCCCGTTTCACGGCGGCTTCCTTGTCCAGGACCCGTCGGCGAGACACCACCACGTTGCCCTTTTGCGAGTCCATCTCGATCACCATCACATGGACCTTCTTGCCCACCCACGGCGACACATCGTTAACGGGGCGTCGGTCGATTTGGGACGCTGGCAAAAACGCGTCCATGCCCACATCGACAACCAACCCGCCTTTCACCGCGCGAACAACGGTCGCTTCCAAATCCAGCCCTTTGACCCGGGCGTCCGTGAGTTTGTTCCAGCTGGCCCGTTCCCGGGCTTCTTTAAACGAAACCACCGGCCCTTCCGGCCCCGACGCGCGTTTGACAAGCACGGGAATCGTATCTCCCGCCACGGGGGGTTTGGCCAACGACCGGAACTCAGACAAAGGGATCAGCGCTTCCACTTTAAGACCCACGTCCACCAGAACGCCCGTCGGACTCACGTCCACCACGTAAGCGTTAACGAGGCCTCCGCTCTGAAGGGGCGGCGCGTCGGCCTCTTTCAGCAGTTCCTCCATGCTCATTTCTTCAACAACGGGGGCATCGCTCGTCACGGGAGCTCTCCTTGGGGAAACCGGTTCTTTCTCCGGGTTCAAATTGGTATCCATGGGGTAAGGTTAACACATTCCGTCGGAACCGTAAAGCGGGCCTTGACAAAAATCACTTTGGGCCGAATAATAAATCGTGCAAAAAATGAACCCTGTTCCTGAAAAAAAATACGTCCGCCGAACCACGATCATTGATGGCTCGTTTCAAACCCGCTATGTGTTCATAACGGTCGGGTTTTTCGGACTGGTGACTCTCTTGATTGTCATGGACCTCTACATCTTTCTTCAAGAAAACGTGATGGCCAACCCCGCCCGTCCGGATTTGGCTGAGATTTTCCAGGAAGCGGCTCGAACGTTTTACCTTCGATTTTCCCTCTACATTGCTTCGTTGGCTTTGTTTCTTTACGTTCTTTTCCACCGCATCGCCGGCCCCGTATTTCGGTTTTCCCGGTTGGCCAAAGAGGCCACGGCCGGAGACCTTTCTCAGCGGGTCTATTTAAGGAAAACTGACTCCCTCAAAGACCTCCAAAACGACCTCAATGGCCTGATGGACTCCCTGTCCACGGTTGTTCGCGGCGACAAAGAAATCATCCAAAAAGCGTTGGCCGAAATTGAAGCGATGGAAAAGAAAGACCTCCCCCCCGACGTTCGCGCCCGCATGGACACCGTGCGGACCCACATCGGCAAACTCCTCAACCACTTCAAAATATAGGCGGCCCGTGTCCACCCGGCGAACGCCGGCTACATAAATTCTTTAAGAGCCGCCTGCCAGTCCGAGTCCGAAAGACCCAGTTTGTGTGAGACCAAAGGCCCAAACTCCGCCGTGGCGGGATCTTGATCTTCGTAAGTGGGCCGTTCCACCTGGTACAACACGCCCAACGCGATCCGTTGATCCCAATCCAAACTGGCCTTTAACGCCGCTTCCATGTTGGTCGCGTCGTGGCCCTTTTCTTCCAATCGATACACCCGCTCCCGAAACCAGGCGTAGGTGTTCATTTTGTTGTAGGTGACGCAGGGGCTGAGCACGTCGACCAGGGAAAACCCCTTGTGGGCGATGGCCTTGGTCATAATCTCGGCCAACCCGTTGGCGTCGCCGGAAAAACCCCGGGCCACGAACGACGCGCCCCCCATCAAGGCAAGGCCCAGCGGATTGAGTGCGTTTTCAATGTTGCCACCAGGGGTGGATTTCGTTTTCACGGATTTGCTCGTGGTGGGCGAGGCCTGGCCGGTGGTGAGACCGTAGATTTGGTTATTCATGACGATGTAGGTCATGTTGATGTTTCGCCGAACCGCGTGGATAAAATGGCCCACCCCGATGCCGTAACCGTCTCCGTCGCCGCCCGTGGCCACCACCGTTAAACCGTGGTTGCCCAGTTTAACGCCCTGAGCCACAGCCACGCCACGACCGTGAAGGGTGTGCATGCCGTACGAGTGGATAAAGCCCGGCAGGTTGGACGAACAGCCGATGCCGCTGACCACCACCAAATCTTTGGGATTGATGTTGAGCGTGGCACAGGCCGTTTGAAGCGAATTTAAGACGCCGAAATCACCGCACCCGGGACACCAGGTGGGTTTGATTTCCGAACGGAATTTTGAAGCCGCTTGAGGGGTCGCTAGTTCTATCATGGTTTGTTTCCTCCGAGGAATTTTTACGCGGTGACAGCGACGCGTTTAATAGGGATGTCCAACTCCGCCGAAACCAAATACTGGATCTCCGGCGCGCCCGGTTTCAAAAGCCCCTTGATCCGCTCCAACAACGGGGAAAAATTGAAGGGTTCCCCGTCGAACTTGCGGATGTGGTGGGCCACCGTGAACCCGGTTTCCTGGCGCAACAACTTGGCGAACAAACCGGAATAATTGTTTTCCACCATCACGGCTTTCTTGACGGACCGCCACTCTTTCGCGGCGGCTTCCGAGGGGAAAGGCCACACCACCCGGAACTGAAGGTGGTTGACTTTCACCCCTTCTTTTTCGAGGGCCAGCCGAATGTTCTTGAGGGTTTTGTAAGTGGACCCCCATCCCACCAAGGTTAAATCCGCCTCGGCGGGCCCCTCTTTGAGGATGGACTGGGACGCCAGTTCCCGGGCCAACCCGTCCATTTTGCGGAACCGTTTTTTCACCATTTTCACCCGCGTGGTGGGGTTGGTGAAAATGTCGGAAATCAGCACGCCATCCTCATCGTGCTCGTCGGAAGCGGCCACGTGCTGGCCCCCCTCCACGCCCGGGAACACCCGGGGCGACACACCCGACGGCGTGTCGGCGTATCGTTTGTAGTCAGGTCCCACCGAGTCCACCACGGGCCCTCGTTCGATGGGCACTTTGTTGGTGACGGCCTCGGGATCCACCGTTTCCAAATGTTCGGACAACAACAGGTCCGACAGCAATATCACCGGGATCTGGTATTTTTCCGCCGCGTTTAACGATTGAACCGTGGCGTGAAACGCGTCTTCCACCGAAATGGGGGCAAACACGGCCTTGGGATATTCCCCCTGGCCGGCCCCGAGAGCCTGGAACAGGTCCCCCTGTTCGGTTTTCGTCGGCAAACCCGTGGAAGGCCCCCCCCGCTGGACCAAGACCGCCACCACGGGAATTTCGGTTATTCCGGAAAGCCCCAACGCTTCCGTCATCAAAGCGAACCCGCCGCCGCTGGTGCCTGTCATGGCCCGCACACCGGAATAACCGGCGCCGATCGCCATGTTAATGGAGGCAATTTCGTCTTCGCATTGTTTCATGACAATGCCGTATTTCGCCGCCCGGGGCGCGAGCCAGTGCATAATGGCCGACGCGGGGGTCATGGGATACGCCGAATAAAAGGTGCATCCCCCAGCCACCGCTCCCAACGCAATGGCTTGGTTGGCGCCCATCAGCATCCGAGCCTTTCCATCCCCTTTAAGAACAATATCTTTGATGGGCTGGAATTTGGATTGGGCGTATTCGAACCCTTTTCGGGCCACTTTAACATTGAGATCCGCGATTTCCGCCTTCTTTTTCCCGAACTGGTCGCGCACCGCTTTTTCAAAGATGTCCCAGGACAACCCCATTAAATAAATGAACACCCCGGACGCCAAGGTGTTTTGCATCACCGGGTTACGGCCAAACTCGGCCGTCAGGTCGCCCACCGGCAAACCGTAAGCGACGGTTCCCGCAGGAAGCTGAGCGGCGTCCAACTTGACTTTATCGCTGTTGAACACGATGCCGCGTCCGACACCGGGTTGGATGGATTTAAGGTGAAGATCCACGGAATCCTGGTTAAGGGCGATCAGAAGATCAAAATTGTCCCCGTGGGTGTAAACCGGCGTCGACGCGGTTTGGAACTGATAAACCACGTGGCCCCCTCGAATAACCGACTGGTAAGAACTTTGGGCGAAATAATGGAGCCCGCTTCGACTGCACGTTTTAGCGAGAATATCGCCAGTGGACGCAACGCCGTCCCCCGCCGCTCCCCCGATCCAAACCACCGCTGATTGTCGTTCCATACGATTGGACACCTCCATGAATTTAAATCCCGACAGATTCTATCATATTTTTTAAACGTGTCAAAAAAAACCCGCAATTCCCATAATAAGATTATATAATTAATGGCGTCCCATATTAATTTGGCCCTGGGTGACATAAAATTGTCGACGTGTTAGCTCTCAAAATTCTTGCCTCGTTTTTTAAAGCCCTTAACGAAAAGGCTTCCCCCCGCGCCATCGCGGGCGGGTTGGCTTTGGGCGCAATCATTGGCTTAACCCCAAAAGGGAGTTTGCACAACGCCGTCGTCCTCCTCCTTATTTTTTTGCTCCCGGTTAACAAAAGCGCGTCTTTGGTTTCGGCGGGAATTTTTGCGGTCTGTTCCTATTTGGGTGACCCGCTATTTAATGCCATCGGCGAGGCCCTGTTAACCGCGCCGGCCCTTTCCCCCCTCTGGACATCCCTTTACAACACCCCGGTGATCCCTTGGACCCGGTTTAACAACACCTTGGTCCTGGGAAGCCTTCTTTTTTCCCTGTTCATTTTTTGCCCGCTGTTTTGGGGAACCGTTCGGTTTGTGGTGGCCTACCGAGAACGGGTCGTGGCGGTGGCGTCCAAATGGAAAATAGTCCAGGTTCTGCGGGTTTCCAAATTTTACGCCCTCTACGAGAGCCTCTCATGATCCGCTGGGGCCGACTGGCTGTTCTGCTGACCCCCATCGTCCTCATTTGGGCGGGGACCCGCTTCTTCCTGGACCGGGGAATAAAAAACGCCGTTGAATCTGTCGGGACAAAAGCCGTGGGCGCCAAGGTCGACGTGGGCAACGTGAGCACGAGCTTTTGGCGTCTGTCGGCCGAAATTTCCGACCTGGCCGTGACCGACCCGGACCAACCCATGACCAACGCGGTCGAAATTAAGACACTGCGCCTCAAAGCCCAGCTAAAACCTCTCTTTTGGAACAAAGTCATTGTGGATCGGGCGGAAATAACGGGGATTCGAACCGGAACACCCAGAAAAAAGTCGGGCGCTATCACGGTTTCGAAGCCAGCCAAGGAAGAAACCCCTTCGGCCGTTGCCGAAACCGCTAAAAAAATCGGGTCCGCGGCGGTGGCGAACCTCAAAGACGCTTACGATCCCAAAAAACTTGTCTCGCCGGAGAATCTCGCCTCGTACCAAAAAGCCCAGGCCGAAAAAGAGCGGCTCACCACGATGGCCGACCAATGGAAAGCCCGCGGACAGTCCCTGGACGTGAAAGGAATCTCCACCCGCGGCCAAGCGTTCATCGAGAAAGTTAAAAATGAAAAGTTTTCCGGCGTCGAAGGGGTGGCCAAAGCCCAGGCCTTGATCAAAGAGGGGCAATCGCTCAAGTCCGATCTGGCGGCGGCTCAAAAGGAAGTAAAGAACCTGGGCGCCGATCTTAAAACCGAAATGGCCCAGGCCAAATCGACCTTTAAAGAAATTGAACGGCTTCGCCGGGAGGACATCGATTCGGCCCTCCGCCAATTAAAAAGCGGTTTTTCAACGGAAGGACTCACCCAGGGATTGCTGGGGCCGGTCTGGTTTGAAAAATTCCAGAAAGCCTTGGGCTGGGTCGAAAAAGGGAGCCAACTGGCCGGGGGACCATCGGACCCCAAAGCCCCCCCGCCGCCGTCGGCCACGCGAAAAGGACGGGACATTGCGTTTCCGTTCCGTTACCGATGGCCGGCGTTCCATTTGAACCGCGCGGCCTTAAGCGGCGTAACGCCGGGCGGTCTTGCCTACGAAGGAACGTTGACCGACCTGGGGACCGACCCCGCTCTGGTTGGCAAACCCACGGTGCTTGACGTGAACGGCCGATCGGGGGAGCGCTCTTTGAGTTTCACGGCGGGCCTGGATCTGACCAAGAAGGTCGCCGAGACGTCCGTTCGCGCGCTCTATTCCGGGCTCCCCTTGGCCGGGATCACGCTGGGGTCCGTTAACGACAACGCCGTTTCGATTTCCCAGGGGAAAGGCCAGGTGAAAGCCGACGTTTTGGTCCGGGGGTCCGATCTGTCCGGCGCGATCGACCTCAACGGCACGTCGGTAAAATTGAACCTGTCGCGGCAAAAAGCGGACCGGATCTCCGCCGCCCTCGACAACCTCCTGGCCGGCCTATCAGAAGGGCAAATCCGGGTGGAGTTGGCGGGGACGTTGAAAAATCCCCGCTTTTCTTTAACCTCGTCCATCGACAACCAACTGCGAAACGCGCTCAAAGGGATGATGGATCAGGAAACCGCGAAACTTCGGGCCGATGTGGAAAAACAAATTAACGAACGGGTGAACCAGGAAACGGAAAAACTGTCGGCGCTTGTGGAAAAAAATGGCGCTTCCGCCCTGGAAAAGTTGAACCTCAACGACAAACAGTTGGCGGAGGTTCAAGAAAAACTGAATAAAGTCCTGGACGATTTAACCGGTTCGGCCACCAAAGGCATCAAACTGCCGGATTTGAAAGGCCTCTTTAAAAAGAAATAACAGGAGAATGCCCATGGCGGTTCCCGAACAGATCGGCGGGGTGACGGTTAAACTGAAAGCCAACGTGTATTTTGACGGAAAAGTGGTCAGCCACACTCTTCTTTTTCCGGACGGAAAAAAGAAAACCGCGGGGGTCATTTTCCCCGGGACGTTTCATTTCAACACGGACGCGGCCGAACGGATGGACATTCTTTCCGGATCGTGCCGGGTTCAACGGGACGGTGAAACGGCCTGGTCGACCTTTTCAGCGGGGACCCATTTCACGGTTCCAGCCAAGTCGGGGTTTCAAATTGTGGTGGACTCGGACCGGACGGATTACCTTTGCAGTTTCGACTGATTCCCTTTTCTCTTCGACTGGGGGCTTGTCTTCTCTTTCTGAATCACCCTCTACGCGCCGCGTCGATTGAATTAACAGTCACGCCGTCCAAAAGGAATAAAACAATGCCCGAACAGCCCATGCCCGCCAACGAAGAAGAATGGAAATCGGCCCTCACCCCCGCGCAGTTTTGTATCATGCGCCAGAAGGGAACCGAAGCTCCCTTTAAGAACGCCTATTGGAACAACCACGACACGGGCACCTATTATTGCGCCGGTTGTCGGTCGGCGCTCTTCAAATCGACGACAAAATTTGATTCCGGCACCGGCTGGCCCAGCTTTTTTCAACCGGTTTCGACCGAGGCCGTCAAAGAAGCCGTGGACACGGATCACGGGATGGTTCGAACCGAAGTGCTCTGCGCTCGTTGCGGGTCCCATTTGGGCCATGTGTTCGACGACGGACCGGCTCCGACCGGCCGCCGCTATTGCATCAACTCCGCTTCATTGAAATTTGTAAAGGAAAAAGAGTGATGGTGACTCGTCCCGATCCAGACGATTATTTTATGGGTATTGCCTTGGCCGTGCGCCGGCGCGCCAATTGCCGGGGCAGTCGGGTGGGGGCCATTGTCGTTGTTGACAAGCGCATCGTGTCCACCGGATACAACGGCACGCCCGAAGGCATGACCAACTGTTTGGACGGCGGGTGCGAACGGTGCGCCAACCGGGCCTCTTACCCTTCCGGAACAGGCTATGACCTGTGCATCTGCGTTCACGCTGAACAAAACGCCCTTCTGGCGGCGGCGCGGTTCGGCATTTCGGTGGCGGGCGGAACCCTTTACACCACCACCCAACCCTGTTTTGGATGTGTCAAAGAAATGCTCCAAGCCAAGATTCGCAAAGTCTATTATTTGCACCCGTGGGTTCACCCGGACCCCGCCGTGGCCGACGAGTATAAAAAAATCGCGGCCCGGATCCCGGAAGGGTTGGAGCATTTAGACGTGCCCGACCCCGACGCCTCCTGGGCCCGCAACAAAGGATAAAACGTGGACATCGGCATTGTCGGACTTCCCAACGTAGGAAAATCAACATTGTTTAACGCCCTGACCGGCGCGGCGGCGGCCGCCAGCAACTTTCCGTTCACCACCATTGACCCCAACGTGGGCATTGTTCCTTTGGCCGACGATCGGCTGACGGTGTTGGGCAACATGTTTTCCAGTGAAAAAGTCACGCCCGGCGGGATCAAGTTCGTGGACATCGCGGGTTTGGTCAAAGGGGCCAGCCAGGGCGAGGGGTTGGGCAATAAGTTTTTGTCCCACATTCGCGCCGTGGACGCGGTGGCCCACGTGGTCCGCTGTTTCCACGACACCAACGTCATCAACGTGCTGGGCGCCTTAAACCCCGGCGAAGCCGCCGACATCATCGAAACCGAACTGTTGCTCGCCGATTTGCAACAGGCCGAAA
Source organism: Elusimicrobiota bacterium (assembly GCA_041917295.1). Lineage (GTDB taxonomy): Bacteria > Elusimicrobiota > Elusimicrobia > FEN-1173 > FEN-1173 > JADKHR01. The sequence goes on from JAYRXX010000021.1 coordinate 177,849, forward strand.
AGGCTCTCGAAAAACTGCAAGGTCCGATCCGCTCCGGCGATAAAAAGGCCAAAGAGCGGGCTGAAACCATCGAAGGCCTGATCAAGGGATTTAAAGAGGGCCGGTCGGCCCGGTCCCAAAATGTTCCGGCGGACATCCAATTGGAGCAGGGATTTTTAACCGGCAAGCCGGTCTTGTATGTGGCCAACACCGACGAGCAGGGCCCCGACCCCGCTTTGTTAAGCGCCTTGGAAACCCGCGCCAAAACCGAAAACGCCCGCGTGGTCACCCTGTGCGCTAAAATGGAGGCGGAAATTGTTCAACTGCCTTTGGACGAACGGGCCTCCTATTACGAGTCGGCCGGAATCCAGGAACCAGGGCTGGCTCGGTTGGCCCGGGCCGGTAAAGAATTGCTGGGCCTTATTTCCTTTTTTACAGCCGGTCCCCAGGAAACCCGCGCGTGGATTATCCCCCGCGGAACAAAAGCCGTGAAAGCCGCCGGAAAAATCCACACGGACATCGAGCGGGGATTTATCCGCGCCGAACTGTACAAATACGACGACCTGGTGCGGTTGGGATCGTATAAAGCCCTGCAAGAGAAAGGCCTTGTGTCCATTGAGGGAAAAGATTACGAAATGAAAGACGGCGACGTGGTCTATTTCCGGTTCAATGTCTAATATGACCCAAGACATTGAAAAAAAGGAAAATCACAGAACTTTATTCTTAAAAACCCTGGCGTTTTCGGGGTGGGGCGCGGCGATTCTGTTGTTGCTATTGGGATCGTATTATCTCAACAAAATGCATTTGGAAATCGTGTCCATGCAACGGGAAAACAAAGAGTTGAAATTAAGCCTTGAACGGGCCCGCGCCCGCCAATCGTTTTCTCAAGAACAATAATCCAAATACCAATCCACAAACCGGCGCACGCCGGTTTCGATGTCGACGGTGGGTCGATACCCCAACCTCCGGATCGACGTTTCGATGTCGGCCCAAGTGGCCACCACGTCCCCCGGCTGAAGGGGGCGCAACCGTCGTCGGGCTTTTTTCCCGGTCGCCGCTTCGATGGCCCGGATGAACCGGTCCAACGTGACAGGTTGATTGTTGCCCAAATTGTAAATGGCCCATGGGTCGTTGCGGTCCAACGCGGCCAACACGCCCGACACGATGTCCGAAACGTAGGTAAAATCCCGCTTCATCCGGCCTCGGTTAAAGACGTCGATGGGTTTTCCCTCCAACACGGCTTTCGTGAAAGAAAAATACGCCATGTCCGGCCGGCCCCAAGGCCCGTACACCGTAAAAAACCGCAACCCCGTACAATGAATTCCATACAGGTGATGATAGACGTGGGCGGTAAGCTCGTTGGCTCGTTTGGTGGCCGCGTAAAGGGAAACCGGATGGTCCACCCGGTCGTCCACGGAAAATGGAACCTTTTTGTTGTCCCCGTACACCGACGAAGAGGAAGCAAACACAAACGTGCCCACGCCCCGTTCGCGGGCCCATTCGAGCATATTCAATGTTCCCAAAGCGTTGGATTGTTCATAAACAAGGGGATGCGTGATGGAGTATCGAACGCCGGCTTGGGCGCCCAAGTGGCAGATTTGGTCCACCCGGTCTCCCCGGAGAGCGCGACGCACGGCGGCCCCGTCGGCCATGTCCACTGTTCGGATCGGCACCCCAGGAATCAACGCTTTCACCCGGTCCCGTTTAAGGCGCGGATTGTAATAGGAATTAAAATTGTCCAAACCAATCACACGGTCGCCCCGCTCAACCAAAGCGCGGGCTGTCCACGCGCCGATGAAACCGGCGGCGCCGGTCACAAGAACGGTTTTCATTTTCGGACCCGGCGCAAATAGGCGGCGGCGCGGGTGAACGCTTTGGCCCGATGGCTGATTTTATTTTTTTGCGCCAAGGTCATTTGCGCGAACGTTCGTCCTACCCCCCGGGGTTCGAAGACCGGGTCGTAACCGAACCCCCGGGCCCCCTGGGCTTCGTCGGTGATAAAACCCGCGCAGCGACCCTCGAAAATTTTCTCGTGCCCCTCCGGCGTGACGAACGCCACCACCGTCCGGAACACCGCCCGCCGTTGCCCCCGTTTTATCCCCTCCATCAACCGCAACACTTTGCGGGTGTTGTCGGTGTAAGAGCACCCCGACCCGGCAAACCGAGCCGAATACACCCCCGGCCGACCGCCCAACGCGGCGATCTCCAGACCCGTGTCGTCGGAAAGAGCCGCGCACCCGGTTTCTTTCACGGCCCGGCGAGCTTTCAAGAGGGCGTTGGCTTCCAATGTTTTTCCGGTTTCCCGAACGGTGTACGGCGGAGGAAATTCGTCCAACCCGCGAACGTCGTAGGCGCCCCGACTCAAGAGGCGGCGAATTTCGCGAAGTTTGTCCGCATTATGGGTTGCGATGACCAGAACAGGTTTTTTCAAGGCAGGGCGATCTCAAGGCCCTCCCGGGCCGCGTCGACGTCCAGCGACAAGCCTCGGGATCGCACCAAGGCCTGGGCCTTTTCCACTTCTTTGTCCAGGGCCGCGTCGGTGCGGTCCGGGTCGTGATGAAACAACATCAGTTTTTTCACATGGCCTTGGGCGGCCATTTCCACGGCGAACTCGAAAAAGCTGTGGCCCCATCCCAAGCGGGACGGGTATTCGTCCTGGGTGTACTGCCCATCGTGAATCAACACATCGGCTCCCTCGAAAAAGTCCACCAGCAACAGGTCTTCTCGTTCCAGTTCCACCTTTCCGCTTTTGAGATCGTCAAAAATTTCGGCTTTGCGGGCCTGTTGGCGCAACAGGTATCGAAACGGCTCGTTGTCGGTCATGTAAACCACTTTGCTTTTGCCGTTTTCGATTTTGTAGGCCAGAGCCAACCCCGGATGGTTGATGTAGGCCGGTGTGATGGTCCACCCGTTTAAGTTGAGCGGGCGCGTGGTCACTTGGACAAACTGCAGTTCGGCGGGCATTTCCGCCATGGTGACGGGAAAATATTCCGGGCTCATTTGGCCCACGAAAATATTTTCCAGTTTGCGGCCCGTGCCTTCACACCCGTACACGGTGAACTTGTTGTTTTTCCCATACAGGGGACGAAAGAACGGAAACCCCACAATATGATCGAAATGGAAATGGCTGATGAACAGATGGCCTTCCACCCGGCCGGCGGATCGACGCAACAAGTCCTCGCCCAGCGGACGGATCCCGGTGCCCGCATCAAAAATCGCCAGCGTATCGCTGTTCGAAATTTCAACGCAAGCGGTGTTCCCGCCATACTTGGTGGTGTGGGGGCCCGGAGCGGATATGGACCCCCGAGTGCCCCAAAATTTAATGTTCATTGTGCTTATTATTGTTCATGACCCGTGTTTCGTCAAGGTTTTTCACAAAAAAGCCCCCCTTCCCGATCCCCAGGGAAGGGGGGCGGAGAAACCGCCAGGTCTTACTTGGACAAGATGTAGGTGACCAGTTCCACCACGCGGTTGGAATAGCCCCACTCGTTGTCGTACCAGCTGACCAGTTTAAAGAACCGCTTGTTCAGCTCGATGCCCGACCCTTCGTCGAAAATCGACGAGGCTTTGTGGTGGATGAAATCCGAGCTGACCACTTCGTCGGACGTCACTTCCAAAATACCTTTGAGATAGGTCTCGCTGGCCTTTTTCATGGCGGCCGCGATTTCCTTGTAGCTGGTTTCTTTCACGGTTCGCACGGTCAAGTCGACCACCGACACCGTGGGGGTGGGCACGCGAAACGCCATGCCGGTCAGTTTGCCCTTCACTTCGGGGATGGCCAACCCCACCGCTTTCGCCGCGCCCGTGGTGGACGGAATGATGTTTTGAGCCGCGGTCCGGCCGCCTTTCCAGTCTTTCTTGGAAGGACCGTCCACGGTTTTTTGCGTGGCGGTGTAAGAGTGGACCGTGGTCATCAAACCTTCCTCAATACCGAACCCCTCTTTCAAGAGAACGTGAACGATGGGGGCCAAGCAGTTGGTGGTGCAGGACGCATTGGAAATAATGTTGTGTTTGGCCGGATCGTATTTGCCTTCGTTAACGCCCATGACAACGGTGATGTCTTCGTTTTTCGCGGGGGCCGTGATGATCACTTTTTTCGCGCCGGCGGCCAGGTGGCCTTTCGCTTTTTCGCCGTCCGTGAACAAGCCCGTGGACTCGATCACGATTTCCACACCCAGCTCTTTCCAGGGGAGGCCGGAGGGATCCTTGGCGCTGACCACTTTAATTTCGCTGCCGTTGACGACCAACACATCGTCTTCAGGTTTGTCGGCGGAGGATTTTTTTGATGTCACGGTGCCGTTAAAACGGCCCTGAATCGAATCGTATTTCAGCAAATAAGCCAAATTGTCGGCGGGCACGATATCGCCCACAGCCACCACGTCCAGCTTTTTGCCCAGAAGACCCTGTTCCACGAGCGCGCGAAACACCAGCCGCCCGATTCGTCCGAAACCATTGATCGCAACTTTGACCGCCATGTGATGCCTCCTTAAGGATTAACGCGTGTATTCAAAAAAAAATGTATCGGAAGTCGAATTCTAGGAAATAACCGGGCCGGGCGTCAATTCGCCGTCGACGAAGAGGCGGGGGAGACCCCGCTTAACAACCGCCGGACCCGTTCCACCAACAATTTGGGTTCCGCCGGTTTCGAGAGAAAATCGTCGGCACCCACCCCCAAGGCCTGGTGGCGGTCGGCGGAAAACGTTTTGGCCGACAAAATCAAAATTTTAATACCCGCGGTTTTATCGGATTGCTTTAATCGATGGCAGACTTCGTAGCCATGAACTTCAGGCAACATCACGTCCAACACGATCAGGTCCGGGACCTGGGCCGCCACGGCGTCAAGCGCTTGCTGTCCGTCGCAGGCAACCCGCACCCGATGGCCGGCCTGGTTTAGCACGAACCGAATAAACTCCCGGTTCGCTTCGTCGTCTTCCACCACCAAAATGTCCGCCATCGCGTTGGGCCCGCCCTGGGAACGTCTCCCTTTATCCGATGGAGACGTTGATTTTGTCTCAATTATAAACAATAATGCGCAAAATGCAACGTCCCCAAGACATTCCCAGCGTCTACAGCCCGGAAGAAACCGAAGCCAAGTGGTATCCCCTTTGGGAATCCCGCGGTTCGTTTAAACCCCGTCCCGATGGGAACCGGCCCGCTTACACGATTGTGATTCCCCCCCCGAACGTCACCGGATCTCTTCACATGGGTCACGCCCTCAACAACACCCTGCAGGATGTGCTGGTTCGATGGCGGCGAATGAAGGGCGACGCTGCCCTCTGGGTTCCCGGCACCGATCACGGCGGCATCGCCACTCAAAACGTCGTTGAAAAATTGCTTAAGAAAGAAGGCAAAACACGCCATGACTTTTCCCGGGACCAATTCCTGGACCGCATGTGGGCCTGGCGCAAGGAGTCCGGCGATACCATTTTGCATCAGCTCCGCCGCCTTGGCTGTTCGTTGGACTGGACCCGCACGCGCTTCACCATGGACGAAGCCAGTTCCCGGGCGGTGGCGGCGGCCTTCGTTGAATTTTTCAAACGGGGCTTAATTTACCAAGGCGTCCGCTTGGTCAACTGGTGCCCCCGATGCGCGACCGCATTGTCCGACATCGAAGTGGAGCACGAAGAGCGTTCCGGATCCCTGTGGCACATTCGCTACCCTTTTGCGGACGGCAACGGTGAAGTGATCGTCGCGACCACCCGGCCGGAAACCATGCTGGGCGACACCGCCGTGGCCGTGAACCCCGCCGACGGACGTTACACCGGCCAGGCGGGCCGGATGATTCGGTTGCCTCTCATGGACCGGCCCATTCCGCTGGTGGCCGACGACGCGGTGGACGCGGCGTTCGGCACCGGCGCCGTTAAAGTGACGCCGGCCCACGACGCCACCGACTTTGAGATTGGCGCCCGTCACGGATTGCCCCACGAACGCGTCATCGGCTTCGATGGAAAAATGACGCCCCGGGCCGGCCCCTTCGCGGGATTGTCCATTAAAGAGTGTCGGGAAAAAGTGCTGGCCGCTCTGGAGGCCCAGGGTCTTCTGGTCAAAGTGGAGCCCCATCGGCACGCGGTGTCCACCTGCTATCGTTGTTCAACGGCCATTGAACCGTTGGAATCCAGCCAATGGTTTCTTAAAACCTCCGCCATGGCCGACGCCGCCGCCCGCGCCACCGAAGAAGGCCGCGTTCAAATCCATCCGGCGTCGTGGGCCAAACCCTATTTGGCGTGGTTGCACAACAACCGCGATTGGTGTGTGTCCCGGCAAATCTGGTGGGGTCACCAAATCCCCGTGTGGTACTGCCTGGACTGCGGCGACTATTCGGACGAAAAAGCCCGGCGGATTCGGGAAGACCCCGCGTTCAAAAATGAGAGCGTCAAATCGATTCTACGGGAAGGGGCCCGGTGTCCCATCGTCCAATCAGATCCTCCGTCCGCCTGCCCCCAGTGTGGCGGCAAAAACGTCGTGCGCGACCCCGATGTACTCGACACATGGTTTTCGTCTGGTCTCTGGCCATTGACCACATTGGGGTGGCCGGACGAAACCGACTCATTGCGGCGCCATTACCCCACGTCCGTTCTGGCCACGGGCCACGAAATTCTTTACCTGTGGGTGGCGCGGATGGTGATGATGGGATTGGCCTTGCGAAACGACATCCCGTTTCGCGATGTGTTCATTCACGGGATCGTTCGCGACAAACAGGGCCGCAAAATGTCCAAGTCGCTCAACAACGTCATTGATCCGCTGGACATCATGAAAAAGTTCGGCACCGACGCCCTTCGCTTTGCGCTGGTGTCGCAAGCGTCGCCGGGCCGCGACATGCAAATGGCCGACGACAACTTCGTGGGCGCGCGCAATTTCGCCAACAAAATCTGGAACGCCAGCCGGTTCGTGATGATGAATCTCAACGGCTTTCGGCCGGAATCGATCCCCTTGGCGGACCGGTCTCCCGCCGACCGGTGGATCGTTCAGCGGTTTGCGGACACCGTGGGCGAAGTCAACGCTTATCTGACCCAATTCGATCCGTCCCAAGCGGCCCGATCGTTGTACGGATTTTTCTGGAACGATTTTTGCGATTGGTATATTGAACTCGTCAAGCCGCTGTTAACCGGCGCCGAAACGAACCGCGCTGGGATTTCCGCGCGGTCGGCCTTACAAACCCTCTCCGAGGTGCTTGACGGCGTTCTGCGGGCTTTGCATCCGATCATGCCGTTTATCACCGAAGAATTGTGGCACGCCTTGTGGTCGACCTTGGGAACCAGCCCCGCGGGTTTGTTGATGGAAGGTCCCTTCGAGTGTCCGTGGTCCGGCCCGCTTTCAGACGACGAGGATCGCCGGGGTTTGGCGTTGGTTCAGGAGGCGGTCACGGCCCTGCGGACCGTTCGATCCGACATGAACGTCCCGCCGGGCAAACGGATCGCCGTGGTCGTCAATTTAACCTCGGCGTCGGTCCTCACGAAACAGCGTTTGTCCCGATTGTCTTCCCACATCGTTCATCTGGCCAAAATCGCCGAGTGGACCGTGGTTGAGAACGGCGAATGCCGCCGGCCGCCCCAGTCGGCGTCGGCGGTGATCAGCGATTTTGAGATTTTCATTCCGTTGGAGGGGCTGATTGATTTCGCCAAGGAACGGGTTCGGCTTGAAAAATGGAAAGCCGACGCCGCGGCCTCGTTGCTGCGCGACGAGGAACGGCTGGCCAACCCGGACTTCCGCCAACGGGCCCCCGCCGACAAAGTGGCCGAAATTGAAACCCGCCGAACCGAAACCAAAGCCCAACTGGCCCGACTAGACGCGTTCCTGCGCGCCCTGGGGATGTAACGGGATTCACCCCGTCGCGCATTTTTTGTGTCCTTTTAGTTAGAAAAGGCAGGCGATTTTTTCGAGTGGCGTGAGGCGGGGGCGGGTGGTGAAGACGTCGAACCGGCGGGATTCGATTTTTTCCAGGAGCTTTCGATAAACCCGGCCCATCACCAAAGCGGGCCGAGCCATGCGGCGATCGCTGTCCGGCAACGCGGCCAACGCGGTTTCAAAGAGGCCCCGGGCCCGGTCGGCTTCAAATTTCAATAATTTCCGAAACCGGTCGTTATAAACCAAAGCCACGATGTCGCTGTCGTTGAGATTAAACCGAGCCAGGTCTTCTTGAGGCAAATAGATCCGATCGCGCAGGGCGTCGTCTTTGACGTCGCGGATCACGTTAACCAACTGCACGGCTTGGCCCAACGTCTCCGCAAATGTCCGGTGCCGAACCGGATCCAATCCGAAAATGGGTAAACACGCCAAGCCCACAGTGCCCGCGACGCCATAACAATATCGTTTCAAGTCGTCCCAGTCAGAGTACCGCGTTTGCGTTAAATCCCGTTCCACCCCGTCCACCAGGTCCAATAAAAACCGCTTATCGATTGAAAAATCCCCCATCGCCCGTTTCAGAAGAGGCCACCCATCGGGACCCGCGGGGGATGCATTGCTCAGCGCTTTTCGCCACTCGTTCAAAAGGGACCGAGCCCGCGCCGGGTCACGGCCTTCCAAGCCCACCTCGTCCACCGCGTCGTCGACGGCCCGGGCGAACCCGTACACCGCCGCCAACGCGCGCCGCCGCTTCGGGGCCATCAGCCAAAACGCCGGCGCGAAACTGCTCGACCGAAACGTGCCTGTCGCCGAGGAATTCGTCATGATCGGCCTCCGGACACAACGGGGGATGCCAACCGGGGAGCGCCGAAAATCAACTTAAAAAACAACCGCGCCCAATCTGATTTTGACACGCGGGGACGGCGCGCCCACACGTCAAGGGATTGGGATTCAATCTTCTTTAGAATTTCTGTTCCCCCCAACCAAACCAGTTTCAGCTCGACACCCAGTCTCAGCGGGACCGCCCGAAGAAGCGGAAACCCTTCCTCGAACAACGCCCAGGTTCGGGCCACTTGCCGCCCGATTAACTGTTTGTGCGCGTCCGTGGCCGGACCCCTTAACACCGAATCCTCGCTAACACGAAATTCGTTCATGTCTGTTTGGGGAATGTATATCCGGTCTTTGAGCGCGTCCACGCTCACGTCTTGCCAAAAATTGGCCAGCTGGAGAGCTGTGCAGATTGCGTCCGACCAACAGCCCCGTTGCGGCGTCCACAATCCGAACAAGCGAAGAACAAGTTCGCCAACGGGGTTTGCGGAATGGCGACAATAAAATAAGAGATCGGCCCAATCGGCGTGACGATTGGTGTTCACATCCATTTCAAACGCGGTCACCAGCCGGTCAAAGGGGTCCAGGGGCAACCCGTGGCGCGCCACGACGTCGGACAAGGCCCAAAACACAGGATGACGTTCATGATCAGAGGACATGGCGAACAACCGGCGCCTCCAGTCGGCCAAACGGGCCAGCCGATCGTCCTGTTGCATGCCTAGCTCGTCGGCAAAATCGTCCGCGCACCGGGAAAACGCGTAAACCGCACTGATGGAGGTTCGAAGGGGTTGGGGAAGCCACAGGGAAGCTACCGGAAAGTTTTCGTAGTGGGATCGGGTCAAGCGTTCGCAGGCCTGGTACGCCTCCGCCAGGGACCCCACAGTCAACGGTAAACGATCAGAAGAGATTATTGGTTTAATCCCAAATGGGAGCGTGCCAGAGCGTTTCCATGATCCACCGAATCTCGGAATCACAAAACGTCATTTCCTCATACTGGGGCCGGCCCCGCTTGTCCAGATAATTGACTCCGATCGTCACGTCCCGGTGTCGATGGGCGCGGGAATTGCGCGACCAAACCGCCGACAAACAAAGCAGACCTTCCGGAATATCCAAATGAGCGCGCCATTCCGCTTCCATGCAAGGGCCTTGGCACTGAAAGCGAGGAACACCGGACGGGGACGAAGAATCACCCGGCTTGACCGTCCCATGTTCCCGTTTTTTCCCTCCGGCGGAACCGCCGGTCCGCAAAAAATCCGAAAGGGGCCCGCCGGTCATTCCGCCCGCCTTGCAAATGGTCGCCAAAAGCTTGTCTAATTTTCGAGCGTTGACCTTGGGTGTGTTGTTCTTGGGGGTTGGAAGATCTTTCTTCCCGTCAGGACTTTTTTCGGACATGGTCATCCTCCCTTATAGAAAATTTTTTATTTCGAACCAGGCCACCGGCTGGCGACCGTGGGGGTGTCCGTCGGCCACATAGACGGCGTCGCCGCGAATTTCGTACCACGGAACGGTTAAGGCCGCCCGTTGGGGATGATGTTCCGTTGGGTACAGACGGCCCTCTTTGACCACATACCACGCTCGGGGATCTTCCCCGTCGGAATGATGGGGCGTGGTGAACACCCACCCATCGCGAATCACAAACGTGGGCATCCGTTGGATCCCTTTGGGGTGATGCGCCGTGTTAAACAAGTATTTGTCGGCCATGGCGAAACTCAATATTACCATATCCCGGCCGTAGACCGCGCCGAGCATTCGATTTTTTAGGGGTTAGGCGACGCGGGCGAAGTGGAGGCGGTGGGCGTAGCGGCGGGCGACGTCGGCGGCCAGGGCGCGGTGTTCTGGCTGGGTTAGGTTGGGGTCCTCTTGGATCAGGCGGAACGCGGCGGACCGGGCTTCGGAGATCAACTCGCCGTCGGTGGCCAGGTTGCCAACCCGAAATTCAGGCAGGCCGTGCTGGGCCGACCCCAAAAATTCGCCGGGGCCCCGGCGGCGAAGGTCTTCTTCAGCCAATTGGAACCCGTCCGAGGTTCGACAAAACAGCTTGATCCGTTCCACCGCGTCCAATGAAGGCGACCCCGACACCACGTAACACGCCGACGGGTGAACGCCCCGGCCCACGCGGCCCCTCAACTGGTGCAGTTGAGCCAGCCCGAACCGTTCCGCGTTCATCAACACCAACACCGTGGCGTTGGCCACGTCGATGCCCACCTCGATCACCGGCGTGGCGGCCAAAATTTTTGTTTCCCCCCGGGCGAACGACCCCATCACCGCCTCTTTTTCCGCCGACTTCATCCGCCCGTGCAACAACCCCACCGTCGTATCGGGAAAGGCCCCTTTTAAGTGCTCCCACCCTTTCAACACCGCTTTTAAATCCAGCCGTTCCGATTCTTCCACCAACGGGAACACCACGTACGCCTGCCGCCCCTCTTGAACCGCCCGTCGGACCCCGGACAGAGCTTCGGTTTCCGACGTCCATCGGCTCACGATGGGCGGCCGGCCCGGAGGAAGTTGGTCGATCGCCGACACCGACAAATCCCCGTAATACGTTAAGGCCAGCGTCCGGGGAATGGGCGTGGCCGTCATCAGCAAAATGTGGGGCGACACGCCCTTCGACCCCAACATCGCCCGCTGGTCCACCCCAAACCGGTGCTGTTCGTCAATCACCACCAACCCCAGATCCTTAAACGTCACCTGGGACTCCAACAACGCGTGCGTGCCCACCGCAATAGGAATCTCGCCTTGGGCCAAGGCCTCCCGTTGGCGGCGACTTTCAGCGGATTTGCGCCCCCCCGTCAACAGGGTCCACCGAACTGGCAATCCCGCCAGCAACCGTTCCAGCCGGTGGGCGTGCTGTTCGGCCAAAATTTCCGTTGGCGCCATCAGCGCCGCCTGGCGGCCGGATTCCACCGCCAACAACAGAGCCGACACCGCCACCACCGTTTTACCCGACCCCACCTCCCCCATCAACAACCGGTTCATGGGTTTGGCCAAGGCCATATCCTCAAAAATTTCGTTGATCACCCGTTTCTGGGCTCCGGTGAAATCGAACCCCATGGCCTGACGAAACGGCGACAACAACTGTTTCGTGGGACGGCAAGTCGGCGCCGGAGGGCCGTCGTTGCGCTCGCGCCGAACCCGAGCCATGGCCGTTTCCAAGGTGAAAAATTCGTCAAAGGCCAACCGGCGGCGGGCCCGATCGCGGGCCGCCAAATCCACCGGAAAATGAAAGTCCTCCAGAGCCCGCGCCAGGGGAACAAGATCGTTCTGCGCTCTCACCGATTCCGGCAACGGGTCCGGCACCTCCCCCACCGCCCCGCGCACCGACCACACCAGTCCCCGAAGCCATCGACCGTCGACGCCTTCCGTTAAATCATAGACCGGCACCCACCGATTTCGGTGGGGCGACACGTTGTCGGTAACCAGCTCGTGGTCTTCCACGCGGACTTCCGGCCCCCGGGGTCCGAACTGCCACGGGCCGTACACAAAGAGCTTCACTCCGGGAAGAAATTTTTTCTTAAGCGTTTCAAATGGATCATACCGAAACGATCGCCGCCGGAACCATACCGCCTCCACCAATTTGGACCCCGTGGCCAACACCGCCCGACCGAACAACAAATCTTTTCCACCCGTGGAAACCTGAAAATCGCGGATTTCCCCTTCCACCGCCACAGCCGCACCCGGCGCGCCCCAGGCCCCCGGCCGGGCTAGATGCCGGTCTTCGTGGGTGCGCGGGTAATGGAGCACCAGGTCCCCGACGGTAGTTAGCCTTAATTTGGCCAACAGTTTGGCCCGTGCGGGTCCCACCCCCGCTAAGAACTGCACGGGGCGATCCAGCGGAATGGTTTGCGGTCGTTCGTTAAAAGTGATAGTATCTTTCAAATTTTGTAAGGAGATGGGTATGGCCTATCGATGCACAGTGTGTTCCAAAGGTGTCAGCTCCGGAAAAACCGTCAGCCATTCACACCGCAAAACCAACCGCCTTTTTTCCGCGAACCTTCAGCGGGTCAAGGTATTGACCGATTCGGGTCCGCGCCGACTGTACGTCTGCACGTCCTGTTTGCGTTCCGGCAAAGCCAAAAAAGCCGCCTAAAAACCGACACCCTGGCGGCATCGGACAGGCGGGGGTGGGCTATTGGTTGGACGCGGGAAGCGGGAGCACAATCGACATGTCGAATTGGTTGACCCGCTCGTTTTGCCACTTCCGGGATTTCAGTGACACGTCCATTAAATATTTTTTCGGGTTGCCGAACGAAAATCCCCAGGAAAAGTCGGTCTTGCCTTTGTCATTGAAGTTCTCGCTCACGGCCCCCGTGCGCAACACAAGCCATTGAACGGGCGCCATCTCGATTCCGAAATGCCAATAGTCTGTGTCCCGGGTTTCTCCCGTATAAAACTTTTTTTCGTAGTCGGAATAGAACCCAAAAACAGGGACCGGTTGAAACCCCAACCCGGCCCGGACCGTCAAGGGCAATTGGTCGGTTTTGTACTTGTCCCAATAGATTAACCCCGCCGCGTTCAAGATCGACAACCCGTATGCCACATCGCCTTGGCGGTCGCGAAAGCCCACATCAACCGCAAAACCGTTCCCGCTGGCCAACTCCAGTTCAGGCGGAGCGCCGGTTTGAGCCACCGCCGTCCCCCGCCGAGCCGCAATATACGAAAGCCCCAACCCCACCGAATAGCCTTTTTCCGCTTCCTGGGACGCCGAAATCCCAAACTGGCTGACCCTCAACGAGTCCTGCGTGAAATTGTTTTCCGGATCGGCGGGGTTGGTGACCACTGTATCATCGTAATCCGTCAGCGGCCGGTAAAACACAGCCCGGCCTTTAGAGGCGAACCCCAGATACGACAATTTTTTTCCCCGCAACGACGACGACTTTAACAAAACTTCTTCCGCGAGGTCGGACTGGTTGGCCACTTGTGCGTCAATCGTCACCGACGTGCCTGGCATTTCCCCCAACGACGCGGGATTGTAGACCGGCGATTGGGGCGCACCGGACAATGCCGCTCCCACTTCACCCATTCCAATGAACCGCGCCCCAACGGGGTTGCCGGAAAAAGCGGTTGGAACAATTCCCGACCGCGGTTTGGCCCACGCCGAACCGGCTATCATGACCAGAACGCAAAAAAAAGTCCCCTTCTGATTCATCGCGTTACGAATTCCGGCCGACGTCATGCCGGAATGACGGAAATCATTATATCCTCCCGGAGACCGATCGGTCGAGCCGGCCTTACAACCCACTGACAGCCGCTCCCACCAGTCCGGTTGTGGGCGAGGAGGCGGCGGCGTAATCCCGCCGGGGCATCCGCCCGGCCAAAAACGCTTTTCGCCCCGCCAGAACGCCCCATTTCATGGCTTCCGCCATCTCCACGGGATTTTGCGCTTCCGCAATCGCCGTGTTCATAAGAACGCCCTCCACCCCCAACTCCATGGCCGCCGCCGCGTCCGACGCCGTGCCCACACCCGCGTCCACAATCACGGGGACCGACTTCACCACGTCAAGGATAAACTGAATGTTGAGGGGGTTTTGGACCCCGCGCCCCGACCCGATCGGCGCCGCCAAGGGCATCACCGCCGAGGCCCCGGCTTCTTCCAATCGTTTGGCGGTGATCGGATCGTCGTTGGTGTAGGCCAATACCTTAAACCCTTCGTTGACCAACGTCTTGGTGGCTTCCAGCAAAGCGAACACGTCGGGCAACAGGGTTTTGGGATCGCCCAGAACCTCTAACTTAATCAAAGGTGTGTCCAACGCTTCCCGCGCCAACCGCGCTACCCGAAGCGCGTCGGCCGTGTTGTAACACCCCGCGGTGTTAGGCAACAACACCATCCCTTTCGGAATATGGGTCCAAAACTCGTCACCCGCCCGGTCGTTGAGTTTAACCCGGCGAATGGCCACCGTCACCATCTCCGCGCCCGACGCCAAAAGGGCCTGTTCCATCGTCTCCATGGTCTTGTATTTTCCGGTTCCCACAATCAACCGCGAACCGTACGTTTTACCCGCAATAACAAGTGGTTTATCGTTCATCGCTGTTCTCCTTTTTACCTAAAATTTCATCCGGACCGTTCGTTTCCGTCCGAAAGGACTTGAATATTCCGTCTCACACACGATTAACGACGGCCCCGTACCAACCGGGGAATCCCGGTTTATCCTCCGCCGATCATTTGCACAATCTCAATTCGGTCTCCATCAAGCAAGACGCGGGCGGCGTAATCGGCCCGGCGAACCACGTCGCCGTTCACCTCGCTGGCTAACCGCCCTGTGGTTAACCCCATCTGGGCCACCAGTTGACCCAAGGTGAGGCCAGCCTCCGCTATTTTCGTTTCTCCATTAACGGTAATCGTCATGGGTGCGGTAACAACGCGCTCACGGCCACGCCCGCCACGATCAAAACCCAGCACCACAAATCCCGGCTTTTGTGAATGCGCGGCAAAATGTCCGCCATGCTGATATAAATAAATCCCCCCGCCGCCAACCCCAACAGAGCCGCCAACACCGTTCCGCTGGCCCACGGCCCCGTGGACAAACCCAACATCACGCCCAGCGGGGTCGCCAAAGCCAACAGCCCCACCAGCCCCGCCGTTTTGGGGCGGGAGTGGCCGGAATCCAAAAACAACGTCGACAACGTCATGCCATCCGAACATTTGTGGGCGATCACCGCCACGCCCACGGCCGTCCCCAACGGTTCCGACGAACGAAACGAAAACGCAATGGCCAGCCCGTCGGCCAAACTGTGGACGAACAACGCCGCCAGCGCCGGATAGCCCACGCGGTGAACCGTGCAATGTTCTCCCACTTCGCCGCACGCGTGCACCACCGTAAACTGTTCGGCCGCCAACAAAAGGACCATGGCCGTCACCACCGCCACGCCGGTCACCCGGGCGTTCACGCTCCAGGCTTCCGGAAGCAAATGAAGAAATGTCATGGCCAACAACACGCCGCTGCCAAACGCCAGCACCCGCCACAGGTTGCGCTCGGCCCATTTCTGACGGCGCAGGATCAGAAATCCGCCCAAAACCGTGGCCACCACCGCCAACACCGAAAAAGAAAAGGGGCCCATCATTTCTCCAATATTTGAAGTTCGTAGAGGTGGCGGTAGATGCCGTTGGCCGTCAACAGCTCCGCGTGGGTGCCGCTCTCCGCCACCCGGCCGTGTTCCATGACCACGATGCGGTGGGCGTTTTTTACCGTGGCCAGCCGGTGGGCGATGACGATCACCGTGCGGTTTTTCATTAACCGTTCCACCGCCTCTTGCACCAACCGCTCCGACTGGGCGTCCAATGAGCTGGTGGCTTCGTCCAACACCAAAATCGGCGGATTTTTTAGGATCGCCCGCGCAATGGCCAACCGCTGTTTTTGGCCCCCGGACAAAAGCAATCCCCGCTCGCCGATCATCGTGTCGAGCCCTTGGGGTTTGTCTTGAATAAATTCCCAGGCGTTGGCCGCTTGGGCCGCGGCAATGATCTCTTGGTCCGTCGCCCCCGCCCGTGCATAACCGATGTTGGCACGGATCGTGTCGTTAAACAGCAGTGTCTCTTGGGTCACCAACCCGATTTGGCCGCGCAAACTGTGAAACGACACGTCCCGTATATCATGCCCGTCAATGCGCACCGCGCCCCCTTGAACGTCGTAAAACCGCATCAGCAACGACGACAGCGTCGTTTTCCCCGACCCCGACGGACCCACCAGGGCCACCACCTCTCCCCGGTTCACCTGGAAGCGCACCCCCTGAAGCACCGGCCGGTCCGGTCGATAGGAGAAGGAAACGTTGTCAAACTCGATCTTCCCCGCAAAAGGCGGCAACGCCTTCGCGCCGACTTTTTCCTTAACTGTGGGCCGCTCGTCCATGATTTGAAAAATCCGTTCGGCTCCCGAAAAGGCCTGTTGCAACGTGGCGTTGGACCGGGAAAAATTTTTGACCGGTTGGTAAAGGGACAGGGCGCTTCCGATGAACGCGAAAAAGGCGCCCGTGGTCCACACGTGGTTCACCACGTCTTTGCCCCCGAACCAAAGGATAACACCCATTCCCACCGCGCCCACCATTTCCATGACCGGGCTCGACAACGATTCCACCCGGGCGTTTTTCATGTAGATGCCGAAATACGTGGCGTTTTCCCGGCGAAACCGGTCGCGTTCGTAATCTTCCCGCTGAAACGCCTTAACCACCGGCGCGCCGACAATGGTTTCCTGAATAAGCGTATACAAATCCGACATTTTGGCTTGGCCCAGCCGAGAGGTTTTACGCAAGCTTTTTCCGAACCGAGCGATCAAAATCCCGGAGATTGGCAACAAGGTGAACGCGATCAAGGCGAACTTCCAATGGAGATAAAAAAGGAAACCTGTTAACCCGATCACAGTGAGTCCGTCGCGCACGATCATGACGGGGATCTTGGTGAGCGCGTTTTGAACCAGTTGGCCGTCGTTGGTCAGCCGGGCGATAACCCGGGCGGAATCCACCGCCGTGTAAAAGTCCATGGACAACGAATGGATGTTGCCGTAAGCCTCATCGCGCAGACGACGGACAATGGCGTTGCCGATGTAGGCGGTCATAAAGTCGTGCACATACGACAGCGCCGCTTTCAAAAAATACATCGCAATCAGTAAAAAAACAACGTCGCGCAACGTGCCCAAATCCCCCGACATCAAGGCCCGGTCGATGACTTGTTTTAAAATCCACATGGCGCCCGCCGTCAACATCGCCGTGCCCGCCATCGCCAGCAGGGACACCGTCAACCGCGCTTTGTGCGGCTTGAAATAGGGGATCAATCGCCGCGCGATCGACCACGACGAAACCGACGGTCGGCCGCTTTCTTGAACCAGGCCCGACCGCAACGGCATTTGGGTGATCGCGCTCACGCGGCTTCTCCCAAAATCGCTTCGGCGGCCCGCCGGGCCGCGCCCGGCCCGCCCAGTTGGCCGCGCAACGCCAACAATTCTCCGCGCATCACGTTGCGCGCAGACCCGTCTTTCCAAAGAGCCCCGAGCGCGTCCGCCAGTTCGTCCGGCCGAGCCCTCATTTGAATGTGTTCGGGCATTAAACGTTTCCTCGCTAAAATATTGGGCATCGCGATATACGGCACCTTCACCAACGCCCGGGCCAACAAATACGTGGGCCAACTGGTTTTGTACGCCACCACCGTGGGGATTCCCAGCAACGCGTTTTCCAGCGTGGCCGTGCCGGAACAGGCCAACGCCATGTCCAAACCCCGGCGGATCGAATAATTTTCGTCGCGAACCACCTCCAGCAGGTGTTTGCCGGGCCGCCGCCCCGCCAGAAATTTGTCGTAAAAAGCGTTGGACAACGTCGGCGCCGCAAACAGCACAAACCGCGTCCCCGCCGGCATCCGGCCCGCCGTTTCCAAAAACACCGGCAGAAGCCGCCGCACTTCGCTGGGCCGACTGCCCGGCAACAAACCCACCCGGGGCTCCACGTTCGACGGGGCGGACGCGGGCACGTCGGGCAAGATGTCCAACAGCGGATGTCCCACAAACGTTACAGGAACCCCCGCGTCGCGATACAGGTTCTCTTCAAACGGAAAAATCACGAGCATTCGGTTCACAAACCTCTTCAACGTTTGGACCCGGCCCGGCCGGCTGGCCCATACTTGAGGACTGATTAAATAACAAACCCGACGTCCCGCTTCTTTGGCCGACCGAGCGACATACCGGTTAAACCCATAAAAATCCGTTGGCACCACAACCTGAGGTTCCCATTCCCGCATGGCCGGGAGTATCACCCGATTGAGCACGTTTAAAAAAAACGGGATCTTTTTAATCGGTTCCCAAAATCCCATGACCCCCTGGGACACCACATCGCCCAACCACCGGTCCGCCACGGCCCGCAAGGCCGGCCCGCCCGCCGCCAGGATCTCCGCCCCCCTCGCCTTGGTTTCCGCCGCCACCCGCGCCGCGTGCTCGTCGCCCGAAGGGTCCCCCGCCACAAACAAAATCCGTTTCTTCACAGCGAATGCAGGCGCATGGATTTGCGGATCTCCAACGCCAGTTCCAGGGCGTCCCGTCCGTGGGAGCCTCCCACCAAGGGCGGTTTGCCTTCCCGCACGCACTGAAGGAAATGGCGCAATTCGGTTTCCAACGGATCAATTTTTTCCAAACGGGGCCGTTCAATTTTGACGTCCAACAAACTGGTGAGCGGGTCCCTTTTTTTTCGATAAATTTTGAGGCTTCGCTCGGAATAGTCCAAAGACATGTAGGCGTCTTTTTGAAACACCCGAATTTTGCGGAACTTTTTCAAACTGACCCGGCTGGCCGACAAATCCGCCCGGCACCCCCGCGAAAAAAACAACGTGGCTTTCACAATGTCTTCCTGGCTCGACAACACCCGCCCGCCTACCGCGTCCAACCGCACCACCTTGTCTTGGGCCAATGCCAACACAATGTCGATGTCGTGAATCATGAGGTCCAACACCACGCTCACGTTGGACACACGGGGATCGTAGGGACCCAACCGCGACGCTTCAATGAACAACGGTTCCTTGGCTTGCCGGGCCATTTCCGCCACCGCGGGGTTGAACCGTTCAATGTGGCCCACCTGCAACACTCGGTTTTTTTCCCGGGCCAACGCAATGATTTCTTCCGCGTCGTCCACCCGTTCCGTCAACGGTTTTTCAACGAAGCAGTGCCACCCTCGGGTCAAAAACGACCGGGCCAGCGCGTGGTGCGCCGGGGTGGGCGCGGCAATCACCACCGCCTTTGTCTCCGGAGGAAACTCGTCCGCCGAGCGAAACGCGGCAACCCCGTGTTCCGCCCCCAACGCCCGCGCTTTGTCCAGGTTCAAATCGGCAATGCCCACCAGCCGAGCCTGCCCCAACCCGCTCAAAATCCGCGCGTGGTGCCGCCCCATCTGGCCCACGCCCACAACGCCGACCGAAACCCGTTCTGATTCCGGGCAAGGAGCCTCGACCACCGTCAGACTTTTTCGAAAAAAACTCACTCGGTCACCCCCATCACAACCAAGCCCATCTCGCGGGCGCCCTTCAGAAATTCGTCTTTATCAAAAAACAGCGTTTTCTTGGCTTCCACCGCCAGAACCCCGGCCTTTGCCGATTGAAGAGCTTCCAGCGTTTTTATCCCCACCACCGGAACATCGAACCGCAGATCTTGCCGCGGTTTGGCCACTTTCGCCACCGTAAAACCCGGCGCAAAGGTGCCCGCCCGTCGAATGCACGCGTCGGTCCCCTCAATGGCTTCGATCGCCAAAACCGCCTGGTCTTTCACGCACACCGTTTGGCCCAAATCCAAACCGGCAATGGCTTTGGCCGTCCGGAAACCAAAAGCCACGTCCCGTTGTTGGTCCCGGGTCGGCCGCGCCGGCGTCAGGGGCCCTTCCGGCGCCAAGTGGTCCGCCAAGTACGCCACCGACGATTGAAATCGAATGCCTTCTTTTCCGAACGCGTCCGCCACCGCGCCCAACAGCGTGTCGGTTTTTTTGTTGGGAAGCGTGGCCATCAGCTTGATCGCCAAGGTGTCCAGATGGCGAAGGTCAAAAATGGACACGTGCTTGACCTGGCCGGCCATCACCGCTTCGTCGGCCCCGGCCTCTTTTAACATCTCGATGGCGCGCTTGATTTGGCCCAGTTTCATCCAATGGAACACGGACACTTCTTGGGCCAAGGACGGATCGGTTTCCCCTTCGATGCCCAAGGCCGCCACCGTGCGGCCCTGGCGGCGGGCTTCCCGCGCCACCAAAATCGGGAACTGCCCGTTGCCGGCGATCAGGCCCAACGTGGACATGGACTGTTACTCGTCCGTGCTCTCAGCGTCGAAGTCCGCCGGAGGACGGCAGAGGCCTCGGCCCGACGACCCGCGCAGGAATTCCAAGAAAACGTCCAACTCGTTAAACCGGGGGCCCGCTTCTATTTTTGCGATGGCCTCGGCCAATCCCAGGCCGGAAAAAAACAACGTCTGGTATGCCTCTTTGAGTCCCGCCAAATTTTCCCGGCTTAATCCCCGGCGGCGCAGTCCCACAATGTTTAGACCCCGGATTTTGGCCCGGTCCCCTTGAACCAAACAAAACGGCACCACATCGTTGGGCACCATGGCCCCCCCGCCGATCATCGCGCCCGTTCCAACCCGCGCAAACTGGTGAATGGCCGACAACCCGCCGAAAAACGCCCCGGGCCCCACCACCACGTGCCCCGCCAACGTGGCCCCGTTGGCCAATATCACGTTGTCGGCCAACACACAGTCGTGGGCCACGTGGGCATACGCCATGATCAAACAGTTCGAACCCACCTTCGTCACACCCGCCGCCGACGTGCCCCGATGCAACGTGGCGCATTCCCGGACCGTGGTTTTCGATCCCACTTCAACCCGGGTTTTTTCGCCCTTAAATTTGAGGTCCTGGGGTTCTGTCCCAATGAACGCGTGCGCCGGAAACCGGCATTCCGCCCCCACCGTGGCGTATTCCACCACCGAGTGGGGCCCCACGTAACACCGATCCCCCAACTCCACCTCCGGACCGATCACCGCAAACGGACCAATCTCCACCCCCACCCCCAACTTTGCCGAGGAATGGACAATGGCCGTGGGATGGACCCGCGTCGATTCACCGCTCACGATCCGGGTTCCTTGTCCACAATGGCGAACATAAATTCCGCTTCCGTCACCAGCGCGCCGTCCACAAAAGCTTCGCCTTTTGCTTTTCCCATTCGGCCGGGTCGGATAATTTCCACTTTCAGCTCCAGCCGGTCGCCGGGAACCACCGGTTTGCGAAATTTCACTTTGTCGATGCCCATGAAAAACGCCAGCTTGTTCTTGTTTTCCGGTTTTTCTAAAAACAGCACGCACGCCGTTTGCGCCATGGCTTCCACGATCAACACGCCGGGCATGATCGGCCGCCCCGGAAAGTGCCCCTGGAAAAAGGGTTCGTTGCCGGACACGGACTTAAATCCCGTGATTTTTTTGTCGACCTCGACGATCTCCGCCGTGTCAATCATGAGAATCGGATACCGGTGCGGAATCGCTTTCATGACATCCAAAGCGGTTAATTTGCGGGGAACCGTTGCATCCATGGGAAATACCTCCGATTGTGAGTTGAAAAAATTAATACGAGGAAGAAACAGAAGTCGGCACTGGAACCCCTTGGCCCGTCATCTGGGCGGCCAACTGTTTTACCAGGTTGACGTTGTGGCCGTGGCCCACCCGATAGGCCTTGATCCGCGCCATCAGGGGCATGCCCAACAAAAACAAATCGCCCAACAGATCCAGGGTTTTGTGCCGCACAAATTCGTCGGGATACCGCAACACTTTTTCTTTGTTGTGGATCCGGTCCATTCCCACCACCACCGCGTTGTCCAACGACCCGCCCCGGGCCAACCCTTGGCGTTTCAGGGCTTCCACCTCGTAATCAAAACAAAACGTCCGCGCCCGTGAAATGTCTGACCGGAATCGGCCCGCTCCCAACGTAAATTCAACCGTTTGATCCCCAATGAACGGGTGCTTGAACGAAATCATCGTTTCCAAGGTCAATTCGTCCGCGGGTTGAACTTCATAAAAAGTTTCCCCCGCCCGATATTCCAGCGCGTCCGGTTGGAAAAATCGGCGCGGTTTATCTAAATCCCGAACCCCCGCCTTCTCCAAAACGTCCAAAAATGGCGCCGCGCTGCCGTCCGCCACCGGCGGTTCGTTGGCGTTCACCTCGATTTCCATGTTGTCGATGCCCAATCCGTACAACGCCGAAAGCACGTGTTCCACCGTGTGAACCCGCGCCTCGTGATTTTTTTCGCCGTCCAAACTGAGCGTGGTCCCGCGAATCACGCTGGACACGATGCTGTGATGGGCCGGCAATCGGGGCCGGCCCGGCAAGTCCACCCGCACAAAAACAACGCCGTGGTCCGCGGGAGCCGGCTTAAACACCAACTGGCATTTGTTGCCCGTGTGCAAACCCACGCCTTTATAAACCGCTTCTTTGGCCAGTGTCCGCTGAGGTTCCCCGGTGGTTAAAATTTTCACGATGGATTTTTCCTTAACTGCTTGAATTCGGCCAACAGTTTCGGCACCCGACGAAGGGCCGCCAACAATTTGATTTCGTCTTGGATCGGTTGCGCCGGGGCCCCCCACACCACCTGGTTGGGTTTGAGCGAGTGCGAAATGCCAGCGCGCGCGCCCGCCACCACGTTGTCGCCGATCTCAATGTGGCCGACCACCCCGACCTGGGCCGCCAACGTAACGTGATGACCGATTTTGGTTGACCCCGCTATCCCCGTCAACGCCGCCACCAGGCCGTCCGACCCGAACTCAACACCGTGGGCCACTTGGACCAAATTGTCAATTTTTGTCCCCCGCCCGATCCGCGTCACGCCCACAGCGCCACGATCAATGGTGGTGTTGGCCTGAATTTCCACATCGTCCTCAATCACCACCGTACCCACTTGGGGAATTTTGTAATTCCGCCCCTGGGCCGGCGTGAACCCAAACCCGTCGCCCCCGATCACCACCCCGGGCTGAAAAATGCACCGCGACCCGATGGTCGTCCGCTCGCGGATCGTGACGTGGGGGTAAACCAAACAATCCGATCCCATCGCCACATCAAACCCCACATACACCTGGGCATACAAAACACAATTGTCCCCGATCACCGCGCCGTCTTCCACCACCGCGTGGGCGCCCACGGTCACGTTTTTTCCCAGCTTCGCCGTGGGCGCAATCACCGCCGTGGGATGAACCCCCGTCGGACGCCGTGTTCGCTCACCGTCCAACAGCTCCAATATTTTCGCCCAGGCTAAGGACGGGTGGGGGTGAACCAACGCCGGCCGCGTCCCCGTCTCCACGTCCGGGCTCACAATCACCGCGCCAGCCCGGCTCGTGGCCAATTGGTTGGCGTATTTTTTGTTCGCCAAAAATGAAATGTCCCCGGGCCCCGCCTCGCCTAACCCCGCCGCGCCGGTCAACCGTGTGGATCCTTCCCCACGGCATGTTCCGCCCGTCCGCTCGGCCAGCTCCGCCAACGTCTTGTTCATAAAATTAGTTCCCCTCGGCGGGCAGGCCGCGCACGCGCCGGTGAAGGGCGTCGGTGAGATCAATCGCGTCTTGCCCATACAAAATGGCTGATTTGTCCACCACCAACCGAATGCCTTTTTCCTGGGCCAGGTCCACCAATGCCTTATACAAACGGCCCAAAACCTTTTTCGACATTTCCGTTTCTAATTTTTTAAGAGCCTGGGCTGAACTGGCTTTCGCTTCTTCCAGTTCCGCTTGGCGTTTAACAAGAAGAGCTTCCCGTTTGGCCAATTCTTCCGGAGTGATGTCTTTGTCCAAGGCCCCTTTCGGAAGAGCAAACATGTCCGGCGTTTTTGGGACATTCGTCCCAGGGGGAGCATTCGTCCCGGGGGCAGCATTCGTCCCGGTCGAAAGAACGGGCTCCGTTGCAGTCGGGGACTGTTCAGAAGATTCTCCACCCGAACTGGTTGAACCAAGGGATTGTTCCGTTTCGGAATTCCCAAGAGGCGGGGCCACGGGCGTCCCAGACGACACCCCCGCCTCCGGCAAAGTCGACTCTCCCGTCGGAACAGCCGCTGCCGCCATCCGGGACTTGATCACATCGATCTCGCCTTTTAAATCGTCCAGCGCCCGCTCTCGGTCCGACAACTCGCCCTTATGACGAAGGACCTCCTTGCGGTAATCTTCCCGGGCTTTTTTGGTTTCCGGATATTCCCGATAAATCCGGTCCATGTCCACAAACCCGACGGGAGAATCCACGGCGCCGCCCCGCTTGATTGGGATATCCACCGCCCCCAGCGGGCCGGCGGCTCCCCAGCAACACAGGAGAAAAACGTAACGAATCAACGCGCTCCCTCTCATGATCTTGCCCCTTGCTCCAGCATCGTCGGAAACGACATTCTACCAGATGGCCAAAACGCTGTCCACGCCTACCGTTGGGATAAAACGGGGTTGGGATACGCCGGGATCTTGGACGCGTTTTCCTCGGCGTAGGATGGGCGAAGATACAACGGCCGAACTTGCGTGAACGATTTAATTTCCCGGCGGAAAAACTTTTCCGACCCCAACGCCGCCACCCAATGGGGTTTCGGGTCCAGCACGTCGGGCCGAAACCGCGCCCGCGACCCGAACGCTTTCGCCAACTCTTTCTTATACCGCGCCGCCGCCGATCCCACAAACAACAGGGATTGCGCCTGAAAACAGCTTTGAAAAAAGTGGAGAAACCGGTCGAACGCAAACAACGTCGGCGCGTGAACCAGTTTAAAGTGGTGGCTGAACGTGTGATACGACCGGCCCGACGGCACGCCCCGACGGCTTTTTTCCGTGAGTTTATGGAACCGCCACACCGCCATATACACGTCCCCGCGCAACGCGTCCATCAACACGCACACCATGTCCTCGGAAAAGTTCCACACGAACGATTTGCCCGTCTGCCACCCCGACCCTTCCGCGGCCAACACTTCCAGGCTGGTCATTTCGACCAACGGCTTTTGCAGGGTTTGGGCCAACGTCCGCGCCGCCGAAACGCCCAGACGAATCCCCGTGAATCGGCCCGGGCCAATGTCCACCGCCAACGCGTCCAACTCGTGGGGCCCGAACGACGCCTTACTGAACACCCCGTCCAACGCCGCCATCAACCGCGGCGACCGTGTGGCCCCGGATCCGTCGATGAACGATTTGTCCGCCCGCACGCGAAAATCGTCCCACAAACACGCGCCCATGTGCGACCCCGTGGTTTCAATCCCTAAAATTTTCATTTGGTCCCCTTGAGCCGCCGTATGATTTCTTCCGACCGGGAACCCGCCACGTAAAATTCCACCAGCCGGACGTCGTTGCCTTGATGCGAAATGCGAATGGGCAAACATTGGGTCGGCCACAGGTATTGGCACTTTTCCGCCCATTCCACCACCGTCACACCCGTGTCTTCATGCAACTCTTCCCATTCCAAAGCGGGGATTTCCGTTGGAGCCAACCGGTAAAGGTCCACGTGTCGAAGCGGAATGCCCCCCTTCTTCGGACGATGAACCTGAACAATGGCAAACGTGGGACTGCGCGGCGCGCCCTCCAAATGGAGCGCTTCGCCCAGCCCCTTGACGAACACCGTTTTGCCCGCGCCCAATTCGCCCACCAACGCCACCCAGTCGGACGGACGCAACAGAGCCCCCACCTCCCGGGCCAACGCCATCGTTTCCGCCTCGCTCGCCGTTTCGCGTGAGAGCGAGGGCGCTTTTTTAACCGTTAAAATGTTCGAAGACAGAAGGAACCTCCCTGGGACGACCGTTCTGATAGGCCTTGACTCCCCGCGCGGCAGGAACGATCGATCCAACCACGCGGGCAAAACCCATCGATTCGATTCGACGCGCCGATTCCCGACGCGCCGTGAAAACCAGTTCGTAATCTTCTCCACCCGCCAACGACATCCCCACAGCCCGGTCGCCCGCCCACCGGCACAAGGCCGGAGAAAGGGGAAGACGCTCCGCATACACCTCCACGCCGACACGGGACGAATCGCTCAAAAGGGTCACGCTTTTCCAGAACCCATCGGACGAGTCCAGACACGCCGTCACCGCACCGGTCCGGGCCAACCGGCGGGCCCATTCCAACCGCGGCGTGGGACGCAACAACCGGCTCACCAAGAACCGCCGCTCGGGGCCGTTCAGAGACGATCGCCCTTTCTTCTTGCCAACGCCCGGAACTGTGAACGACGGTCTATCCAAAAGGGCCAAGCCGGCCCCTGCATCGCCCAGCGTTCCCGTTACCATCAGGGCATCCCCCACCCGGGCCCCGGACCGTTTGAACACCCGGCCCCGCACGCGACCCAACACCGTCAACGAAAATGTCATTCGGTCCGACCGAACCGTGTCCCCGCCCACCAGCTCGAACCCATGCCGCCGGGCCAACCGGGAAAATCCCCGGTAAAAGTCCCCCACGTAGGCCACCGGCGTCGACGCGGGAAGCCCCGCCGACAACACCCCCACCGTGGGTTCCACATCACCCATTGCGGCCAAATCGGATAAATTAACCGCCAAGGTCTTGTGTCCCAGATCGGCCCCGGTTCCCCACTCCGACCGAAAATGGACCCCTTCCACCAGCATATCGGTGGTGATCGCCACAACTTCTCCGCCGATCCGAACCAGCGCCGCGTCGTCGCCGGGCCCCACCAGAACGTTTTTTGAAAGTCCCTTAGACAGCCGCGGCAACAGTGATTTTAACAACCCCCATTCGCCCACGCGGCCCATCGTGCGGGCACCGCCCTTTGACAAATCAGCCTCTCCCGCGGGATAGATGGGCCAAGGCCCGGTCCGCCAACGCCGTAAAAAATCGGACCCCCACGCCCATGGACGGTTCGTGTAAAACAAACGACGCGTGATGCCACGGCCGCCGGGTCCGAGGACCCGCTCCGGTTCCCAAATAAACAAAACACCCCGGCGCTCGGTCGAGATACTCGGAAAAATCTTCCCCCCCCATGGAGGGCCGATCCAAATCCACCACCCGACGGGCCCCCACGGTTTCCGCCGCCACCGAGCGGGCCAACGCCGTCATGGCGGGCTCGTTAATAACGGGGTTGCTGAGCGCCTCGTAACGCAATTCCACTCGGCCCCCATGGGCCCGCGCCACGCCACGAGACACTTCGGCGATCAACCGGGGCATGCGGCGATGCCACTGTTCCGACAAAGTTCGAACGGTGCCCGTCATTGTCACCGTGGACGCCAAAATATTAAATCGTTCGCCCCCTTGAATGGTTCCCACCGTGAGAACGGAGGGTTCCACCGGGTCCACCCGGCGGGCCACGACGGATTGAAGCGATGAAACAATCTGGGCCGCCAGGACCACCGCGTCGCGTCCTTCATGGGGATAAGCTCCGTGTCCCCCTTCGCCCCGAACCGTGAGGGTGAACCGGTCCACCGCCGCCATCAGCGGGCCCGCTTTAAAACCCAGTGTTCCCGCCGGCAACCGGGGGTTCACGTGAATTCCAAATACGGCGTCCACCGTCGGCGATTGGAACGCTCCCTGGGCCAACAGCTGGCGCGCTCCGCCGGAGCCTTCTTCATTGGGTTGAAACAAAAATTTGAGCGTGCCTGAATGTTTAAGTCCGCGCTCTTTAAGTTGAACCGCGGCCACGGCCAGCATGGCCGTGTGCGCGTCGTGGCCGCAGGCGTGCATCACCCCCGGCCGGCGGGACGCATAGGGCAACGCGGATGTTTCTTGAAGCGGAAGCGCGTCCATGTCGGCGCGAAACGCCACACAGGGGCCCCGTCCTTTCTCCAAGTGTCCAACCAACCCCGTGGGTTTGTGACGCTGAAAAGGAACCCCGCCCTGTTTCAGGAAACGGGCCACACGGGCCGTGGTTTCAAACTCAAGATGGCCCAGTTCCGGATGTTGGTGAATGGCACGACGGAGAGAAACAGCGGCGGCCAACGCCTCGCGATCGTTCATCGCGAGCCACCGCGTCTACAAAAGAAAAAACGCCCCCCCCGACGGACCCATCCCGCCGACGAAAGACGTTCGAAATTTCGGTCTCTTTTGAGTCCCATGAAGTGGCCGTAATTGTACCAAATTCCAAGAAACATCGGGGAAACAGGATGATAATCCGAGGCAAAAGAACAGATGTTTATGGAACAAACGGAAAAATGAAACTCCACGTCGGATGATTTCTTGACCTACTAAACCTTTGAACCCGGACTTTGCATTAGGCGTGTGCGCCGAGACGAAGTAGGCCGGGACTTTTTCGACGAAAAAAGTGAGGTCGATGCAGGGACATCGGACGAACTTTTTGAGGAAGAAAAAGTACGGCATCCTTCGTCGAATGCCGCGTCCTAATGCAAAATCCGGGTTGAACCTATTTTTTGAAAGCGGATTCCAAATCAATTAATTTCGCTGGCCGCAAGTGAATAATTATACTCCGTCCCCCAAAGGGAGGTCGGTGGCGAGGACGGAAATGGAATTATTTTGGCGAGCGGCGGATTGGCCGGCGCGGCCGTGCAGGAAGACGCCCAGGACCGTGGCGCGCCACAGGCGTTCAGGAAGACTGTCGGCGTCCACTTGGGCAACCAAGGCCGCCATCAAGCCCGTTAACACGTCGCCCATCCCCGCCGTGGCCATGGCGGGGGACCCGGTTTTGTTCACGTAGATTTGGTCCCCGTCAGACACCAGAGTCTTGTGTCCCTTGAGCGCCACCACGGCTTTATATCGCCGCGCCGCGGTGCGAACAGCGGCGACGCGATCCTTTTGAACCGCGTCCGCTGTCATTCCCAACAACCGGGCCATTTCCCCGGCGTGGGGCGTCAGGATCAACGGGCATTCCGTGTCGATCGGGCCCAACCGGGCCAACGCGTTAAGACCGTCGGCATCAATCACGGTGGGAATGGACATGCCGGCCAAATATCTTCGCACAAAAAGGCCGGTCTCTTTTTCCTGGCCCATTCCAGGCCCCAACGCCACGGCCGTCACGCGTTTTTTTTCCACATAGTCGCGCACCGTGGACAGGGCCGACGACGACAAACCGCCAGGCCCCGCCGGCAACGGCAGGGTCATGGCTTCCCAGGGCCCCTGGGCAGCAATCGACTCCAAACGGTCCGGCACGCCGAGAGTCACCAAACCGGCTCCGCCCCGCAACGCCCCCAACGCCGCCAACCGCGGCGCGCCCATCAGGCCCCGCGACCCGCCCAAAACAAGGACGTGCCCGAAATCGTATTTGTGGGCGTCGGGCGCACGGGCGGGAAGCCAGGAGCGCATCATTTTCTCCCCATTGCGGCGGAGCGGCCGGGCCGACGGCCCGACTCCCCCTGATACAAAGCCACCGCCACCGCGTATTCCGCCGTGTGCGACAGCGTGAGGCTGAGACGGGACTCGAATTTTTTAAGCGACGAAGACAGTTCCACCCGGGGTTTTCCCGACGGATCGTTTTTGACCGAAATATCCTTGTGCGCCACGCCCGGACGGCCCAGGGCTTTGTACACCGCTTCTTTGGCGGCGAACCGAACAGCGAAATGTTGGGCGGCGTTTTTTTTGTCCCGGCAATAGGCCACTTCCCGCGCCGAAAAAACCCGGTCCACAAACCGCGGGTTTTTAACCAAACGGCCGACTCGGCGTACCTCGACAATGTCCACGCCCATCGCTATTTTTGTCACGGCCACATCCTACCAATTTTTCGGCGCCGCAAACCTGCCGCCGGCGTCGTCCAGTTGCCAGATCAGACCTTCCGGCGTTGGAGAAACCACTTTCGCTCCAGACCGCCGAACCGACCGAGACGCCCGGGTCAACGGCACAATCCAGCGGGGGCGAAGGATCGCCAGCAGATCGTCGGTGGGGGGCCCGCCCTTCCCGCTGGCCCACGACACGCCGTCCACCGGGCCCACCCCGCGCACGGACGCGTCCGTTTGTTGGCGCGGCGACAACCCAAAGTTGAGAAAAACCCGGGCGGTTTCGTTCGAAAGCAACACCCCAAACCCCGGTCCCCCTTCCGGAGAAATAAGTTCCCAGCGGAGCGTTCCGGCCGACGAAGGAATTGCTCCAGGAGAAGGGGGCCCTTCGTCCCAATAAATTCGCCGTTGATCTTGGCCCCGTCCAATCAAATCCTGTTTTTTTTCGAACACCGTTTTTTCCGATTCCGTTTGAACCTGAACCGACGGGTTGCGTCCGCCGCGCCACTGGATGGTCCATACCGTTTGAGGATGGGGAGAGTTTAACGCCCACACCGCGGCGGCCGTCACGGTTCCAAGCAAGGGGATCGAAATTCGCTTCCATCTGCAAGTGAGCGCCGCAAACACCCCGCCCATTCCAACGAACAAGGCCACGGTTTGGGGCCCATTGATCGGCCAATACAGCTGGGCGCCCGGTATTTTGGCCCACAGCCTGGCCCATGCCACAAGAGCCTCCGCTCCCCACTGGGTGGGCACCGCCCAGATCGACGCGGCCCAGGGCCACGCGCTGTCCAAAAACGCCAACACCGCGCCTGACCACAAACACAGTCCCGACAAGGGAACCGCCACCATGTTGGCCCCGATTCCCACCCACGAAAATACACCGAAATAATAGAGAAGGAGCGGAGCCAACGCCAATTGGGCCGCCAAACTTGTTACGAATAGGTCTTGAACCCATCGACGGATTCGAAACCACAGCGTCCGACCGAAATGGAGAGGGCGGTCGGCCTCATCGGAAGACCGGCGGATCCGCCAAACGGTGACAAGGGCCAACGTGGCCACGTAAGACATTTGAAATCCGGCCTGAAAAAGGCGGGTGGGATCCAACGCCAACAAAAGGCCCGCGGAAAAAAACAACGATTGTTCCGGCCGATCCCAGCGATGGAACAACGCCCCCATGGCCAAAAACGAAGCCATCACCGCCGCCCGCAAAACCGGCGGGTCTCCGCCGGCCATGGCGGCGTACAAAAACGCCGCGACGGGCACGCCCGCCAACGCGCCCCGGCGCGGCCACCACAACACCCACCGGGATAAAACCAACCACACCCCCACTGCGAATCCCACGTTGGACCCCGACGCCACCAGGAGGTGGTAAAGCCCGCTACGCCGAAAAGCCTCCGCCAACGACTCCATCCCCTGCGGCCGATCGCCCAGCAAGACGCCCTTCATCAGTTGGGCCTGCAAGGGCGGCAGATGCGTTTCAAAAGCGTGATGAAAACGGGCCCGAAGAGCGGAGGCCCATCGGAGCGGATGGGCGGAAGACAATCGTTTTAAAAGGTAACTTTTTCCTTCCGGGACAAACAGCGTCGCCGCCACGTTCATACCCGACCGAATCCGCGATTCCCCCGCAATGCCCCACACCGAAACCTCGTCGCCCCACGCCCCGCAAACAGAAGGCCGCTGGCGAAAAACCCGAACAAGATGGCTCGCGTGTGTTCCTTCTCCGTTCGGGAAGCGAATAAACCGGGTTTTTAAAAGAAAGGTGTCGCCGCTCTTCGTGGCGGACGGGTATCCTTGAATTCGCCCAATCATTAACACGGGACGCCCCACAACCCCGGCCAACGGCTCTTTCGAATAAGCGAACGGTTCCCAAAACGACAGGGCCGCCAACGCCAAGGATCCCAAACACACGACGAGGATGACGGGACGGCGTAACAGATAGGGACGCAACGAAGAAAAGGCGGAGACGAATGTTTTTAGAGTTTGAAGCCTTTGTGGAGGTGGTCCACGTCGGACTTGATTTGTTCGAGGCGGTGATGGAGATCGGCGCCGGAGTGGCGTTCGTTGACCAAATCGGCCAACTGTTTCGAAACCCGCATGGCCACGTGGGCGTCTTGGGAAACCAGCCGTTGGAGGGATTCGATCATGCCATTAAATTCGTCCCGAAACTCTTCGAGTTCGTCGCCCACCCGCAACCGAACCCGGTGCGTGAGATCCCCCGACGCCACGGCTCGAGCGGACCGCTCAAATCGGTAAATGGGCCCGGCCAATTTGTGCGACGCCAACACGGCAAAAATCACAACGCCCACCATGTAAAGGGCCAATTTCAAAAGAAAAATATAACTGTCGGACTTAAAGAGTTCGTACAGGCTCGGGTCCATGAAATTTTGGACTTCGCGCCCGAAATGGAAATAAAAGTCCAACCCGATGGCCGTGATGGCGATGAAAACAAAAACGCTGACCAGGAGAACAAACTTCATTTGCATGCCGCGTTTAATGAGCACAATGCGGCGCTTGATTCGCGGGGATTGAAACGAGTCGTTTTTGGGTGGAACCGGGGAATGTGCGTGAGCCATAGTTCTCCTTATTTAACAGACAATCGACAAGTTGTCAATCCCTTCTTTAGCCCAACGATTCGATCCGTAAATGAACGGGGGAACGGGAGAGGCCGCGAACACGGCGGGATTCTTTCATGGCCGACTGGACGGCCCCTTCCGACGCCTCGTGGGTGACGATCACGATGGGAACAAACTTTTTAACCACCGTGGAATCGGTGAGGGGATTGTCTTCTTGATGCACGGAAGAAATGGAAATGCCGTGTTTGCTGAGCAATTGCGTGACCGAGGCCATGACACCAGGCCGGTCGGCGGCGCTGAACCGAAGGTAATGGCGCAGAACTTTCTTTTCCGGCGAAGCGATTTTGAGTTTCTTTTTGCCGTCGAACGTCGCGTAGGGCAACCGGCCCGCCATTCCCCCCGCCACCTGGCGCGCCAGATACATCACGTCCGACACCACCGCGCTGGCCGACGGCATCGCCCCCGCCCCTTTGCCGTAAAACATCACATCGCCCACCGCGTCGCCGTGGATCACCGCGGCGTTGTATTCGTTGCGAACCGGAACAAATGGATGGTTTTCGGGAATCAATGTGGTGTGAACCCGGGCATACACTTCGTCCCCGTTGAAATCGGCCAAAGCCAAAAATTTGGCCGCCAACCCCAACCGCCGTCGCGCAAACCGGATGTCCCACAAATCCACGTTCGTCAATCCTTCGCGATGGACATCGTCCACCTTAACCCATCCGCCGGTTGCCAAGGAGGAAAGGATCGCCAGTTTGTGCGCCGCGTCCACCCCCTCGATGTCGGATGACGGGTCCGCCTCGGCGAACCCCGCCGCCTGCGCCGCTTTGAGCGCCGCCGAAAAACGTAACCCCTCTTCCGTCATCCGGGTCAAAATATAGTTGGTTGTTCCGTTAACGATCCCGTACAACCTCTGAATCCGGTTGGCCGCCAATCCTTCGTTAAGCCCCTGCACCACCGGAATGCCGCCCCCCACCGCCGCTTCGAAATACACAAGCCCCCTCACCGCTTGGGCCGTCGTAAAAATTTCTTCCCAATGGCGGGCCAACACGGCCTTGTTGGCCGTCGCCACCTGCTTGCCCGCTTTCAAGGCCGTGAGAATGACGGTTCGAGCCGGCTCTTCCCCCCCAATCAATTCCACAACGATGTCCACGTCCGGGTCTGAAACCACATCCCGCCAGTTTTTTGTAAAAAGGGGGCGAACGCCCCCGATGGGAGGAAGGGGTTTTTTGCGTCGGCTGGCGACCCAGGCCAACTGAAACGGGGTGCCCGCTTTGGCTTCCAGCAACGCCAAATTCTTCTGCAAAATGCGCACCACCCCGTTGCCCACCACCCCGCAACCCACCAACCCGATTTGGACAGCGCCGTTTTTCATTTTGAAATTGACTTCGATGTTTTTGACGATTTGTCTTTGCGCAGGAATTTCCGAATCCGCAGGGCCGCGTCGTAAAACCGATCGTCATGGGTCACGAGCGCCATGCGCACATACCCTTCGGCTTCCGGACCGAACCCGATGCCGGGGGTCACCACCACGCCCGTTTCTTTCACCAGCTGTTCGGCAAACGCCAAAGACCCCTTGGCTTTCCAGCTGTCGGGAAGAGGCGCCCACACGTACATGGTGGCCCGCGGAAGGGGAACCGCCCACCCCATTTTGTTCAGTTCGCCCACAAAATAATTACGCCGCTTTTGATACGTGGCCACCATTTGTTTCACGCAATCCTGGGGCCCGTCCAGAGCCGCGACGGCCGCTAACTGAAGAAAGGTGGGTACGCCATAGTCCACGAACGCCTTGTATTTTTCCAGCGGCGCCAGAAGGGACTTTTTGCCGCACGCCCACCCAATCCGCCATCCGGCCATGTTGTATGTCTTCGAAAAACTGTGGAACTCCAACGCCACGTCTTCGGCTCCTGGCGTGGACAAAAAGCTGGGCGCTTCGTATCCGTCGAAGGTGATTTCGCAATACGGGTTGTCGTAGGCCACGAGAATATCGTTTTTTTGGGCAAACTTGACCGTTTCTTTAAAAAAGGCCGGGTCGTCCACCACCGCGGCGGTGGGATTGTTGGGATAACACAAGAACATGATTTTCGCCCGTTTCAACACCGCCGCCGGGATTTTGCTGTAATCGGGCAAATACCCGTTTTCTGGCGTCAACGGCATGTAATGGATCCGTCCGCCCGCTAAGATTACGCCGTTGGAATGGACCGGATAACTGGGCACCGGAACCAAAGCAAAGTCCCCCGGATCCAAATAGGCCTGGCATAAATGGGCAATGCCTTCCTTCGACCCAATCAGAGCCAGCACGTTATCGTCGGGGTTGAGGGGCACGTCGAAGCGGCGGCGCATGTAGTTGGTGACCGCCTTGCGGAATTTGGGCATGCCTTTGGCTTGGGGATAGCGGTGCGTGCGCGGATGGTTGCGCACCGTGTCCACCAACCGATCAATCACGTGGGACGGCGCCGGCAGGTCCGGGTTGCCCATCCCCAAATCGATTACGTCCAACCGTTGGCGGTGGGCTTCGGCCGCCAAGGCTTTGATCCGGGTAAAAATATACGGCGGAAGCTGATCCAGCTTTTGCGAACATTCAACCATAAAAAACCTCGATCACAACGTAGTGTCCCCGATGAGACTCATCGGGACGCCTTTCCAATTTAAGAAACAGAACGGTCTTTAAACTCGGGCAACCGGCGGGAAAAAATCCACACAGCCCGTCCCAATCCCAGGCAGGCCAGGCCAAAGGCGACTTCAAACAGCCCGAACCTCAACCACGCCGCCTTTGAAACAATCGCCCACGGAACAGCTGAAAAAAACTGGGCCTCAGGCTCGCCGAACGTGAGATCCCACGCCCCTATTAGGCCCGCCAAAACCCCAACACTCCCCAGAATCCGTGCCGCCATACGACACAACCCGGCCACAGCCACCTTTTCGGTCGGGCCAGACGACACGTTCAGCCTTTAGCTAATTTTTTAAACGAGAGACTGGGTTTAAATGATATTTTCCGGCCCGCGGGGATCGAGATGACGGCGCCGGTTTGGGGGTTGCGGCCCACGCGGGCTTTGCGCGCTTTGATTTTGAACGTGCCCAGCCCCGACAAAGACACCTTGTCCCCGTTTTTAAGGGCCTCCCGGATCCCCGCCACCAGCGCTTTCGAGACCCGGGCCGTTTCGGCGCGCCCCACGTTCGACTGCCGGGACACACGGGCTACCAAATCATTTTTTTTCACTGGGTCTCCCGCACAACATCAGACCAGCGCGGTGAATGTGCGGGGTTTGGATTTCAAATACCGCTTGCCGACCGAAATACGCGCCACCACCGTGTGCACCCCAGCGCTGAACCCGCTCCAATCGTACCACCAAAATCCAACCGACTCACGGCAGGGTTGCCACTCTTTGCCGTCAATCGAAATGTGAACGCCTTCCGTGGCGCTGGTGGAAATGCGAATGGCGTAATGGGCGCTGGTCAAAATTTCGCCCACTTGAGGAAAATCCAACCCCACATAATGTTTCCCGGGAACGTTCGTCCCTTCGGTGACGTTCCCTTCGGGGACATTCGCCATTTCTGATATTTTTGGTGCGGCCGAAGAGGCCCGGTAGATTTCAACCGCCGCCGGTTCCCGCACCGACGTGCGGCCAAACGTTTTGGATGTGCCCGTTGATTTGGGAGATGTCACGCGTTTCTTCTTGAGGTTCGATTTTTTTCCGAGCATGGGTTTCCTCCCTGGGAATCAATCACCACCGCGGGCGGTGGTGGGATTATTCTACTACATCCCTTTAATAATGATAAACACCGCCGCCGATAAACTCGCGAAACAGGGAGTTGGGCGGCACGTCCGCCTCCGGGGCATCGGGCGCGATCGACGCCAACAACCGTTCCAACCGTTGGGCCCGCTGGTGGGCGTCCACCTTTTTGGGATCACCGCGGTAACGGGCCGCGATTTCGGGAAGCAACGGCAACAGGCGCGCGCGGTGATACGGCAATTCATACGGAAGCGACCCGTTAAAAATGTAATCCACCGACTGGATGTAGGGCACAATGTAGCGCAACTCGCTTTTGCGAACGTAGTGCCAATGGCCCACGGTCATCGCCGGATCGTAACTGCGGTGCCAACTGTCGCGAACCATGCGCCGCATCAGGCGCAAATCCGCCCAACGCACAAACTCCCCGTCCGCGTCTTTGATTTGGCAGAGGGCCTCGATGTAAAATCGAAAAGTGTTTTCGGGCGCGATGCTTCGCGTCATGCCGTCAAAAAGGCCGTGCAAACTGTCGATCAAGAGGATCTCTTTGTCTTTGAGACGAAACGGCCGGGTTTCTTTTTCCCGGGCGCCCGTTTTAAAATTGTAGATGGGCATCTGGATCGGTTTTCCATCCAACAAGCTTCCCAAATGTTCATTGATCAAGTCCAGGTCCAACGCCGCGGGCATTTCAAAATCGTAATCGCCGTATTCGTCTTTGGGCTGGTGGACGAGATCCTTGAAATAGTTGTCTAAATTGAGCAACACAAAACTGTGGCCTCGTTCTTTGAGCCGTTCACTGATTTTTGTGGTGGTGGTGGTTTTTCCCGAACTGGACGGCCCCGCGACAATCACAAGCCGCAAGTCCGGCAACCGTTTTGTGATCACGCCGGCCACGTGGTGGATTTCGTCGTGATAGGCCCGCTCGGCGTCGCGGATCAGCTTTTTCCATCCGCCGGATTTGAGCGTTTCGTTCAGGCCTTCGACCGTGTGACAGCCGTGGTCGACGTTCCAGGTGAGCACCCGCCACAGCACTTTGTAAGGGATGTTGTCTTGAACCGAAGTAACTTCGGGTTTTTGTTCCCGGGTGCGGGCGCGTTCGTGGCGGTAAAGAATAAACGCTTTCGCCGTTTTGGCGTGGCCGTTGTCGACCAGCACTTTTTCGACAAAATCTTGGATTTCTTCCACCGACGGGGTGGAACCGTAGGGAAACGACGCGTTGATCCGATCCACCACCTGGTTGGCCAGGGCCGCGGCGCGGTCCCGGTCGCGCCCGCCCAAGGACGCCGCCGCCCGATAGATGGCGTTTGTAATCTTGAGCTGGTTAAACGCCACCAAGCGCCCGTCACGCTTAATGATGCGCGTGATCTTGTTCTGTTGCGGCTGAGGAAATAAATCCAGCTGGGCGCTGGGCAGACCGTCTTCCATTCCGTTTAGCGCGGAATTTGAACGGATTTTTCGGGATGGGCGGCCATCGACGAAACCCCGTTCACAAGCAAACTAATCAAAACGATGAACGCGATTTCCACCGCCAGCTGGGCCCAGTCCGTTGCGCTCGCTCCGCCCCGCACCGCTTGGATCACGATCAATAACACCGACGCGGTGAGCGCGTTGGTCAATGTGCGGGCTCGGTTTCCATAGATCGCCGTGGCGATGGGCGTCAGCGCCAACAACATCCACAACGGCCGAAACTCGTCGCCCAACAAATACACAACCACGCTGTTCACCACCAAGTTCATGTAAAGACGAAACTTGACGTTTTTGCTCTTGTCCGTCACGGACTGTTGGCGAAGAAAGCGCGGGAACACGCTGTTAAAAAAGGCCGCGAACCCCAGCAGACCCAAAGACAACGTTTTTTCCCACCCCTCGTTGTTTGTGAACGCCACCGCCATGCACCCCAAAAATAAGGCAAACGGCGTGGCAAAGTATCCCACCAACGTCACCAGTTTTTGGCTGTCGAATTTGTCTGTTCCATTATCCATGGCGTTTCTCCTTGAGAGAAATTATTTCTTCTGGGATTGGCGAGCCTGGTTGGCCGCGTTAATAGCCTGCTGAGTGTTGCGTTGCGCATTTTGCGCGTTTTGCACCGCCTGGTTTTGGGCCTGTTGCATCTGAAGTTGCTGTTGGACCATGCGTTGCTGTTGTTGGGCCATCTCGACCGAGCGGTCTTGCTGTTTTTGAATTTCTTTTTGGATTTCTTCCATGTTCAAATCGCGCTGTTCGTTTGTCGTCTCTCCCGCTCCGGCCGTTTGGGTAGGAGGCGTTTGGGATCCGGCTGTTCCGTCAGCTTTTTTTTTGCACGCCGACAATCCCAACAAACTCACCGCCACCGCCATCGTCCACACTTTATCCGCTGTTTTCACGAGATACCCCCTAATCGTAATTCCAGTTTTCCCTGAATGTTCACAGGGTGCCGGGTCGGCGCGCTGATTGCATAGCTCTCCACGGCCCGGCGAAAATCGTCCGCGTATTCCCAAAAAGCCGACACCGGCTGGTCGTCGTCCAAAGGCAACCCCATGACTTCCCGTTCCACGGTTTCGGCGTTGGGGAACGCCCCCCCCGGCGCAAAGATCCCGTGAACGTCGGGATACGCGATGCGCTTAAAAGTATACCCTTGATTTGCCGAAAATGCCAGGAAATCTTCCACCGCCAGACCCCGGAGCCGCACGGGGTAGGCGAACAAACTGGACCCGGTTCGATCCAGGGCAACAATCGTGCCCCCCTCGCCCAACGCGTTTTCATATACTTCCGCCCGGGCCCGACGGGCCTGAAGAATGTCGGGCAACTTTTCCAACTCGTCAAGAATAATCGAGCCGGCCCAATCCCCGGGTCCGGTGGAGGCCAACAACAACCGCCGAAATTCTTTTTCAAACGGGGCCAGAAGATCTCGCCGCGCCCACCCCCCGCACGCCACATAGCCGGTCAACGAATGAAAGGCTTTCATGGCGGCCGAAATTTCGTCCCGGCGGGCGGGATCTTCCGCCGGCAATCGGTCCACAAAATTTTGGGCCCGCGTGGCCACTTCCGGGTCGTCCGTTAACACGGCTCCGCCCATTTCCAACGGCAACATTTTGCGCACAAAACTAAGACACGAAACCCGGCCGAAAGATCCCGCGGGTTTTCCGTTTTGCCGGGCGCCCATGGACAAGGCCACGTCTTCCACCACATCGGCCCCATACCGCCGCCCCAAGGCCTCCAGGGCGTCCATGTCGTCGGGTTTTCCGAACATGTGAACGGGAACCACCGCACCCACGTCGCCCCTTTTCAGTTCCTGCTCCACCGCGTTTAAATCAAAATTGGCGTCGCCTAAATTGACATCGGCAAAACCGGCCCGCCACCCAGCAAACCCGGCGGAATAAACCGGGATCGAGCACATTACCGCCGGGAACAGGGCCCGGGCCCCCGGCCGGTTCAGCCCATGCAGAGCGGCCGTTAAGGCCGTGGTGCCCCGGTTGGTAAGCACGCAATACCGCCGCCCAAAATGTTTGGCCAAAACCGATTGAATGCCTTCCATGACGGTGTCCATTATAAGTTTGGAAAAAGGGATTGAACGTTGAACCCGGCTTCGTTCAGCGCTTTTTTTTCTCGGTCCGAAAAAAAACTGCCTTGCCGAATTTTGTGTTTTAGGCGGGTCGCGTCGTCAGAGGTCATCCGCTGAATTCCATGCACGATCAACGGCTCGTTGGATCGCGACAGGCGGTCCAGAAGAGCCATCAATTCGTCACGTTGATAAGCGTAGAGGTCGTCGTCCGTGGAAGCCATGGGAGAAAGAAAGCCTATCCCTTAGAAAAAAAGCGGATCAGCCCCAACACCCCCGCTGATCCCAAAAGAATAACGGCCGACTGAATTTTCGTCCAACCATACACCCGCTGGAGTCCCCACCAACCGATCAGGATAAAGGCGGTGTTAAAAAGCGTGTTGAGCGTCAGGGTAATTACAAACGACGCAGGCGTTGGATCGCCCGCAAACAGGCGCAGGGCCAGAGCGGGCCAGAACACCACATACGACCACCCGGTCAGCGCCAGGAAAGCGCCCAGGGAACCTTTTTTACCGGACATCAACGAAAAAAAATGGAGCAAAACGACCGGGCCAGCCCATTTGAGCAGGTGGCCGGTAAAATGTCCCCCCGCTTGTTTTAACAGGTCGGCCACGCCGTTGTCCCAGCCGAACGACGTGGTCAAGGTCTGGCCTAAAACAGCCAGGGCAACGACAAGAAAACCCGACCCGATGTGGGGTTTTTCAATAATGCGCTCCAGCGCGGGGACTGGATCGGACGTGAGCTGACCCAACAAGGCCAGGGTGTCCGACGAGGCGGGACTGTTATTCCCAGACATAGTCCAACGAGGCCCGGGGCTGGGCCCAGCGGGCCAACCGGCCCCAGGGCCCCGAGGCCGCTCCTTTCAATAACTGAACAATTTTACCGAACGGATTTTCGTCGATAATCAAACGAGGTTTCGCGGAATGGATGCCGGCCACCTGTTTGGCTTCGTCCACAGCCCGGTCGAACCCGCCCAACACGTCCACCAGCCCTTCCGCCCGGGCCTGCTCGCCGGTGAACACGCGGCCATCGGCCAACGGATAAAGTTTTTCCAAAGGCATTCGACGGCCCTCGGAGACGGCGGTCAAAAATTGCCCGTAAGCGCTTTGAACCAGCCCTTCAAACACCCGCCGCTCTTTGTCCGACAGGGGCCGAAACGGAGAGCCCATATCTTTTAAATTCCCCGACTTGATCACGTCCGACCGAACACCGACTTTCTTGGCGAGATCCTCGTAGTTCATGAGGTGAAAGACCACCCCGATCGATCCCACAATGGACCCCGGATTGGCCACGATCCGATCGGCCGGCGCGGCAATGTAGTACCCGCCCGAGGCGGCCACGTCTTGAAACGACGCGACCACTTTTTTCCCCGCGGCTTGCAAACGGAGGACGGCGTCATGGATTTCCTGGACCGACGCAACGGTTCCGCCGGGAGAGTTGATGCGCAAGATGACTGCTTTGACCTCTTTGTTGTCCCGCAGGTCCCTCAACC
Source organism: Elusimicrobiota bacterium (assembly GCA_041917295.1). Taxonomy (GTDB): domain Bacteria; phylum Elusimicrobiota; class Elusimicrobia; order FEN-1173; family FEN-1173; genus JADKHR01. The sequence continues at coordinate 218,929 of JAYRXX010000021.1, forward strand.
GCCGCAAAACGCCGTCCGCGTCGCCCGACGAGCCAAACCCGCCGCCGGACAAGGAAATTGTGCCTTGAATATCCAGTACCGCAATGGCGCCGTCGGTTGGGACCCGACCTTTGGACCGATCCGACAACAGCGTCTTACCCGGCGCCGAATCCGTCGTACTTGGACCACCGGATCGCCACAAGGCCAGCATCAACAACGCCAGGTAAGTGCCCAGAAAAATCCATCCGCGGACACGAAAGGTTGAAGGCGTCGTCATTTATTGTTGTCCGTTGATGCCGGCGGGGTTGCGGCGGTTGGCAATTCCGCCACCGCGGGCGAGGGTTTATGCCCTTGAACATACGTCATATGGATGGCGCATTTTTCCTTGGGCCGTGACGGACGAACGGACCGGGCCGCCACAAACGCTCGGTTGCCCCGGGCCGCCGACCGATCGTTGGGTTTCCAGCGAAACGTGAATTCGGCTGTGGGCTTGTCGCCCGTTAATTCAAACGTTGTAGCGGACAGTTCGACGTCGGACGAAGAATAGAGCTGAACCGAAACCGGCCCGTCCGCGGCCTTCTCGTTTAATGCCACAGACCCCGTGAGCGCGGCGCCCGACGTCGTTTCGACCGGGACCGTGAACGTCACGCGAAAAGGTTGCCGCCCATGAATTTCGCGCACACGGGTCATGGCACTGCCCGCGGCCAAAAACCATTCTTTGGGCGGGTAGGGACCCAACACGCCGCGCAAACCCCGGGCCAAATCGTGCATAAATATTCCCCGCACCGGCCGCCCGTTTTGAAACCGGTCCACCGCCGCCAGGGTCCGTCGAACCATTTCTTCCGGTCCGGACGGGTTGAGTGTCCTTTGGTGCAATCGCCAATCGAACGTGTTGCCCACCACCAAATTAAACGGGGCGTCGCGGGTGTATCCGTTCCATTGGCGAAGCAGTCCGCTGTATTGGGCGCCGTCGGCCTCGTAAAGCATGATCCCGTTCATATCGATGCCCGCGTCGCGCATCATGGCCGGGTCTTGGCCGTGTTCCCATCCCTTTTGCCACGACAACGTGAAAGCCCACAGGGGCTTTTTGCCGCCGAACCCCTCAACAATTTTTCGGACCACGCCCGCCGTGCGGTGGGCCCGATACCAAAACCATTGGTCCGTTGTTTTAAATTTGGGTTCGTTGCGCAGGGCCGCGGTGGGGGCGATGTATCGGCCCCGGGCAATCCAGGACATGCGCTGTTCTTTGCTCCACTGGTCGTAGCCTTGGGGTTTTTGAACCCCCGGCATTTCGTTAACAAAGTCGTCCACCAACTCGTTGCCGCCGAAAACGGGACGAATGTAGTCGAGCCCTAAAAAGTCCACGCCGTCCACCGCGGCCCAACGGTCAAGGACTTTGACTATGTCCGCGGGCCGTTTTTCGTCCCGGATCGAAATGCCCCGCCGGACCGGACGGTCAAGTCCATAAATGGGTTTTCCGTTTTCGTGGTGCCACCCGTAGGCGTAGTCGGGCGAAAATTCCGCCGGGCCGCCCACCATAAACGAAAGCACATAAATTCCCAACTTAACCCCGCGCTCATGGCAGGCCTTGGCCAAGGCCGAGACGGGTTCCGCGGGCCGCATCTGCCAGGGAAACTCGGAAGACAACTTTTTGGAATGGCCGCTGGACTCGGCCCCCTGGATCAAGACCGCGTCGGCCCCAATAAATTCCGCCCATTCGGCCATGGCGCCCACGTGGGGCGCGCCGCCGTTGGGGCCCACAAACCGCTGGAGAGATCCCAATCCCTCCAAGGTGAGCACGCCAAACCCCGCCGGAACCGGTTCGAAAGATCGGGACACAACACGGAACGATCCTGTCTCAATCGCCCCCGCCGGCGCCGGAAAAGACGCTGTGGCCAACCGAAGTTGGTAATCGCCGTCGAGCGCGTTCCAGGGAACCGGCCAACGGGCACGCCAATCTCCGGTGTCTTTGTTAAAAACAAGGCGCATTTTTTCCAGTTCGCCCACCGTGACCACCGGGCGGCCGTCCCGTTCCACCCAAGCGGTGACGGGAGAAGTGGACTTACGCAACGTTTCCCGCGCCCCGTCGCTCGAGGGCCGAAGAATCAATTCCACCAATGCGTCGTGGGCATACGTTTCCCGGTCTGACTGAAGGGAATAACCCGTGGACGATTCAACCGATCCCCCCACCGCCACCCCGCAAAGGGCAAGAAACATCCCCGCAAATTGTTTTTTCGATCGCTTTTTGATTTGAATCATCGGTTGTTCACCTTGTTAGGAGAGTATCCTTGTTGAGATCAAATTTCATCAAACACCAATTTAACGAATTTTGAAAAGAAGGACAATCAATTTTTCCTTGGTGGGATAAAACGAACGACAATATGTAAAGCCGCCTTCAAGTCCCGCTATTTCTGAAAAAAATCGTGCCTGGGGGCAAAATGTGCCGTGAATGGCACATTTTGCGGGCGCTCTGCGCCCTGGACCTGAGCGACGTCTCGGCGCGAAGGTTCCGTGTGCCATTTAGGCACACGTTTGGCACGCCCCGCTTTAGCGGGGCCGGGTCCACACAGGCTCCTCTTGCTTTTCCAAAAATCGTGCCTGGGGGGTGCCGTGTGCCATTTAGGCACACGTTTGGCACGCCCCGCTTTAGCGGGGCCGGGTCCACACAGGCTCCTCTTGCTTTTCCAAAAATCGTGCCTGGGGGGACTTGAACCCTCAGCCTTTGGCTCCGGAGGCCAACGCTCTATCCAATTGAGCTACAGGCACATATATCTCTATCTGGTTTCGTGACTAGCGTCACTCAACCACTTCTTCGGCTCCCTCGCCTCAGTCGCAATTGAGCTACAGGCACATATATCTCTATCTGGTTTCGTGACTAGCGTCACTCAACCACTTCTTCGGCTCCCTCGCCTCAGTCGCAATTGAGCTACAGGCACATATATCTGAAATACTGCGTTCCGGCCTTGATTCTACTATTTCTTTAAGATCGTCGGCAGGTCCTCGAAAATTTTGGCCAGTGGGTCCAGGGCTTTCCCGCCCCCTTGAGCGAAATCCGGCCGACCCCCTCCGCGTCCTTCCACTTTTCCGGCCAACGATTGGGCAATTTTACCCGCGTTCCATCCCGCTTTTACCAATTCCGGGGCAAGGGCCACAACAAACGCGGATTTGTCCGAGTTCCCCGTAGCGACCATCACGCCCGCGCCCGGATTTTTTTCTTTCAATTTATCCGACAAGGACCGCAACGCCTTTTCGTCCAACCCCGCAACAGCTTGAACCACCCAACGGACGCCCCCCACCTCGTGGGCCGAAGATCCCGTGGCTCCGCCGCCCCCCTGGGCCGCTTTCACCCGAAGATCGTCCATTTCCTTTTCCAGCTGTTTTTGCCGTTGCAAAACCTTATCGATTCGCGTCCCAATTTCGTGGGGAGACGATTTCAACTTCTCGGCGACTTGACCCAAGGCCCCTTCCATGGTTCGAACATAGTCCAGCGCACGCAGGCCCGCCACCGCCTCAATCCGTCTCACCCCCGCCCCGATCGACGATTCGGCGGTGATTTTTATGAGCCCCACCTCGCCCGTGCGCAACACATGGACGCCCCCGCACACTTCCGTCGTGGCGTCGCCGAACTTCACCACGCGGACCTTGTCGCCGTACTTGTCCCCAAAAAACGCCATGGCCCCGGCTTTTTGCGCCTCCACCAACGACATTTCCGGCGTTTGTTCCGGACGTCCGATGTCCGCCAGAACGTTGCCGTTGGCGTCGTCTTCGATGGCGCGCATTTCAACCGCGCTGGGCGTGCCCGTGTGCGTGTAATCAAACCGAAGTTTGTCCGGCGTCACCACCGAACCGGCCTGGCTGACGTGGGTTCCCAACACACGACGAAGCGCCGCGTGCAAAAGGTGCGTGGCCGTATGATGCCGCTGGATGGCCATCCGTCGTGATCCGTCCACCCGGGCGTTCACTTTGTCCCCCGCCTTTAATTCCCCCCGTGTCACTTTGACCCGATGAACAACGAGCCCTTCCACAGGCCGTTGGGTATCCAGCACCTCGGCTTCGCCGTCGGACCAAACCATTTTTCCGGTGTCCCCCACCGGGCCGCCCCCTTCCGGGTAAAACGGCGTCTCGGCCAGAACCACCTCCCCCTCCGCGCCGCAAGCCAAACGATCGATCTTTTTTTGGTCCCGCAACACCGCTTTGACCAGAGACACCGTTTCCAAATGGTCGTACCCCTTGAACACCGTCGCCCCCAGGTCCCGCGCCAAAGCCGCGTAGACGCCCGCATCTTCTTGGCCGGACCCTTTCCAAGCCCCGCGGGCCATTTCCTGGGCCTGGCGTTGGGCGGATTCAAACTCTTTTTCATCAAACGTCAAACCCCGTTCCCCCAAAATGTCACGGGTCATGTCTGGGGGAAAACCGTAGGTGTCATACAACCGAAAAACGTCGGACCCCGGCATAAACTTTTTGCCCGCCGACGTTAACGACGTCACCATCTCGTCGAGCCGGGCCGTGCCGCTTTCCAGGGTTTCCAGAAAACGTTCTTCCTCTTGCTTAATAATCGAAAGCAGGCTTTGCCGTTTGGCCGCCAGTTCCGGATAAGCGTCCGACATTTCGTTGACCACCACATCGCCGATCAAATACAAAAACGGATCTTTGCGCCCCAGCAAGCGCCCGTGACGCACCGCCCGGCGAATAAGCCGCCGGAGCACGTAACCGCGCCCCTCGTTCGTCGGCAGAATACCGTCGCCGATCATAAAAATAGACGATCGCGCGTGGTCGGGAATAAGTCGAAACGGGGCCAATTCTTTCCCCGTCAGTCCCTTGGCGGACCGGCCCAACAGTTCTTCGGTTTTCGCAATATACGGCAAAAACAGATCCGTTTCAAAATTTGTCAATTTCCCCTGAACCACCGCCGTCAATCGTTCCAATCCCATGCCCGTATCGATGTTCTTTTTGGGAAGAGGACGAATGTCCCCGTTTTCTTGACGGTCGAATTGGGTAAACACCAGGTTCCACACTTCCATCCACCGGTCGCAGTCGTTTTCCGGCCGGCACGACGGGCCCGCCCCGCAGGTGCAGGCCTTTTCGCCTTTATCGAACAGAATTTCCGAGCAAGGTCCGCACGGGCCCGTGGGGCCCATGTTCCAAAAATTGGTGTCGGCCCCCATCCGGACAATGCGGGATTCGGGCTGAAACGGTTTCCACAATTCAAGCGCTTCGTCGTCCTCTTTGTAAATCGTCGAAATGAGCCGGTTTTTGTCCAAGCCCATTTCTTTCGTTAAAAAGTCCCATCCCCAGGCGATGGCCTCTTTTTTAAAGTAGTCGCCGAACGAAAAGTTTCCAAGCATCTCGAAAAAAGTCAGGTGGCGCGCCGTGTATCCGACCCGTTCGATGTCGGTAGTGCGAAGGCATTTTTGCGACGTGCACGCCCGGCCGCCCGGCAACACCTTTTGCCCGAGGAAATACGGCTTAAACTGCACCATCCCCGCCGACGTAAATAGAAGGGTCGGATCTGACGATGGGATCAGGCTGTCGGAAGCAACCCGGCGATGGCACCGGTCGCCTGACTCAAAATACGACAAAAACGATTCGCGAATTTTGTTTCCGGTTTTCATAGGGATCAATGACGGAAATGCCGGACAGACGTGATGACCATCGCCAGGCCGTGTTCGTTGGCCGCGGTGATGCTTTCCTCGTCACGCACGCTTCCGCCCGGTTGTATGATGGCCGACACACCCATTTTGGCCGCTTCGTCCACCGTGTCACGGAACGGGAAAAACCCGTCTGATGCCATCACCAACGGCCAGATTTTTTTCGGCCCAATGGAGGGAACACCCAGTTTCATGTTCGCCACTTTCAGCGAGTCGATGCGCGACATTTGCCCCGCCCCAATTCCCGCCGTCACCCGCCCGCGCGCCAAAACAATGGCGTTGGACTTAACGTGCTTGGACACCTGCCACGCAAACGCCAACGACATTTGCTCTTCCGGCGACGGTGCCCGCCGCGACACCACTTTCATTTCCAGCGGACGAGGAGCGTCTTGCTCTTGCACCAAAAATCCACCGGAGATGCGCCGAATGTCCCACTCGTAGGGATCGGCCAAAAGGGTCGGCTGTTCCAGAAGCCGAAGGTTGGCTTTTTTGCCCAATATTTCCCGGGCGTCGGGATGAAACCCCGGGGCGATCACGCATTCCAAAAACAGTTTGGACATTTCTTGGGCCGTGTCGCCGTCCACCGCGCGGTTGAACCCCACCACCCCGCCGAACGCCGACAACGAATCCGCCGCGTACGCCTGACGAAACGCTTCGGCCAACGTTTCCGATTCCGCCACCCCGCAAGGATTGTTGTGTTTAATGATCACCGCCGTGGGATTCGTGAACGAAGACACCAACCGCCACGCCGCGTCGCAGTCCATGTAGTTATTGAACGACACCTGCTTTCCCTGCAAAATTTTTGCGCCCACCACGCCCCAGGCCCGCGTGCCGGATTCCTGATACAGCGCGGCCTTTTGGTGAGGATTTTCACCGTAGCGCAGGTCCGCCTTCTTGCGCAAGCTGGGCGCGATTTCTTCCGGAAACTCTTTCACCTGGGCTTTTTGCCGGAACACCGACGCGATCACCGCGTCGTAATGGGCCGTGTGCCCAAACGCTTTGGCCGCCAACCGGCGCCGCGTGGTCATTGAAAGGGTGCCCCGTTCTTTCAACTCCTCCAAAACGGACGCGTAGTCTTCCGGGTCCACCAGCGGCGCCACGTTGCGGAAATTTTTCGAGGCGGCCCGCAGGAGCGCCGATCCACCGATGTCGATGTATTCCAACAACTCTTCTTCCGGCAAGCTCGTATCGCCGCAGATGGACTCGAACGGATAAAGGTTCACGATCACCATATCGATGGGCTCGATCCCGTATTTTTCCATGTCTTGCGTGTGCGACGGTTTGCCGCGCAAAGACAGCAGACCACCGAACACTTTGGGATGGAGCGTTTTGACCCGACCGTCTAAAATCTCCGGAAACCCCGTCAGGTCGGACACGTCTTTGACGCGCAGTTCCACTTGACGAAGGGTTTTGGAAGTCCCCCCCGTGGACAAAATTTCCACGCCCAGTTCCGACAGACCATGGGCCAATTCCACAATCCCCTCTTTATTGGAAACGGAAATTAAGACACGACGGATGTCGCAGGTTTTTTTCATGGTGCGTCTCCCTCCTCGGGCTCGCCCGAGAAAAATCGTCTTAGGGCTCGGCTTGTTTCATCAATGCCGAACCCTTGTCGAATTAAATATGCGTGCAACCGACGGTAGGCGCGGTCACGGTCCAACCCTTTGACGCGGGGGGCTCTTTTTTGAAGACAGTCCCAAACGCGGTCGGATTCATTTTCCGCGCGTTCCGCCATGGCCTGGGCAACCGCCTCCCCGGGAACCCCGCGTTTAATGAGTTCACGCCGAATCCGATGGTCTCCCCGGCCGCTTCGACGTTGAATATCCACCAAATCCCGGGCCAAATTTTTATCGTTGATGAGCCCCAACTCGCGCAACCGACCCAAGACGGAAGTGATCACTTCGGGCGAAAAACCTTTTTGGCCCAAGCGATCCGCCAATTCGTTTTCGCTTCGGGCGCGAAACGACAAAAGTTTTAACGCGCTGTCCATTGCCGTCCGGTTGGAATCGCTCCCAACCGCGGACGCTAAACCTGTTTGATGGGAAATGGGAATCATCCCGCCCTCCAAAGAACGGCGCCCATTGTACCAAATTACCAGCTTTCACCCCCTCCGGGGATGCGCTCTTTTAAGAAAATTGCTAGGATAACGTGCTCCCAGAACAAAAATTGATTTCAGGCGCGTGGATGAGGACGTAGAGAATAGACAACTGGAGCCCCTCATCCTTGTATTTTGAGAGGCGGAAGAAAGAGCATTCCCATATTTGTTTCATTTTCGATCAGTTGAGGTCGAGGCAGGAAGGGTCCGTAGCTCAGGGGTAGAGCATTCGCCTTTTAAGCGAGGGGTCGAGGGTTCGAATCCCTCCGGACCCAAAATTTGATTGATTCCTTAATGTTGGTCCGTTAGGATTCGAAGCCAACTTGCCCGCCGCCTTGGCGGCGCCGCTAGGTGCCGTCCCAGTTTGTCGGATGGGAATGGCGGATAAAGGGCAAGTGGCCGGCCTTCGGAGGAGCGGCGAAGCCGCGGGGGAGAAGGGAATCCCTCCGGACCCAAAATTCTTTACCGCGTGCCACATGGCACGCAGGTCCGCTTTGCGGACCCGGCCTTGCTAAAGCAAGGCGACCTTAACGCGTGCCATTCATGGCACGCAGGTCCGCTTTGCGGACCCGGCCTTGCTAAAGCAAGGCGACCTTAACGCGTGCCATTCATGGCACGCAGGTCCCCATCGACTAGTGGTTAGGTCACGGCCCTTTCAAGGCCGTAGCAGGGGTTCGAATCCCCTTGGGGACACCATTTTTAAGAATCGAACTGCGAGGAAAGACCCACTCCCTGCCTGGGGGTGGGTTCTTTTGTTTGTGGGGTTCTGCGATAGCACAGGGAGGAAGGGGGTGGAAATTCCTCGAACTTGAGTTGAAAGCACCCATTCCAAGGACGACTCACGGGGGACCTGGAAGATCCGATATTCCATCCCCTCTTAAAGCCAATCATGACCTCAGGCTTGCTTCAGATAGATGTTTTTCCTTTGACAAATGAACAACATCAATAGAAAAACTTAGACTCACCTTCCGGGCAAACCGTTTGCCTTCCTAAAGGCGGTATCGATTGCTTGAATGACCTGACGTAAATCATTAATCTCCGGTTCGGTCAGTTTACCCTTTCGAATGGAAAGAATTTTCGATAACATATTTCGAGTTTCTCCCAAGAATTCCGAGGATGAGGAGATATAATTCTGGGAAGCGTGATTCAATAAATTCACGCTATCATGATCACCAGCAAACGCAAATTCTCTCGATAATTTATCAAGATAAAGTTTAAGATCCTCGTTGCTTTGAATTTTCACGGTCGGCCTTTTTACGAGCATGTTCCCCTCTTTTTTTTCAGCCTAACCCCCTGCACGAACCACCTTGAAATTCGAATAGTCTTCAACAACAAGCCGAAAGTAATCCTTGTCTATAAAAATATTGCCACATTGGCACCCACCATTATACGCTGGAATCGACGGAATCGCCTCGCCACATTTTCCACATAGATAATACAAGTCAGCCCCTCGTTCAACCCGGTCCTTTTCCGTGTAATCATCCCTCACGACTAAAAACTTTTTCAGCTTCAGTTGATTTTCCTTAAAAACCCGTCGAATTCCAAATCCATCAAGGAAGGCTATTTCAAAGCGCCATCAATTCTTGAAACCAGGCCCAGTATGCGTTTTTCAATGTCACCCAACTTGGAATCTCTGTTTTTTAGGCACTCCTGCAACGCCCACCTTAACCCCATTAAGATTTCCGTCGCCGTTGATCTTGCCTCGATTTTTTCAATTAACAATTGGGCCCATTTTTTTTCACCTTCAAGTTTTAGTGCTTCGGAAAGTGATCTTGCCTCTTTATAATAATCAAAATGCTCGGTCATGGTTTACGCCTTCCAGCTGAAAAACTCCGAAGTTTAATCCCCCCTTGACCAACAACCACCTCAATCCCTCCTCCTGGGTTTTTGCCGACGGGAGGGGCTGGACGGGTTATGAAAGGTGTGCCCGATTTTAGCTCTCCGATTTAGACAAATGTAATTCCGCCCTTTCTAAGATTACCAGGAGGCAGTCCTCTTTCAGAAATACTTGTGCCCGGTTGACTTATCATTGAGAACTGAGAACATCAAGTCAGCATTGGAATAAACTCGTTCTATCGTCGTTCATTCCTCCGAACAGACCAGGACTTATGACATAGTCCCCCGCGTTAACTAAGTCAATTCCCTAAATCAAAGCCTCTTGATGACCGTGGCTTGAGGATAATCTTCAATGATTGCCCTGAAATATTCTTTATCAATGAACACGTTTCCACATTTACACCCCATACTTTCTTTGGGTGTGGAGGGAACCATTTCGCCACATTTCAAACACTGATAGAAAATGTTCTTATCTCGAGGAAGGCGTGTTTTCTTTGTGATTTTGTCGTCAACGGTTTCAAACTTTTCTTTTTTCATCGTATCTCTCGCAAATAGCCTTCCTCTAGCAGGCGGCTTATGGGTTTGTCGAACCGGTACTGATTTGCCCTCCCTTTGGCCCCAAACTCTTTAACGGGGGCTGCTGGACCAGCTTCAACTTGCATGGGCCTAACAACTTCATATTTGTGATAGGCCATACCCTCAGTGCCCGGCGGTAACCCCCTCTCTGAGACAGTCGCCCCAACCTCGCTGGCGAATCGCCCCACTGGAGGCCCGTATCTATCCACGATTTTTCCCGGTTTAATTTCAACCCTTACGCTATGGGCGAACCCACCATCCTCGGGATAAGGCAAATCCCTTTGAGCCGTGAATCTACCGGAGTTATCATTTCGGAAGCGATCAATGCGGCTATCGTAAGAATATCTCTCTTTTCCAATAGCGAGATGACCCCTTTCGTTCAACACTAAGTCATTGGCGCCACCAAAAACACCCCTAACGGCACCCCAAGCGGATTGGGCCTTGGACAAAATTGCCTTGGGGATCCATCGCTCCGCCGCTTGGACGTTCTCACTGCTCCCGACTTTGGCCGCGACGAGGATACTTGCCACGGTCGCGTAGGCGGTTGAGGCTTCTTTGTCTACCCCCACGTATTCCAGCACGTTTTGGGCCACGTAAGCAGTGCCGAGCGCGGACGCTGTGGTGATCGTCGCCGTTACACCGAAATAAACCAGACCTGCGGTTCCCATCGCTTTATTGGCCACGTCAGCCGTTTGGGCCGCCCTTAACCCAACGGTTCCCACAACCAGACCCGTGGTGGGATGAGACTCGGCCACTTTTCCCATCCAGCCGAAGAATGCCGCATCCGCACCGCGATTGACTAGATTTTTGCTGGTGTCGTAGGTCTTTTGGAGCGGGTCCCCTACGGCGCGTTTTTGATCGAAGAGCGCGTCATTGGGCACCGCGCCCAGGATCTTGTCTCTCATGGCCATCATTTGGGCGCCCAGTTTTCCCCCTTCCTCTGGCGTCATAGCCCCCACATTCACGAGGCTCTTAATTCCCGCGAGCGCTTTGTCCGTTTGTTGGCACACGGCGGCTTTCTGGTCTGGGAAATACGTGGCCGCCCGATGGGCTAATTCCTGGTCGGGGACGGGGGCTTCAGTCCTTAAACGGTCTGCGTCGATCTGGGGCAACATGGAAACGAGTTCGTTCGTAACTCCCCGCATACCACGTTGAACCTCACGGAACGATTCTGCCTGGGCTTCAAGGCCTTTGGTCTTTTGAGATAAGACCTCTTGTCTTTGTTGGAGATTTTGCAGGGATTCCTTCACGTTGACGTAGGAGATGTTTTCAACGGATTGGGAGAGATTTAGACTGCCTTGACGAATGTCTCCAGCTTCCTTTGAAAGGTTCTTGAACTCATTTTTGAACTCAAAATTGAGGGTGGCCTCTAAACCCGTTTGTTCGGAAACGGTTTTAAAAAATTGGCTTACCGCGTTGCTGCGGGCAGAGAGGTCCCGCTCAACGTTCGATATCTTAGAAAAGTTGGCGGAACTCGTTGCATCCAGGTCGTTGACCTCCTTCTCTATCCCACTGATTTCGAGAGGGACTTGGGTCCTGCTGATGAAGACCCGTTTGTCTCCCTTTTCCACAACGGCGCTATTTAAATCCATCATGGCCGCTTTAACCACAAACGTCGCACGGGCTAGGCTGACCGGGCCGGACATAACCAATGTCCCGGCCAGGGCGTTGTCTAGCTGAACTTTCGCCCCTTTAAATTGGAATTTTCCCACAGTTCCTTCTGGCGTTTCGATGGCCCCCTTAAACGTCATATCGCCAGCTGAAATCGTCCCAAACCCCTCAATGTTCACCGGGGCTTGGATCTTTAGCGGCGTTTCCTTAACCAATAGGTTGAAATCCAATCCAACGGGTTTGACTTTGCCGGCATCATCGGCGAATCGAATGGGCAAATCGGCACCATCTGCCCTCGTGATTCCCCCCAGGTTTGGGGCATAGGCGGTTCCCTCAATCAGTCGAAGGTTGTTCCCCTCCGCTTTGAACTTTGATCCTGGCTCCCACGTTTGGCCTAGGGCGATGGTCTTCCCTCCCTGGGTTTCCAATATTCCCGGCGAGACTTCTTGAAGGTTCTTGAATGATCCCATGATATTCTGAACCTGGGGAGTCGTCACAGGGACTTCTTTCTTGGCCGATCCAAACACATGATGGACGACGGCCACGATCCCGTCCCCGATTTTCTTAAACATTGACGTAATGGCGGAACCAATACCCATAAATACCTGCCCCACGTTTTGCGTGAACGTGGGCTTTTGGACAGTTGTCATGTCCAGCTTAACAACAGATTTTGTGGTGATTTCAGCAGGTTTCCCCTGAGGCGAATATTGGAAGCGAATTGTGGGTTGGTAACTGAGGTTGAGCTTTGGGGAGGTAAATTGAATCGTGTCAAACCGATGGAGCGGCGGCGCATTGAAGCTTTGCATCCGCGCATTCATCCTCTGCATTTGCAGTTCAAAAGATTGGGCGGAATATCCCACCTGGGAGCCGTATTTATTGTTTGACTGATAATCATCATTGTTCCTGGCGAAGACGGGTGCAAGGTCCAAAACCACCAAGGCTACGCAAACGGATAGAGACAGAGATTTCTTTAGGATAGGACGAGAGGAAAATGAAGGGTGCATAGGCGACTCGCGATAAAATGATTTTAACCGCAGGGTCATTCTAGCATTCCCTCGTTGAAAACCAAAGACCTGGCAATTATTGCACATAGATTAAAAATATCATTACTATCAATGCTCTACATCAATCTCGAAAATGACCTAAATCTCCATATGGTTATTTGGGAATGGGCGTGTGTACCTTTTATCAAATGTGTATTCCCAAGGGGGAACAAAAGATTGCGAACGAGTAAAGAAGATTAAAACGGGCGGCTGGGGGGTCTTGTATTTTACAGCCACGAGGAGCGAAAGGAGTGGGGGTGGATAAACAGTGACAAGCGACGGCTAAATCAAGCGATGCTCGATCGGGGGCTAGAACGGGTTATTTGATTCTCTAGCCGTGGCTGAGAAATAAATGAGAATTCTTTATGAGAGTTACTGGATTTCTTTAGGTTGATTAGCCAAGGCGGAGCTCTTCACCACTTTAAGAACCTGGTTCCCAAACTCCAGGGTAACTTTAACCGAGGAAGTCTCAAAAAGAAGCCCTCGATTCTTCTTTTTACCTAACATTTGCTCGGTGGTTAGGGAAGGTATCCAATTTTTAACGTTGGCTGTAAACTCGACCTGAATATTCCTAGATTCCTGCAAAGACTTTGCCAATTTCTCAGCGTCTTTTTCCTTCAGTTCTATAAAGTCTAAACCCGAAGGGACATCTGTCTTTGCGTAATAAATAATCATATCTACCCCAACCATGGAAGTGGTCACTGGGTCCTCGAAAGTTCCAATTTCGACAAGGACATAGTCCGATTGGAGGTCAATGGGAAAACCTTGCCTGGAAAAATCATACTCTCCCAATTCCTTCACGATCGTAAATTTGAAGGACTCTGCTTTCTCCAATTCCATTTGCACATCTAAGAATTCTTTATCAGCCTGGGCCATTACCTTTTTACGAGTAAATTCATCGAGGGCTCCAAGATTTTTTTCCAACATTGACAGCTTCTCTTCAATTGTAATTGGATTATTGCTCAATTTGCTCCATAGAATGGCGCTCTGTTTCAATTCAAGCGGAAAAGGCAATATTTCGGTCGAATTATTAGCTTGGATTCCCGCCAAATTAGATCGAGATTGATTATTGCCGGTCCCTTTTATTTCACCCCCCTTTACACAAATGATCATGAACAAAGAGACAACTAAAAATAGAGATAGCGATTTAATCATTTAATCCCCCACTAATTTGATAATCACTCTAGGTTAACGTGGAATACACACAAGGGTAACTCGTCGCAGATTGTAGCACACTTTCAATATTGGAAGGATGGATGCTGAACCCGTAAATGGGCGCGTCCGGGTACATGGTATCCCCCTGGTGGGGAAGGTGATTGTATCAGGTGACGGATCTTTCGGCTAACCAAATCATCAAGGTCCAGGACCGGTAGAGTGACCACGGCCTCCGCGGCTTTCGGCGCCGCTTCCCGC